>NZ_JBWBRF010000009.1:0-169588 GCF_056279385.1 Massilia sp. UYP34 | reverse complement strand
CCGAAGCTGAGGCAAACTATTACAAGCAGTTGAGCAGTCAGGCTATCCCGGCCTGACTCACACTAACCGGCCTCCACGAAAGCCGGGGCGGTTCAGAACGCGGGCGTAGCGTCTGCGCGATTGGTGACGCGAGTCGGACGGCGACAATGCCGTGGAAACGCATGGTCGCGAATCGACACCACAATACAAGCATGCCGGTGACAGGCAGGCGCGCCGCAACCAAAAGCAAGCGATTGGGAACGATAGGATTGTTGGGGTGAACTAGCACCTGGACAGCCAAGCCTTTTGACGTACCCGCCATGCGTCGGGATACGGATGGTAGTCGGACGAGTGTGTCGTCGCATACTCTCCACGGCCGTACATCGAATAGTATTTCGTCATCGCTTCGATATGGGATGCAGCCTCGAACGTCGCGACCAGGCGAGCCCTTTCGCCAAGTGTCGCTCTGAAAGCGTCTCCGTCCGGCCCAGCCAAGCATAACCCTTCAAGCGCTTGCCCATTCTCATCCAGCTCTTCCCAAACCTCATGCAATAACAACGCCATTCCAGCTCCATAGTTGAATGACCGGCCTTGGCCGGAAGCGGCAGAACAAATCCCTTGCTCACTATGTTCTCGGCCAGACTGACGCCGTTGCCCGGCTGCCTTCTCATTTCCTGCAGCAGCATCGAGCAGCCTCGTCAGCCGCTCGCCACCCTCAGCCGCCGGTCGACATCGGCCGCGGCGCCACACCCTCCGTGGTCATGACCACCGGCTTGATCGTACCGTCCGCATTGAAGTACAAATGCTCGATGGCCATCTCGCGATGATGTCCATCGTTGTCGTTCAGTGGCCGGCGGTGGTAGACGATTACCCAGTCGTCGGTGCCGGGAATATTGGCCACCGAATGATGCCCCGCCCCTTTGGCGATGGTCGTGTCCTGCTGCAAGATGGTGCCGATGCGCTTGAACGGGCCGAACGGCGACTTGCTCATCGCATAGGCGACGCGATAGTCCGGTCCCGTCCACCCGCCTTCCGACCACATGAAGTAGTACACGCCATTGCGCTTGACCATGAACGAACCCTCCACATACGCCGGGTCGGGCGTGATCTCCTTGTAGGTGGTCCCGTCCGGGAACGGCACCACGCTCAGCAGGTCTGGCGCCAGCTTGACCACGTTGGCGTGCTTCCAGCCGCCGTAATACATATATATCTGGCCGTCGTCGTCCTTGAACACCATCTGGTCGATCGGCTGGGCGCCGTTGTGGATCTTGTCGATCAGCGGGCGGCCCAGCGCATCCTTGAACGGCCCTTCGGGACGGTCGCTGACCGCCACGCCGATGCCGCCCGGCTGGCCGTTGGCCTTGATGTCGTTGGCGCCGAAGAACAGGTAGTACTTGCCGTTGTGCGCGATGGCGGACGGCGCCCACACGGCATATGCCGCCCACGCGACGTTCTCGACGTCGAGCACCTGGGTATGCCTGGTCCAGTTGACCAGGTCGGTCGACGAGAAGGCGTCGAGGAAGGTCTGCTTCAGGTAGGGTTCCCAGATCAGGTCGAACCTGGCGCGCATCCGCTCCTGCTCCGGGGTGAAGGCGCGCGAGGTGCGCGGGGCGCCGTAGTGGTCCGAATAGGTGGGGTAGATCCAGTACTTGTTGCCGTAGATCCGGATTTCGGGGTCGGCGTACCAGCCGGGGACGATCGGGTTGGCGGCCTGCAGGGACAGGCCGGCGCTGCTGAGCAAGGCGAGTGCGAACGTTTTAGCGATGAAGAGCGGTTTTTCTTTCATCTGGTCTCCTTGTTGGTTTTTCGGCGGCGCGACCGCCTTGGGCTCCCGCCTACGCGGGAGCGACGTTGGCCTGCTTGTTCTGCTCCTGCGTTGCCCCTGCTTCGCCCCGCACGCCATCCAGGACGCCCAGCAGCACATCGACATTGACCGGCTTGACCAGGTGATGCGCAAAGCCGGCAGCCAGCGCGGCGTCGCGGTCCTGCTGCTGGCCGTAGCCGGTGACGGCGATCAGGGTGGCGCCCGCGGTCGCCGGGTCGGCTTTCAGGCGGCGCGCCAGTTCGCGCCCGTCCATGTCGGGCAGGCCGATGTCGAGCAGGCAGGCGTCCGGCCGCATGCCGCGTGCGCGCTCGAGCGCCGGCAGCGAGGCGTACTCGATCGCCACCTCATGGCTCTGGGTCGACAGCAGCAGGCCCAGCGTCTCGGCGGCATCGATATTGTCGTCCACCACCAGGATGCGCAAGGGCGCGGCGCCGGCCGGACGGGCGGCGCCCGGCGCGGGCGCCGGCGCGTCTTCTTCGTGCAGCAGCGGCAGGCTGATCACGAAGGTGCTGCCTTTACCCAGGCCCGGGCTGGAACAGCCCACCGTGCCGCCGTGCAGCTCGACCAGGTGCTTGACCAGGGCCAGCCCCAGGCCCAGGCCGCCCTGGGAACGATCGGACGAGCGCTCGGCCTGGGTGAACAGGTCGAACACGCGGCCGGTGAGTTCGCGGTCCATGCCGATGCCCTCGTCGCGCACGCTCAGCACCAGGCGCGTGCCCAGCACCTCGGCGCGCAGGTCGATGCCGCGCCCCGAGGGCGTGTACTTGGCGGCGTTGCCCAGCACATTGGCCACCACCTGCACCAGGCGCGCCTTGTCGCCGCGCACCGCGGCGTGTTCCGGCGGCAGGCGCACGCCGAGCTGCTGCGAGCGCGCATCGATCGCCGGCCGCACCTGCTCCACCGCTTCTTCGACCACGGTGCGCGCCGCCACCCGCGCCTGGCCCAGGGTGATCAGGCCGCGCGTGACGCGCGACACGTCGAGCAGGTCGTCCACCAGGCGCGTCATGTGGCGCACCTGGCGTCCGATGATGGTGCTGCTCTGGTGTACCCGGCGCTCGTCCATATTGCCCAGCCGCAGCAGCTCGGCGGCGGCGCTGATCGGCGCCAAGGGGTTCCTCAACTCGTGCGCCAGCATGGCCAGGAATTCGTCCTTGCGGCGGTCGGCTTCCATCAGCTTTTCTTCGGCCAGCTTGCGGTCGGTGATATCGCGGAAGAAGGTGGCGATACCGCCGTCCTGGGTCGGATAGGCGCGGATGTCGGTCCAGATGCGGCGCCCGTCGGGGAACACGCGGCACTCCTCGGCGGCGCCGGCGCGGCGCGTGTCCATCACGCGGTGGTACATGCGGCCGGCCTCGCTGTCGGCCATGGCGGTGAACACGTCCCAGTGGTTGCGGCCGATCACCTCCTCGCGCGTGACGGCGCAGATGCGCAGGCCCTCGGCGTTCATGCGCTGCACGATCCAGTTGCGGTCGAACAGGGCGAAGCCTTCGGAGATGTTGTCGAAGATGTCGCGGCTGCGGTCGCGTTCTTCGCGCAGCAGCGCCTGCGCGCGCGCGGTCTCGGCCGCGCCCCAGGTGCGCTCGGCCACGTCGCGCGCGAGCTGGACGTCGTGGCAGGTCCAGGAGCGCGGCGTCGGCGCATCGACGCCCAGGCAGGCGATCAGGCGGCCGGCTTTCACCAGCGGCACCACCAGCATGGCGCCGATCCGCTCGCCCTTCCAGGCGGCGCGCAGGGCTTGCGCGCGCGGGTCGTTGGCCGCATCGTGGATCTGCACCACGGCGCCGCTGCGCAACTCGTCCACCACCGCCGGACCGAAGTCGTGCAGCGGCGAACGCATTGCGGCCGGGGCGGCGCCGTCCTGGGACCACAGGCGCGGCACGTCCAGGCGGCCGCTGAGCGGATCGATCTCGGCATACAGCACGCGCGCCGCGCCGAGCTCCACCCCGAGCAAGGCGCTGGCCGTGGCGATCACCTCGCCCGGATCCTCGATCGGGCCCAGCGCATCGGACACCCTGAGCTGGAAGGCGGCGCGCCGTTCGGCCAGCACGCGGCCGGTGGTTTCCATGCAGGTGCAGAACAGGCCGCCGACCTGGCCGGCCGCATCGACCAGCGGGGCATACGAGAAGGTGAACCAGGCGCGCTCGGGATAGCCGTTGCGCAGAAGGCTCAGCTCGAGGTCTTCGAAGAACACCGCCTCGCCCGCCACCGTGCGCTCGGCCAGCGGCCCCAGCTCGGGCCAGGCTTCGGGCCACACCTCGGCGAACGGCAGGCCGGGCGAGCACGGGTAGCGCCCGCCCAGGATGGGGATGTAGGCGTCGTTGAACAGGAAGGCGAACTGCGGACCCCACGCGATGAACATCGGGAAGGACGAATGCAGCATCATGTCCACCGCCGTGCGCAGCGACGGTGGCCAGCCCTCGGGAGGGCCGAGGCTGGACGTCCGCCAGTCGTGGCCGCGCATGCGCGCCGCCACCTGGCCGTCACTCGAAAAAGCGGGATGCGGGAGCGGAACCATACCGCCAATTGTCGCATACCTGCTTGTCAATACCGTGCAGTTTTTTCTGCTTTTGCCGGGCTATTTCTGAATGAAATGCTCGCGGTAATAGCGCAGTTCTTCGATCGACTCGGTGATGTCGGCCAGCGCCGTATGCTTCTGGTGCTTCTTGAAGCCGGTAGCGACTTCCGGCTTCCAGCGGCGGCACAGTTCCTTCAGGGTCGACACGTCCAGATTACGGTAGTGGAAGAAGGCTTCGAGCTTCGGCATGCCGCGCGCCATGAAGCGGCGGTCCTGGCAGATCGAGTTGCCGCACATCGGCGATTTATTCGACGCAACGTATTGCTTGAGGAAGGCGATCAGTTCCTGCTCGGCCTGGGCTTCGCTGACGGTCGAGGCTTTCACACGGTCGATCAGGCCCGACTTGCCGTGGGTGCCCTTGTTCCAGTTGTCCATCTTGTCCAGCGTCGCGTCCGACTGGTGGATGGCGAACACCGGGCCTTCGGCGATGATGTTCAGCTCGGGGTCGGTGACGACCACCGCCACTTCGATGATGCGGTCGTTGTCCGGATCCAGGCCAGTCATTTCCATGTCGACCCAGACCAGGTTGAAATCGTTTTGACGCGGCACCGCGGCGGACTCGGTGGTTGGTGTAGCTTGTGACATAATTCTCTCTTTGCCTAGACTTGTTTCACTCAGGTGGTTCACGCTTAGTTTTCACGCATCGTTTCACGCTTAATCCTGCATTTTCTCACAGGCACAGAATGTCCTCATTCGGGTTTTCGCTTTTGTTCGTCGTTTTTTTCGTGCTGACCATGGTGCTGCGCACCTGGCTGGCCGCGCGCCACATCCGGCACATCGCGCGCCACCGCGCCAGCGTGCCGGCCGAGTTTGCGCCAAAGGTGCCGCTGGCGGCGCACCAGAAAGCGGCCGACTATACCGTCGCCAAGACCCGGCTCGGCCTCATCGGCATGCTGTGGGGCGGCGCGGTCCTGATCGGCTTCACCCTGCTGGGCGGCCTGCAGCTGCTGTCGCTGGCGCTGCTGCCGCTGCTGGGGCCGGGCCTGTGGCACCAGCTGGCGCTGGTGGTGGCCTTCGGCGTCATCTCCGGCCTGCTCGACCTGCCGCTGGACTGGTACCGCCAGTTCGTGCTGGAGCAGCGCTTCGGCTTCAACAAGATGACGCCCGGCCTGTGGTTCACCGACCTGGTCAAGAGCACGATCATGGGCGCCGTCATCGGCCTGCCGCTGCTGTGGGTGGTGCTCACGCTGATGGAAAAGTCGGGCGACCTGTGGTGGCTGTACACCTGGCTGGTGTGGAGCGGGTTCCAGTTGCTCATGATCGCGATCTACCCGAGCGTGATCGCGCCGATGTTCAACAAGTTCACCCCGCTCGAAGACGCCAGCCTCAAGCAGCGCATCGAGGGCTTGATGGCGCGCGTCGGCTTCGCCTCGCGCGGCCTGTTCGTGATGGATGGCAGCAAGCGCAGCGCCCACGGCAACGCCTATTTCTCGGGCTTCGGCCGCGCCAAGCGCATCGTGTTCTTCGACACCCTGCTGTCGCGCCTCGAGCCGCAGGAGATCGAGGCCGTGCTGGCGCACGAGCTGGGCCACTTCAAGCTGCGCCACATCGTCAAGCGGGTCGCCGTGATGTTCGCCATGTCGCTGGCCTTCCTGGCCCTGCTCGGCTACCTGAAAGGCCAGGCCTGGTTCTATACCGGCCTGGGCGTGCTGCCCTTCATGAACGCTTCGAACGACGGCATGGCCCTGGTGCTTTTCATGCTGGTGCTGCCGGTGTTCACCTTCCCGCTGGCGCCGCTGTCGTCGATCACTTCGCGCAAGCACGAGTTCGAGGCCGACGCCTTCGCCGCGCAGCACACCGACTACCGCGACCTGGTATCGGCCCTGGTCAAGATGTACGAGGACAACGCCTCCACGCTCACCCCGGACCCGCTGCACTCGGCCTTCTACGATTCGCATCCGCCGGCCTCGGTGCGCGTGAAACACCTGACGCTGGCGGGCGCATGAAGCTCGAGCATCGCAACTGCGTCCGCCGCGCGACAGCGCTCGATCCGCTGGCGATCCAGGCCCTGCTTGCCGACGTACCCGGCTGGAGCGCGGCCGACGGCATCCTGTGGCGCGAATTCCGCCTGCCGGACTACCGCGCCACCATCGCCTTCGTGAACGCGGTGGCGCAGGTCGCCGAGTCGCAGGACCACCATCCGGAAATGACGGTCGGCTATGCGACCTGCCGCGTCGCCTGGAGCACCCACTCCGCCGGCGGCGCCCTGACTGAAAACGATTTTATCTGCGCCGCGAAAGTGAATGCGCTTTACCCTGGAATGACTGGCGCATGAGCGAACTGACCGGAATCATCATCGCGGCCCACGGCCGTCACTACCTGGCCGACGTGGACGGCGAAAAGCTGCAATGCGTCACGCGCGGCAAGAAGACCAACGTCGCCGTGGGCGACGTGGTGCACCTCAAGCGGACTTCGAACGACCAGGCCGTGATCGAACGGATCGCCGACCGCACCACCCTGCTCTATCGCTCCGACCAGTACAAATCGAAGCTGCTGGCGGCGAACATCTCGCGCCTGTTCATCGTCGTCGCCACCGAGCCGGGCTTCACCGACGACCTGGTGTCGCGCGCGCTGGTCGCCTGCGAGGCGGCCGGCATCGAGGCCCACCTCATCCTGAACAAGACCGACGTCGAAGACCTGCTGCCGCGCGCGCGCGAACGGGTCGCGCCGTACGCCGCGCTGGGTTATCCGGTGCACGAGGTGTCGGCCACCGGGCAGCCCGAACAGACCGTGGCGACCCTGGCCCCGCTGCTCGAAGGCCACTCGTCGATCTTCATCGGCCAATCCGGCATGGGCAAGTCGTCGATGATCAACCTTCTGGTGCCGGACGCCGACATCGCGGTGCGCGAGATCTCGGCCGCCCTCGACACCGGCAAGCACACCACGACCTTCACCCGCCTGTACCGGCTGTCCGGCGCGGGTGGCAAAACGTCCACGATCATCGATTCGCCGGGCTTCCAGGAATTCGGCCTGTACCACCTGACGGAAGGCATGCTGGAACGCGCCTTCGTCGAGTTCAAGCCCTACCTGGGCGGCTGCAAGTACTACAACTGCCGCCACTTGGCCGAACCGCAGTGCGCCGTGCTGGACGCGGTCGCCGATGGCAAGATCGCGCGCATGCGCCACGCGCTGTATGCGCAGCTGTTGCACGAATCCTCGCAAACCTTGTACTAGGAAAGCACTGATTGATTCATGGCGGCGGTCCCGACACATCAAAAAATGCCCTGCTGCGTTGCAAATCCTCGCCATGCCACGCGGTATGGCTGCGATTGGCGCGCGGCCGGCGAGGCCTTGCCGGACGCATTGTTATGTTGCCAATCCCATCCGCCAGAATAGATCCGTGCGTCCCTGGAGACTATACTTTCCCTAACGAAAAGAGAAACCCCTTATAATTCAAGGGATAACATTCGAGTTGACCCATTATGCCAGGCACCACTCCGATCAAGCACTTCCTGCAATTCTCCGACTTCACGCGCGACGAGTTCGAATACGTCATCAAGCGCGCGGCGATCATCAAGCGCAAGTTCAAGGCCTATGAGGTCTACCACCCGCTGGTCGACCGCACCCTGGTGATGGTGTTCGAAAAGAGCTCGACCCGTACCCGCCTGTCGTTCGAGGCCGGCATGCACCAGTTGGGCGGCGCCGCCATCTACCTGAACACCCGCGACAGCCAGCTGGGCCGCGGCGAGCCGGTCGAAGACGCCGGCCAGGTGATGAGCCGCATGTGCGACATCATCATGGTGCGCACCTTTGGCCAGGACATCATCGACCGCTTCGCCGCCAATTCGCGCGTCCCGGTCATCAATGGTTTGACCAACGAACACCATCCCTGCCAGGTGCTGGCCGACGTGTTCACCTTCTGGGAGCACCGTGGCTCGATCGCGGGCAAGACGGTGGCCTGGATCGGCGACGCCAACAATATGCTGTACTCGTGGCTGCAGGCAGCCGAGGTGTTCGGCTTCCACCTGAACGTCTCGACGCCGAAGGGCTACGAACTGGACCCAAGCCTGGTCAACACCCAGCGCTACACCCTGTTCGACGATCCGGCGGACGCCTGCCAGGGCGCCCACCTGGTCACTACCGACGTCTGGACCAGCATGGGCTACGAGAAGGAAAACGCGGAGCGCCTGAAAGCCTTCGACGGCTTCATCGTCGACGAAGCCAAGATGGCGCGCGCGGCCAGCGACGCCCTGTTCATGCACTGCCTGCCCGCGCACCGCGGCGAGGAAGTCTCGGCCGGCGTCATCGACGGCCCGCAATCGGTGGTCTGGGACGAAGCCGAGAACCGCCTGCACGTGCAAAAAGCCCTGATCGAGTACCTGCTGCTCGGTCGTATCGAAGATTGATTTTTACGCCTGAAGCTTGATCGTTGGCCATTCATCCTGTTGTAATGGCAGGATGAATTTGCGCGCCAGCTGACCATACCTCCCCTACTATCCCTCCATCACTGGAACTCCCATGAGCGACATCAAGAAAGTAGTCCTTGCCTATTCCGGCGGTCTCGACACCTCCGTCATCCTGAAATGGCTGCAGGATCATTACAACTGCGAAATCGTCACCTTTACCGCCGACCTCGGCCAGGGTGAGGAACTGGAACCGGCGCGCGCCAAGGCGCTGAAGTTCGGCATCAAGCCGGAAAACATCTACATCGACGACGTGCGCGAGGAGTTCGTGCGCGACTTCGTGTTCCCGATGTTCCGCGCCAACACCGTCTACGAAGGCGAATACCTGCTGGGCACCTCGATCGCGCGTCCGCTGATCGCCAAGCGCCTGATCGAGATCGCCAACGAGACCGGCGCCGACGCCGTCTCGCACGGCGCGACCGGCAAGGGCAACGACCAGGTGCGCTTCGAGCTGGGCGCCTATGCGCTGAAACCCGACGTCAAGATCATCGCGCCATGGCGCGAATGGGACCTGCTGTCGCGCGAAAAGCTGCTGAAGTACGCGGAAGACGCCGGCATCGCGGTCGACATGAAGCACAAGAACGGCGGCGCGCCGTACTCGATGGACGCCAACCTGCTGCACATCAGTTTCGAAGGCCGGCATCTGGAAAACCCGAGCGCCGAAGCCGAGGAATCGATGTGGCGCTGGACCGTGTCGCCCGAAGCGGCACCGGACGAAGCCGAGTACCTGGACATCGAATACGAAAAGGGCGACATCGTCGGCCTGAACGGCAAGCGCCTGTCGCCGGCCGCCGTCCTGACCGAGCTGAACCGCCTGGGCGGCAAGCACGGCATCGGCCGCCTGGACCTGGTGGAAAACCGCTACGTCGGCATGAAGTCGCGCGGCTGCTACGAAACCCCGGGCGGCACCATCATGCTGCGCGCGCACCGCGCGATCGAATCGATCACGCTGGACCGCGAAGTGGCGCACCTGAAGGACGACCTGATGCCGCGCTACGCCAGCATGATCTATAACGGCTACTGGTGGGCGCCGGAACGCGTCGCGCTGCAGACCCTGATCGACCACACCCAGCAGACCGTGAACGGCTGGGTGCGCATCAAGCTGTACAAGGGCAATGTGATCGTCGTGTCGCGCGATTCGAAGACCGATTCGCTGTTCGACATGAACATCGCCACCTTCGACGAAGACGGCGGCGCCTACAACCAGGCGGATGCGGGCGGCTTCATCAAGCTCAACGCGCTGCGCATGCGGATCGCGGCCAAGGCGCGCGCCAAGCGCGGCCAATAAGGCGGCCAGCAAGGTGACCAATAAGGTGACCAACAAGGGCTGACGGAACCGGCTTCGCAGCCGGTGTCGAACCGATCGGAAAGCCGCCTTCGGGCGGCTTTTTTTCGTCCCGCGTCCGCGCTAGAATTGGCCACCATGAGCGCCGACGACGTCCCTGCCTGCCTGAGCTGCGGAGCGTGTTGCAAGAGCTACCGCGTGTCCTTCTACTGGGCCGAAGCCCTCGACCTCGGGCTGCCCGACGCCATGACCGAACAGGTCACGCCGCATATCGCGTGCATGAAGGGCACCAATGCGTCCCGCCCCTACTGCGTCGCCCTGGCAACGGGCGATGCAGGACCGATGGCTTGCGGCGTGTATGCGCAGCGGCCGTCGGCATGCCGGGAGGTCCAGATCGGAGATACCAAGTGTAATGCGGCGCGTGAGCGGCATGGGTTGGGAGTGATCGGGGGCGTGACGTGATGGCCTGGATGGTCGTTGGCGGGGGCGGTGTGCGCGCGAACTTGGGTTCCCGCCTGCGCGGGAACGACATTGAGGCTGATCGTGGTGTGCGTGCGAACTTGGGTTCCCGCCTGCGCGGGAACGACATTGAGGCTGATCGTGGTGCGCGTGCGAACTTGGGTTCCCGCCTGCGCGGGAACGACGTTGAGGCTGATCGTGGCGCCTTCACGGCACGACTCCGGCCACGCAACGGAGCACGTCGTTCCCGCGAAGGCGGGAACCCAAGTTTCCTTGAGTCGCCACAATCCCATTCCACGCCATCCAGCGCAGGCTGCTCGCATGGACAAACCTTCCTACGTCTATATCCTGGCCAGCCGCCCCTACGGCACGCTCTATATCGGCGTCACCTCCGACCTCATCAAACGCGTATGGCAGCATCGGGAAGCCGCAGTAGCCAGCTTCACGAATCGGTACAACGTCAAACGCCTCGTCTGGTACGAAATCCACACCGACATCACCCAAGCCATCCTGCGCGAAAAACAGCTCAAGCGCTGGAACCGCGACTGGAAAATCAACCTGATCCAGTCCACCAACCCGGCCTGGCACGACCTGTACGCCTCGATATGTGGCTAGGAAGGTCTACAACAACCCCAACGACTGCAGGGCCGCCTTCCCGAGCGGCACCCGACTGGCGGCCGCGGCCTCGTCGGTAATATCGACGTTCAGGGCGAACGCATACACGTTGCCCTCTTTCTCGACCCAGCCGACCCACCACCCGATCTGGTTATTGCGGTCGTCGGGCATGTACCAGCCGGTCTTGGCGTACAGATTCGGGTTGTCCTCCTGGCGCACGATCTCGCGCACCGCCGCCAGCGCGGCTTTCGGGAACGGCAGCTTGCCCTGCGCCAGCCGGCCCAGGAAGCGGGTCTGCTCGAGCGCGCTGATCTTCAATGGCCCGTCCAGCCAGAAGGCGTCGATGACCGAACCTGTCTCCATATTGCCGTAGTCGAGCCGGCGCAGGCCTTCGCGCATGCGCGCCATGCCGATGCGGCGCGCCAGCTCCTTGTACACCGGGACGTTCGACACCCTGATCGCCTCGCGCAGCGGCATGTCCCTGGCCCATTGCGGCAGGTAGGTCGGCCCACCGCCATAGGGCAGCACGTCGTCGACGCTGGACACGGCGCCGGTGGCCAGGCCGATCAGCGAATTGGGAATCTTGTAGGTCGACGCCGGGACGTAGCGCACGGCGGCGCGCTGGCGGTCATGCCCGGTGTAGACGTTGGCGGCGACGTCGTGCACGACGAAGGTGCCGGTCACGCCCGCCTGGTCGAACATCTCGGTAATCCTGGCGTCGTCGCGCCAGACGATGGCCGGCGTCTTCGCTTCCGTCGCCAGCGTCTTCGCCAACTGCGCGCGGCCCTTGTCGGCGTAGGCGCGGCAGGCGGCCCTGTCGACGAAGGCCGCGTTGCCGAGCGTGGCGCCGCCACAAGTCGCTGCCTTCCGGGTGCGCCGAGACCAGCACGTCGCACGGCAGCGCCGCGACGGTCGCGATCGAGCGCTCGATATCGCTGCGCGCGTTCGGATAGGCCGGGTCGCCGCTGTAGCGGAAGGCCCCGGCGCCGATGGCGTTCAGGCTGTCGGCGTACACCATGTTCAGGCGCTTGCCGCCATCGTTCGATGCCCAGGTCCAGGTCGAGCCGCCCTGCGTGTGGCCGGGCGTCGCATGCAGGGTGACGGCCAGCGGGCCGACCCTGACCGTCTCGCCGTCGCGCACGACGCCGACCTTGGCGACCGCCGCCATGTCGAGTTCGAGCAGGCTGGCATATTGTGGATCGCCGCGACTGGCTTTGCCGGAACGCAGGACCGGCGCCGCGGCCGGCGTGGCCCTGACCTCGGCGCCGGACAGCTGCTGCAGCTCGGCAATGCCGCCCGCGTGGTCGACGTGCTCGTGCGAATTGAGGATGATGCGGATGTCCTCGACCTTGAAACCGAGCTTGCGGACGTTGGCCGCGATCTGGCTGGCCGCGCCCGGACTCGCGCCGTCGATCAGGATGTGGCCCTGCTTCGACGTGATCAGGACCGAACTCAGGCCGCGCGTGCCGACGTAATAGCTGTCGCTCGACAGGTCGAACGGTTCCTGCGGCGTGTTCCAGCCGCCGGCGGATGCGAACGGCATGCACGCAACGAGTCCCGCCGCGGCCAAGGCCAGGCTTGTGATCTTCATGAAGTGTTCCTCAGGGTGGGGTCAGAGCGCGTCCAGCCGTGCCGGCAGTTCGCGCAGGAAGGCTTCTTTCAATAGCGGTCCGGCCGCGCGCTGCGGGTGCTGCCGGTCGAGGGTCAGGCGCGCGAACACGATCGTGCGGCCATCCTTGCTGGCCCAGCCGACGAACCAGCCATAGCAACGCGGCGGATCTTGCGCGCCCGTGGGCGGCTCCAGCACGGCGGTGCCGGTCTTGGCGTACACGTCCCAGCCGTTCGGCAGCGCGGGCAGCCGCAACAGCGTCTGCGTCATGTCGTAGGCGTGCGGCGTCAAGCCCAGCTCGCGGTTGACGATCCTGCGCAGGAAGGCCGCCTGCTCCTGCGCCGAAATCTGCAGCGAAGAACCGATCCAGGCAGCGGCGACGCCGCCCGACAGGTCCCGGTTGCCGTAATCAAAGCGCTCCATGTACGACTGCAGGCCTTCCAGCCCGAGGCGCGTCGTGACCTGCTGCGCATACCACACGGTCGAGTTGCGGATCCAGCTGGTCGGGTCGGTGGTGGTGCGCCAGGCCGGCAACCAGTCGATATAGCCTGGCTTGAACGGCAGCGCCGGGGTGCGGGCGTCGGCCAGGATGCCGGCGTCATAGCCGGCCAGGCTGACCGCGATATTGAAGGTGGAGGCCGGCGTGGCGCGCACGTCGCAATCGCCCTGCTCGACCAGGGGCGCGCCGCTCGCGGCGTCCAGCATCAGGGTGCAATCGAGCCTGGCCGGCTGGCCGCTCCAGGCCAGCGCCGGCTGCAGCGCCAGGTTGCCGCCGAAGGCCAGCGCCAGGGTCGCGAAGCCCGCGCCGCGGGCCCAGGCCGCGTGCCGCGCCGCGCCGGGCGTGCGGATCAGTTCTACCCGGGCCGCCAGCGTATCGGGGGTGACGCCGCCGAACGCCAGGGCGCCCCTCATGCCACGGTGCGCATGGTGCTGCAGGCGCAGCTGCGCGACCAGGGCGGCGGCGTAGGCGCGGCGCTCGAACGGCGGCCGGCCGCGCAGCACGTCGCGGTCGCACCCGAGTTCCTGCGCCCAGGCGAGTCGGTCGCGCAACAGGCGCATGGCGGGATTGAACCAGCACAGCGCCTGCAGCGCGGCGCCCACCGTCAGCCACCACAGGTCGCCGCGGCGCCAGTGCGTCAGCTCGTGGGCCACGATCAGCTCGCGCTGCAGCGGATCGATGTCGCGCAAGCCCCGCGGCAGCAGCAGGCGTGGCCTGAAGGGGCCGACCAGCATGGGTGGGATCGGGGCGTCGACTTCAACGACGGCTGGGTACGCCGGATGCGCCTGGGGCGTCCCATGGCGCAGCAGCCGATGCACGGTGCGCTGGCCGCGCCACAGCCGGCCGAGCATCCAGGCCAGGCCGCAGGCATAGGCCGACGCCCAGGCCCAGGCCAGCCACGCGAGCCACGAGCGCTGATCCACGATGGAGGCCGGCACGCCGGCGGCGAGGCCGGACTGCGCGAGCGCGGCCGGCATCGCCGCCGCGCTCACGTCGACTTCGAACACCGGGTGCATCGGCGCCTGCTGCGCCGGCGGCGCGAGCAGCAGCAGGAAGGTGGCCGCGATCGCGGCCTGCCCCAGCAGCCAGGTCGAGCGCTGCATGGCCAGCGCCGGCAGCGCACGCCGCGCCAGCCAGGCCGCGCCCCATACCGCCAGCCCGGCCGCCACGCAGCCGGCGCTGGCGAACAGGAAGCGGATGGCGAGCTGGTCGAGCGCGTTCATGGAGCGCCATCCTGGTCATCGGGCCAGTCGTTGAGCAGCTGCTCCAGGCGCGCCAGTTCGGCGTCGTCGACCAGCTTGCTGCCGGTGAACATATTGACGGGCAGCGGCGTGTCGATCTCCATCACGCGCCGGCCGAAATCATGGGCGAAGGCGGCCAGGGTGTCGACCTTGTCGCTCACCGCCTCGTACACCTGCACGCCATGGCGCAGCTCCTGGCGCACCATCTTCTTCTCGAGCATGCGTTCGAGCGTCTTGCGGGTCGACGAATACGACCACGCCAGTTCCCCGGCCACGGCGTCGTGGATTTCGCGGGCGCTCAGCGGCTGCCGGCGCCACAGGGCTTTGAGCAGGCTCAGTTCGGAGATCGAGGGGACAGCCATGGGACAACTCCATCATGCGACGATGGACGCAATGATGCGACAAACGTCGCACGGCTGTCAACGGGCATGTCGATCAAGTCCGCAAATCGTCGACCGGTTCGCTGCCGAAGCCCGGCGCCAGCAGGTAGTCGACCAGCTTCTGCGCGCAGGCCGCGGGCGAATCGAGCGCGCCGCCCTCCTTCAGCGCCACGAAGCGCTCGCGCATCGGGAAATCGGCATCCGGCGTGGCGCGGATCGCGGCCTGCATATCGGTGTCGATCACGCCCGGCGCCAGGCTGCAGGCGCGCACGCCCACGTCGCCATCGAGCAGCACCGCGCGCGCATGCTGGTCGAGCGCCGCCTTGGTCGCGCAGTACACGGCCCAGCCGGGATAGGCGTTGCGCGCCGCCCCGCTCGACACGTGCAGGATGCGCCGCCGGGCCTGTGGCGCGGCCCGCACGAAGGCGGCGGCCAGCGCCAGCGGCGCCCCGACGTTGAGCGACACGGCGCGCAGCACCTCTGCCGGGTCCTGCGCGGCAAGCGGGCCGACCGGCGTGACGACGCCGGCATTGTTCACCAACAGCGCTTCGTCCGCGTCGTGGAGAAAATCGCGCAGCGCGGCGCCTGCGAGCCAGGCTTGCAAGGCGGCCGGATCGGCCAGGTCGAGCGCGATCTGTTCGATGCCGGCCAGTGGCGAGCGTGCGCGCGCCAGGCCCAGCACGGCGATCCCGCGCGCCTGCAGGTCGGCCGCGATCGCGGCGCCGAGGCCGCGGGTGTGGCCGGTGACGATTGCCTTCTTCATGCTGTAGTCCTTATCTATGAATACGTCCTCAAATGAATACGGGTTCGGGTTCCAGCGCCACGCCGTAGCGGGCCGCCACGTCGGACTGGATGGCCTGGGCCAGGCGCACCACGTCGGTCCCCGTCGCGCCGCCCAGGTTGACCAGGACCAGGGCCTGCTTGTGGTAAACACCGGCCGGGCCGATATGCTTTCCTTTCCAGCCGCACTGGTCGATGAGCCAGCCCGCGGCCAGCTTTTCGCTGCCGTCCGGCTGGGCATGGTGGACGAGGTTCGGATACATTTCAAGCAGGCGCCGGCATGCTTCGTTCGACACCACCGGGTTCTTGAAGAAGCTGCCGGCATTGCCGATGTCGAGCGGATCGGGCAACTTGCGGCGGCGGATCGCCTCCACGATGGCGCCGATGTCGCGCGGCGTCGGCGCCGCCGGCGTCGCTTCCTGCACCGCGTTGGCCAGCTCGGCATAGCGCAGGTTCGGCCGCCAGGCCGCCGGCAGGGCGAAGGTGACGTCCAGCACGATGAGGTCGCGCCCTTCGGCGTGCTTGAAAATGCTGTCGCGGTAGCCGAAACGACAGGCGGCGGCGTCCAGCGTGCGCAACGCTCCGCTGGCCATGTCGTAGGCCGTCAGGCTGTGGAACACGTCCTTGGTTTCGACGCCGTACGCCCCCACGTTCTGGATGGGCGCGGCGCCCACCGTGCCGGGGATCAGGGACAGGTTTTCCAGCCCGCCCAGGCCCTGCTCCAGCGTGTACTGCACGAAGGCATGCCAGTTTTCTCCGGCCTGGGCGCGCACCAGCACTTTGCCATCCTGCTCGCCCAGGATCTCCCTCCCCTGGCCCGCCATGTGCAGCACCAGCCCGTCGAAGTCCCGGGTGAACAACAGGTTGCTGCCGCCGCCCAGCACCAGGCGCGGCAGTTGGGCGAGCGCGGGATCGGCGCGTACCGCCGCCAGTTGCCCGGCGCCGGTGACGCGCAGGTAGTGGCGGGCCGTGGCGGGAATGCGGAAGGTATTCAGGCCGGCGAGCGGCTGGTCGTGGACGATGAGCAGGTCTGGATGCATGACGGTCGGGGTAGAAAATGTCGTTTCATTATAGTGGTTCGCGCACTCCCGACTTTCCAGGCTGGCAAAACGGTCGCGATCCGGGCCGTTGTCCGCTAAAATAGAGGGATTCATCTAAAGCTTTATCAAAAAAGGACACTCCATGCCATCGTTTGATGTCGTCTGCGAAGCAGACATGGTCGAAGTCAAGAACGCGGTCGAGCAATCGAACAAGGAAATCACGACCCGTTTCGACTTCAAGGGCAGCTCGGCCAATGTCGAACAAAAAGAGCGCGAACTGACCCTGCTCGCCGATTCCGATTTCCAGCTCAGCCAGGTCAAGGACGTGCTCATCAACAAGATGTCGAAGCGCAAGGTCGACGTGCGTTTCCTTGACGAAGGCAAAGTCGAGAAGATCGGCGGCGACAAGGTCAAGCAGGTGATCAAGGTGCGTAACGGCATCGAGACCGAAGACGCGAAAAAGATCACCAAGCTGGTCAAGGAAAGCAAGATGAAGGTGCAGGCCAGCATCCAGGGCGAATCGGTGCGCATCACCGGCGCCAAGCGCGACGACCTGCAGACGGCGATGGCGATGCTGCGCAAGGACGTGCAAGACCTGCCGCTGGCGTTCAATAATTTCCGCGACTGATTTTCACGATTGAGTCGCATGTGGCCGGCATGCCCGGCTTGAGAGCAACGCGCGCGCGGACATGTTTCGCGGCGCCTTGCCCGCTTAGAGTAGAATGGCGCGTGCGAATTCGTGCGCATTTCCTACGACGTTGCGCGCCGCCGCAACCCCGGGCAGATTAGGTAGTCTAAGGATAGCAATGAAACGTGTTGATGATTTCCGCCTGCGTATGGGCAACAAGGAATATGTGCCCATCATGATCGGCGGAATGGGCGTGGACATTTCGACGTCCGAGTTGGCCCTGGAAGCGGCCCGCCTCGGCGGCATCGGTCATATCTCCGACGCCATGTCCCAGGACGTGTCCGACCGCAAGTTCGACACCACCTTCGTTAAAGACAAGACGAAGACCTACAAGTTCAACATCAACAACATGAACAAGGCGGTGGTCCAGTTCGACCTGGATCACCTGGCCGAGGCGACCCGTCGCCACGTCGGCGCGACCATGGAAGCGAAGAAAGGCGATGGCCTTATCTACGTCAATTGCATGGAAAAGCTGACCATGAACGCGCCGAAGGACACCCTGCGCGTGCGCCTGGCCTCGGCGCTGGACGCCGGCATCGACGGCATCACCCTGTCGGCCGGCCTGCACCTGGGTTCGTTCGAGCTGATCAAGGACCACCCGCGCTTCCGCGACGCCCACCTGGGCATCATCGTATCGTCGGTGCGCGCGCTGCAGCTGTTCCTCAAGAAAGTTTCGCGCCTGGACCGCAAGCCCGACTTCGTCATCGTCGAAGGCCCGCTGGCCGGCGGCCACCTGGGCTTCGGTCTCGACGACTGGAAGCAGTACGACCTGCACACGATCATGGACGAGGTGCTCGCCTTCATGCAGGCCGAGCAACTGGGCATCCCGGTGATCGCCGCCGGTGGCGTATTTACCGGCTCCGATGCGGCCGGCTTCCTGGAAAAAGGCGCGGGCGGCGTGCAGGTGGCGACCCGCTTCACCGTCACCCACGAATGCGGCCTGCCGGACAACGTCAAGCAGGAATACTTCCGCGCCAACGAAGACGACATCGAAGTCAACGGCGTGTCGCCGACCGGCTATCCGATGCGCATGCTCAAGAACACGCCGGCGATCGGCTCCGGCATCCGTCCCGGCTGCGAATCCTACGGCTACCTGCTCGACGCCACCGGCAACTGCGCCTATATCAATTCGTACAACCGCGAGGTGCAGGCCCATCCGGACCAGAAGAAGGTCTCGGTGATGGACAAGACCTGCCTGTGCACGCACATGCGCAACTTCAATTGCTGGACCTGCGGCCACTACACCTACCGCCTGAAGGACACCACGCATCTGCTGGCCGACGGCAACTACCAGATCCTGAGCGCGGAACACGTGTTCAAGGATTACCAGTTCAGCACGAACAACGAGATCGCGCTGCCGGTGAAGCAGGAAGTCGCTGCCGCGTAAGCCACTCTTTTGTATCGACGCGAGCCACGGTATTGCCGTGGCTTTTTTTTTGCCCTGCATACAACCGTAACGTGGGCGACTCGCCGCCTACGCGTTCAGCCGGCGCAAGCGCGAGGTCGCGCGAACACCAGAGAGCGCAATAGACTGGACGCGTGGACGAAAGACCCGTCCGCCCGACGTTCCTTTCCCATGCAAAAAGCCACGGCATTGCCGTGGCTTTTTGTTATGCGCTTGTCGTTACGGCTTACCGGCACCACGCCGTCACCTGCTCCGTGCGGCGCGGTGCTATTCCATTACTCCTTCAGTTGCGCGGCCAGTGCTGCGATCTTCGCCGCATCGCCGCCCACCGCCTTCACCAGGCGCTTGCCGTAGTCGGCGTCCGCCTTCCAGAAGTGCGACAGCATGGTCTCGCGGGTCTCGACGTTCTGCACACGCTTCAGGTCGCCCGACAGGTTGGCGATCAGGTCGTCACGATCCTGGCTGCTCAGCGAGCGGTAGAACTCGCCGGCCTGGCGGAAGTTGAGCGTCTTGGCGATGCGCTGCTGCTGGGTGGTGCCGGTCAGCGGCAGGTTGCTCGAGCGTGCGTTCGGATCCTCGACCAGCGGCGCCAGGCGGCTTGGCTGGTAGTTCACGCTGCCCTTGCGACCATCGATATTGCCCTGGCCATCTTGCTGGTGGTTACGCACCGGCACCAGCGGCTTGTTGATCGGCAGCGACTGGAAGTTCGCGCCGAGGCGGTGGTGCTGGGTGTCGATGTACGAGAACAGGCGGCCCTGCAGCATGCGGTCTTCCGACGGCTCGATGCCCGGGACCAGGTTGCCCGGCGCCAGCGCGACTTGCTCGGTTGCTTCGAAGAAGTTGTCAGGCACGCGGTCCAGGGTCATGGTGCCGACCTTGCGCTCCGGGATGCCAGGCCAGATCTTGGTCGCATCCAGTGGATCGAAGTCGAACTTGTCCAGGTCTTGCGGCTTGAGCACCTGCACGGTCAGGTCCCAGCGCGGGAACTTGCCGGCCTTGATCGACTCGTACAGGTCGACGGTGGCGTGCGACGTGCTCTTGCCCTGCACCAGCGGGATCTCATGCGGACGCAGGTTGCGCTCGCCCTGCTTCGTTTTCCAGGCGAACTTGGCGTACACATACTCGCCCTTGGCATTGACCAGCTTGAGCGCATGCACGCTGCTGCCGTCCATCTGGCGGTAGTTGGCCGGCGTGCCGTAGTTCGAATACACGCGGGTCAGCATGGCGGTCGACTCGGGAATGTGCGAGAAGAAGTCGAACACGCGTTCCGGCTCCTGCACATTGGTGACCGGGTCCGGTTTCAGCGCGTGGATCATGTCCGGGAACTTGATCGCGTCGCGGATGAAGAAGATCGGCAGGTTGTTGCCGACCAGGTCCCAGTTGCCTTCCTGGGTATAGAACTTGGTGGCGAAGCCGCGCGGATCGCGCGCGGTTTCCGCGCCTGAGCGGCTCGGGATCACGGTCGAGAAGCGCACGAACACCGGGGTCACGGTATCGCGCTTGAACATCTTGGCGCGGGTCAGGTCGGACAAGTCGTCGGTGACGACGAAGCTGCCGTGGGCGCCGGTGCCGGTCGCGTGCACCACGCGTTCCGGGATGCGCTCGCGGTCGAAGCGCTGCAGCTTCTGGATCAGATGCACGTCCTGCAGCAGGGTCGGACCACCAGGGCCGGCGGTCTGGCTGTTCTGGTTGTCGCCAACCGGGGCGCCATTGTCCTTGGTCAGCGTCTGGGCGTAAGCACCCTGTGCCAGGGCCATGGCCCCGGCCGACAACGTCAATGCGCACAGGGCCAGGCGCCCGGCAGAAGGTAAGGCGTAGCTCATAGTCAAAACCTATTTAAGTTAATGTAGAGATAGGTAGCTTATAGATGAGTATGACGTTTATGAAATGAATTATTTTTATTGTGATCATAGGTATTTCACTAATGACGGATGACAGGTAGCGCATCACCGACGCCTGCCGCCCTCGGAATGACCCGTGATTTGTTCATGATTCCCTGTCAATGTGCGCGGACGCACCGAAAAGCCGGTGGCGTGGAAGCTACGGTAGACCCTCCACCAGCAGGGAGAGCCCGATGAGCCAGCAACACAAACCCGTCCGCGTCGAACCCGCCACCATGCCTGCCGGCGGCTGGGGCTCGGTGGACGACGTCAAGAAAGCCCTGACCGGCCAGAACGTGGTGCTGAAGGACGCGCGCCTGTTGCTCAAGCAGAACAAGCCCGACGGCTATGCCTGCGTCAGCTGCGCCTGGGCCAAGCCGGCCGACCCGCATCCTTTCGAGTTCTGTTCCAGCGGCGCCAAGGCCACCGCCTGGGAAACCACGAGCAAGGCGATCGGACCGGAATTCTTCGAGCGCCATACGCTCACCGAACTGGAAAGCTGGAGCGACCACGCGCTGGAAGACCACGGCCGCCTGACGGCGCCGCTGCGCTACGACCCTGCCAGCGACAAATACCGCCCGGTCGACTGGGAGGTGGCGTTCGCCGAGATCGGCGCCCGGTTGCGCGCCTGCGAGCGCAGCAAGGTGGTGTTCTATGCCTCGGGCCGCGCCTCGCTGGAGACCGCGTACATGTACCAGTTGCTGGCGCGCATGTACGGCAACAACAACCTGCCGGACAGCTCGAACATGTGCCACGAGAGCACCTCGGTCGGCCTGCAAAAGACCATCGGGGTCGGCGTGGGCACGGTGGGGCTGAACGACTTCAAGCACACCGACTGCATCCTGTTCTTCGGCCAGAACGTGGGCGTGAACAGCCCGCGCATGCTGCACCAGCTGCAGGAAGCGCGCGGGCGCGACGTGCCGATCATCACCTTCAACCCCTTGCGCGAGCGCGGCCTGGTGAGCTTCACCAATCCGCAATCGCCGTTCGAGATGCTGACCGGGCACGAGACCGCGATCAGCACCCAGTACCACCAGGTCAGGCCGGGCGGCGACACCGCCGCCATCATGGGCATGTCCAAGGCCGTCTTCGCGTTCGACGACGTCGCCAGGGCGGCCGGCGCGCAGCGCGTGATCGACGTCGCCTTCATCCAGGAGCACACCCATGGCTTCGAGGAATTCGAGCGCGCCGTGCGCGCCTGCGCCTGGGACGCGATCGAGCGCGAATCGGGCCTGCCGCGCGCCGCGCTCGAAGAGGCGGCCGAGGTCTATTGCAAGGCCGGCGCCGCGATGGGCGTGTACGGCATGGGCCTGACCCAGCACCGCAACGGCGTGCAGAACGTGACCATGCTGGTCAACTTGCTGCTGCTGCGCGGCAATATCGGCAAGCCGGGGGCCGGCATCTGCCCGGTGCGCGGCCACTCCAACGTGCAGGGCCAGCGCACGGTCGGCATCACCGAAAAGCCCGAACTCGCCCCGCTGGATCGACTCAAGGAACAGTACGGTTTCGAGCCGCCGCGCGACGAGGGATTGACCACGGTCGACGCCTGCGACGCGATCCTCAAGCACGAACTGCAAGCCTTCATCGGCCTGGGCGGCAACTTCCTGCGCGCGGTGCCGGAAACCCGCCTGATGGAAGCGGCCTGGCGTGAACTGCCGCTGACGGTGCAGGTCGCCACCAAGCTCAATCGCAATCACGTCATCCACGGCAAAGCCGCGTATCTGCTGCCCTGCCTGGGCCGGATCGAGATCGACCGCCAGCGCTCGGGCGCGCAGGCCGTGACGGTCGAGGACAGCACCTCGTGCATGCACGGCTCGCGCGGCATGGCCGAGCCGGCCGCCTCGACCCTGCTGTCCGAACCGGCCATCGTGGCCGGCATCGCCAAGGCCACGCTCGACCCGAACCCGCGCGTCGACTGGGATGCCTGGGTGGCCGACTACGCCACGATCCGCGACGCCATCGCCACGACCTATCCCGAGATCTTCCACGACTTCAACGAGCGCATGTGGACGCCCGGGGGCTTTCGCAAGCCGCTCGGCGCGGCCGAACGGATCTGGAAGACCGGGAGCGGCAAGGCCGAATTCACGGCGCCGGACGAACTGCCCGGCAATCCGGACATGGACGGCGGCGCCGGGGTCCTGCGCCTGTTCACGATCCGCAGCGACGGCCAGTTCAACACCACGATCTACAGTAATGACGACCGTTTCCGCGGCGTGCACGGCAGCCGCATGGTCCTGTTCATGAGCGAGGCCGACATGGCGCGCCTTGGGTTGCGCCAGGGCGACCTGGTGGACTTGCGCACGGCCGCCGACGACGGCGTCGAGCGCCGCGTCGACGGCCTGCAGATCGTGCCCTACGACGTGCCGCCCGGCTGCATCGCCGGCTACTACCCGGAGTGCAATCCCTTGATTCCGCTGTGGCATCACGCCAAGGAAAGCAAGGTGCCGGCGGCCAAGGCAATCGACGTGCTGCTCGAGCGCAGCGCCGCCGCGACGACGCCATGAACGCGCGCGCGCCGCTTGCCGGGGCCGACGATGCCGCATTCGCGCCTGCCAGCAGCGTGCCGGCGACAAGCTGGCGCGACGGCCGGCACGAAGACGGAAGCGAACTGCTGGCCGAGGAAGTGCCGGTGGCCCTGGTCTACAACGGCATCAGCCACGCCGTGATGCTGGCGTCTCCGCAAGACCTCGAGGACTTCGCCGTCGGCTTCTCGCTGTCCGAACGCATCGTCCGCTCGGCGCGCGACGTGCGCGGCGTTGAGGCCGAGGCCGGCCCGCACGGCATCGCGCTGGCCATCGACATCGCCCCCGGCGCCATGGCGCGCCTGAAGGGGACGCGGCGCGCACGCCTCGGCAAGACCGGCTGCGGCCTGTGCGGCATCGACAGCCTGGCCTGGTTCGAACGCGAGACGGCGCCGGACGAGCGCCAGCCGCCCGACGCGTGCGCCGCGCGCGCCGGCGACGCCCGCGATGCGGGCGATTCGTTCGCGCCGGAAGCGCTGCAGCGCGCCATGGCCGCCATGGCCGGCCGGCAGCGCCTGCACCAGGCCACCGGCGCCATGCATGCGGCCGGCTGGGCCGACCGCGACGGCCGCCTGCTGCTGGTGCGCGAGGACGTGGGCCGCCACAACGCCCTCGACAAGCTGGTCGGGGCACTGGCGCGCGCCGGCATCGATGCCGGCGGCGGCTGTGCGCTCGTCACCAGCCGCGCCAGCTTCGAGATGGTGCAGAAGGCGGCGCGCGCCGGCATGGGCCTGCTGGCCGCCATCTCGGCCCCGACCGCGATGGCGGTGCGGCTGGCGGACCGCGCGGGACTGACCCTGGCCGGCTTCGTGCGCGGCGGCCGCCACGTGGTCTACACGCATCCATGGCGCCTGGCGCCACGCGCCGTCGTGCATGGCTCGTAACGTTTGCCAAGTCATTTCGGAACAGGTGTAAGCTGGCTTCACGCAAGCGCGGGCCGCAGCGGCACGTGCGCGCAAGCGAGAAAGGCGGCCCGACATGTCAGCGTTCGACCCCTCCGAGCAAGTCAGCTTCCTGGCTGATGAGGCAGGGACGATCATCACCTGGTCACCCCAGTGCGCCGCGCTGTTCGGCCTGGCGGCGGGGGATGCCCTCGGCCGCCAGGCCTCCAGGTTGCTGGGCGCGGCGCCCTAGCCCGAGCTGCGCGAGGCCGGCGCCGCCGAGCTCGCGTTGCGGGCGGGGCGCGCGGCCAGCATCACGCTCACGGCCCAGCGCGATGCGAGCGGCGCCGCACGCGGCTACCACGTCAACGTCATTCCGGCAGCCCACGCCCTGCCCGATGCCGAACGCCTCGGCGCCACCGCGCTCAAGGACGTGGTCGACCTGTTGCCGGGCACCTTCTACATCCTGGACCGCAAAGGCCGCGTGCTGATGTGGAACCACAACCTCGAGCGCGTTTGTGAAATGATGCCGGAAGAACTGGCGACGGCCAATGCGTTCGAGATGCTCGACGTGAGCGACCGGGCCGAATTCGCCGACAAGCTGCGCCGCATGTTCGACGAAAATATCGAACTCGAGATGGAAGTCGACTACGTCTCGCGCAGCGGACGCGTCACCCCTGCCCTGCTGCGCGGCGCCCGCATCGACTGCGACGGCGGCCAGTACCTGTTCGGCATGGGTATCGACATCGCCAAGCGCCGCGCGCACGAGCGCCAGCTGAACCTGTACAAGCGGGCCCTGGACGCGGCCAGCAACGGCGTGATCATCGCCAGAAACGGCAGCCCCGACCAGCCGATCGAATACGTGAACCCGGCCTTCGAACGCATCACCGGCTACACCGCCGACGAGGTCATCGGCCGCGACCCGCGCTTCATGGCGGCGCCGGGGCTGGACGAGGACGAGCGCAGGCGCATGAGCCAGGCGCTGCACGAGCAGCGCTCGGTCCATGTGGTGCTGCGCAACCTGCGCAAGAACGGCGAACTGTTCTGGAACGACCTGCACATCACCCCGGTGCACGACGAAAATGGCCAGGTGACCCACTTCGTCGGCATCCTGGTCGACGTCACCGCGAGCAAGGAGCGCGCCGACCGCCTGGAACACGAGGTCAACCACGACAGCCTGACGGGCCTGGCCAACCGCACGCTGCTGTGGGACCGGCTCGACCACGCGCTGCACCTGGCCCAGCGCCACCAGACGCTGGTGGCGGCCGTGCTGATCGACCTCGACAACTTCAAGACCATCAACGACACCTTCGGCCACGACGCCGGCGACGCGGTCCTGAAGATGGTGGCGCGGCGCCTGCAGGCGACCGTGCGCGACAGCGACACCGTGGCGCGCATGTCGGGCGACGAGTTCGTGATGGTGCTGGTCGAGCAGCCCAGCCTGCGCTACACGCTGCGCATGGTCGAACGCGTGCGCCGCGCCCTGGTGATGCCGGTGGCCTTCGGCGGCAGCGAAATCCCGGTCGGCGCCAGCCTGGGCGTGGCGGCCTTCCCGCACGATGGCCGCACCTCGGCCGACCTGGTGCGGGCGGCCGACATGGCCATGTACCGGGCCAAGAGCACCGGTGGCGGCCTGCATTTCTATTCCAGCGAAATGCGCTCGGCCAGCGAGGCGCGCGCGACCCTGGCCGGCAACATGAAAAGCGCGCTCGACGACGACCAGTTGTTCCTGCTGTTCCAGCCGCGCATGGACGCGCGCAGCGGCAAGGTGCGCGGCTTCGAGGCGCTGCTACGCTGGCGCCATCCCGAACACGGGGTGATGCTGCCGGCGTCCTTCCTGGCCGAGGCCGAGGAAAGCGGGCAGATCGTCGAGATCGGCAACCGGGTGCTGGACCGGGCCTGCGCCTTCGCGCGCGAGCTGCGCGATGCCGGCTATACCGCGCTGCCGGTCGCGGTCAACGTGTCGCACCGCGAATACAGCCGCCCCACGTTCATCGCCGGCATCGCCGAACGCATGTCGCGCTACGGCCTGCCGCCCGGTACCCTCGAGATCGAAATTCCCGAGGCCGACCTGATCAGGAATCCCGGACTGGCCCGCGACCTGGCCGCCCAGTTGCGTGACGTCGGCGCCATGCTGTCGATCGACCAGTTCGGGCGCGGCATCTCCGACCTGACCTTCCTGCAGCAGCTGTCGGTGCGCCAGGTCAAACTGTCGAGGGTGGCGGTGCACAATATCGCCGACCATGGCGGCGGCTCGCTGGCCAAGGCCCTGATCGACATCGGCCGCAACCTCGACATCACGGTGGTCGGCGAAGCGGTCGAGACCGAGGCGCAGGTGGAGTTCCTGCGCACCCACGGCTGCGACCAGTTGCAGGGCCAGTGGTTCAGCGAACCGCTGTCGGCCGACGCCGCGCGGCATTTGCTGGCGCAGCGGCAGCATATGGCCTAGGTCGGCGGACGCCAGAGAGAAGCGTCAGAACGTCATTCCCGCGAAGGCGGGAATCCAATGCCTGTATGCAGCGGTAAATCACCCCGTAGCGAACACGCCGGCAAACCTGGATTCCCGCCTGCGCGGGAATGACGTGTCAACTACCCTTCACTGGTGATGCGCTTGATCAACGCGCCAAGCACCTCTTCGGCCAGCTCATTGTCCACCTGGCAGGTGCCGGCATTCTCGTGCCCGCCTCCACCATATTCCAGCATCAGCGCGCCGATATTCGTCTTCGAGGTGCGGTTGAGGATCGACTTCCCGGTGGCAAACACGGTGTTCTGCTGCTTCAGGCCCCACAGCACGTGGATCGAGATGTTCGTCTCGGGGAACAGGGCATAGATGATGAAGCGGTTGCCGGCATAGATCACGCTCTCTTGCCGCAGGTCGAGCACCACCAGGTTGCCCTCGACTTTCGCGCAGCGCCGTATCTGCTCCTTGCAGCGCGCGCTGTGCTCGCGGTACAGGGTGCTGCGCTCGACGACGTCCGGCAGCGCCATCAGGTGGTCGATGTCCTGGCTGGCGCAATGGCCGATCAGGTCCATCATGAGCTGGTAGTTCGAGATGCGGAAATCGTGGAAGCGCCCGAGGCCGGTGCGCGCGTCCATCAAGAAATTGAGCAGGTCCCAGCCTTGCGGGTCGAGCACCTCCTCGCGCGTGAAACGCGCCGAATCGCCCTTGTCGACCGCCGCCATCATGGTGTTCCAGGCGGCCGGGAAGGTGCGTGCGCCACCGTAGTGGTTGTACACCACGCGCGCCGCCGACGGCGCATCGGGATGGATGACGTGGTTCTCGCGGCGGCCGGTGTTGCGGATGGTTTCCGACAGGTGGTGGTCGAACACCAGATGGGCGCCCGCGACATAAGGCAGGTTGGTCGTGATGTCGCGGGCGGTGATCACGATCTTGCCGTCCTGCATGTCCTTGGGATGGACGAACAGGATGTCGTCGATCAGTTCGAGATGCCTGAGCAGCACGGCGCAGACCAGGCCGTCGAAATCGCTGCGGGTCACGAGGCGGAATTTGTGGGGAATAGCGGACATCTAGCACACCCTTTCGTCGTCGGTTGTGATTGGTCCCGGCATGGCCCGGCCATCGGAGAAGAGCATCATACCTTGCAATGTTTCTAATTAGTAGCTGTTGAGTTCGATCATTCCCAGCGCATGTGCACCGTCCATTCCCCGAATCCTGCAGGCTGTCGCAGGGGGCTGGTCCTGATGCGTCCGGCGCGTTAGAGTTGCATCATTCCAACGCTCATCGTCGACTTCCTCCGGCGCTGGCGGCCAAACGAGATTGACGACCATGCAAGCACGCAGTTCGATACAACACTATTTGACGGGCATCCTGTCCTGGCTCTACCGGGCCTTCGACGCGGTGGCCACCTGGGTTACCCAGCTCTCGTGGTGGAAGTTCCTCCTGTTCGCCTGCCTGACCCTGACCGCCGCCGGCATCCTGCAGGAAGAACTGTTCAACGGCCCGGTCCAGGAAGAAATCGCGCGCGCCGAGCGCGACGCCGGGCGCCGCAGCGAAGCGAGCATCCTGATCGACGAGAGCGGCATCCGCTTCAATCCGCGCACCCGTGCCCGCAGCGGCGCGGCCGAGCCGGCGGAACCGGCCGACGCGGCCGACCCTGCGGAGCCGGCGGCGCCGGCCGATCCGGATGCGCCGGCGGCGCCCCGTGCGCCGCTGCCGCCCAAGCCGCCCGCCAGCGGCGTCAGCGGCGTCAGCATCCACCCGGGCGACGATTCGGTCCATATCGAGCTGCCGCCCCAGATCGGCGAAGAACTGTCCAACGCCATCGAAGCGGCGGTCGAGGACGCCGCCGAGCAAAAGGTGTCGCGCTACCACAAGCAGGCCTCGACCTGGTTCATGAACTTCGTGCTGCTACTGCTGCTCGCCCTGTTCGGCACCAAGGCCCTGGTCGGCGGCAAGAAGCGCGCCGATGCCGAGGCCCAGGTCGCCAATGCCGCCGCCGAGCGCGAAGCCATGCAGCGCCAGCTGTCGGAAACCAGGATGCAGATGATGCAGGCCCAGGTCGAGCCGCACTTCCTGTTCAACACGCTGGCCTCGGTCGAGCACCTGATCCGGGTCGACCCGCCGCGCGCGTCGGCCATGCAGCGCAGCCTGATCCAGTACCTGCGCGCGGTGCTGCCGCAGATGCGCGACAACGCGGTGCTCACCGGCCTGGGGCGCGAAGTGGACATGGTGAACGCCTACCTGGCCCTGCTCAAGATGCGGATGGAAGAACGCCTGACGGTCGATTGGCAGATCCCGGACGGCCTGCGCAGCGCGGCCTTCCCGCCGATGATGCTGCAGTCGCTGGTCGAGAACGCGATCAAGCACGGCCTGGAATGCAAGCCCGAGGGCGGCACCCTCAAGATCGTGGCCGAGGTGGCCGACAGCAAGCTGCGCGTGACCGTGACCGACGACGGCGTGGGCTTCGGCGTGGTGCCGAGCGACGGCACCGGCCTGGGGCTGCAGACGATCCGCGAGCGCCTCAAGCTGCTGCACGGCGACAGCGCCCGCCTGCACATCGGCGCCAACAGCCCGGGCGGCGTGATCGCGACGATCGAAGTGCCTTATCAGTTGTCGAAACAGGCTTGAGCGTAAAGCTCGAGAATGACGCGCGAGGATAAGACCGAGATGCATGCGACCGCCCGGCTTGCCTGACGCCCGGTTTCATTGAATAATCATTGGATAACAAACCCGAGAAGAGACCGCCATGCCTACCGCGATAATTGCCGATGACGAAAGACTGATGCGCGACCAGCTGCGCATGCGCCTGCAGGACGCCTGGCCCGAGCTGCAGATCGTCGGCGAAGCGAAGAACGGCGACGAAGCCGTGCAGCTGGTCGGCGAGCTCAAGCCCGACCTGACCTTCCTCGACATCCGCATGCCGGGCAAGACCGGCATGGAAGCGGCGCGCGAGATCGGCGACGCCAGCCGGATCGTGTTCGTCACCGCCTACGACCAGTACGCCGTGGAAGCCTTCGAGCGCGGCGCGATCGACTACGTGCTCAAGCCGACCGAGCCGGACCGCCTGAAGATCACCGTCGACCGCCTCAAGGAACGCCTGGAGCAACCGCAGGCCGCCGGCAGCGTCAACGACAGCGTGTCGGCCATGCTGAGCCAGCTGGCCGAGAAGATCGCCGCGCCGAAGCAAAAGCACCTGCAATGGATCCAGGCCAGCATCGGCCAGGACCTGCGCATGATCCCGGTCGAGGACATCCTGTTCTTCCGGTCGGACGAGAAATACACGGCCGTACAGACGTCCAGCTTCGAAGCCCTGATCCGCAAGCCGGTGCGCGACCTGGCCGAAGAGCTCGACCCGTCGCTGTTCTGGCAGATCCATCGCGCGACCCTGGTCAACGTGAATGCGATCGAGGGCGTGACGCGCGACATCCGCGGCCGTCACCTCGTACTGGTCAAGGGGCGCCCGGAAAAGCTCGAGGTCAGCCGCAGCTTCCTGCACCTGTTCAAGCAGATGTGATCGCGCCGGCGCGCCGGCGCCTTGTCTCCCCTCAACGCCCCGCCCTTCTTCCGCGCGTAATGTAGAGGTCCCGGTCCGCGTCCGCGGCCGTCCCCTCTAACTAAGTTTCCCGCATGAGACCTCAGCGCAGGGCACGCAGTCGCCGCACCGGTCCGGTCGTGCTGGTAGCCGGCTTCCTGAGCGGCTATTGCGCCGGCAATATGGCCGCCGCCCTGCGCCGCGCCCGCGGTCCGCAGCGCGGCGTGCGCGGCTTCGACAGTCGGCGCATCGTCCACAGCGCCAGCGACGCCATCCTGTCGGTCGACGAGCACACCACCATCCTGCTGGCCAACCCGGCCGCAGCCCAGATGTTCGGTTCCAGCGTCAGCGCGATGCAGGGCTCCCAGCTGTCGCGCTTCGTCCAGCCCCCCACGCCAGAGGCGCGCACGCCGCTCGACTATTTCCCGGCCGGCGGCGGCCGTGCGGGACGGCGCGCCACCGACTACGCCGTCACCGGCATCCGCACCGGCGGCCAGCTGTTTCCCATCGAGGGCTCGATTTCGAGCGTCGAGCATGACGGCCGCCCCGTGTTCACGGTGATCCTGCGCGACGTGTCCGAGCGCCACCTGGTGCAGCAAAAGCTGGCGCGCTCGCATGACCAGCTGCGCCAGCTGTCCTCCGCCCTGCAAAGCATCCGCGAAGAAGAACGCACCCACATCGCGCGCGAGCTGCACGACGACCTGGGCCAGCTGCTCGCCTCGCTGCGCATGGACCTGACCCTGCTGGCCCGCATCGACGAATTGCCGGATGCCAGCGCACGCCTCCTGGCCGGCATGGAAACCAATCTCCTGACCGCCATCGCCTCGCTGCGCCGCATTGCCACCAACCTGCGCCCGCGCGCCCTGGACGAAGGCGGCCTGTATTTCGCGCTGCAGGGCTTGCGCGACGAGTTCGTCGAACGACACGGCATCGCCTGCACCCTGCTGGCCGACGAAGCCGAGCTGCGCCTGGACGACGCCGCTAGCACGGCCGTGTTTCGCATCGTGCAAGAAGCGCTGACCAATATCGCGCGCCATGCAGAGGCCCGCAACGTGCTGCTCAATCTGTATCGCACCAATGGCGAGCTGCTGGTGACGATCCAGGACGACGGCCGCGGCATCCGCGCCGAGGACATGGAAAAGGCCGAGTCGCTGGGCCTGGTCGGCATGCGCGAGCGGGTCTGGGCCATGCACGGCGACATCACCATCGCCGGCGACGAGCCGCCCGGCACCCGCATCGACATCGTGCTGCCGCTGAGCGGCCACGTGGTCTAGCGTTGTCTACGGATGCCCACACTAAAGGATATTGTTCACGCCATTGCGTAAAAACAACATGGTCAGACTGTCATGAACTCGACATATTGGCTCGATAAGATCGCTGTCGATCTGAGTTGATTGATCACTCAACATCTTGTCGAAACCAAACTGGAGATCTTCATGAAGTATAAGTTCCTGGCCGCCGCCGTGCTGTCGTCCCTGCCACTGTTCGCCCACGCCCAGACCAACGTCCAGATCTATGGCGTGATGGACGCTGCCATCGCGGTCGAGGATACCGACGCGCCGGGTCAAGACCGTCGTACCACCGTCAGCTCGGGCAACCAGTCGAGCAGCCGCCTGGGCTTTCGCGGTACCGAAGATCTCGGCAATGGCCTGAAAGCCCTGTTCAACATCGAAGCCGGCGTGTCGCTCGACACCGGCGCCACCGATACCCAGACCTTCGGCCGCCGCGCCGTGGTCGGCCTGCAGGGCGATTTCGGCACCCTGACCGTCGGTCGCGAATATTCGCCGATCGCCGCCGTCGCCGCCGCCACCGACATCAACGGCCAGGGCCTGTACGGTTCGAACCTGTCAGCGTTCGGCACCAATCGCCTGACCCGCCGCCTGTCGAACTCGGTCAATTACAAATCGAATTCGCTGTCCGGCTTCGTCGTCAACGCCGCCTACGCGACCGGCGAGCAGACCGCCGATCCGTCGCTCGACCTGCTGGGCGTGTCGCTCGAATACAAGAACGGCGGCCTGTACCTGGGCGCCGGCTACCACGCCATCGAGCGCCTGAACGAAGGCGACGACAAGGAAATGGCGTTTGGCGCCGGCTACAACTTCGGCGCGTTCGAAATCAAGGGTAACTGGATGAAAGCGGAGCTGGAGGGCGCCGGCGCCGCCGTCAACCCTGAATACACCAACGCCAACATCGGCGCTTCGTACGCCGTCGGCGCGAACAAGTTCTTCCTGAACTTCCAGCAGCAGAAGCTGGACAACACCGACGCCAAGGGCAACACCGTCTCGGTGTCGTACACCTACTCGCTGTCGAAGCGCACCAACATCTACACCACCTACGCCCAGCTGCGCAACAACAGCCGCGGCGTGTTCGGCATCAACGCGTCGTCGAACAACGTGACCCCGCCGGCCACCGCGCTGGGCGCCGATCCTTCGGTGTTCACGGTGGGCCTGCGTCACGCGTTCTGATCCGCGCGGGCATCCAACGCCGGCCATGCCGGCAATACCGTTAAGTCAAGCTGCTGATCTAGCCGTCAAATGCGTCGTCCCCGCGCAGGCGGGGACCCAAGTTCTGCAAACGTCGCCGAAACGCTTGCAAGATTGGGTCCCCACCTTCGTGGGGAGTCGTTACTGCCAGTGGCAGTAACGACGTTCTTACGCTAACTCAAGAAGACTTTCGCCTTAACTTACCGTCATGACGGCCATGCCGGCATTTTTTCATGGCGCCGCCAGTGCGGCGGCATCAACAGCGCCTAGGCTGCCTCCGATCGCACCAGGCGGGCCGCAATGCCCCGCTCTTCTTCGGGCGAGAAAAAATAGGGGTAGAACGAGCGCTCGCCGGTGTCGATGCCGCGCTTGAAGGCGCCGCCGAACGCCTCGACCTGTTGCGCCACGTAGGCCAGGCTGACGTGCAGCAGGAACGACGGCGCGTTCACCCGCGGATTCACCTTCAGCCCCCCTACCTGGCGAAACCCGAGCATGCGCTCGTAGAAACGGCGGTGGCGCGGATTGACTTCGATGACGGCGTCGGTGCAGCCGTGCATCGCGCGCGCGTAGATGAAGGCGAGGTGGAATACGCTGGCCAGCGCATGCTTGGACTGGACCGAATGGTCGAACGCCAGCTTGGTCACCTCGGCCAGGCGCGCGCCCTTGCCCCGGAAGGCGTCCAGTTCTTCCTTGTACATCTGGTCGGCCATCAGCGCGCGGCTGGCATCGATCCCGATGGTCAGGGTGCCCACCACCTCGTCCTGGTCCGACGCGGTCAGCGTGATGCGGTGCGGGTCGTCGGCGTCGAGCCGCGCCGCCTGGTAGCCGCGCCAGGCGTACATGCGCTCGATCAGCAGGCTGGCGCCGCTGCGGCCGTCGGGGCTGTCGGGCGAACGCAGGCCGTAGCGGGTACGCGTCATGCGGCCACCCGCGGGGTTGCTGACGATGATGGTTCGGTGCGGAGTTTGCGTGTGACGTTAGCGTGCATGGCAAGCTTTCAACGCTCACGCCGGTGTCAGGTTGACATGGACGTGAACTGTTTCGCGTGGCGGCCCGACCATCGCGCATCCTGCCCCGCTCCCGAACGGAGCGTGCACCCTTGCCCCATTATAACAAGAACAACATTGTTATCAACAGCACAACAGCACCGTGCGCGCGTCAATCCATGTTGCCATCCGGCGCCGCGGCGCCGGGGTGGCGCTCCGGCGCGCGCGGCCTGGACCGCGCCAGCTGGCGGTCGAGCGCATTCGCGAAGTGCTGGCGATCGGCCTGGCTGAAGGCGGCCGGCCCGCCGGTGTCGACGCCGCTGCCACGCAGCTCTTCCATGAAGGCGCGCATCGTCAATTGCTGGGCGATCGTGTCCTTGGTGTACCACTCGCCGCGGGGATTGAGCGGCAGGCCGCCCTTGTCCAGCACCAGGGCCGCGAGTGGAATATCGCCGGTCACGACGATGTCGCCGGGATTGACGCGCGCGACGATCTCGGCGTCGGCCGCGTCGGGCCCGGCCGGCACCTGCAGCGCGCGGATGAAGCGCGAACCCGGCACCCGCATCAGCTGGTTCGCCACCAGGGTCACGTTCAGCTGCAGGCGCTCGGCCACGCGAAACAGGATGTCCTTGATGACGGCGGGGCAGGCGTCGGCGTCGACCCAGATGTGCAACTGCCCGGGCATCACTTCAGGCGGCAGGTCAGCACCCAGTAGAACTCCCAGCGCGCAATCTTGATCTCGCGGCCGACCTTGTCCAGGCGCTTGCGCAGATAGCTGTCGGTCGGGTAGTTCTTCACCAGCTCGTGTTGATTGCCGTCGGCGTCGAGCTGGAATTCATGCGTGTTGCCCTGCAGGTCGGTGCGGGCGATGGTGGCGCTCTCGGTTTCGACGTAGGCGTCGTCGAAGATCACCAGCAGCACGTCCTTGCCCAGTCGTTTCCTGAGCGACAGCAGCAGCGCTTCCTGCTGGTCGCGCGTCAGGCGCGACCACAGGCCGGCCATGAACACGGCGCTGAACTTGTCGCCGCCGGCCAGGTCGTCAGGCAAGTCCAGCGCGTCGCCCAGGCGGTAGGCGACGTTGTCCAGGTCTTCGCCATGCAGGCGCGCCAGCTCGAGCATGGCTTCGCTGGCATCGAGCGCCAGGACGGAGTCGGCGGTTTCGGCCAGCACTTCGGTCCAGGCGCCGGTGCCGCAGCCCAGTTCCAGGATGCGGTGGCCGGCCAGCAAGGCGGCGAGCTGCTCGCGCGACTCGTCCAGGTCTTCCAGCTGCTCTTCCGAATACCCGGCGGCGGCGTTGTCGTAGTGGGCGGCGATGCCGTCGTAGTAGGCGATGACGCCGTTCTTGTCCATCTTTGATTCCATTACAGTTCGTAGTTTTCCCCACCGCGCATCGCCGACTCGACCATCTTGCGGTTGAGCGTCGGCGCCAGCAGTTCGATGAAGGTGTAGATATAGCTGCGCAGGTACGCGCCCTGCTTGATCGCCACGCGCGAGGTGTTCATGCCGAACAGGTGGCCGACCGGCAGCGCGCGCAGGTTGCGGTCGCGCTCGGGGTCGAAGGCCATCCCGGCGATGATGCCGACGCCCATGCCCAGCTCGACATAGGTCTTGATCACGTCGGCGTCGATCGCTTCCAGCAACACGTCCGGCTTCAGGTTGCGCAGGCCAAAGGCGTGGTCGATCTTGCTGCGGCCGGCGAAGGCGGCATCATACGTGATCACGGGGTAGCTGGCGATTTCCTCGAGCGAAATGGCGCGCGACTTGAACAGCGGGTGGTCCGGAGGCGCCACTACCACGTGCTCCCACTGGTAAGCGGGCAAGGTGATCAGGCCGTCGACGGCGGTGATCGATTCGGTGGCGATGGCCAGGTCGGCCTGGTCGTTCTTGACCATGTCGGCGATCTGCTTTGGATTACCCTGCAGCAGCGACAGGCGCACCTTCGGATACTTCTGCATGAAGGCCTGGACCACCTTCGGCAGCATGTAGCGCGCCTGGGTGTGAGTGGTGGCGATGGTAAAGCTGCCGCTGTCGTGGGCCGCATACTCCTTGCCGATGCGTTTCAGGCTGTCGATCTCCTGCATGATCAGCTCGACCGACTGCAGCACCAGCCGCCCCGGCTCGGTCAGGCCGCGGATGCGCTTGCCGTGACGGGTGAAAATGTCGACCCCAAGCTCTTCCTCCAGCTCGATGATGGCCTTCGAGACCCCGGGCTGGGAGGTAAACAATGCCTTGGCGGCATCAGTCAGATTGTAGTTCTGGCGGACGGCCTCGCGCACGAAGCGCAGTTGATGGAGATTCATTTGATCATTATTGTTGTTAAAGAGGCAGCGAAGCGCCAACGAACGACATTCTAAGATGCTTATTCGGGTTACGCATATAAGCAAATAAATTATCCGTAGTTTGGAATATAAGCTTAGCTCCGTATGATCGGGGACATTATTTAATGGGCGAACACCATCCGCCTCACCTCATTCGGACCCAGCACATGTACCGTTACGACCATTATGACCACCTCATCGTGCGCGAGCGCATCGCCCAGTATCGCGACCAGGTCGCCCGCCGCCTGAGCGGCGAGCTGCTGGAAGAGGAATTCCTGCCCCTGCGCCTGCAGAATGGCCTGTACATGCAGCGCCACGCCTACATGCTGCGCGTCGCGGTGCCGTACGGCCTGCTGTCGGCGGACCAGATGCGCATGTTCGCCCATATCGCCCGTAAGTACGACCGCGGCTACGGCCACTTCACCACGCGCCAGAACATCCAGTACAACTGGATCGAGCTGGAGCAGACGCCGGACATCCTGACCGACCTGGCTTCGGTCGAAATGCACGCGATCCAAACCTCGGGCAATTGCATCCGCAACATTACCACCGACGAGTATGCCGGTGTGGCGGCCGACGAGATCGTCGATCCGCGTCCCTTCGCCGAGATCCTGCGCCAGTGGAGCACGTTCCACCCAGAATTCCTGGCCTTGCCGCGCAAGTTCAAGGTGGCCATCAATGGCGCGCTGGAAGACCGCGCCGCGATCGCCGTGCACGACATCGGCCTGACCGTCGTGCGCAACGAATCCGGCGAAGTCGGCTTCAAGTTCATGGCCGGCGGCGGCATGGGCCGCACCCCGATCCTGGGCAGCGTGATCCGCGAGTTCCTGCCGTGGCGGCACCTGCTGACCTATACCGAAGCCGTGATGCGTGTGTATAACACGCATGGCCGCCGCGACAACAAGTACAAGGCCCGCATCAAGATCCTGCTCAAGGCTGTGGGCGTCGAGGAATTCACGCGCCAGGTCGAGGAAGAATGGGCCGACCTGAAGGACGGTCCCGAAACCCTCACCCAGGAAGAATTCGACCGCGTGGCCAAGTGGTTCCAGCCGCACGCCTACCGCGAGCTGGCCGATACCGACGTCGTCGCCGCGCAACCGGACGACCGCGCCTTCGCCAACTGGCTCAACCGCAACGTCAAGCCGCACAAGGTGCCTGGTTACGCCGCCGTCGTGCTGTCGCTCAAGAAAAACGGCGTGCCGCCGGGCGACGCCACCGCCGAGCAGATGGACTTCGTGGCCGAGCTGGCCGACCGCTTCAGCTTCGGCCAGGTGCGCGTGACCCACGAGCAGAACCTGGTGCTGGCCGACGTCGAGCAGGGCAAGCTGTTCGAGGTGTGGCAGCTGGCCAAGTCGAAAGGCATGGCCACGCCGAACATCGGCCTGCTGACCGACATTATCGCCTGCCCGGGCGGCGACTACTGCTCGCTGGCGAACGCGAAATCGCTCCCGATCGCCGCCGCCATCGCCGAGCGTTTCGACGACCTGGACTTCCAGCACGATATCGGCGACATCGAACTGAATATCTCGGGCTGCATCAATGCCTGCGGCCACCATCACGTCGGCAATATCGGCGTGCTGGGCGTCGACAAGGACGGCAGCGAGTGGTACCAGGTGTCGATCGGCGGCGCCCAGGGCAACGAGTCCGCCATCGGCAAGATCATCGGCCCATCGTTCTCGGCGGTGCAGATGCCGGAAGTGATCGGACGCTTGCTCGAAGTCTATGTTCGCTGCCGCATCGACGGTGAGCGCTTCGTCGACACCGTGCAGCGCCTGGGCATCGCCCCATTCAAGGAACACGTCTATGCCACGCCGATCCCGGCGGGCGAACTGGTTGGAGAGGACCACTATGCTTGATCAACACCCACAGATCATCAAGGGTCGCGAAGTGGTCAACGACGACTGGAGCGTCCTGAAACTCGACGAGAACCAGACGCCGGAGACCGTTGAGGTCCCGGCCGGCAAGATCATCGTGCCGCTGAGCGTATGGCAGGCGCAGCGCGATGCGCTGCTCGCACGCGCCGCGCTGGGCGTCTGGCTGGCGCCGGACGAGAGCGCCGCCGCCATCAAGGACGAGTTGCAGCGCTTCCAGGTGATCGCCATCGATTTCCCGAAATTCACCGATGGCCGCGGCTATTCGATCGCCTACAACCTGCGCAAGCGCCTGGGCTGGACCGGCGAATTGCGCGCGATCGGCGACGTGCTGCGCGACCAGCTGTTCCAGATGGCGCGCTGCGGCTTCGACGCCTTCGCCACCCGGCCAGACCGCAGCATCCACGACGCGCTCAAGGGCTTGTCGGTGTTTTCAGAAACCTACCAGGCGACGGTCGACAATCCGATCCCGCTGTTCCGCCGGGTTCCACGCGATACCCCGGCTGAACACCGCGACGTCGGCGCCGGTATCTAGGAGCTTCCAGCATGAGTGACCTCCATCATCGCGTGGAAGAAACCCACGCGATACTGGCCCGTATTGCCCGCGACTTCACGCCGGCCGTGTTCGCATCGAGCCTGGCGGCCGAAGACATGGTGCTGACTGACTTGATCTTGAAGGCAAAATTGCCGATCGCGATCTTCTCGCTCGAAACCGGCCGCCTGCACGCCGAAACGCTGTCGATGGTCGAACGCGTCAAGGAAAACTATGACTACGACATCGCGCTATATCGCCCGCAACCCGAGGCGGTCGCGCGCTACGTGGCCGACCATGGCCTGAACGCCTTCTACGACAGCGTCGAGATGCGCAAGGAATGCTGCCGCATCCGCAAGGTCGAGCCGCTGGGCCGCGCCCTGGCGGGCAAGCGCGCCTGGATCACCGGCCAGCGCCGTGCCCAGTCGAGCACGCGCGCCGAACTGGCGGTGCAAGAAGACGATCAGGCCCACGGCATGCAGAAATTCAATCCGCTGACCGACTGGAGCGAGCAGAACGTCTGGGACTACTTACGCAACAATAACGTTCCCTACAATCCCCTGCATGACCGCGGCTACCCGTCGATCGGCTGCGAACCCTGCACCCGGGCCATCCAGCCGGGCGAGGACGTGCGCGCCGGACGCTGGTGGTGGGAAAACCCGGACTCCAAGGAGTGCGGCTTGCACGTGGTGGACGGCAAACTTATTCGTATCAAATCCGTGGCCGTTTGAGCCACGACCCGAGAAAAGAACAGGCACAGCCATGACAACTGTTAGCGACAACGTAGTACTGAGCGACGTCAATGCCGCCCACCTGGACGCGCTGGAATCGGAAGCGATTCACATCATGCGCGAAGTGGCGGCCGAATGCAGCAACCCTGCCCTGCTGTTCTCGGGCGGCAAGGACTCGGTGGTCCTGCTGCGCCTGGCCGAGAAGGCTTTCCGCCCGGGCAAATTCCCCTTCCCGCTGGTGCACATCGACACCGGCCACAACTTCGACGAAGTGATCGCCTTCCGCGACGCACGTGCGGCCGAGCTGGGCGAGCGCCTGATCGTCGGCAGCGTCGAAGACTCGATCAAGCGCGGCACCGTACGCCTGCGCAATCCACAGCTCGACTCGCGCAACGCGGCCCAGGCCGTGACCTTGCTGGAAACCATTGCCGAACACGGCTTCGACGCCTGCATCGGCGGCGCCCGCCGCGACGAAGAAAAAGCGCGCGCCAAGGAACGCATCTTTTCCTTCCGCGACGAGTTCGGCCAGTGGGACCCGAAAGCCCAGCGCCCCGAGCTGTGGGACCTGTATAACACCCGCGTGCATCCGGGCGAGAACATGCGCGTGTTCCCGATCTCGAACTGGACCGAGCTCGACGTGTGGCAGTACATCGCCCGCGAAAAGCTGGCGCTGCCGTCGATCTATTTTGCCCACCAGCGCGACGTGATCCCGCGTAACGGCCTGCTGGTGCCGCTGACCCCGCTCACCCCGGCGCGCGAAGGCGAAACCGTCGAAAACCGCACCGTGCGCTTCCGGACCGTCGGCGACATCTCGTGCACCTGCCCGGTGGCGTCCACTGCCGATACCGTGGCCGGCATCATCGCCGAGACGGCCGTCACCGAAGTGACCGAACGCGGCGCGACCCGGATGGACGACCAGACTTCCGAAGCCTCGATGGAAAAACGCAAGAAAGCAGGATACTTCTGATGAACGCCCGCACCGACAATTTCGAAGACACATTGGACCAACAAGCCGGCTCGACCCTGCTGCGCTTCATCACCGCCGGCTCGGTGGACGATGGCAAGAGCACCCTGATCGGCCGCCTGCTGTTCGACAGCAAGGGCATCTTCGCCGACCAGCTGGCCGCCGTCTCGCGCGCCAAGCACAAGCGCACCGTGGGCGACACCATCGACCTGTCGCTGCTGACCGACGGCCTCGAAGCCGAGCGCGAGCAGGGCATCACGATCGACGTGGCCTACCGTTATTTCGCCACGCCGAAGCGCAAGTTCATCATCGCCGACACCCCGGGCCACGAGCAGTACACCCGCAACATGGTCACCGGCGCCTCGACCGCCGACGCCGTGATCATCCTGATCGACGTGTCGAAAGTGAAGCTGCGCGAGGACGGCGGCGTCGACCTGCTCACGCAGACCAAGCGCCACTCCACCATCGCCAAGCTGCTGCAGATCGAGCACGTGGTGGTGGCCGTGAACAAGATGGACCTGATCGACTACGACCGCACCGTCTACGAGCGCATCGTGGCCGAGTACGAGAAGTTTGCCCAGTCGCTGGGCCTGAAGGACATTACCGCGATTCCGCTGTCGGCGCTGGCCGGCGACAACGTCGTGGAGCGTTCCGACAAACTGGCCTGGTACGAAGGCCCGACCCTGATCGAGCTGCTCGAATCGCTGTCGGTCTATGACCAGTCGCACGCCGCGCCATTCCGCTTCCCGGTGCAGCTGGTGGCGCGCCACAACGGCCACGAGGCGAACGACTTCCGCGGCTATATGGGCCGCATCGAATCGGGCGTGGTCAAGGTCGGCGACCAGCTGGTGGTGCAGCCCTCGAACCAGGCCGCGACGGTCAAAGAGATCGTCACCTTCGACGGTCCGCTGGAATCGGCCGTGGCCGGCCAGTCGGTGACCCTGGTGCTGAACGAATACGTCGATGTCTCGCGCGGCGACATGCTGGCCGGCAGCGCGCAGCCGGCGACCCTGCTCAAGCAGGTGACGGCCGACGTGTGCTGGATGGCCGACGAGCCGCTCGACCTGCGCCGCAAGTACTGGATCAAGCACGGCACCCGCCAGACCGCGGCCAAGGTGGCGCGCCTGGACACCATCCTGGACGTGAACACGCAAGAGCGCCATCCGGCGGAGGGACTGAAGTTGAACGACATCGCGCGCGTGCAGCTGACCGTCCAGCAGCCGCTGGCGGCCGACGCCTACGCCGACATCCGCGCCACCGGCGCCTTCATCCTGATCGATGAAGTCACCCACCAGACCGTCGCAGCGGGTATGATCCGCATCGAAGACTAATCGATACAAGAGGACTGTATGGCGGCGCTGGGCAAGGTATATCTCGTGGGAGCCGGACCCGGCGCGGCTGACCTCATCACGGTGCGCGGCGCGCGCCTGCTGGCCCAGGCCGACGTGGTGCTGTACGACGCCCTCGTCACGCCCGAGATGCTGGAACTGTGTGCACGCGCACAGAAGATCCCGGTCGGCAAGCGCTCCGGCCAGCGCTCGACGGCGCAGTCCCTGATCAACGAACAGCTGGTCGAGTGCGCACGCAATTTCTCGCTCGTGGTGCGGTTGAAGGGCGGCGACCCGATGCTGTTCGGCCGCGCCGACGAGGAATTGCGCGCGCTGGAGGCACAGGGCATCGAGGTCGAGGTCGTCCCCGGCATCACCACCGCCGTGGCCGCCGCCGCCGCGACCAGGCAGCCGCTCACCAAGCGCGGCGTCGCGCGCAGCGTCGCCTTCTTCACGTCCAGCACCGCGCCGGACGAACCCGATCATCCGGCCCTGCCCGAAACCGACACCCTCGTCCAGTACATGGGCGGGCGCGAAGCCGCCGCCACCGCCGAGCGCCTGCTGGCCGAAGGCCGGCGTCCCGACCTGCCGGTGGTGGTGGTGGAAAACTGCAGCCGCGCCGACGAGCGCATCCTGCGCCTGACGCTGACGGACCTGGCGCGCGGCCTCGAGCCGGGCAATGGTCCGGTGCTGGTGATGATGGGCGAGGCGCTCGCCAAGCGCGAACACCAGGTCTGACTCCCCCACGGCGCGAACACGATCGCGTCCCGCATCGCCCCGGAACGGACGCGCCTCGCGGCACATGCTGCATGACGCCCGTCGCGCGGCCGACGGCCGCCGCGGGCAATCAGTCGGCGGCCGCGGCCACGCAATAATCGGTCATGGCGCGCTGCACGCCCGGGTCCTCGCCGATTGCCCCGACCACGTTCAGCTTCAGGCCGGGATGCGCGGCGCGGATGGTGTCGCACAGGGCCGGCAGATCGCGCAGCAAGTGGCCGCCCTGCCCCAGGAATACCGGCACCACGGTGATCTGCGCGATGCCGCGCGCGACCATCGCCGCCACCGTGTCCGGCAGGTTCGGCGTCATCAGTTCCAGGAAGGCCAGCGCCACCTGGGCGTGCGGCGCCTGCGCCTGCGTGGCGTCGCGCAGGCGCTCGAACGGCGCGGCCCAGCTGGCGGCGCGCGCGCCGTGGGCAAACAGGACCAGGCCGCGTTGCGTTGGATTACTCATCAGTGCCTTTCCACCCACCACAGCGCCCCGAGCGCCATCAGCAGGAACAGCAGGCTGGGCGCCACCGCCGTCAGGAAAGCCGGCAGGATGGTCAGCACGCCCAGGTGCGAAAACAGTGAATTGATGAGCAGGAAGCTCACCCCGATCATGATGCCGATGAAGATCTTGAGGCTGACGCCGCCGCTGCGCGTGTGCAGGTAGGCGAACGGCAGCGCCAGCGCCATCAGCACGAAGATCGAGAACGGGTCGACGACCTTCTTCCAGAACGCGACCTTGAAGCGTTCGGTCTCTTGCCGGTTTTCAGCCAGGTGGCGCGTATAGACGGCCAGTTCGGCGGCCGACATGCGTTCGGGGTCGGAGCGGGACACCGACAGGATCTTGGGTGTGATCTCGGAAGCGAGCACGTAGCTGTCGAGCTTGCGGGTCGAGACCGAGGCCGTTTCCTGGCCATAGGTGCTCTGGATGGTCTGCCCGTCCGGGACCTTTGATCCAGGCGCCGGCAGCTCGCGGCTATTGGTGAACATGGTCTCGGTAACGTCGGAAAGACGCCAGGTATTGTTGCCGCCATAGGTGCCGCGCGCCGCCGTGACCACCGAGCGCATGCGCATATTGTTGTCGAATTCGTAGAGGCGCACGTCTTCGAGCTGGCCGTCGGCCGCAATGCGGCGCACGTTGAAGAAGCGCGAGCCGGTGACGTTGCCGCGCACACCGTCCGCGTGCACGCTGTCCTTGGTCCACATGCCCGACCGGAATTCGGCCGACACCGAGCCGCCCTTGGCGGTCAGGCGCATGCGCTCGGCGATCGGCGCCGTGCGCGGCGTGATCAGTTCGCCGAACACGAAGGCGATCAGGACGAACACCGCGCCGATCTTGAACAGCATCATGACGGCCTGGCGGGTCGACATCGAAGAGGCGCGCATGATGGTGAATTCGGAGCTCGAGGCAAATTGCGCCATGGTATAGATGGTGCCGATCAGGGCGGCCACCGGCATCACCTGATACACATTGCCCGGCACCAGCAGCAACACGTACAACAAGGCGTGCTGCATGCCGAAGTCGTTCTTGCCGACCGACGGCAGGATGCTGGTCAGGTCCATGAAGGCGACCAGGGCCAGGAAGGCGGCCAGCACGAAGGCCACTGCCTGGATAATATTGACGGCGAAATAGCGTTGGAGGATTTTCATTCTGCGCGCGCCTCCTCGCGCCTGGCGGCAGGCGACTTCTTCAGGACGCGGCGGCGCTTGAAGGCGCTGATCAGGACCAGCGGATGATAGCGGTGGTTCACGTTCAGGCGCCACGCGAACAGCCCCACCACCACCAGCAGCGCCGTGAGGTGCAATGGCCACCAGCCCATGGCGAAGGCGAGCTTGCCCTGCTTGACGCTGGCTTCGGACAGGCGCACCAGGTTGTTATAGGTGAAGAAGATCAGCAGCGCGACGATCAGGTTGGCCGACGAACCCGCGCGCGGATTGACGAAACCGAGCGGGATCGCCAGCAGCATCAGGACAAGGCAGGTGAGCGGCGCCGCGATACGGGCCAGCAGCTCGGCCTGGGTAAACCGGTTGGGCGCGATCAGGAGCGCCGGCGTGGACAGCGCCGATACCGGCACGTCGGCGCCGATCATCGGCGCCTGGGTCGCCACGCGCATGCTGTAGCGCTCGAATTCCATGGTCTGGAAATCGGCCTGGCCCGGCACGCCCTCATAGCGGCGACCATTGCTGAGCACCAGGAACTGGCCGCCCTTGCCGTCCGATTCGATCACGCCCTGCTTGGCCACCACCACCGAGTGGCTGTCGCCGTCGACGCCGCCGACGAACACGTTCTGCACCACGGTCGAACCCTCGGCGCTGCGTTCGACGAAGAACACGCGGTCGCTCGAGCTGGACTCGCGGAACTGGCCCGGCGCCACCCGCTGCAGGTCTTCGCGCTTCTGGAAGCGCTCGACGAATTCGGCGCTCTTCATCTTGGCCCAGGGCGTGACGACGAAGGACAGCGCGCCGACCAGGGCCACCATCGGCAGGCCCAGGGTCAGCACCGGACGAATCCATCCGAGCAGGGATTGACCCGAGGCGAACCAGACCACCATCTCGGAATCGCGGTAGCTGCGCGTGATGGTCGCGACCACCGCGATGAAGGACGTCAGGATCAGGATGATCGGCAAGAGCTCGGCGCTGCGGAAGACGATCAGCGCCAGCACGTCGCCGGATGCCACCTTGCCGCCCGCGGCCCGGCCCAGGATGGCGATCAGGGTCCAGGTGACGAGGATCGAAAACAGCACCGTGAAAGTAGCGCCCGCGGCGCTCGCCAGTTCACGTTGCAGGGAACGTCGAAAGATCATTCAATAGAGTAGTTATAATTGCAGATTAGGCAGTCCGCCGCCACATATCGAAACGGAGAACCAAATGGACTTTAGCATAAAAGCATTCGACACAAAAAACACCCTGGCCGCTGCGAAATCCGGCTGCATCGCGGTTGCGGTGTACGAGAACAAGAAACTGTCGGCTGCGGCAAAGGCGCTCGATGTGAACGGCGACATCAGCGCGGCGCTCAAGTCGGGCGACATCAGCGGCAAGCCGGGTTCGACCCTGCTGCTGCGCGGCGTGGCCGGCGTGGCGGCTGCGCGCGTGCTGCTGGTCGGTCTCGGCGCCGATGAAGTCGCCAGCGAAAAAAGCTTCGCCGCCGGCGTCGGCGCCGCACTGAAGGTGTTCTCCACCCTGGGCGCGGCGGATGCCATTATCGCACTCCCGCTCGACAGCGTGAAAGAGCGCGACGCAAACTGGGCGCTGCGCGCCCTGGTGATCGGCGCCAGCGAAGTGGAATTCCGTACCGACGCGCAAAAGAGCAAGAAGGATCCAGTCATCGCCGGCGTGCGCAAGATCGTCGTCGCCGCACCAGCCGCCGGCCTGGACAAGGCAACGCTGACCCAGGCCGCGGCCATCGCCAACGGCATGAACCTGACCAAGGAGCTGGGCAACCTGTCGCCGAACGTCTGCACCCCGACCTTCCTTGCCAATACCGCGCGCAAGCTGGCCGACGACTATGGCTTCGACATCGAAGTCCTGGAACGCAAGCAGCTCGAAGCGCTCAAGATGGGCAGCTTCCTGTCGGTGGCCAAGGGCAGCGACGAGCCGCCGAAGTTCATCGTCCTCAAGCACAACGGCGGCAAGCCGAAGGATGCGCCGGTGGTCCTGGTCGGCAAGGGCATCACCTTCGACTCCGGCGGCATCTCGCTCAAGCCCGGCCCCGGCATGGACGAGATGAAATACGATATGTGCGGCGCCGGCTCGGTGCTGGGCACCTTCCGCGCCATCGGCGAGATGGGCCTGAAGCTCAACGTGGTCGCCATCGTTGCCGCCTGCGAGAACATGCCATCGGGCCGCGCCAGTAAGCCCGGCGACATCGTCACCGCGATGAACGGCACCACCATCGAGATCCTGAATACCGACGCCGAGGGCCGCCTGATCCTGTGCGACGCCCTGACCTACGCCGAGCGCTTCAAGCCGGCCGCCGTGGTCGACGTCGCGACCCTGACCGGCGCCTGCATCGTGGCCCTGGGCCACCACACCAGCGGCCTGTTCACGCGCGACGAAGCTGCCCACGACCAGCTCGCGACCGAGCTGCTGGACGCCGGCAAACAGACCGGCGACGTCGCCTGGCGCTTCCCGCTGGGCGAGGTCTACAACGACCAGCTCAAGTCGAACTTCGCCGACCTGGCCAATATCGGCACCCCGGGCGCGGCCTCGATCACCGCGGCCTGCTTCCTGGAGAACTTTACCCGCAAGTACACCTGGGCCCACCTGGACATCGCCGGCACCGCCTGGAAATCGGGCGCGAACAAGGGCGCGACCGGCCGTCCGGTGCCGCTGTTGACGACTTTCCTGATGAACCGGGTGTGACCGCGCGCGTGACTGCCGCCTGATGCGCCGCAACGAGAACAGCCCCGCATGCGGGGCTGTTCTCATTCGGTGGCTCAGAAGACCCGCGTCTCGAGCGGATTCGCCCCCGCCGTCTCGGGCGGCGGCGCGGCCGGCTGCATCACGACGGTCAGGATGGCCGGATAACCATAGCCGGCGCCCGAATGACGGTCGACGAAGTAGCCGAGCCCGGCGCTGGTGACCAGGTTGCCCATCAGGTTGCCGGTGTCGAGCCTGGCCTGGACGACTTCGGCGGCGCTGGCGGCCGCCCCCTTCTTGCAGCTGACCGACATCGGCTGGCTGCTGCGGGTGACGGTCACGCGCCCGGGCGCGATCATGTACCAGCGGCCGACGTCATTGCTGAGGATGCAACCCACCCCGCCGATCTCGCGATAGTCGAGCACGGCGCGCACCTCGAGCTGCTGCACGGGAGAATCGGACATGGTCGCGCATCCGCCCAGGGCGAGGGAGGCGAGAGCGGCGACGGCAAACGGGAGAAATGATAACGGCATGGCGAGCATCGAGAGGCAGATGCCTCATTAACGGCAGCAGCGCGCCGATACTGAAGCCCTGCGCGCTGCGCTCACGCGGGCGTCGCGTCGAGCAGGGTAAAGCGCGGCAGGGTCTTGCCGGCGACCGCTACTTCCCCGAAGAAGGCGTCGTGGGGCCGTACCCACACGACGCCATCCTGGCCGCGATAGACGACCACCGGTGTGTGATCGGCTTCCAGCACTGCTTCGCACACCAGCTCGTAGATGCCGCCCTTGTAATGGCGGTAACGCATCGGCATGCGGACGGGTCAGACCTTCTCGGTCTCGGCCTTCTTTTTCTTCAGGCCCTGGATGACCTTGAGCACGCCTTCCATGCCGGCGGTTTCGTCCAGCTCGCTGAACGCGTCCAGCACTTCGTTCAGCACGCGATTGCGCACGGCTGCCTCGTCCTGGGCGATCGCCGGCTTCTGCTCGCCGTCCTTGGCGAACTTCGACGGGGCATCGGCGGCGGCCTTGGCGCCATGCGCCAACGCTGCCTGCCAGATCACCCAACGGCGCTGGGTTTCAAAAACGAGGTATTCCTCGGGCTTGTCTTCGCGGCGGCGAACGATGTGGCCCTCACGCTGGGCCCACGCTTCAAATGCACTGCGCATTTCTGTCCTTTTTCAAATCTGCGTTCGGATTATTAACTCGTGAAACCGAATATTTCACAATAGTACCACTACCGCGTGTCGATGGCCTTGGACAACTGTGTGGTCCGGCCAAACCTGCTTCACGACACGCTAATGGTACAATGGAAGTTGCCCATACGCAATTTTAATATTACCGAAAAGCAACAAACTCACACTGCCGAGTTCATTTGTATCAAACTCCGCCCTGATCTTGTTATAACGCCGACCGGGCGGTAGAGCAATACTCTTTGGCAATCTGTTAATCAATTTTATTATCACCTGTTGCGACATCACCAAGCGCGTTGCCTGCATTTTCCCTGCGGGAATGGACGGCCAGCCGATGGAGCGTCGCAAAGTCAGTGATAATAGCTCGTTGGCAAGCAACTTGGCCGCACGACAGTATGTTACGGCCAACACTTTACCATGACACATATAGAACAATGAAAATAGTTACCTGGAATGTTAACTCGCTGAAAGTCCGACTCCCACACCTGCTGCAATGGTTGCAGGCCAATCCGGTCGACGTACTCTGCATCCAGGAGACCAAGCTCACGGATGACAAATTCCCCCTGGCCGAACTGAACGCCGCCGGCTACCAGGTCGCGTTCTCGGGCCAGAAGACCTATAACGGCGTCGCCATCCTGTCGAAGCACCCGATCGAGGACGTGGTCAGGAACAACCCGCATTACGAAGACGCCCAGCAGCGCCTGCTGGCGGCCACGATCGGGGGCGTGCGCTTCATCTGCGCCTATGTGCCGAACGGGCAGGAAGTCGGTTCCGACAAATATACGTACAAGCTGGCCTGGCTGGACGCGCTGCGCACCTGGGTGGCGGCCGAAATGGCTGCGCACGCGCAGTTCGCGATCCTGGGCGACTACAATATCGCGCCCGAAGCGCGCGACGTGCATGACCCGGCCGAATGGGAAGGCCGCATTCACTTTTCGCTGCCCGAGCGCGCGGCGCTGCAGGCGCTGATGGCGCTCGGCCTCGCGGACGCGTTCCGCCTGTTCGAGCAGCCCGAGAAGCAATACAGCTGGTGGGACTACCGCCAGATGGCGTTCCGCCGCAACCGCGGCCTGCGCATCGACCACATCCTGCTGTCCAAGTCCCTGGCCGAGCGCTGCACCGCCTGCCATATCGACCGCGAGACGCGCAAGTGGGAACAGCCGTCGGATCACGCGCCGGTGGTGGCGACGCTGGCTGACTGAATTGCTCGCTGCAGTGGGATTCAGAGGCCGGGTGAACGCGGGCAGTCATGGTCCGGTGGACCAGATGACGCGTCTTGCACCCTACCCTGCCAGCAACCCTGCCACCTGCTCCGCCGGCAGCGGCCGCGCGAACAGATAGCCCTGCGCATACTGGCAACCGAAGGAGCGCAGCAATGCGTACTGCCCTTCCGTCTCCACGCCCTCGGCCACCACCGCCAATTGCAGGCTGCCCGCCAGCGCCATCACCGCCGCCACGATGGCGCGATCCTCGGTGCTGACCTCGAGCTCGCGCACGAAGGCGCGGTCGATCTTGATCTTGCGTACCGGGAAGCGCTTCAGGTAGGCCAGGCTCGAATAGCCGGTGCCGAAATCGTCGATCGACAGGCGCATCCCCATCGCATTGATCTGCCGCAGGATGTCGAGCGTCTGGCCGCCGTGCTGCATCAGCGCGGTCTCGGTGATCTCGAACTCCACCAGGCCTGGCGCGATCCCCGTCTCGTCGACGATGGCGCGGATCGAGTCGACCAGGCCCTGGTGCTTGAACTGGCGCGCCGACAGATTGATCGCCAGCGGCACCACGTCCAGCCCCTCGCGTTGCCACTGCATGACCTGGACGCAGGCGCTGCGGATCACCCACTCGCCGACTTCCATGATCATGCCGTTTTCTTCGAGGATCGGGATGAATTCGTCCGGCCCCACCAGCACGCCGCCGCGGCGCCAGCGCAGCAGCACCTCCAGTGCGCTCGGACGGCGCGTTTCGGTGCACACGATCGGCTGAAAATACAGCACGAACTCCTCCCGCGCCAGCGCGCCGCGCAGGCTCGATTCGAGCTCGAAATGGCGCGCCGCCGCCAGGTTCATGCGCTCGGTGAAGAACTGGTAATTGTTGCGGCCGGCCGCCTTGGCCTGGTACATCGCGGCGTCGGCGTGGCGCATCAAGGTCTCGACGTCGAGCCCATCGTCCGGATACAGGCAGATCCCGATCGACGGCGAGATGTGCAGGCAGTGGCCGTCGATCTGGCACGCCTCCGACAGCGCGGCGATGATCCGGTCGGCCACCGCGGCGGCATCATCGGCGCCGGCGATGTCCGGCATCAGTACCACGAACTCGTCGCCGCCGAGGCGCGCCACCAGGTCGCGGGGCCGCACCGCGGTCACCAGGCGCAGGGCGACGTCGCGCAGCAGCTGGTCGCCGACCATGTGGCCGAGGGTGTCGTTGATGTTCTTGAAGCGGTCGAGGTCGATGAACATCAGGGCCAGCTTCACGCCCGGGTGCGGCGCGTCGCCCGAGACCACCACGCGCATCGCCGCATCGAGCCGCTCGGACAGCATGGCGCGGTTGGGCAAACCGGTCAGGCTGTCGTGGTAGGCCATGTGGTGCACGCGCGCCTCGGCCTGGCGGCGCTCGTTGATCTCTTCCTGCAGCAGGGCGTTGGCGCCGGCCAGCTCGGCGGTGCGCTCGGCCACCCGCACCTCGAGTTCGTCGCGCGCGCGCAGGATCGCGTCGGCGGCCTCGCGCTGCGCGGTGACGTCGTCCACCAGCCACACGCTCCTGCCGCCCGCCTGCGCCAGGTCGAACAGGCGTCCCGACAGGCGCGCCCAGAAGCGGCTGCCGTCGCGCCGCACCATCTCGTGCTCGGCCATATGGGCCTGGCCGAGCGCGAACTGGCGCCCGGACAGCGCGCGCGCCCTTGCCCAGCTGGCCTCGTCCGGATACAGCGCGCGCACCGCGAAGCCGTCCATGCCGCCCGGCGGCGCGCCGAACAGTTCTTCCATCTTGCGGTTGCAGTGCAGGGTGCGACCGCCCTCGACCACGGCGATGCCCAGCACCGCGTTGTCGAGGATGGCGCGGTTTTCCATCAGCGCCTCGCGCAGCGATTGCTCGTCGCTGCGCTCGCGGGTGCGGTCTTCGAGCATCCAGATCGTGCCCTTGTCGGGGTCTTTCGCATTGACCTGGTAGCCGATCATCTGGACCCAGGCCGGCGTGCCGCACTTGCGCACCAGGGTGCGCGAGGTCGTGAACGGCCGGCCCTGGGCCAGTTCCGGATAGGCCTCGGCGCCGAGCTGGCGATAGGCGGCTTCGTCCGGGTAGATCATGCGCGTGGACAGTCCGACCGGCTCGTCCTCGGCATAGCCGAACATCTGGCAGAAGGCGGGATTGGCGCGCCGGATCACGCGGTTGCGCGTGAACATGATGCCGATCGAGGCATTGGTCATGATCGCCTGCACCTCGTTCATCGCCTGGCGCGCCTCGGTCACGTCCTCGACGATCCAGATGGTGCCGGCGGCGCGGTTGCCCGGCTCGACCGCGCAGCCGCGCAGGCGCGCCCAGAAGATGGCGCCGTCGCGGCGCCGGAACTGCTGCTCGCTCTTTTCGAACAGGCCGCCCTTGGCCAGCACCGCGAACGCTTCCCGCATCAGCCCCTCGTAATCCTCGGGCGATAGGCAGACCTCGGCCGGCGCGATGCTGCCGACTTCGTCCTGCCCAAAGCCGAACATCTCGCCCAGGCGCGGGTTGAAGGAGCGGATCTGGTCGGGCTGGGTGACGGCGATGCCGACCGGCGCGTTCTCGAACACGGCGCGCTGCTCGCGCACCATGCGCCGCAGCGCGGCAAGGTCGGTCAGCGCCGCATCGGCGTCGCCGGCATCAGCAACGTCCACTAAGTGCAGGTTCGAAAATCCATCCATCGGTCGTTGCTGTCGCGGCTAGGCGCATGGTTGCATTTAGTTTCCGGCTGGAAACTAGGGCAACATGATACCCCGGAACGGCCGCCTGCTGCACTCATTGCAGCAAGAAAGCGACACCGTACGGACGCCGCCGCGGCGTTTTCAGAACGCGTCACCCGGCACGCATATCCGCCCCTCCATCAAGACCCGCGCGCTGCGGCTCATGATGGCCTTGCCGACGGTCCAGGCGCCGTCGCGCCGGACCGCCTCGGCGCCCACGCGCAGGATGCCGGACGGATGGCCGAAGCGCACCGCGCTGCGTTCGCCGCCGCCGGCCGCGAGGTTGACCAGGGTGCCGGGAACCGCCGCCGCGGCGCCGATCGCCACCGCCGCCGTCCCCATCATCGCATGGTGCAGCTTGCCCATCGAGAGCGCGCGCACCAGCAGATCGACGTCGCCCTGCGCCACCTGCTTGCCGCTGGACGAGAGGTAGCCCGCCGCTTTCGCGACGAACGCGACCTTCGGTGTGTGCTGGCGCTTGCCGGCGTCCTCGATGCGCTCGATCAGGCCCATGCGCAGCGCGCCATGGGCGCGGATGGTCTCGAACATGGCCAGCGCGCGCGCGTCGCCATTGATCGCGTCCTGCAGCTCGGTGCCGTCGTAGCCGAGCGCACTGGCCTCGACGAAGATGGTCGGGATGCCGGCATTGATCATGGTCGCGCGCAGGGTGCCGACGCCGGGCACGTCCAGTTCGTCGACCAGGTTACCGGTCGGGAACATCGCACCGGCGCTGCCCTCCTCCTCGGCCGCCGGATCCATGAATTCGAGCTGCACCTCGGCCGCCGGGAAGGTCACGCCATCGAGTTCGAAGTCGCCCGTTTCCTGGACCTGTCCATCCGTCATCGGCACATGGGCGACGATCGTCTTGCCGATATTGGCCTGCCAGATGCGCACGACCGCGATGCCGTCCCGCGGCACCCGGGCCGGGTCGACCAGGCCGTTGGCGATGGCGAAGGGCCCGACCGCGGCCGACAGGTTGCCGCAGTTGCCGCTCCAGTCGACGAAGGGCTTGTCGATCGCCACCTGGCCGAACAGGTAGTCGATGTCGTGCTCGGGACGGGCGCTGCGCTCGACGATCACGGCCTTGCTGGTGCTGGAGGTGGCGCCGCCCATGCCGTCGATCTGCTTGGCGTAGGGGTCGGGGCTGCCGATCACGCGCAGCAGCAGGGCGTCGCGCGCGGCGCCGGGCACGCGCGTCGATTCGGGCAGGTCGTCGAGCTTGAAGAACACGCCCTTGCTGGTGCCGCCGCGCATATAGGTCGCCGGGATCTTGATTTGAGGGATGTGAGGCATACGGTGTCCGTGGTGTGTTGGAGCAGGTTGGACGCGTCGGCAGCTTCGCCGCCGAGGCGTCCAATTCACGTTCGCGTCGACGCGATCTCGCGATCTCGCGATCTCCCGATCTATTATGCAGCCGCCTTCGGCGCCGACGATTCAAGGAAGTCCTGCGCGAAGCGCTGCAGCACCCCGCCCGCCTCATAGATGGCGACTTCCTCGGCCGTATCGAGGCGGCAGGTCACCGTCACCTCGCGCCGTTCTCCGTTGCTGCGATGGATCACCAGCGTCAGGTCGGCGCGCGGCGTGCGCTCGCCCGTCACGTCGAAGGTCTCGGTGCCGTCGATGCCGAGCGTGAGGCGATTCTCGCCGGGCTTGAACTCGAGCGGCAGCACGCCCATGCCGACCAGGTTGGTGCGGTGGATGCGCTCGAAGCCCTCGGCCACGATCGCTTCCACGCCCGCCAGCCGCACGCCCTTGGCCGCCCAGTCGCGCGACGAACCCTGGCCATAGTCGGCGCCGGCCACCACGATCAGCGGCTGCTTGCGTTCCATGTAATGCTCGATTGCTTCCCACATGCGGGTCACCTCGCCGGACGGCTCGATGCGCGCCAGCGAACCGGCGATCACGTTGCCCAGGCCGTCCTTCACCATCTCGTTCCTGAGCGTCGGATTGGCGAAGGTCGCGCGCTGCGCCGTCAGGTGGTCGCCGCGGTGGGTGGCGTAGGAATTGAAGTCTTCTTCGGGCAGGCCCATCTTCGCCAGGTATTCGCCGGCGGCCGAGTCGAGCAGGATCGCGTTCGACGGCGACAGGTGGTCGGTGGTGATGTTGTCGCCCAGGACCGCCAGCGGACGCATCCCGCGCAGGCTGCGCTCGCCCGCCAGCGCGCCTTCCCAGTATGGCGGACGGCGGATGTAGGTGCTGTGTGGACGCCAGTCGTACAGCGGGCTGACCGCGGCGCCATCGTCGACGACGCGCGCGAACATCGGCGTATAGACCTTGCGGAACTGGTCGGGCTTGACGCTGGCGGCGACCACGGCGTCGATTTCTTCGTCCGACGGCCACAGGTCGGCCAGGCGGATCTCTCGGCCCGTGGCGTCCAGTCCGAGCACGTCCTTCTCGATGTCGAAGCGGATCGTGCCGGCGATCGCATACGCGACCACCAGCGGGGGCGAGGCCAGGAACGCCTGCTTGGCATAGGGATGGATGCGGCCGTCGAAGTTGCGGTTGCCCGACAGGACGGCGGTCGCATACAGGTCACGCTCGATGATCTCCTGCTGGATGGTCGGGTCGAGCGCGCCGCTCATGCCGTTGCAGGTGGTGCAGGCGAACGCCACGACGCCGAAGCCCAGCTTGTCCAGCTCGGGCGTGAGGCCGGCTTCGTCCAGATAGAGGGCGACCGCCTTCGAGCCCGGCGCCAGCGAACTTTTCACCCAGGGTTTGCGCTGCAGGCCGGCGCGGTTGGCGTTGCGCGCCAACAGGCCGGCGGCGATCATGTTGCGCGGATTATTGGTGTTGGTGCAGCTGGTAATCGCCGCGATGATTACGGCGCCGTCGGGCATCAGGCCCGGTTCGGCCTGCACCCGGTTCTCGGCCGTGTGGGCGATGCCGCGCGCCGCCAGTTCCGAGGTCGGCACGCGCTTGTGCGGGTTCGACGGCCCGGCGATATTGCGCACCACGCTGGAGAGGTCGAACGACAAGGTGCGTTCGTACTGGGCAGTGGCGAGGCTGTCGGCCCACAGGCCGGCCTGTTTCGCATAGGTTTCGACCAGGTGCACGGTCGCGTCCTCGCGGCCGGTCAGGCGCAGGTACTTGATGGTCTGCTCGTCGATGTAGAACATCGCGGCGGTGGCGCCGAATTCCGGCGCCATGTTCGAGATCGTGGCGCGGTCGCCCAGGGTCAGCGCGGAGGCTCCTTCGCCATAAAACTCGAGGTAGGTCGATACGACCTTCGACTGGCGCAGGAACTCGGTCAGCGCCAGCACGGTGTCGGTGGCGGTGATGCCGGGACCGGGTTTGCCGGTCAGTTCGACGCCGACGATGTCGGGCAGGCGCATGTACGAGGCGCGGCCGAGCATCACGCTCTCGGCTTCCAGCCCGCCGACGCCGATCGCGATCACGCCCAGCGCGTCGACCATCGGCGTGTGCGAGTCGGTGCCGACCAGCGTGTCCGGATAGGCCACGCGCCCTTCCACCTGGATCACGGGCGACATGCGTTCCAGGTTGATCTGGTGCAGGATGCCATTACCGGGCGGGATCACGTCGACGTTCTGGAACGCTCGCTTGGTCCAGTCGATGAAATGGAAGCGGTCTTCGTTGCGGCGATCCTCGATCGCGCGGTTCTTGGCGAACGCGTCCGGGTCGAAGCCGCCGCATTCGACGGCCAGCGAGTGGTCGACCACCAGCTGGGTCGGCACCACCGGATTGACCAGGGCCGGGTCGCCGCCTTGCGCCGCGATGGCGTCGCGCAGGCCAGCCAGGTCGACCAGCGCGGTCTGGCCCAGGATGTCGTGGCAGACCACGCGCGCCGGATACCAGGGGAAGTCGCGCTCGCGCTTGCGTTCGATGATCTGCCCCAGCGCCTGGTTCAGGAGGGCTGGATCGCAGCGGCGCACGAGGTTCTCGGCCAGCACGCGCGAGGTGTAGGGCAAGCCGTCGTAGGCGCCGGGTTCGATGGCGTCAACCGCGGCGCGCGTGTCGAAGTATTCCAGGTCGGTGCCGGGCAGCGGTTTCAGGTGATTCGCATTCATGACAAACCTCTTTATTTGCGCTCGGCCAGCGGCACGAACGCCAGGTCTTCGGGGCCGACGTAGTTCGCGCTCGGGCGGATGATCTTGTTGTCGATGCGCTGCTCGATGACGTGGGCGGCCCAGCCCGAGGTGCGCGCGATGACGAACAGCGGCGTGAACATGGCGGTGGGCACGCCCATCATGTGGTACGACACGGCCGAGAACCAGTCCAGGTTCGGGAACATCTTCTTGACTTCCCACATGACCGATTCGAGGCGCTCGGCGATGTCGAACATCTTCATCGAGCCGGCTTCGAGCGACAGCGAGCGCGCCACTTCCTTGATCACCTTGTTGCGCGGGTCCGAGATCGTGTACACCGGGTGGCCGAAGCCGATCACGACTTCCTTGTTGGCCACGCGGTTGCGGATGTCGGCTTCGGCTTCGTCGGCGTTTTCGTACCGCTTCTGGATGTCGAGCGCCACTTCGTTGGCGCCGCCATGCTTCGGACCGCGCAGTGCGCCGATGGCGCCGGTGATGGCCGAGTGCATGTCCGAACCGGTGCCGGCGATCACGCGGGCGGTGAACGTCGACGCATTGAATTCGTGCTCGGCGTACAGGATCAGCGAGGTGTGCATCGCCTGGACCCAGGACGGGCTCGGCTTGAAGCCGTGCAGCAGGTGCAGGAAGTGGCCGCCGATCGAATCGTCGTCGGTTTCCACCTCGATGCGGCGGCCGGCGTGGCTGTAGTGGTACCAGTACAGCAGCATCGAGCCGAACGAGGCCATCAGGCGGTCGGCGATGTCGCGCGCGCCGGCGAGATTGTGGTCGTCCTTCTCGGGCAAGGCGCAGCCCAGGACCGACACGCCGGTGCGCATCACGTCCATCGGGTGGGCGCCGGCCGGCAGCGCCTCGAGCGCGCTTTTCACCGCCTGCGGCAGGCCGCGCAGCGAACGCAGCTTCGCCTTGTAGCCACGCAGCTCGGCCTCGTTCGGCAGCTTGCCGTGCACCAGCAGGTAGGCGATCTCCTCGAATTCGCAGGCGTCGGCCACGTCCAGGATGTCGTAGCCGCGGTAGTGCAGGTCATTGCCCGATTTGCCGACCGAGCACAGCGCGGTATTGCCGGCGGCGACGCCGGACAGGGCCACGGATTTCTTCGGCTTGAAGGTCGGGGTCTCGTTGCTGATGGCGCTCATGTCCTGGTCTCCTGATTACTTGGCGTTGTTCTGGGCGAACAGCGCGTCGAGCTTCTGTTCATAACGATGGTAGTCGATGCGGTCGTACAGTTCGGCGCGCGTCTGCATGGTGTCGAGCACGTTCTGCTGGGTGCCGTCGCGCCGGATCGCGCTGTACACGTTCTCGGCCGCCTTGTTCATGGCGCGGAAGGCCGACAGCGGATACAGCACCAGGCCGACGCCCGCGCCCTTGAGCTCGTCGACGGTAAACAGCGGAGTCGCGCCGAACTCGGTGATGTTGGCCAGCACCGGCACCTTGACCGCATCCGCGAACCGTTTATACATCTCGAGGCTCGTCATCGCCTCGGGGAAGATCATGTCGGCGCCGGCTTCCACGCAGGCCACGGCGCGCTCGATGGCGGCGTCCAGGCCCTCCACTGCCAGCGCATCGGTGCGCGCCATGATCACGAACTCGTCGTACGGGCGTGCGTCGGCGGCGGCCTTGATGCGGTCGACCATCTCGTCCTTGCTGACGATTTCCTTGCCCGGACGGTGGCCGCAGCGCTTGGCGCCGACCTGGTCTTCGATGTGGCAGGCGGCGGCGCCGGCCTTGGCCAGGGTGCGCACGGTACGCGCGACGTTGAAGGCCGATGCGCCAAACCCCGTGTCGACGTCGACCAGCAGCGGCAGGTCGCACACGTCGGTGATGCGGCGCACGTCGATCAGGACGTCGTCCAGGTTCGAGATCCCGAGATCGGGCAAGCCCAGCGAACCCGCCGCCACGCCGCCGCCCGACAAATAGAGCGCCTTGAAGCCGGCGCGCTTGGCCAGCAAGGCGTGGTTGGCATTGATCGCGCCAACCACTTGCAACGGGGATTCTTCCTGGATTGCCCTGCGAAATGCTGCGCCGGCGGAGATGGAGGCCATGCTGTGTCCTTTCTGGTTCAGTCGATGTCGCCACTAGATATGCAAGCGGCGTGCCAGCGACAACAGGATGGCCATTGACTGAGTTTTTACTGTGAAATCAATGACTTGACCTGCCCATCATGAAGAGAATGGCGGCCGCGCTCCGTGCCGCCTGTGCATTCGTTTCAAATTGAAACGCCGATGTGAAATTGAAACACGGGCCTTCCCGCGCTTGAGCCCCGTAAGCGCACCCATTGATTCCAGCGACCGGGCGCACAATGAAAAAGGCGGCCCGCAGGCCGCCCTCGTTACCTCATGCTGCGCTGCGTTCAGTGTCCCGACGCACCCGCCGCTCCGATACCGGTCTCGGCGCGCACTTCCTGCGCCTCGAAGCCGGCGCGGTCGATGCGGGCACGCGGACCCTTGTCGGTGATCGAGAACAGCCAGATACCGAAGAAGCCCACCGACATCGAGAAGATCGCCGGCGAAGCGTACGGGAAGATCGCTGCGCTATTGCCCAGCACGTCGACCCAGACCGACTTCGACAGCACCGTCAGCACGACCGCGGTCGTCAGGCCCAGGAACCCGCCCACGGTCGCGCCGCGGGTGGTGCAGTCTTTCCACAGCACCGACATGAACAGCACCGGGAAGTTGGCCGAGGCGGCGATCGCGAAGGCCAGCGACACCATGAAGGCGACGTTCTGCTTCTCGAACGCGATGCCGAGCAGCACGGCGATGACGCCGAGGCAGAGGGTGGTGATCTTCGACACCTTCAGCTCGTTGGCGCTGGTTGCCTGGCCCTTCTTGAACACGGTGGCGTACAGGTCGTGCGAGACCGCCGAGGCGCCCGACAGGGTCAGGCCGGCCACCACCGCCAGGATGGTCGCGAAGGCCACGGCCGAGATGAAGCCCAGGAAGACGTCGCCGCCCACGGCTTGCGCCAGGTGGACCGCTGCCATGTTGTTGCCGCCCAGCAGTGCGCCGGCAGCATCCTTGAAGGCCGGGTTGGTGCCCACCAGCACGATCGCGCCGAAGCCGATGATGAAGGTCAGGATGTAGAAGTAGCCGATCCAGGTGGTGGCCCACAGCACCGACTTGCGCGCTTCCTTGGCGCTCGGGACGGTGAAGAAGCGCATCAGGATGTGCGGCAGGCCGGCGGTGCCGAACATCAGCGCCATGCCGAACGAGATCGCGGAAATCGGATCCTTGATGAAGCTGCCCGGGCCCATGATCGCGTCGCCCTTGGCGTGCAGCTCGGTGGCGGTCTGGAACAGCAGCGACGGGCTGAAGTTATAATGGGCCAGCACCGAGAACGCCATGAACGAGGCGCCCGACAGCAGCAGCACGGCCTTGATGATCTGCACCCAGGTGGTGGCGGTCATGCCGCCGAACAGCACGTAGACCATCATCAGCATGCCGACCAGCACCACCGCGATCCAGTAGTCCAGGCCGAACAGCAGCTTGATCAGCTGGCCGGCGCCGACCATCTGCGCGATCAGGTAGAAGGCCACCACGACCAGGGTGCCGGACGCCGCGAACACGCGGATCGGCTTCTGGGCGAAGCGGTACGAGGCCACGTCGGCGAAGGTGTAGCGGCCCAGGTTGCGCAGGCGCTCGGCCATCAGGAAGGTGATGACGGGCCAGCCGACCAGGAAGCCGATCGCATAGATCAGGCCATCGAAGCCGTCCAGGAACACGGCGGCGGAAATGCCCAGGAAGGACGCGGCCGACATGAAGTCGCCCGCGATCGCGAGGCCGTTCTGGAAGCCCGTGATGCCGCCGCCGGCGGTGTAGAAGTCGGATGCCGAGCGGGTCTTGCCGGCGGCCCATTTGGTGATGTACAGGGTGCCCAGCACGAACACGCCGAACATGATGATGGCGGTCCAGTTGGTGGCTTGCTTGACGCCCTGGCCGAGGTCCGGGGCGGCCTGGGCGATGCCGGCGACGGCAAGGAGAGCCAGAGCGGCTGCGGTATGGAAGCGTTTCATCATCATGCACCCACTTTCGCTTTGATGGCGTCGCTCAGTTCGTCGTATTCGCGGTTGGCGCGGCGCACGTAGATGCCGGTGATGACGATGGTGAACACGATGACGAACAGGCCCAGGGGAATGCCCCAGGTCATGACGCCTTCACCGATGCGGGAACCCATGAACTCCTTGTTGAAGGCGACCAGCAGCGTGAAGCCGTAGTACACGATCATCATGGCCCAGGTCAGCGTCCAGCCGAACCGGGAACGGGTTTCTTTGAGCTTGAGGTAATTCGGGTCGCTCTTGACCCTTTGTACGATATCTTGGTCCACTTTTGTCTCCTGATTTTTCTGGTATTGCCTTTTCGGCTGAGACCCATCCTACGGCTGGCCCCTTACCGGATTCTTACGGCATGGAAGTAAATGACCGTTCGCTTTCAGCTCCAGCCGTTTCAAATTGAAACCTGACGCTGAAAATGCACTAAACTTGAAACATGAACGCATCCCGCCCACCGCTCGACGCCGGTGACAAGCCCGTCATCTGGACCGTCTCCGTCTCGCGCCTGTCCGACCTGTTCCGCGACATCACTGTCGAATACGACCATGTGGCTTCGATCGAACCGCTGCACCTTGGTTTCGACGATGCGGCGAAACACATCCGCGAGCGCCTGGCGCTCGAACACTGCGACGTGGTCATCGCGGCCGGCTCGAACGCCGCCTGGCTCAAGGGCCGCGTGTCGGTGCCGGTGGTGGCGGCCAAGGCCAGCGGCTTCGACGTGCTCAAGGCGCTGGCGCGGGCGCGCCGCGTCTCCCACCGGATCGGCGTCATCAGCTACCAGGCGCCGCTGCCGGAACTGGGCGACTTCGCCGCCACCTTCGGCCTGGACCTGGCCCAGCGCACCTACGTGACGCGCGAGGATGCGCGCGCCGCGGTGCACGAGCTCAAGGCCGAGGGCATCGCCGTGATCGTCGGCGCGGGCCTGATCACCGACCTGGCCGAGGAAGCCGGGCTGACCGGCGTGTTCCTGTATTCGGCGGCCTCGATCCGCCAGGCCTTCGACGACGCGCTGGAGCTGGCGCGCCTGACCCGGCTCGAGGCCGGCCGCGGACGGCGCAAGGGAGCGGAACAACGCCCACGGCGCGGCATCAACGACCTGCGCGGCGACGCTCCGGCGATGGAGCGCCTGCGCCAGACCGTGGTGCTGTACGCGCGCTCGCCCAGCACCGTGCTGATCGAGGGCGAGACCGGCAGCGGCAAGGAACTGGTGGCGCAGGCGATCCACCGCGAGAGAGCGCGGCGCGGCGCCGACCGCCCCTTCGTGGCGGTGAACTGCGGCGCGATCGCCGAGTCGCTGCTGGAGTCGGAGCTGTTCGGCCACGAGGAAGGCGCGTTCACCGGCGCGCGCCGCGGCGGCCACGCCGGCCTGTTCGAGGCCGCCAACGGCGGCACCCTGTTCCTGGACGAGATCGGCGAAATGCCGCTGGCCCTGCAGACCCGCCTGCTGCGCGTGCTCGAAGAACGCGAGGTGATGCGGGTCGGCGGCACACGCCCGGTGCCGATCGACCTGCGCGTGATCAGCGCCACCCACTGCGACCTGGAAGCGCGGGTGCGCGAGGGGCGTTTTCGGGCCGACCTGTTCTATCGGCTGGCGGTGCTGCGCCTGCCCTTGCCGCCGCTGCGCGCGCGGGCGCAGGACATCGCGCCGCTGGCCGAATGGTCGCTCAAACACGCGCTGGCCGCGCTCGATGCGCGCCCGCATCCGAACCTGGCGGCCGAGATCGCGGCGTGCGCGCCCCTGCTCTCCTCCTATGCCTGGCCCGGCAATGTGCGCGAGCTGCGCAACCTGATGGAGCGGGTTGCGCTGTTCCTGGCGGCCGAGCCGCTGCAGTCGCTCACGCCCGCTTTCCTGCTGTCGGTGGCGCCCGAGCTGGGGCGCCAGCCGGCGCCGCTCGTCGCCGCCCCGCCGCGCGCGCCTGATGCGCCCGCGCTGCGCGAATCGGCGGCGGCGGTGCTGGCGCGCTTCGGCGGCCAGCGCGACCTGGCCGCGCGGCACCTGGGCATCAGCCGCACGACGCTCTGGCGGCGGCTCAGGTCCGAAGCTCAGTCGATATAACGCAGGCCGGCCTTCTCCAGGGGGCCGCGCATATCGTACATATCCAGGCCCAGCACGCCCGCGGCCAGCCTGGCGCGCTTTTCTTCCTCCAGGCTTTCGCGCTGCTCCGCCACGTGCGCGACACGCCCGGCGTCCTGGCCCGGCACCACCGCCACGCCATCGTCGTCGGCCACGATCACGTCGCCCGGATTGACCAGCGCCCCCGCGCACAGCACGGGAATATTGACCGACCCCAGGGTCGCCTTGATCGTGCCCTTGGCGCTGATGCACTTGCTCCAGACCGGAAAACCCATCTCCTTGAGCACGCGCACGTCGCGCACGCCGGCGTCGATCACCAGGGCGTGCGCCCCGCGCGCCATGAAGCTGGTGGCCAGCAGGTCGCCAAAGTAGCCGTCGCCGCATTCGGCGCTGATCGCCGCAACCACGATGTCGCCGGGCTGGATCTGTTCGGCCACCACATGCATCATCCAGTTGTCGCCAGGGTGCAGCAGCACCGTCACCGCCGAGCCGGACACCTGGGCGCCCGGCCAGATCGGGCGCATATACGGCTTGAGCAGGCCGACACGGCCCATCGCCTCATGCACGGTGGCGCTGCCCAGCTTGCCGAGCAGGTCGATGGTGGCGCGATCGGCGCGCGTGACATGGCGCTTGACCACGCCCAGCTGGTTCATCAATGGAACGGTCATCTCAGTATCCTTTCCGGGTGAGGAAGGCGTCCAGGCGCGGATATACATGGCGCGCGTTGCCCTCGAAAATCTGGAAACGGTCCGCGTCCGACAGGCTTGCCGCCTGCACGTAGCGTTTCGTATCGTCGTAGTAGTGGCCGGTGTCGGGATCGATGCCGCGCACGGCGCCGATCATCTCGGAAGCGAACAGCACGTTCTTTACCGGGATCACCTTGGTCAACAGGTCGATGCCGGGCTGGTGATAGACGCAGGTATCGAAGAAGATGTTGTTCAGCAGGTGTTCTTCGAGCAGCGGTTTCTTCATTTCCTGGGCCAGGCCGCGGAAGCGTCCCCAGTGGTAGGGCACCGCCCCGCCGCCATGCGGGATCAGGAACTTCAGGGTCGGGAAGTCCTTGAACAGGTCGCTGGTCAGGCACTGCATGAAGGCCGTGGTGTCCGCATTCAGGTAGTGCGCGCCGGTGGTATGAAAGCACGCGTTGCAGCTGGTGCTGACGTGGATCATCGCCGGAATGTCGTGCTCCACCATCTTTTCGTAGATCGGATACCAGTGGCGGTCCGATAGCGGCGGCGACGTCCAGTGGCCGCCCGATGGATCGGGATTCAGGTTGATGCCGACCATGCCGTATTGCTTGACGCAGCGCTCCAGCTCGGGAATGCAGGTCTTCGGATCGACACCGGGGGATTGCGGCAGCATCGCGGCGCCGATGAAGTGGTCCGGGTACAGCTGCGACACGCGGTAGCACAACTCGTTGCAGATCGCGGCCCAGGTGGCGCTGGTCTCGAAGTCGCCGACATGGTGGGCCATGAAGCTGGCGCGCGGCGAAAAGATCGTCAGGTCCGAGCCGCGCTCTTTCATCAGACGCAGCTGGTTCGTTTCGATCGACTCGCGCAGCTCGTCGTCGCTGATCTTGAGCTCCGACGCCTTCGGCCCCTGAGCCGGGGCGCCCAGGCTGGCGACCTGGCGCTGGCGCCACTCTTCGAGCGCCTTGGGCGCGGTCGTATAGTGGCCGTGGCAATCGATGACCAACGGCCGCCGTCCTTGATTGTGCAGCATCTTCTATTCTCCTTGTTCGGCGCGGACCAGTACCTCGCCGCGCATGATGGGCCGCGCGGTGCGCAGCAGCGCCGCGCGCGCGACGACTTGCGGATCGTGTTCGTCGAGTTCGAGTTCGACGCTCAATTCTCCGGTCGGATGTTCGACCGAGACGGTCTTGCGGCGCCCGTCCGGCACCTGCGCCAGCCCGGCGCAGACCGATCCGTCCAGGACCGCGGCAGTGGCCACCGTCACCGCGGCCAGCACGCCGATCGCCTCGTGGCACACATGCGGTATGAAGCAACGCGTGGCCAGGCTGCCGCCGGCGGCCGGAGCGGCGACCAGGCACATCTTCGGATAGCTCTTGCTCGTCACGTCGCCCAATCCCATCAGGGGACCGCAGGCCAGCCGCAGCGCCTCGACGCGCGCCCGCAGGGCCACGTTGGCGTCGAGGTCGGCGACCGATTCGTAGCCGCTCGCACCCAGGTCGCAGGCGCGCACCAGCACCATCGGCATGCCGTTGTCGATCAGGGTCGCCTCGATGGTCAGGGGATCGGCGCCGCCGAGCGCGATCGTGTCCTTCACGCGCCCGCTCGGCAGCAGCGCCGGGCATACCGAGCCGGCCGTGTCGAGGAACGCGATCGTGACCGGCGCCGCCGTGCCCGGCACGCCATCGATGCGGGCGGTTCCGCCATACTGCAGGCGCCGGCCCGGGGTGGGTACGGTCACGTCGCACTGCATGCCGGTATTGAGCGTCAGGATGCGCGCCGTCGTGGCGCCATCGGCGGGCGCCAGCAGGCCGCGCTCGAGCGCGAACGGCAGCACGGCGGCGAGCATGTTGCCGCAGTTGGGCGTGACGTCGACCGACTCGGCATCCGGCTGCAACTGGGCGAACAGGAAGTCGAGGTCGACGCCGGGCGTGGCGCTCTTGCGCACGATGCCCACCTTGCTGGTGAGCGGGTGGGCGCCGCCAAGGCCGTCGATCTGGCGGTGGTCGGGCGAGCCCATGGCCGCCAGCAGCACGCGATCGCGCGCCGCCACGTCGGCCGGCAGGTCCGATTCGAGAAAGAACGGACCGCGCGAGGTGCCGCCGCGCATCAGGATGCAGGGCACCGGGACCAGGTCGGATGCGGGCGCGCCGTTCATGCCGACTCCGGCACGCGCCGCGTCTTGAGGAAGTCTTCCAGCGATTCGCCGCGCATGATCGCATACACCTGCAAGTTCGACACCCGCAGCACGCGCGCGAATTTCTCGAGCACGAAGAAGCTGACCCCGTAGCGCACCAGGCCCAGCCAATCCTGCTTGCGCACCAGCGCCCGTTCCTCCGGCGTCAGGTGCGATTCGTCGAAAGCGGCCTCGAGATCGTCGACCACCAGCGCGCGAAACGCCGGCTCGCGATGGCGCCAGAAGAAGCGGTTCAGGTTGACCGCCTTGACGCTGGCGCGCACGTCGAACGGATAGGTGCCGTCGATCTCCTCGATCCCCGCCAGTTGCGCATTCGGCCGCGGCCTGGGCGCGGCCGGCGGCGGGCCGCTCGCTTCGACCTGCTCGTAGATCGTCACCGCCATATTGGTGGTGGTGGCGAGATACTGGTTCTGGTGCACGCAGCGGATTTCGTCGGTCAGCGCGCCGCGCATCGCCAGCCACATGATCACCTCGGCGCTCTCGGCGCCGCCTCGCCTGACCAGCTCGGCATGCGTCAGCGCGGTCATCTCGTGCGGCGCCTCGACGAACAGGCGCAGGAACTCGTCATCCCAGTCGGTGTCGTTGAAGCCGGTGCGCTCGCCGTGGATCTGGTGCGACAGCCCGCCGGTTCCGACCACGACCACCTTCAGGTCGTCCGGGAAGGATTGCACCGCGCGCCGTACCGCCTGCCCCAGCTTGAAGCAGCGCTGCGCGGTCGGCAACGGGTATTGCAGCACATTGATCGCGATCGGCAGGATCGCGCCCGGCCACGCCGGCTCGTGCGGCCACATCAGGCCGAGCGGAGAATTGCAGCCATGGTCGAGGGGGCGGTCCTGGAACACCGCCATGTCGAATTCCTCGTTGACCAGGCAGTCAGTGACGTGCGCCGCCAGGCCCGCATGGCCGCGGATGGACGGCAGCGGACGGCGGCCGGCGCCTTCGTCGGCCATGTCGAACTGGGGCGACACCCCGATCGAGAAGGTCGGATAGCAATCGAAGAAGAAGCTGTTGGCATGGTCGTTGTAGAAGAACAGCAGCACGTCCGGCTTCTTTTCGGCCAGCCATGCCGCTACCGGCTTGTAGCCCTCGAACAGCGGCGCCCAGGCCGGGTCATCCTGGCGCTTGCGGTCATAGGCCAGGCCGATGGTGGGAACGTGCGAGGTGCCGATGCCCCCGATGATGTGTGCCATATGGATTCCTGATGGTGATGGTGATCGTCTTCAGGCGGCTGCCTGATTCTCCGGCGCATCCCGTGTTTCGGCCTCGGCCAGGCGCAGCAGGATCTTGCGCATCGCGATGCCGGGCCGGTCGGGGCCGAAGCTGAGCTCCTCGAACGGCTCCGTCTCGCGCTCGACCACTTCCTGGATCCAGCCCAATGCATCGACGTCTTCCTGGTAGGCCTTCACCGACGATTCGACCAGGAAGCGGTCGGTCTCGGGGTCGTCCAGGTAGGTGTCGCGGCTGTTGAACCACCAGTAGTGGATCGTGCCCTGGGTTTCGGGCGTGTAGACGTGGGTGATCGTGTAGCGGTACTCGATCCGCTCTCCCGCGCGCGGCGCCTTGTTGACGATGCGCGCATGGGCGTAATGCAGCGCCGGACTGGCGAACCAGCCGTCCGAATGGCGGTCGACGATGCGGTCTTTCAGGCGCGCCGGGATGCCGTAGATGTCCGGCGCCGGCGCATCGAGCAGCGCGCGCACCAGGTGCACCCGGTCGCCGTCGACCCGCACGTCCATCGTCGAGCGCGAATACTCGGGGGTGCCGATGCCGGTGCCCGCGTGCAGGATCGGGAAATGCGTCTGGTCGAGCAGGTTTTCGTGCATCGCCACGTAGTTGGTCCGGACGTGGAACCGGCCGTTCACGGTCTTGTACGCCGGGTCGGACAGCCACGGCGTCTCGGGCACCAGGGCCGGATCGGCCCGGTCCGGGTCGCCCAGCCATACCCAGACCAGGGGCGAGCGTTCGACCACCGGGTAGGAGGCGATCCGCACGTGCGATGGCGCGCGCGTGAGCGCCGGCATGAACACGCACTGGCCATCCGGCGTGAAGTTCATGCCATGGTAGCCGCACACCACCCTGTCGCCGTCCAGGCGCCCTTTCGAGAGCGGAAAATTGCGGTGCGGGCAGCGGTCCTGCATGATGACCGGGTCGCCCGCCAGGGTGCGGTACATCAGCACCGTCTTGCCCAGCAGCGTGCGCTGCTTCAGGTCGCGGTTGATTTCCCCGCTCATGCCGGCGACGTACCAGGCGTTCCTGACGAGCGGGGTGGCATGGTCGGCCATCGCCTGGCGCTTGCCTGGGGTTTGCGGTGCTTGCGTGTCATGCGTTGCTTGCGGTGCTTGCGGTGCTTGCGACATGCCGTTCTCCTCGGTTCGTGGTCAGATGACGAGCGCGCCGCGCCGCTGGCTGAATTTCCAGCCGTCCGGCGTCGATACGACCGTATCGTGGAAGGTGCCCGCCACCGGCGCCTTGTTGCTGCCCGCTTCGCCGCGGGTCGCCGCGAACATCAGCATCTTCGAGCGGACCTGCACGACGCCCGCGGCGGATGCCTCCACCAGCACGTCGCTGGTGACGTGGAAGGTGACGACGCTGTCCGGGCGCTTGCGGAAGGCCTCCAGGATCGCCGCGCGGCCCCGGATCGGCTGGTCCGGGCTCGATGGCCGGAACAGGGTCGCGTCCTCGGTGAACAGGTCGGCCAGCTCCTCATAGCGGCGCTCGTCGTTGAGCAGCGCATACAGGGCGATGAGCTCGGCGCAGGCCTGGCGCACCAGCAGTTCTTCAATGGCGTGCATGGTCGTCGCTCCCCGTCGTCGATCCGGCCGGCAGCGCCAGCCATTCGCGCAGCGCCGCCAGCACGGCGGCGGGCTGCTCCATCATCGCCATGTGGCCGCACTCGTCGAGCAGGCGCAGCAGCGGTGGCCGCGGCAGCAGTGCCGCCATCCTTTCGTGGCGTTCGGGCGGGCTCCAGCCGTCCTGGCGGCCGCACAGCACCAGGGTCGGGCAATCGACGCCCTGCAGCACGCCGGTCGCGTCCGGCCGCGACAGCAAGGCGCGGGTCTGGGCCGCGTAGATCGCGCCCGTCATGCGCCCGACCATGTCCAGCACCGGCTGCACCACGGCGGGGTCGTCGCGCCGGTGCGGCGCAAGCATCGGCAAGCCCCAGGTGCGGGCGATGGCCGCCGTCCCCTGCGCGAGCGCCTGCTCGACCAGCACCGCGCGCCGTTCGACCTCGCCCGGGACGGCCGCCTCGTAGCCGGTGTCGAGCAGGGCCAGGCGCTCGACGCGGTGCGGCGCCTGGCGCATCACCTCCAGCGCCACCCGTCCGCCCATCGAATGGCCGGCCAGCGCGAAGCTGGCCGGCGCCCCGGCCAGCACATGGGCGGCCATCGCCGCCAGCGAATCGTGTTGCAGGAAGCTGATCACGCGCACGTCATGGTCGCGCGCCAGTTCACGGGCCTGCGCCTCCCACACGACGTCGTCGCACAGCAGGCCGCACAGCAGGTAGATCGTCTTCATCGCATCCTCACAGGTCCAGCACCAGCAGGCCGGTCTTCGCGCGCGAGCAGCACGGCGTGAACTGGTCGTTGGCGGCTTTTTCTTCGTCGGTGAAATACAGGTCGCGGTGGTCGGGCGTTCCCTCCAGCACGCGCGTGATGCAGGTGCCGCACACGCCCTGCTCGCACGAGATCGGAATGTCGATGCCGTGCTCCAGCAGCGCGTTGCAGACCGATTTTCCCGCCGGGATCACATAGGTCTGGCCGCTGCTGGCCAGCTTCACCTCGAACGCGGCGTCCCCCGACGCGTCCTGCGGCGCGGCGCCGAAGTATTCGAAGTGGATGCGATGCTCGGCCCATCCGGCGCCGCGCGCGCTGCCGGCGACGTGGTCGATGAAGCCCTGCGGACCGCATACATACAGGTGGGTGCCGGCGCCGGCCTGCGCCAGCAGCGCTGCCATGTCGAATTTCTGTCCGGCGGCGCCGGAATCGAAATGCAGGTGCACGCGGTCGCGAAACGGCGCGCCCGCGATGCGATCCAGGAAGGCGGCGCGCTCCGGCGAACGGGCGCAGTAATGCATGGCAAAGCGCGCGCCTGTCTTTGCCAGCCGCTCGGCCATGCACAGGATCGGGGTCACGCCGATGCCCCCGGCAAGCAGCAGGTAGTCGTCCGCGGGGCCCAGCTCGAAGTGATTGCGCGGCGCGCCGATCTGGATGACGTCGCCCTCGCTGAGCCGCTCGTGCGCCGCCTGCGAGCCGCCGCGCGAGGCCGGATCGCGCAGCACCGCGATCCGGTAGCGATGCCGTTCGGCCGGATCGTTGCACAGCGAATACTGGCGCACCAGCCCGTCGGCGATGTGGACGTCGATGTGCGCGCCGGCCGAGAACGGCGGCAGCGCCTGCCCGTCCTCGCTGGCCAGCTCGAAACCGGCGATGTCCTGTGCTTCCTGCGTCTTGCTGACGATTCTGACTGCGATAGTGTTCATGGCGTGACCGTATTTCAAGTAAACAAGGAGGGCTTCAGGCGGCCAGCATCCGGTGTGGATCGATGACGAATTTCTTCGCCACCCCGGCATCGAATTCGCCGTAGCCCTGCGGCGCCTCGTCCAGGCCGATGACCTGCACATTGACCACCTCGGCGACGTTGATGCGGTCCCACAGGATCGCCTGCATCAGGGCCCGGTTGTACTTCATCACCGGCGTCTGGCCGGTATGGAAGCTGTGCGACTTGGCCCAGCCCAGGCCGAAGCGGATCTGCAGGCTGCCGTGTTTGGCTGCCTGGTCGGCGGCGCCCGGATCGTCGGTGACATACAGGCCCGGAATGCCGATCCTGCCGGCCGCGCGCGTGATTTCCATCAGCGAGTTGAGCACCGTGGCCGGCGCCTCGCTGCGTGCGCCGGACTGGCCATGGCCGCGCGCCTCGAAGCCGACGCAGTCGACCGCGCAGTCGACTTCGGGCGTGCCCAGGATCGCGGCGATCTGCTCGCCCAGCGGCGCGTCCTGCGACAGGTCGACCGTCTCGAAGCCGACCGACTTCGCATGCGCCAGGCGGAGCGGATTGACGTCGCCGACGATGGTGACGGCCGCGCCCAGCAGGCGCGCGGACGCCGCGGCCGCCATGCCGACCGGTCCGGCGCCGGCGATATAGACGGTGCTGCCCGGGCCGACGCCGGCGGTGACGGCGCCGTGATAACCGGTCGGCAGGATGTCCGACAGGCAGGTCAGGTCGCGGATCTTCGCCATCGCACGGTCGCGATCGGGGAATTTCAGCAGGTTGAAGTCGGCATACGGCACCAGCACGTATTCGGCCTGGCCGCCGATCCAGCCGCCCATGTCGACGTAGCCGTAGGCGCCGCCGGCGCGCGACGGGTTCACGTTCAGGCACACGCCGGTGTCCTGCTCCTTGCAGGTGCGGCAACGGCCGCAGGCGACGTTGAACGGCACCGATACCAGGTCGCCCTTGCGCAGGGTTTCGACGTCGCGCCCGACTTCCAGCACTTCGCCGGTGATTTCATGGCCCAGCACCAGTCCGACTTGCGCCGTGGTGCGGCCGCGCACCATATGCTGGTCCGAGCCGCAGATATTGGTCGACACCACGCGCAGGATCACGCCATGCTCGATCTTGCGGCCGTGCGGGTCTTCCATCTTCGGAAACGGGATGTTCCGGACTTCGACCTTGCCCTGCCCCATGTACACCACACCACGATTTTCTGCCATTGCTTCCTCCGTTGTCGTTTGCTTGTCCGCAGGTGCGCCACCACGGCGCACCGCTGTCTGGCTCAGAACGCGTGCTTGATGCCGGCCATCACGCCGTTCTGGGTTCCGCCGGCACGCGTCGTCGCGCCCGCGCTGAGGGCGACCGCCGCTGCGCCGCTGTTGTCGACCTTCCCGCCCATCAGGTACACGGTGGTGCGCTTCGAGAAGTTGTACATCCCGCGCAGCACGACCATATTGGTGTCGTTGCCGCTGTCGCGGAAGTCCAGGCGCAGCACCTGGCCGTCGATCGTGATCATCGGCGTCACCGCGTAGGCCGCGCCCAGGTAGGACAGGGTGCTGCGCGGGGTCAGGGCGTTGCCTTCGTTGTCGCGCCAGAAGCGCCCCCCGCTCACCTTCCAGTCGCCCAGCACCACGTACGCGCCGAGGTTGATCCGGGTGTCCGACAGCGCGCTGCTGGTCGGACTGAACGCCGCCGCCGCGCCCGGACCGCCGTTGTAGGTGTCGTAGGCCAGCGCCGCGCCCCAGCGCTTGCTGTCGTAGCGCAGCATGGCGCTCCAGGCGCGGCAGGCCTTGTCGTCGGTCGCGCTCTCGCCGCCGCAGCCGGTGGCGGACGGACCGCCGGCGGTGGCCGCATCGCGTCCGAGGCTGTAGGTGGCGCCGACCGTCACCCCGCTGAACGTGCCCTTGTACGCGATCGAATTGTCCTTGCGGTCGTTCGGCAGGTAGAGGTCGAGCGAGCCCATCGAGTATTGCGAAGGCCCGATGATGTCGGTGTCGAAGCGCGAGAAGAACAGCATGCTGTAGTTGCGGCCGACGGTCACGGCGCCCCAGTCTCCGCTCAGGCCGACCCAGGCCTGGCGCCCGAACAGGCGGCCGCCCTGGTTGACGCCGCCGGCGTCCGGGCCGAAGCCATTCTCGAGGGTGAAGATGGCCTTCAGGCCGTTGCCCAGGTCCTCGCTGCCGCGCAGGCCGATCCGCGACGGGAACATGCCCCCCGACAGGTTCGGCATCCGGGTCAGGCTCTCCCCATTCGGTCCGGCGTTCGACAGCCGCTCGATGGCGGTGTCGATGATGCCGTACACCTGGACCGACGATTGCGCGAGGGCCGGCGCCGCGCCCGCCATGCACAGCATTCCCGCCAACAGCGCGGCCTTGTTCTTCTTCGCTACCTTGTTCTTCATCTGTATGTGTCTCCGTTATGGTCTTATGTCATGCAGTGACGATCGTGTGCTGCTGATTCGGTGTCTCGTGTCGCCGTTCCTCCCTTTCGCGGATTTCGTCTGTCGGATGCGTCAGGCCGTCGCCAGCCGGGCGGCGCCGTCGCCCACGCCGAGCAGTGCGCCCAGGCGCGCGTCGTCGCGCAGCAGATCGCTGCTGACGCCGTCATGCACGATGCGGCCGCGGTCCAGCACCACCACACGGTCGGTGACCTCGAGCGCCATATGGGCGTGCTGCTCGACCAGGACCAGGGTCTGGCCGGCGTCCTTGAGCACGCGCGTGGCGTCGAGCAGGACGTCCATCATGATTGGCGACAGCCCTTCCAGCGGCTCGTCGAGCAGCAACAGGCTGGGGTTGCCGACCAGCGCGCGGCCCATGGCCAGCATCTGCTGCTCGCCGCCCGAGAGCTGGTTGCCGAAGTTCGTCCGGCGCTCGGCCAGGCGCGGAAACAGCCGGTACACGGCCGCCAGGTCCCACTGGCCGGCGCGCGCCGCGACCTCCAGGTTCTGGTGCACGGTGAGCGAGTGAAAAATCTCGCGCTCCTGCGGCACGTAGCCCAGGCCGGCCGCGTTGCGCTGGTGCGGCGCCAGCGCGCCGATGTCGGCCCCATTCATCCGCACGCTTCCCTTGAAGGTGGTGGTCAGTCCCATCAGGGTCGCCAGCAGCGTGCTCTTGCCCACGCCGTTGCGGCCCAGCAGGGCCACCGCCTCGCCCTTGCCGATCGCCAGCGACAGGTCGTTGAGAACGACCGCATCGCGGTAGCCCGCGGTCAGTCCGGATAGTTCGATCAGCTTAGTCATGGCGCCGTCCCAGGTAGACATCCCGCACGCGCGGGTCGTTGCGGATCTCGTCGACCGAGCCTTCGGTGAGCACCGCGCCCTCGACCAGCACGGTGATGCGCCGGGCGAAGCGGAACACCAGGTTCATGTCGTGCTCGATGAAGACGATGGCCAGTTCGGCCGGCAGGCGCTCGAGCAGCTCGAGGACCATGCCGCTCTCGCCGTTGGGGATGCCCGCCGCCGGTTCGTCCAGCAGCAGCACCTTGGGGCGCAGCGCCAGCGCGATGCCGATTTCGACCAGGCGGCGCTGGCCGTAGGCCAGTTCGACGATCTTCCTGGCGGCCAGCGCGCCCAGGCCCAGCTGCTCGAGCAGGTGCGCCACCTCGGCGCGCACGGCGCCGTCGCTGCCGGTGCGGCCCCATGGCTTCCAGCTGCGGCCCAGGCGCTGCGCGACCGGGATCGCGAGGTTCTCGGCCACCGTCAGGTGGTTGAACAGGGTGTTCAGCTGGAAGGTGCGCACCAGCCCGTGGTTGACGCGGCGCTGCGGCGAGGCGCGCGTCAGGTCGCTGCCGCCGACCAGGATCGCGCCTGCGTCGGGCGCCAGCACGCCGGTGCACAGGTTGATGAAGGTGGTCTTGCCGGCGCCGTTCGGGCCGATCAGCGCATGGCGCGCGCCCTGCTCGATCTTGAGGCCGACGTTCTTCGTGACCTCGACCGCGCCGAAGCGCTTGCACATGCCCCGGGTTTCCAGTGCGTAGTTCATGCGCCCTCCGTGGTCGCGGCCGGACGGGCCTGGCGGCCGAACGACTTGAACAGCCCGCCGTCGCCCAGCGACATCAGGCCGCCCGGCGCGAACCGCACCAGGAAGATCAGCATCAGGCCGACCGCGAACATCCAGTGGAAGGGATTGATGGCCGCGGCCCGGTCCAGCATCAGCATGTACAGCGGGATGCCGATGAAGGCGCCGTACATGCGGCCGACGCCGCCGATGATCAGCATGATCAGGATGTCGCCCGACAGCTGGAAGGTGAGGCGGTCGAGGCTGACCGTGCGCGTGAGCTGGGCGCCCAGGCCGCCGGCCATGCCGGCCAGCACCGCCGACAGCGTGTAGACCGCGACCAGGCGCAGGTGCACCGAGGCGCCCACCAGGCCCATGCGCCTGGCGTTCTCGCGAATGCCGCGCAGCGACAGCCCGAAGGGCGAGTTGACGATCGTGCGCACCACCAGGAACGCCAGGAACAGCACGCCGAGCGCGTACAGGTAGGCCGTGGTGCCGTACAGGTCGAACTCGAAGCGGCCGAACAGCGGATCGACGGCGATGCCGGACAGGCCGTCGGCGCCGCCGGTCACGCTGCCCCAGGCGTTCGCGACCTCGTGCAGCAGCACCGTGATCACCATGGTCAGCATCAGCAGCGCCAGGCCATGGGTGCGCAGCACCAGTAGGCCGCTCAGCACGCCGATGACGCCGGCCGCGCCGCCGGCCACCAGCAGGCCGCTCAGGGGCTCTTGCGAGAAATGCAGGTTGTAGTAGCCGGCCGCATAGGCGCCCACGCCGAAGAACGCGGCGTGGCCCAGCGTGGTGATGCCGGCGAATCCCAGCACCAGGTCGAGCGACAGGCCGAACATCACCATCACCAGGATTTGCGCACCCAGCGACAGGTAGGTGTCGAAACTGAAGAAGGCGGCCATGGCCACGATCCAGGGCAGGACGTCCATCGGGCCCAGGCGATAATGCGGCAGCGCATTGGCCGCCAACGGCGTGTTGAATTCGTGTTTCATGCTGGCCTTCCGAAAAGTCCTTGTGGACGCAGCAGCAGCACCACCAGCGTCGCGAGATAGATGACGATCCCGCCGCCGACCGGCAGGTAGTAGCGGCCCAGGGTATCGACCAGGCCGAGGAGGATGGCGGCGCACAGGGTGCCCTTGATGCTGCCCAGGCCGCCGACCGACACCACGATCAGCACCAGCACCAGGTAGTGCAGCGCGTAATAGGGCTCGAGCGGGAACATGTCGGCGCCCAGGGCGCCGCCCAGGCCGGCGAAGCCGCAGCCGATGGCGAAGGTGACGGCGAACAGCGCCTTGACGTCGATGCCGATGCAACCGGCCATGCGCGCATTGTCGACCGCCGCGCGCAGGCGCGCGCCGACCGCGGTTTTCTCCAGTCCCAGCCAGATCGCGACGCCGCAGGCGGCGGCCACCACGATCAGGAACAGGCGGTACACCGGCAGTCCCAGTTCGCCCAGTTGCACGGTACCGCGCAGTCCGGCCGGCACCGGGACGTTCTGGATCGACGAACCGAACAGCGCGTTGGCGCCGGCGATCATCACCATCACCAGGCCCATGGTCATCAAGACCTGCCCCAGTTCGCTCTGGCCGTAGATCCACGAATACACGGTGCGCTCGAGCAGCGCGCCGATCAGCATCGTGCCGAGCACGGCCAGCACGATGGCCGCCCCATACGGCAGGCCGGCCATGGTGGTCAGGGCGACCGTCAGATAGCCGCCGATCATGGCAAAGCCGCAGTGGGCCAGGTTCACGACCCGCATCACGCCCATCGTGATCGACAGGCCGACCGAGATCAGGAACAGGATCATGCCGAACGAGACGCCGTCGAACAGCACCATGACCAGCGAGGCGAAGGCGCTAGACATGGCTGCCTCCACGATGCACAAGGGCGTGCGCGGCCACGCCGGGGGCCAGCCGGCCCCGGTTGAGTGAATATGACTGCAAGATGATTCTCCAAAGCGTGCGCCTGCCCGCGGCGGGCGCGTTATCAGGGTTGAAGCCGGGGGTCGGTGGCGCCTGGATGCGCCGCCACGGTCTTACTCGACCTTGACGCCAGGGTCCTTGATCGCCTCATAGGTTTTGAAGGTCTTGTTGACGTAGGCGCCGTCGACCTTTTCCACCTTGCGGATGTAGACGTTCTGGACCAGTTCACGCGTGACCGGATCGACCTTCACCGGCCCGCGAGGACTCTCCCAGGCCAGGGTCTTGATCGCCGCCATCGCCTTCGGCCCATCCTTCTTGCCGTCGGTGGCCTTGATCATCTGGTAGATCATGTGCATCGAGTCCCAGGCCGACACCGAGGCCACGTTCGGGATGCGCGTGGCGCCGGCCTTCTTGCGCAAGGCGGCCACGAAAGCCTGGTTGGCGGGCGTGGCGCTGGTGGCCGAGTAGTGCAGCGCGGTGACGATGCCGGAGGCGGCGTCGCCGTAGCCGGCCAGTTCGCTTTCCTCGGTCTCGGCGGTGGCCAGCAGCTTGATGCCGTCCTTTTCCAGGCCGCGTTCCACGTAGGCCTTGATGAAGGCGACCGACAGCGGGCCGACCGGCATGAACATGTAGACGTAATCGGGCCTGGCTTCGCGCACCTTCTGCATATAGGTCGAGAAGTCGGCGGTATTCAGGGGCACGCGCATTTCGCCGGCAATCTTGCCGCCGGCCCCGACGAAGGACTTGCGGTAGGCGGCGATGGCGTCGTGGCCGGGCGCATAGTCGGCCGCCGCCAGGAACACGTTCTTGCCGCCCGCCTCGGCCGTCCACTTGGCCAGCGGCGTGGCCACCATCCATTGGGTATAGCCCGAGCGCAGCAGGTAGGGGGAACGCGACAGGATGCCCGAGGTGCCGGAATTGTTGATGATGACCGGTACCCGGGCCTGGGTGGCGACGTCGGCCACCGCCAGCGCGGTCGGGGTGAATTCGATGCCTGCGATGTACTGCACCTGGTCGCGCACCACCAGCTCTTCGGCCAGCTGGCGGGCGCGCGCCGGGTTGTTGCCGCCAACGTCCTTGTAGATGATCTTGACGGTGTGGGCGCCGGCCTTGCCGCCGTGCTGGGCGACGTAGGCTTCCGTCGCTTCTTGAATGTACTTGCCCCAGTGGCTATATGGACCGCTGAACGAGGCGATGACGCCCACCCGCACTTCGGCAGCACTGGCCACACCCATGCCGCATACCATCAGGCAGCCGGCCGCCAGGACCGACGCTTTCCATTTGCTCATCTTCACTGTCTCCTCCGATTTTTATTAACGACATGCTGCGGGGGGCTTCAGCGACCGTCTTGCGCGGTCTTGCTTGCATCTTCGCGTCAGCCATGCAGCGGCATCTCCGGGAACTGCACCGCCTGTATGCAGAACCGGGCTGGTGTGATCCAATTGTATACATGCTTTAGAAATATGACCACAATTTTGCAGAGAATTGGCATATTTTCTCGGTATACATCCCTCGATATGGAAAAACGCGAAAAAGCTGTATACACTATGTATACAAACTGAAACCAGTGCCCCCCCTTTGGCTAGCGGCACGACTAATGAACGGAGACCGTACGTGTACCCAAAAAACGCTTGGTATGTGGCTTGCATGCCGGAGGAAATCGCCGATAAACCGCTGGGCCGCCAGATCTGCGGCGAAAAAATGGTGCTGTACCGCGGCGTCGAAGGCGCCGCCAAGGCGCTGGAAGACTTCTGCCCTCATCGCGGGGCGCCACTTTCCCTCGGATTCGTACGAGACGGCAATCTGGTGTGCGGCTATCACGGCCTGGAAATGGGTTGCGACGGCAAGACGGTCGCCATGCCGGGCCAGCGCGTGCGCGGCTTCCCCTGCATCAAGAGCTTCCCTGTCATCGAGCGCTATGGCTTCATCTGGGTCTGGCCGGGCGATCCGGCGCAGGCCGACCCGGCCAAGTTGCCCCACCTGGCGTGGGCCGAAAGCCCCGATTGGGCGTATGGCGGCGGCCTGTACTACATCAAATGCGATTACCGCCTGATGGTCGACAACCTGATGGACCTGACCCACGAAACCTATGTCCACGCCTCCAGCATCGGCCAGAAGGAAATCGACGAAGCGCCGGTGACCACCAGGGTCGAGGGCGACGAGGTGATCACCAGCCGCCATATGGAAAACATCACTGCGCCGCCCTTCTGGAAGATGGCGCTGCGCGGCAACGACTTGCCGGACGACCAGGCGGTCGACCGCTGGCAGGTCTGCCATTTCACGCCGCCCAGCCACGTGCTGATCGAGGTCGGCGTGGCCTTGGCCGGCAAGGGCGGCATCGACGCCCCGCAGAACGAGAAGGCGGGGTCCATCGTGGTAGACTTCATCACCCCCGAGACCGAGACCACGCACTGGTATTTCTGGGGCATGGCGCGCAACTTCAAGCCGCATGACAAGGAACTGACCGCCTCGATCCGCGAGGGCCAGGGCAAGGTGTTCGGCGAAGACCGCGAGATGCTGGAGCGGCAGCAGGAAAACCTCCTGAAGCATCCCGAACGCAAGCTCCTGATGCTCAATATCGATGCCGGTGGCGTACAATCGCGTCGCGTCATCGACCGCCTGCTGGCCGCGGAACGCCCAGCCTGAACCACCCACCTGCCTGCCCCATGAACGAACCGACCACGCCCACCCCGCACGACCTGAAGAGCGCCCCAGCGGGCAGCCAGCCGGCGGCCAGCCGCGACGCCTCGCAGACCGAGCGCGCGATCCTGGGCTTGCGCGATGCGGTGCTGCGCGGCCATTTCGTCCCGGGCGAGCGCCTGTCCGAGGTCGAGGTTGCCGAGCACCTGGGCGTGTCGCGCACGCCGATCCGCGCCGCCATGCAGCGCCTGGCCGAAGAAGGCCTGCTGGACGCGGCGCAGCCGTCCGGCTACGTGGTGCGGGTTTTTTCCCAGCACGACATCGCCGACGCGATCGAGGTGCGCGGGACGATCGAGGCGCTGGCCGCGCGCCTGGCGGCCGAGCGCGGCGTATCGCGTTTCGTGCTGCAGCAGATGCGCGACTGCGTCGAGCGCCTGGATGCGACGGTCGACAGCGACCTGCCCGAGATCGAGAAACTCGAACAGTACGCCGTGTTCAATGGACGGCTGCACGACCTGATCCTGGAGGCTTCCGCCAGCAGCATGGTCCAGCGCGCGCTGCTGCGGGTCGCGTCGATGCCGTTCGCGTCGCCGAACGCGTTCGTCATCGCCCAGGCCGTACTGCCCGGCTCGCAAATGAACATGAAGCTGGCGCAGATGCAGCACCACGACATCGTCGACGCCATCGAAGCGCGCGCCGGCGCCCGGGTCGAGGCGCTGGTCAAGGAACATTCCCGCATTGCCCAGAAGAACCTCGAACTGGCGCTGCGCAACACCGATGCGCTCGACCGTATCGTCGGCGCGGCGCTGATCCAGCGAGCCTGAGCTGCCAGGCCGCCAGCCCTCTCCCAGCCCGGCAACCGGGTCGCACGGCGTCGTGATGAAACTTTGACCACCTCAAGTGCAGCTCCCGGCAAAACCTCGTATGATGGTTCCTTACCAAGGCCTGGCGCTGAATCGTCGCCGGGACGTCGTAGCATGCCGGCCGCCGGGCACCCGCCCTCACTGGCGTTCACTGCGCCGCGCGTGCCGACCCATCGGAGGCAATATGCAACATGCATCGCAAGCTGCACTGTTTTCGCTGATCGGCGATACCCCGCTGGTGGAAGTCACCCGGATCGATACCGGTCCCTGCCAGCTGTTCCTCAAGCTCGAATCCCAGAACCCGGGCGGCTCCATCAAGGACCGCATCGGCAAGACCATGATCGAGCAGGCCGAGCACGACGGCCTGCTGCAGCCCGGCGGCACCGTGATCGAGGCCACGGCCGGCAATACCGGCCTGGGCCTGGCGCTGGTGGCGCGCATCAAGGGCTATCGGGTGGTCCTGGTCGTGCCCGACAAGATGGCGGCCGAAAAAGTCCTGCACCTGAAGGCGCTCGGCGCCGAGATCCACCTGACCCGCTCCGACGTCGGCAAGGGCCACCCCGAGTATTACCAGGACTACGCGGCGCGCCTGGCCAGGGAGATCCCCGGCGCCTGGTTCGCCGACCAGTTCAATAATCCGGCCAATCCGCGCGCCCACGAAACCACGACCGGCCCCGAGATCTGGGACCAGACCAACCACAAGCTCGACGCCATCGTGGTCGGCGTCGGATCAAGCGGCACCCTCACCGGCCTGTCGCGCTACTTCAAGAAAACCCAGCCCCTGCTCGAATTCGTCCTGGCCGACCCGAAAGGCTCGATCCTGGCCGAATACGTCGAGACCGGCCACGTCTCGCAACACGCGGGCTCGTGGGCGGTCGAGGGCATCGGCGAGGACTTCATCCCCGGCATCGCCGACCTGTCGCGCGTGAAGACCGCATACACCATCAGCGACGAAGAAAGCTTTTCCACCGCGCGCCTGCTGCTGCAGCGCGAAGGCATCCTGGGCGGCTCCTCCACCGGCACCCTGCTGGCGGCGGCGCTGCGCTATTGCCGCGCGCAGACCCGCCCCAGGCGCGTGGTCACCTTCGTCTGCGACACCGGCACGCGCTACCTCTCCAAGGTGTACAGCGACGGCTGGATGGTCGACCAGGGCCTGATCACGCGCCCCAGAATGGGCGACCTGCGCGACCTGATCGGCCGCCGCCACGACGCCGGCGAAGTCATCACGCTCGCGCCCGAGGACACCCTGCTCACCGCCTTCAACCGCATGCGCTCGAGCGACCTGCAGCAACTGCCGGTGGTCGACGCCGGCGGCCGGCTGCTGGGCCTGATCGACGAATCCGACCTGCTGCACCAGGTGACGCAGGATACCGCGCGCTTCAATGCGCCGGTGTCCGGCACCATGACGTCCGAGCTGCAAACCCTGCATCCGGCGGCGAGCATGGGCCAGTTGCGCGAGATCCTCGACCGCGGCCTGACCGCCGTCATCGCCGACGGGCCGACCTTCTATGGCCTGATCACGCGCTACGACCTGCTCAATCATTTGCGAAGGACCCTGTCTTGACTACTCCCATCGAATTCAAGCGTCACCTGGCCACCCGCGTGATCCACGGCGGCCAGGCGCCCGAACCGGTCACCGGCGCCGTGATGCCGCCCATCTTCGCCACCTCGACCTTCCGGCAAGAAAGTCCTGGCGTGCACAAGGGCCTCGACTACGGCCGTTCGCACAACCCGACGCGCTGGGCCCTCGAGCGCTGCGTGGCCGACATCGAGGGCGGCCGCGCCGCCTTCGCCTTTGCTTCCGGCCTGGCCGCGATCGCGGCGGTGCTCGAACTGCTGCCGAGCGGCTCGCACATCGTGGCCGGCGACGATATGTATGGCGGCACCTACCGCCTGTTCGAGCGCGTACGCCGCGACAGCGCCGGCCTGTCGTTCAGCTACGTCGACCTGTCCGACCCCGACGCGCTGGCCGCCGCCATCAAGCCCGAGACGCGCATGGTGTGGGTCGAAACCCCGACCAACCCGATGCTGAACCTCGCCGACCTGACCGCGATCGCCGGCCTCTGCCACGCGCGCGGCATCATCAGCGTGTGCGACAACACCTTCGCAAGCCCGATCAACCAGCGTCCCCTGGCGCACGGCTTCGACATCGTGGTGCACTCCACCACCAAGTACATGAACGGCCACTCGGACGTGATCGGCGGCGTGGCCGTGGTCGGCGCCGGCGACGCCCAGACCGGCCTGGCCGAGAAACTCGGCTTCATCCAGAACGCCGTGGGCGCCATCCAGGGCCCGTTCGACAGCTTCCTGGTGCTGCGCGGGATCAAGACGCTGGCCCTGCGCGTCGAGCGCAGCAACGCCAACGCCCTGCTGCTGGCCAGCTGGCTCGAGCAGCAGCCGAAAGTACGCAAGGTGGTCTACCCGGGCCTGGAATCGCATCCCCAGCACGCGCTGGCGCGCCACCAGATGCACGGCTACGGCGGCATCGTCGCGCTCGACCTCGACACCGACGTCGCCGGCGCGCGCCGCTTCCTGGAAACCTGCGAGGTGTTCACCCTGGCCGAGAGCCTGGGCGGCGTGGAAAGCCTGATCGAGCATCCGGCCCTGATGACCCACGCCAGCATTCCGCCCGAACGTCGCGCCGAGCTGGGCATAGGCGATGGGCTCATCCGCCTGTCGGTGGGCATCGAGCATGTCGACGACCAGCGCGAGGACTTGCGGCGCGCATTGGCCGCGATCTGAGCAGCGTAGGGTTGGCGGCGCTGCCGCCGACGCGGTGATCGTTACCGGCTCCGATATCGAGCCGGATGATCTCGCGGCCAACCATCACCGCGTCGGCGGCGTAGCCGCCAACCCTACGCGTGCAACGGCCCGGTCGTGGGCGCGGCCATTGCGCTGCGCAGCTTGAAGGTCGCCACCAGCGCCGAGAGTTCCGCCGCCTGCCGGCGCATCGACGCCGCCGCCGCCGCGGCTTCCTCCACCATCGCCGCGGTCTGCTGGGTCGACGTGTCGATCTCGGCGATCGACTTGCTGACCTGGGTGACACCCAGGGCCTGGTCCGCGCTGGCGGCATGGATCCGGGCCAGAATGCCGGCCACCTCGTGCACGTGCCGCAGCATCGCGCGCATGGTCGAGCCGGCCGATTCGGCCATGCCGGTGCCGGCCTCGATCTCGCCTGACGACTCCTGGACCAGCTTCTTGATTTCCCTGGCCGCCCCGGCTGAATGCTGGGCCAGGTTGCGCACCTCGCTGGCCACCACGGCGAAGCCGCGGCCTTCGCTGCCGGCGCGCGCCGCTTCCACCGCCGCGTTCAGCGCCAGGATATTGGTCTGGAAGGCGATGCTGTCGATCATGCCCGTAATGTCCACGATGCGCGCGGAGGATGCCTTGATCGCCCCCATGCGCGCCACCAGCTGCTCGACCGCCCGCGCGCCTTCGGCGACCACGCCGGACGCGGCCTGGGCCAAGGCATTGGCTTGGCGCGCATTGGCGTCGTTGCTGGCGATCGCTTCGCTCAGCTCGTCCATCGCGCTTGACGTCTGGCGCAGCGCGTCGGCCTGACGCTCGGTGCGGGACGACAGGTCCTGGTTGCCTTCGGCGATCTCGCTCGAGGCCGCATCGATCGCCTGGGCGCCGGCCAGCACCTGCGACACGGTGCCCGACACGCCATGGGTCATGCCGTTGAGGGCGTCGAACAGGCGGCCGATCTCGTCGCTGCGCCGGTGCCCGATGGTCGGACGCAGGTCGCCCCTGGCGACCTGCTCGGCCAGCATGGCGGCCTGCCGCAGCGGCGCCACCAGGTTGCGGCTCAAGGCCCAGGCCAGGCCGGCGCCGACCAGCAACGCCGCGCTGCCCAGTCCCAGCAGCAGGGTCTTGCTGAAGTGCGACGCGGCGGCCGTTTCGTCGGCCAGGCGGTGCGCCTCGCTGCTCTCGTAGGCGAGCAGGGCTTCGAAGGCGCCGACCCGGGCCTGGTAGCCCGGCTCCCATTGCCTGGTCAGGATCTCCTCGACCCGGCCGGTCTGCCCCAGGTCCTTGGCCTTGAACAGCGCGTCCTGCACCGTGCCCAGCGCAGCCTTGTGGCCGGCCGCGTCCTGCAGCAGTGCGCGCTCGCGCGCCGACACCGGCAGCCTGGCCAGCCTCGCCTCGATGGCGGCGATGTCGTCGCGGCCTTGCTCCAACTGGGCCTGGAAGTAATCGGCCAGTTCCAGGCTGTCGCTGCGCGCGATCGACACCGTGCGCGAACCGTTCAGGCGCTCGATGCCGAGCAGGTCGGACACCAGCTGCTGCTTGGCCAGCTTGTCGTCGACCAGGTTCGCGGTGATCACGTCCGCCGCGTGCATGCGCCAGACCGCGACGGCGGCGATGGTCACGATGACGAGGGAGAGGATGCCGAAGGCGCCGGTGAGCTTGGCGAAGGTATTGAGCGGTGCGAGTCGCATGGGCGGTCCATGATGAGATTGGGCAACGATGCGTGCATTGTAGGAATGCTATATGACACCGTCATGAACCAATCTTCCAGGAATGACCACCCGGCGCGCTCGCCGTACAAATAGAATGTACAAATAAAAAGGCGCTGTAATCGTTAGCTGTGGATGAGCACTGAACTGCTGAGCTGATCCGCGGTCCAATCCCGGTCGTCATCGATCGGGAGCGTACGATGAAAGCGCCGCAGTTTGCACGGTTGTTCACCCAGCTGCCAAAGTTGAACCAGCCACAGCGCCGGCAGGTGCTCGCCGCCCTGCATCCGGCAGCCGGACTGGACCGGGTGACCGCCCTCATCGGTGAGATCCGGTCAACCGGGCGGCGCTGCCCGGACTGCGCCTGCGAACGCTGCCACCGGCACGGCCAGGCCAACGACCTGCAACGCTATCGCTGCTGCGCGTGCGGCCGCACCTTCAACGACCTGACCGGCACGCCGCTGGCGCGGCTCAGGCTCAAGGGCAAGTGGCTCGCCTATCTGGAAGCGGTGCTCGATTCCCGCTCGGTCCGCTCTGCGGCCAAGCGTGTCGGCGTGCACCGCAACACGGCATTTCGCTGGCGTCATCGCTTTCTCGATCGGGTCAAGGACGACCGCCCGGCACGACTGATCGGCATCGTCGAGGCCGACGAGATGTTCCTGCTCGAATCGCAAAAGGGTTCGCGCAAGCTCGATCGCCAGCCGCGCAAGCGCGGCGGCAGGGCTGCCCTGCGCGGGATCTCGCATCACCTTGACTGCATCCTGGTGGCGCGCGACCGCAGCGGCCAGACCATCGACGCCGTGACCGGACGCGGCGCCCTGAAAGCGGCGCAGCTGGTCAGGCACCTGCGGCCGAAACTCGACCCGCAGGCGCTGCTGGTAACGGACGCCAACGCCGCCTATGCCGCCTTCGCCCGTGCGCATGGCGTTGCGCACCAGGCCGTCAATCTCAGCGCCGGTGAACGAGTGCGCAAGGGCGCCCAAGGCGCCATCCATGTGCAGAATGTCAACGCCTATCACCGGCGCTTCAAGGAATGGCTGGCGCGCTTTCATGGCGTGGCGTCGCGCCGCCTGCCCAATTACCTGGGCTGGCACTGGGCGCTCGATGGTGGGCGGGTACCTTCTGTCGAGCAATTGCTGCGCATCGCATTCGGGGTCATCAACAGCTAATGGGTACAGCGCCAATAAAAAAAGCCCGCGGCACACGTGCACGCGGGCTTCCTGCTCGGAGCGCCTTGCGGCGCTCGTCTTACTCGATCTCGACCGTTTCGGCCGGGGCCGGTGGCGGCAGTGCGTCGCCTTCCGGGAACTCGAGGACCACGTCGTCCTTCTCGTTCAGGTCCACCGTCACGCGGCCGCCGTTGACCAGGCGGCCGAACAGCAGCTCGTCGGCCAGCGCCTTGCGGATCATGTCCTGGATCAGGCGCGACATCGGACGCGCGCCCATCGCCGGGTCGAAGCCCTTGTGGCCGAGGAACTTGCGCAGCTTCTCGGTGAAGATCGCCTCGACCTTCTTCTCGTGCAGCTGTTCTTCGAGCTGCATCAGGAACTTGTCGACGACGCGCAGGATGATGTCCTCGTCCAGCGCGCGGAAGCTGATGATCGCGTCCAGGCGGTTGCGGAACTCCGGCGTGAACATGCGCTTGATGTCGGCCATCTCGTCGCCGGTCGCGCGCGAATCCACGAAGCCCAGCGACCGCTTGGTCAGGCTCTCGGCGCCCGCATTGGTGGTCATGATGATGATCACGTTACGGAAGTCCGCCTTGCGGCCGTTGTTATCGGTCAGGGTGCCATGGTCCATCACCTGAAGCAGGATGTTGAAGATGTCCGGATGGGCCTTCTCGATCTCGTCCAGCAGCAGCACGGTGTGCGGCTTCTTGGTGATGGCCTCGGTCAGCAGGCCGCCCTGGTCGAAGCCGACGTAGCCCGGCGGCGCGCCGATCAGGCGCGACACGGCGTGACGCTCCATGTACTCGGACATGTCGAAGCGCACCAGCTCGATGCCCATGATGAAGGCCAGCTGTTTCGCCACCTCGGTCTTGCCGACGCCGGTCGGACCGGAGAACAGGAAGGAGCCGATCGGCTTGTCGGTCTTGCCGAGGCCCGCGCGCGCCATCTTGATCGCGGCCGACAGCGCCTCGATCGCAGGGTCTTGGCCGAACACGACGTTGCGCAGGTCGCGGTCGATCGTCTGCAGCTTGCTGCGGTCGTCCTGGTTGACCGTTTGCGGGGGAATCCGCGCGATCTTGGCGATGATGTCCTCGATCTCGGTTTTGCCGATGGTTTTCTTCTGCTTCGACTTCGGCAGGATGCGTTGGGCCGCGCCCGCTTCGTCGATCACGTCGATCGCCTTGTCCGGCAAATGACGGTCGTTGATGAAGCGCGCCGCCAGTTCGGCCGCGGTCGACAGCGCCGACGCCGAGTATTTCACGCCATGGTGCTCTTCGAAGCGCGACTTGAGGCCGCGCAGGATCGCCACGGTCTGCTCCACCGACGGCTCGTTGACGTCGACTTTCTGGAACCGGCGCGACAGTGCATGGTCTTTCTCGAACACGCCGCGGAATTCGGTGAACGTGGTCGCGCCGATGCACTTGAGCTGGCCATTGGCCAACGCCGGCTTCAGCAGGTTCGACGCGTCGAGCGTGCCGCCCGAGGCCGAACCGGCGCCGATGATCGTGTGGATCTCGTCGATGAACAGGATGCCGTTCGGCGTGTCCTTGATCTGCTTGAGCACGGCCTTCAGGCGCTGCTCGAAATCGCCGCGGTACTTGGTGCCGGCCAGCAGCGCGCCCATGTCGAGCGAGAACACGACGGCGTTCTGCAGGATCTCGGGCACGTCTTCTTGCACGATGCGCCATGCCAGGCCTTCGGCGATCGCGGTCTTGCCCACGCCCGCCTCGCCCACCAGCAGCGGGTTGTTCTTGCGGCGGCGGCACAGGATCTGGATCACGCGGTCGACTTCTTCCTCGCGCCCGATCAGCGGATCGATCTTGCCGTCGGCGGCCGCCTTGTTCAGGTTCTGCGTGAACTGGTCCAGCGGCGACTCCTTGGCTTGGCCTTCGACCTGCGCTTCTTCCACGCCTTCGGACGCCTTCTGGGTGTCCATCTGCTGGTCCTTGCGCACGCCGTGCGAGATGAAGTTGACGACGTCGAGACGGGTCACGCCCTGCTGGTGCAGGTAGTAGACGGCGTGCGAATCCTTCTCGCCGAAGATCGCGACCAGCACATTGGCGCCGGTGACTTCTTTCTTGCCGTTCGAGGCCGACTGCACGTGCATGATCGCGCGCTGGATCACGCGCTGGAAGCCGAGCGTCGGTTGGGTGTCCACCTCGCCCGTGCCAGGCACGGTCGGGGTGTTGTCACCGATAAAATTAGTCAAGGTCTTGCGCAGGTCTTCAATATTGACCGCGCACGCACGCAGGACTTCGGCGGCCGATGGATTATCGAGTAGCGCGAGCAGCAGGTGTTCCACGGTGATGAATTCGTGGCGTGCCTGTCTCGCCTCGACAAAGGCCATGTGTAGGGATACTTCAAGTTCCTGCGCAATCATACTTCCTCCATCACGCACTGCAGGGGGTGCCCGGCCTTGCGCGCATGCGTTAAGACAAACTCCACTTTGGTACACGCTATATCTTTGGAAAACACCCCACACACCCCTTTACCATGCCGGTGAACAGAGAGCATGATCTGGGTTGCGGTCTCGCGATCCTTGTTGAAGTATTCCTGGATCACGGCGACCACGAACTCCATCGGCGTGTAGTCATCGTTCAGCAGCGCCACCTGGTACAGCGGAGGCGGTTTGACGGTCTGCCGCTCAAGCAGTTGTTCAGTATCGTGCTTCGTTGCCATGGGGTTATTCTAATACTTCCGGGGTTGGTGCCAAGCGTAAACATCAGCTCGTTTTCTGGTGCTTCCATCTTACGCGTTTTCAGATATTTGCGCAGATGGCGTTCCGATTGCCGAAATCAAGACCGTGGATGGGTTAGGCCGGAAATATTTGGCAATAGGCATGTAAAAGCGCTTGACTTCAGTAATTATTCCACCAACAATGCAGTTGTTGACATTGTACTTATGTACTTGTTGATAAGAAATAAGCAGGCTGAGGAGGGGCAAGAGGCTTCTTGCTTTTATGGCTCGTGTGATTTGTTAAATTTGAAAGTTCTTTTATGGCAACTGGTACTGTTAAGTGGTTCAATGATTCCAAAGGCTTTGGCTTCATCACTCCTGATGACGGCGGCGAGGATCTGTTTGCTCACTTCTCCGCGATCAACATGAACGGTTTTAAGACCCTCAAAGAAGGTCAAAAAGTCCAATTCGAAGTCACGCAAGGCCCTAAAGGCAAGCAAGCTTCCAACATCCAGGGTATGTAATCACTCCCCTCCCGGAAGCGAAGAACCCCGCGACCAGCGGGGTTTTTTTTCGCCTAGCGCCCGCGCCCTTCCCCATGTGTCCAGCCGCTCTGTTCCACGAACGCCTGCACGTCGGCCAGGATCGCCTGTAATTGGTCGTCGCTCACCGTATCCGGCATGCCCGCCAGGCTATTGCGCTGAAGCGCCTCCAGCGCCTCCAGCGCCTCATCGTAACGGCGCAGCAGCGACGCCGTACGTTCGGCCAGGTCGGGCGCCAGCGCAGCGGTCGCGGCCGCCGCGCGCAGCTGCTCCGGATCGGCATGGCGCTGGAAAGCAACAATAAAGCGTCCGATTCGCTCGTATCTGGCCTGGGTGATCGATTCTTCGCTCACGACCTCTCCTCATCCAATTGAATGACACCTACATGTTCTCGATCATGACCTCGCCGAAGCCCGAGCACGAGACCTGGGTCGCCCCTTCCATCAGGCGCGCGAAATCGTAGGTCACCTTCTTCGAGGCGATCGCCCGGCCCATCGCCGTGATGATCAGGTCGGCCGCTTCGCTCCAGCCCATGTGGCGCAGCATCATCTCGGCCGACAGGATCAGGGAACCGGGATTCACATAATCCTTGCCCGCGTATTTCGGGGCCGTGCCGTGGGTCGCCTCGAACATCGCCACCGAATCGGACATGTTCGCCCCCGGCGCGATGCCGATGCCGCCGACCTGGGCGGCCAGCGCGTCCGAGATATAGTCGCCATTCAGGTTCAGCGTGGCGATCACGCTGTATTCCGCCGGACGCAGCAGGATCTGCTGGAGGAAGGCGTCGGCGATCGAATCCTTGATCATGATGTCGCGCCCGGTCTTCGGATTCTTTACCTTGCACCACGGGCCGCCGTCGAACAGCTCGGCGCCGAATTCCCTCTGGGCCAGCGCATACCCCCAGTCGCGGAACGCGCCTTCGGTGTACTTCATGATATTGCCCTTGTGGACCAGGGTCACCGAGGACTTGTCGTTGTCGATGGCGTACTGGATCGCCTTGCGCACCAGGCGCTCGGACCCTTCGCGCGAGACCGGCTTGATGCCCAGCGCCGAGGTGTCCGGGAAGCGGATCTTGTTCACGCCCATTTCCTCGGCCAGGAAGGCGATCAGTTTCTTCGCGCCTGCGGAACCGGCTTCCCACTCGATGCCGGCGTAGATGTCTTCGGAGTTCTCGCGGAAGATGACCATGTCGGTCTTTTCCGGCTGCTTGAGCGGCGACGGCACGCCGGCAAAGTAACGCACCGGACGCAGGCATACGTAGAGGTCGAGCTCCTGGCGCAGCGCGACGTTGAGCGAACGGATGCCGCCGCCCACCGGCGTCGTCAGCGGGCCCTTGATCGAGACCACGTAGTCCCTCAGCACCTCGAGCGTCTCGTCCGGCAGCCAGGTGTCCGCACCGTAGCGCTGCGTCGCCTTCTCGCCGGCGAAAATCTCCATCCAGCTGATCTTGCGCGCGCCGCCATAGGCCTTCTCCACCGCCGCGTCGACCACCTTGATCATGACCGGCGTGATGTCCACGCCGGTGCCGTCGCCCTCGATATAGGGAATGACCGGATTGGACGGGACGTCCAGGGTGAAGTCGGCGTTGACGGCGATCTTGCGGCCGTCGGCCGGGACGGTGATATGCTGGTACTTCGGCTGGTGCATCGCGTGTTCTCCCAGGTGGATGGCGGCCGGTGGGACGGACTCGATTACAATATCGCCCCGGCCTGCCCATGGTTCGCCACTCTTCTATAAGACATAAGGGCACCTCGAAAAACCGTCGCGAGCGGCAGCAGTTTCGGTCGAGAAGCGCAGCTGTACTAGAGTACAGCGAGCATCGCAGACCGAAAATGCAACGCGCAGCAGGTTTTTCGACGTGCCCATAAGATGGCGTGTTTTCATTATGCCTCAGTATTCTGCCATATCGGCACGCTATTGACCCGGCGCTCTCCCTGTCCGCGCCAATGCGCATATTAGCTATTTTTCGATGCCCCTGATCCTTTTCAATAAACCGTTCCAGGTCCTGTGCCAGTTCTCGCCGCAGGAGGGCCGCGCGTCGCTGGCCGATTATCTCGCTATTCCAGGCATTTATCCGGCCGGCCGGCTGGACGCCGACAGCGAGGGCCTGATGCTGCTGACCGATGACGGCAAACTGCAGCACAAGATCGCCCACCCCGACCACAAGGAGGCCAAGACCTATCTGGTGCAGGTCGATGGCGTGCCCGACGCCGCCACGCTGGCGCGCCTGCAGGCCCCGCTCGACCTGGGCGACTTCACTACCCGCCCTTGCCGCGCGGTGCGCATCGCCGAACCCGAATGGCTGTGGCCGCGCGATCCGCCGATCCGTGCGCGCCAGGACAAGCCGACCGCGTGGATCGCGATCACGCTGGAAGAAGGCAAGAACCGGCAGGTGCGGCGGATGACGGCGGCGGTGGGCTTTCCCACGCTGCGCCTGGTGCGCAGCAGTATCGGCCCGTTTTCGCTGGCGACGCACCCGTTGATGCCTGGGGAATTTACCGAAGTAACGATGTAAAAAAACCCGCCGACCTGACGGTACGGCGGGTTTCATTATCGCGGCAGGCCGCTTATGCCAGCGATTGCAGCGCGGCGTTGAAGGTCGCGCTCGGACGCATCACCGCGCCCACCTTGGCCTCGTCCAGCTTGTAGTAACCGCCGATGTCGACCGGCTTGCCCTGCACTTCCAGCAGTTCGGCGACAATCTTGCCTTCGCTCTCGCTGAGCTGCTTGGCCAGCGGCGCGAACTTGGCGGCCAGTTCGGCATCCTCGGTCTGTGCGGCCAGCTCTTGCGCCCAGTACATCGACAGGTAGAACTGGCTGCCCCGGTTGTCGAGCTCGCCAGTCTTCGGCGATGGCGACTTGCGGTTGTCCAGCAGCTTGCCGGTGGCCGCATCCAGGGTCTTGGCCAGCAGCTTGGCCTTGTTGTTGCCGGTCTTGATGCCGAGGTCTTCCAGCGAGACGGCCAGGGCCAGGAACTCGCCCAGCGAATCCCAGCGCAGGTGGTTCTCTTCGACCAGTTGCTGCACGTGCTTTGGCGCCGAACCGCCGGCGCCGGTCTCGTACATGCCGCCGCCCGCCATCAGCGGCACGATCGACAGCATCTTGGCGGACGTGCCCAGTTCCATGATCGGGAACAGGTCGGTCAGGTAGTCGCGCAGGATGTTGCCGGTCACCGAGATGGTGTCCAGGCCGCGCGAGACGCGCTCCAGGGTGTAGCGCATCGCGCGCACCTGCGCCATGATCTGGATGTCCAGGCCGCTCGTGTCGTGATCCTTCAGGTACAGCCTGACCTTCTTGATCAGCTCATTCTCGTGCGGACGGTACGGGTCGAGCCAGAACACGGCCGGCATGCCCGAGTTGCGGGCGCGCGTCACGGCCAGCTTGACCCAGTCGCGGATCGGCGCGTCCTTGACCTGGCACATACGCCAGATGTCGCCGGTCTCGACGTTCTGGCTCATCAGGACTTCGCCGGTGGCGAGGTCGGTGATGTTGGCCACGCCGTCTTCCGGGATCTCGAAGGTCTTGTCGTGCGAGCCGTATTCCTCGGCCTGCTGGGCCATCAGGCCGACGTTCGGGACGGTGCCCATGGTCTTCGGATCGAAGGCGCCATGCCATTTGCAGAAGTTGATGATCTCCTGGTAGATGCGGGCGAAGGTGCTTTCCGGGATGACGGCCTTGACTTCCTTCAGGCGGCCATCGGCGCCGTACATCTTGCCGCCGGCGCGGATCATCGCCGGCATCGACGCGTCGACGATCACGTCGTTCGGCGAGTGGAAGTTGGTGATGCCCTTGGCCGAGTCGACCATGGCCAGTTCAGGACGGTGTTCCTGGCAGGCGTGCAGGTCGCGGACGATTTCCTCGCGCTGCGACGATGGCAGGTCGGCGATCTTGTTGTACAGGTCGGCCATGCCGTTGTTGACGTTGATGCCGAGGCTGTCGAACAGGGCGCCGTGCTTCTCGAAGGCTTCCTTGTAGAACATGCGCACGCAGTGGCCGAACACGATCGGGTGCGAGACCTTCATCATGGTCGCCTTCACGTGCAGCGAGAACAGCATGCCGGTCTGGTGCGCGTCTTCGATCTGCTGCTCGTAGAACGCCAGCAGGGCCTTGCGGCTCATGAACATCGAATCGATGATCTCGCCGGCCTGCAGGGCGACCTTCGGTTTCAGGACGATGTTCTTGCCGCTCCGGGTGATCAGTTCCATCTTGACTTCGCGCGCCGCGTCGAGGGTCATCGACTTCTCGCCGTGGTAGAAGTCGCCATGGGTCATGTGCGAGACGTGGGTGCGCGAGGCCTGCGACCATGGGGCCATCGAGTGCGGATTCTTGCGCGCGTATTCCTTGACGGCGCGCGGCGCGCGGCGGTCCGAGTTACCTTCGCGCAGGACCGGGTTCACCGCCGAGCCGATGCACTTGCCGTACTTGGCCTTGACGGTTTTTTCTTCGTCGGTCTTCGGGTCGGCCGGGTAGTCGGGGATGTTGTAGCCCTTTTGCTGCAGTTCCTTGATCGCGGTGATCAGCTGCGTGACCGAGGCGCTGATGTTGGGCAGCTTGATGATGTTGGCGTCCGGCGTGAGCGTCTTCTTGCCCAGTTCGGCCAGCGCATCGGGCACGCGCTGCTCCGGAGTCAGGTTCTCCGGGAAGGCGGCCAGGATACGGGCCGCGACCGAGATATCGCTGGCCTCGACCGTGATGCCGGCCGGCTTGGTGAAGGTGCTGACCACAGGCAGGAAGGCGTGGGTCGCCAGCAGCGGCGCCTCGTCGGTCAGGGTGTAGATGATGGTCTGATCACTGCTCATGCACATTTTCCTCGGTAGTCGCGAACGCTGTCGCGAGTATAAAACTGACAATTGGCCACAGGCCAAGACCCTGGCGCTCCGCCTTGGCGCACCGCGCTGACGCCGGACATTCTACCCCTCCCAACCCCGGATGGGCAGATCGCGAAGGGGTGTTCAACACCACCCCCCTGCGGCGTCGCGGCCTGGCGCCGAGGTCTTCTATAAGACATAAGACGCGCCATATTATGCCCGAGCTTTGCACGGGTTACCAGTTTTTAAGCGCTTGACAAGCTTGCCGGGCCGAAGCGTGGGAAAATGCAGCGCCAAGCAAAAAAACCCGCCGGGACCGAAGTCGGGCGGGTCTTTCCAACTGCACAGAACTTTGCCGTCGCGGCCCACGGGCCGCGTCGCACGCGGGCTATTAAGCCGACAGTGCTTTCAGGGCAGCAGCCAGGCGGCTCTTGTGGCGCGCTGCCTTGTTCTTGTGGATGATCTTCTTGTCAGCGATGCTGTCGATCTTCGACACGGATTGCTGGAAGATGGTGGTCGCGGCAGCCTTGTCGCCAGCCTGGATGGCTTTGCGGACGGCCTTGATTGCGGTGCGCAGGGTCGAACGCTGCGACGAGTTGTGTGCGTTTTGCTTAACTGCTTGACGAGCGCGTTTGCGCGCTTGTGCGGTATTTGCCATGGAATTTCCTAAATCGGGGTCAAGTTGCGTTTGCAAACATTAGCGACTGTCAAACTGGCGCCGGGGTTGGCTTGCGGTGCCTGCCCAACGATTAGTGTCTGCTAACAGAATTCAGTACAGCCCACGATTATAGCGAAGGTTTCAATTCGGAGCAATTCAAAATTCGAGGACTGTCGGTTTACCGTCCTTGCGGGCCTATAGGGCAGCACGTTGAAACATAGCGGATTCCAGCGAGTTGCCCAAGTATAATCTTGCGCCATGAACCTGCTCAGAACCCTCGCCGCCATTTCCAGCATGACCATGCTGTCGCGCGTCACCGGCCTGCTGCGCGAAAGCCTGTTCGCGCGCGCCTTCGGCGCCTCGGCCTATACCGATGCCTTCATCATCGCCTTCCGCCTGCCGAACCTGCTGCGCCGGCTGTTCGCCGAAGGCGCGTTCTCCCAGGCCTTCGTGCCGATCCTGTCGGAATACAAAACCCAGCACGGCGAGGCGGCCACCAAGACCCTGGTCGACCACGTCGCCACCGCCCTGATCTGGGCCACGGTGCTGACCAGCATCGTCGGCATCGTCGGCGCCCCGCTCCTGATCACGCTGCTGGCCGGCGACCTGCGCGAGACGCCCGGCGCCTACGACGCCTCGGTGATCATGACGCAGATGATGTTCCCGTACATCGCCTGCATGTCCTTCGTGGCCCTGGCCGGCGGCATCCTGAATACCTGGCGCCAGTTCAAGATTCCCGCCTTCACGCCGGTATTGCTGAACCTGTCCTTCATCTTCGCCTCGCTGGTGCTCGTCAACTACCTGGAGCAGCCGATCTATGCGATGGCGATCGCGGTCGTCGTCGGCGGCCTGTTGCAGGTGGCGATCCAGATCCCGTCGCTGGTCAAGATCGGGATGCTGCCGCGCATTTCGATCAACCCGCTGCACGGCCTGCGCGACGCCGGCGTGCGGCGCATGCTCAGAAAAATGGGGCCGGCCGTGTTCGCGGTGTCCGCCGCCCAGATCAGCCTGTTGATCAATACCGGCATCGCCGCCAGCCTGGCGGCCGGCGCCGTCTCGGCCCTGCAATATGCCGACCGCCTGATGGAGTTCCCGACCGCGATGCTGGGCGTGGCCCTGGGCACCATCCTGCTGCCGTCGCTGTCGAAAGCCAATAGCGAAGGCAATACCGAGGAATATGCGGCCCTGCTCAACTGGGGCCTGCGCCTGACCTTCCTGCTGGCGCTGCCGGCGGCGGTGGGCCTGGCGACGCTGGCCGAGCCGATGATCGCCACCCTCTTCCACTACGGCAAATTCGACGATGCGGCGCTGGCGAACTCGGCCTCGCCCCTGATGGCCTACAGCGCCGGCCTGCTCGGCATCATCCTGGTGAAGATCCTGGCGCCGGCCTTCTATGCGCGCCAGGACGTCAAGACGCCGGTGCGCATCGCGATCATGGTGCTGTTCGCGACCCAGCTGATGAACGTGCTGTTCGTGTTCGTGTTCGACCTCGGCGTCGCGGGCCTGGCCCTGTCGATCGGCCTGGGCGCCTGCATCAACGCCACCTGCCTGTACATGGGCCTGCGCCGGCGCGGCATCTACACGCCGCAGCCGGGCTGGCTCACATTCTTCCTCAAGCTGGCCGTCGCGGTCGGCGTGATGGGGCTTCTCGCCTGGTTCGGCCAGGCGCAGTTCGACTGGGCGGCGATGAAGGCGACGCCTGGTTTGCGCATCGGCGCCCTGCTCGGCATCATCGGCGCCTGCGCCTTCGCCTATTTCGCCGTGCTGGCCGTGCTGGGATTCCGGCCGCGCGACTTCCGGCGCCGCGCGGTGTGAGATTGACCACGCTTCAAGACTTGTACTTGACGTTGCAGCCGTAAGGGCGGGTAGTGGCCTGGGCCACGGTCTCGCCCTTCACGACCGCTTCCATCGCGGTCTTGAACAGCGGGCTGGCCTTCTCGATGTCTTCCAGCCTGGCTGACGCGATGCTGTCGATGCCGCCCGCGTAGCGCAGCACGCCCTTGGCGTCGATCACGTACATATGCGGGGTGGTGCGCGCGTCATAGGCCTTGCCGACCGTGCCTTGCGGGTCGAGCAGCACCGCGCCCGGCGCGGCATTGCGGCTGGCCGTCAGCTCGTCGGCCTTCTTGCCGTCCACATGGCCCTGCTCTCCGGGCGCCGACGAGATCACGCTCAGCCAGACCACGCCGGCATCCCTGGCCTGCTTTTGCAGGGCGGGCATGTTCGCCTGGTAATGCTTCTTCACGTAAGGACAATCGTGGTTGGTCCATTCCAGCACCACGACCTTGCCCTTGTAGTCGGCCAGGCTGTGCTGCTTGCCCTTGCTGTCGAGCGCCGTGAAGGCGGGCGCCGGCTGGCCGATGACGGGCGCGGCCAGCGCGGGCGTCGCAGCGGCGCCCAGCAACAGGGCGGCCATCGATACCGTGGTGCGCAGCATGGCGCGACGAGGGGAAGCTTTCATGATCTCTCCTTGTGAGTAAATGATTACTGCTCGAACGACTCGATGACGATGGCCTGGGTCAGCACCGGCGGCAGGAGCACCGGCGCCGATCCGGCCGGATAGAAGGCATAGAACGGCAGGCCGTCGCGCTGGAACGATTGCAAAAACGCCGTGATGGCGGGATCGCGGTTGGTCCAGTCGCCCTTCATGTAGACCACGCCGCGCTCGCGCATGGCCTGCTGGACGGGAGCGGTCGACAAGGTCGTGCGCTCGTTCACCAGGCAGGTGATGCACCAGGCGGCGGTCATGTTGACGAACACCGGCTTGCCTTCGGCGCGCAAGGCGGCCAGGCGCGCGGCGCTGTAGGGTTCGGCCTGCGCGGATTGCGCCGGGGCCGCGGCGGCCGGCGGCCCGGCGCCATGCAGCGCCGCCAGCAGGCCGACGATGCCGGCGCTACCTGAGACGACACCGGCCAGCGCCGCGCCGCGCGGCCGCCACGTCCAGTTCGGACGCTGCTGGCCGAGGCCGACCAGCCAGGCCACCAGGCCCACCAGCACCAGCCCGGCGAGGGCCATGCGCAGGCCGGCCTCGCCCGCCTGCTGGGCCAGCACCCACAGCAGCCAGGCGGCGGTTGCATACATCGGGAACGCCATCGCCTGGCGCAGCGTCACCATCCACGCGCCGGGCCGCGGCAGGCGCCGGGCGAGCGCCGGGAACATCCCGAGCAGCAGGAACGGCAGCGCCAGGCCGAGGCCCATCATCGCGAACACCACCAGGCTCACGTAGGCGGGCGCCACCAGCGCCGAGCCAATCGCGGCGCCCATGAACGGCGCGGTGCAGGGCGTGGCCACCACCACCGCCAGCAAACCGGTGAAGAAGCTGCCGGCATGGCCCTTGCGCTCGGCGAGGCCCTGGCCGGTTCCCGCCAGCTTCGCCGCCAGCGTCCCGCCCACCTCGAACACGCCGGACAGGTTCAGGCCGATCGCCAGCATCAGCCATGACATCGCCGCCACGAACAGCGGCGACTGGAACTGGAAGCCCCAGCCGACCGCGCTGCCCCCTAGACGCACGGCCAGCAGGCCCAAGGCCAGCGCCATGAAGGCGGCCAGCACGCCGAGGGTGTAGAACAGGCCGGACAGGCGGACGGCGCGCCGGTCGCCGCCCGCCATGCCGGCCACGGCTGTGGCCTTGATCGCCAGCACCGGGAACACGCACGGCATCAGGTTCAGGATCAAGCCGCCCAGGAAGGCGAACGAGGCCATCTGCCACAAGGAAAGCGCGGCCGGCGCCCCGACGGCGGGTGCGGGAGCCGGAGCAGGAACGGCGCCCGCCGGCGCGAGTTCGAGCGCGAACCAGCGTTTCTGTCCGCCGCCGTCGGTGATCGCCAGCAGGCCGGTCGATGGCGCGGGCGTGTAGCCCTGGCCCTTGGTCGTCGTCAGCGTGAGCCTGCCCTCTTCCACTGTAAACGCCTGCTCCGCCACGTGGTCGACGACGCCCCAGCTATCCGGAAAGTACAGGGCCGAGCGCACCGAGGCCGGCGAGATGCCTGCGCCCTCGACCGCCAGCTGCAAGGTGGATTCGCCGGCGCGCACCGAGGCGCGCCAGTCGGTCGGCTGCGGCTGGCGCGCGTCGGCGCTCCTGAAGGCGGCCTGGATCGCCGCGTTGGCCGGACGCGCCTGCGCCTCGACCGGCAGCGCCAGGCGGAACTTGCCCTCCTCGGGAATGCACTCCTTTTCGCACACCACCCAGTCGGCATCGGCCTCGAGGACCAGCAGGCTGCCGGGCCGCGCGTCCCGCGGCACCGTGAGCGCCATCGGAAACACGATCTCGTTCTCGTAGCCGTAGCTGGCGACCGGGCCGATGATGAAGCGGTCGGGGCCCGGCCAGGCGATCTCGCCCACCGTGGCGCCGGCTGGCGCCTTGAACGCGATGCCCGGCGGCGAGCCGGCGTCGCCGGGATTCTTCCAGTAGGTGTGCCAGTGCGACGCCAGGCGCTGGCGCAGGCCGATGCGCAATTGCTGGCCCGGACTGACGGCGGCGTATTCGCTCACCAGCGACACCGTGGCGCGCGGACTTTGCTGCACATTGCTTTCTGCGGCCAGCGCCAGGGTCGATGCCAATACGAGGAACAGCGCGCCTGTCAGGGCGCGCCAGGACGTCCGGGCAATGTGTAAATACGGGCGCATGCGATTGTCGGTCATGTCGGGCAGTCGTGCAAAAGTATCACGCGCCTCACTCCCGATCAACCGCCTCGCCCGCCTCGCCCGCCTCCTCGGTCGGCTCCGGCGGTGCGGGTTCGTCTGCCGCTGGAACCGGAATCGGAGCCGGAAGCGGAGGCGGCATCGGAGCACTCTGCGGCGCCGATGGCGCGCTCTGCGCGCCCGGCCCTCCCGACTGCGTCGCCGGGACGACAGGCGCCAGGCTGCGTTCGTTCGCGCCGAAGCGCCACTCCGCTATCCGTTCCTTGTTGTCCAGGCCCTTGAAACGGCTGTCGAAATTGGCGACCTTCAGCGGCTTCGCGTTCGACAGGCTGTGGAGCGCGACCACGCCGGTCTCGCCGTCGCCCAGGTAGACGATGCCCCACTCGGCCTTGCCGGTCAGCGGATCGACGTACACCTTGCGCAGATGGCGCCGCACGGCGGGCGAGCGCGGATCCTTCAACAGTTCGGCCAGCGACGGCGGATAGGGCGAAGCGCCGCGCGGCGTGGCGGCGGCGTAGCTGTCCAGCGCGGCGCTGAAGGCGGCGCCGATCTCCAGCAGTTCTTCCTCTGCCGCGGCGCGCTGCAGGAGCGAGCCGATCTTGAGCGTGGCCGCGCCCACCAGGCCGATGATGGCAACAAAAATGATCAGGCCGAGATAGGTGAAGCCGGCCTGGTGGCGCGCTTTCATTACCACTGTGCGTAGGGACGCCCGCGCCGGTCGTTGCCCGGCGCGCCGCTGCGCAGGTTGGAAAAGCCCCCCTGCTCGCCATCCTGCGGCGCCTCCAGTATCCAGGTGTCGCGGCTTTCGGTGACCGGGTCGAGCGGGATCTCGCGCAGGTATTTTTCTTCCACCAGTTGCTCGAGCGACTCGGGATAGCGCCCGGTGTCGGAGCGGTACTGGTCGACCACGGCGCGCGTGTTGCGCAGGTTGTCGGCCAGGATGGTTTCCCTGGCGCCGTCGATGCTGGGAAAGAAGCGCGGCACGGCGAGCGTCAGCAGCAGGGCCACGATGCCCAGCACCACCAGCAGTTCGATCAGCGTGAAGCCGCATCGTGTTCTCATCGGAATCACCATTTTTGGTAGGGAATACCATTCAGGCCGATGCGCTGCGAGGTCGAATACACGTCGTAGACGTCGTCGCCCTCCTTCGGCTCGTCGGGCTCGCTGGCATAGCTGCGCTTGCCCCAGGTGGCGGCGTCGGACAATGCGGGATCGGGATTGAAGGGGTCGCGCGGCAGGCGCCGCAGAAAATAGATCCTGGCCTGTTTGGGGCTGCGCAGGTCGGGCACGCCCTCGACCAGCAGTTCCAGGCGCTCCGGGTAACCGCTGGCGTCGGCGGCCTTGCTCACGCGGCCTTCGTCGCCTGCCTTCTTGTAGGCGTCCAGGCCGGCGCGGATCTCGCGCAGCGCGCGCCGCAGTTCCTGTTCATCGCGGCGCTGCACCGTGACCTCGGCCACCGGCAGCACCAGGGTGCCCAGCAGTGCGAGGATGGCCAGCGTGACCAGCAGTTCGATCAGCGTGAAGCCTTTGTGCATGCATCGCGCCGGGGCGTTCATCGCTGCGGGATCGGCGGATTGACGCCCGGCGGATAGGCGGCCGGGACCACCTCGGGTTCGGGCGCCGGCGCCGGCGTCGGTTCCGAAGCGGGCGCGGGCTGCGGCGCCGGCGCGCCGGGCGGCGCCGACGGCGGCGAACCCAGTTGCGGCGTGGCCGGCAGCGCCGACGGCGGCACCGAGAAGCTCGGGGTGGGGTCGCTCGGCTGCGCGACCGGCGGCGGCGCGACCGGGGTCGTCTCGACCGGCGCGGCAGTCGGGGGCGAATTCGGGACCGCCAGCGCCGGCGCCGGCGCGCGCACCGCCCCGACAGGCACCCGCACCAGATTGTCGGGGCGGCGGCGGAAGCTGGCCTCGGTGCCGGCGCCGAATTCCGACGCCGACGCCGGCGGGCGCTGCACGGCGCGCACGATGCGCGGCGTGATCGACAGCACGATCTCGGTGCGGTCGCGCTGGTCGCGCTGGCTGCCGAACAGGCGGCCGACGACCGGCAGGTCGCCGATGCCCGGCACCTTGCTGCCGCTGCTGCGGTCCTCGTTGCTGATCAGGCCCGCCAGCACCTGGTTTTCGCCATCCTTCAGTTGCAGCAAGGTGGTGGCCGAACGGGTGCCGATGCGGTAGGCCACGGTGCCGCTGGTGGTGCGCACCGATTCGCCCAGGCTGCTGACCTCGAGCCCGATGCGGATCGCCACTTCATTGTTGAGGTAGATGGTCGGCTCCACGTTCAGGGTCAGGCCGACGTCGATGTAGTTGATGTTTTCGGACGCGAAGCCGCCGATGCCCGAGGACACCGTGGCCGAGATGTTCGGGATCTTGTCGCCGATGACCACCTTGGCCTTTTCCTTGTTGCGCACGCGGATGCGCGGGTTGGCCAGGGTATTGGTGTCGCCGTCGGTCTTGTTGGCGTTGACCGTGGCGCCGATGTCGCTCAGCGCGATATTGCTGCTGTTGAACGTGCGCAGGGAGTCGATCGTCAGCGGCTCGCCGTTCAGCGTCTGCAGCGGCGCGAACGACAGGTTGGTGGGCCAGGCGATGCCGAGGTCCATCACGCTGCTGCGCCGGATCTCGAGCACCTCGACGTCGAGCATGACCTCGGGCTCGGGCACGTCCTGCAGGGCCACCAGCTGGGTGGCGATGCGGATCGCTTCCGGATTGTCGCGCAGGATCACCAGGTTCAGCTTCTCGTCCACCACCACGTCGCGCGCCTTGAGGATGGTCTTGAAGGTGTTGGCGATGCTCTTGGCTTCGGCATTGGCCAGGAAGAAGGTCTTGACCGTCATCTCCTGGTATTCGCGCACCTTGGCCGCCACGTTCGGGTAGATCAGGACCGTGTTGCCGTCCATGACCTGGCGCTCGAGCTGGTTGGTCATCAACAGGTAGTACACCGCTGCCTCGACCGTGCTGTCCTTGAGGAAGATCGAGGTGCGGGTATCGGCCTTGACGTCCTTGTCGAAGATGAAGTTCAGGCCCGAGTGCCGCGCGATGACCTCGAACACCTGCTTGAGCGGCGCCTCGCGAAACTCCAGGCTGATCGGCTTGCGGTAGCTGGCCGCCAGCGCCGCCTGGCCTTTCGGCGCGGCCGCCGCCTTGTCGTCGACTTCCTGCATCAGCTGGCGCGCCGCCTCGTGCGCGGGGCGTTCGGTGAGCACCGCGGCCAGTAGTTGCCGTGCGGTTTCCGGTTCGTCCTTGCCGAGGGCGGCGCGCGCCTCGCCGATGGCGGCCGCGTGGCGGCGCTCGGCCTCGACCTGGCGCAGGCCTGCGCGGGCGCGGTCGTTGACGGGGTCGATCGCCAGCACGCGGCGATAATCCTGGGTCGCCAGCTCGACCTCGCCGGCGGCCAGCGCGCGCCCGGCCTGCTCCACCAGGCGCGCGGTGGCGTTGTCGCGCGCGCGCAGGTAGGCCGCCCGGTAGACCGGGTTGTCCGGCTCGGACGCCAGCGCTTCCTGGTACTTGGCCAGGCCGGCGCCCACCTGGTCGCGGGCCACCAGTTCATTGCCTTCCTGGTAGGCGCGCTGGGCCGCGCACCCTGCCAGCAGCAGTGGGAGCAGCACCATGGCAAAGCCTTGGATCCGGGTTCGCACCATCAGTCGAATACTCCAATATTGAGCTGCTGTCGTTGTTCCAGCGGCAGGTAGGTCAGGGTCAGCACCGGCGGACGGATCGCGTCCACGCGGTAGGTGCCGTCGATGGTGTCGCCATCGTTGACGAGATAGGTGCGTTCGCCGCGCGCCAGGTAGATTTGCCACACGCCGTCCTGCAGCGACTTGCCGATGTAGGTGAACGGCAGCGGCGGCGCGCTCGGCGGCGGCGGCGGGGGCGGCGGCTCGTTCGATGGCGGCGGGGGCGGCGGCGTCCAGTCATGGCGCGCGAACAGGCTGTTTTCTCCCTCCCCGAAGCGATCCCCGCTGGCGCCGATCAGGGTCTCGCGCGGGATCAGGCGCGCGATGGCGACGTCGTCGCCGGTTTTCCCGATGGACGGCGCGGCGCTGCGTGGCGGCGCTGCGGGCGGCGCAGCCGCGGCGCGCTCGACCGGTTCCGCCAGTTCCGTCTGCGGCGCCTTGTCGCCAAACACGGCCAGGCCGGCGGCGAGCGCCAGCGCCACGCCCATGACGATGTGGCGCGGCTTCATGGCTTGCCGCCCTCGGCGAACTCATTGGCAAGATAAAGGGTCAGGCGCAGGCGCGCCTCGACCCCGGCCTCGCCCACGCTGTCGCGGCGGAAGGCCACGTCGTCCAGCGAGGCATGCGGGATCGCGCGCAGCACGTCCATCGCGAACTGCCAGATCGCGCCGTAGCTGCCCTTGACCGGCAGGTTGACCTGGTAGGCGACCAGCTTCGCATTGCGCTCGTCCGTGGCGCGGTATTCGCCCTGGCGCAGCGCCAGGCCGTGGCGCTCGGCCAGCGCGAACACTTGCTTCAACTGGCGCTCCACGCCGCGGCGCTCGCCCAGGGATGCATAGAAGTGCTGCAGGTTCTCGTCGTTGTCGGGCGGCGCCGGCGCGGCGGCAGCCTGCGGCGGCAGCGGCGTGCGCGCCGCGCGCCGCGCCGCCTCGTAGTCTTCGTTCAGTTGCGCGCGCGCCGGCACCAGCGCCAGCTGGACCGCGGCGCCGGCCACCAGCAGCGCCAGCACCAGCGCCACCAGCGGGTCGACGCGCGCCAGCAGCAGGCGCGCGCGCAGCAGCAACGCCCCCGCCTTCAAGAGTCCCCCCACTGCACGCTGACCTGGAACCGCAGCGGGCGGTTCGGGTCCTGCTCCATCACCTCGTGGCGCAGCAGCACCACGCTGCTGAACCATTCCTCGGCCTGCAGGCGCGTGATATAGGCCAGCATCTCGTCGCTCGAGCGCGCCTCGGCGCTGATGCGCACCGTGCGCCGCCTGGCGTCCGGCTCCAGCGCCAGCAGCGCGATCGTGGTCGGCGTGGCTTCGCCCAGCGCCGCCGCCAGGTCGCGCCACGGCAGGTTCAGCTGCAGGATGGCGGCGTTGACGGCGCCGGCCTGGGCCGCCGACACCACGACCCTGGGGGTCGGCGGCGCGGCCACGGGCGCCGGCGCGCTGCGCGCCGCCAGCGCCGCTTGTAGGCTGCGCACTTCGTCCTGTCGTTCAACATAGCGCTGCGTCATGACCAGCGCCGGAATGCACAGCGCCAGCACGCCCGGCAGCGCATAGACCAGGGTTGGCGGCGCGCGAAACAGCGTGCGGCGCAGGCTCGGCGGCGCGAAATCGATGCGGGTGCGCCTCATGCCGCTACTCCCGTGCGCGCCAGGCGCGCCAGTTCCGACCAGTCGTCCGCCTGCTCGAGCAGGCTGCAGGCGAACTTCAGCCGCCCCGGGCTGCTGGCCCAGGCGGCGGGCGCGGCGCCGCTCAACTGCAATCGCTCGGGCCGTGCGATCCCGACCCGCAGCGCTTCGCGCGCAAGATGAGACTCGAGCCACTGGCGGTCGGCCCCCGCCGGGATCGGGCTGCTGCGCACCGCCGCCAGCTTGCGGCCGTCGTAGGCCGCCAGCGACAACACGCCACCATGGACCAGGCCGAACCAGGCGCTGCTCCGCCGTTCGCGGCGCCAGGCGTTCATGGCGGCGACGAATTGCGGACTCACCTCGACCAGGTGGAAGCCGTGTTCGCGGGCGGCCGCCGCCAGCGCGTCGAGCAGGGCCCGGGGCGCCGCCGCGGCCAGGAAGGGATCGACCGCATCCCAGTCGGCGCTGATCGTCCACTCGCTGCCCGCGGCCCCGAACAGGTGCTGGAAGCGCAGCGCGGCGGCCGCCTCCAGGTCGCCCATCCGGGTCGCGCCCGGCGGCGGCGGCACTTGCCACAGGCGCACCAGCTCGTCGGCCAGCACCACGCTCACCGGCCAGCCCTTGACCGGCAGGTCGGACAGCAGCATGCGCAGGCCACGGGCCAGCGCGTCCGGGGCAAACAGGTCGAGCGGCTGCTCGGCCAGGGCCAGCGGCGCGCCGCCGAACAGGCGGCTGGTCTTGACCAGGGCCAGGCCGCCCGCGGCCACCCCCAGGCGCAGTGCCTGCCCCAGGCGCGGCAACGGCGCGGAAAAGCCAGGGGAAAAGCGCAGTCTACGCATGCAGGGTCACCCGCTTGATCTCGTCGATCGTGGTGGCGCCGCGCCGCACCAGGTCGAGCGCCGCCAGGCGCAGGCTGCGGGTGCCGTTGGCGTGGGCCGCGGCCTTGATGCGGCGGATCGGCTGCTTGTCGACGATCAGTTCGCGGATCTCATCGTTCAGGGTCAATATCTCGGCGATCGAACGGCGCCCCTTGTAACCGGTGCCGCGGCAGTCGCCGCAACCCGTGCCGCGCATGAAGACGTAGTCCGCCACCTCGTCGCGCGCCAGGTGCACCGAGGCCAGCTCCTGCGCGCTCGGCTCATAGCGCTCGGCGCAGCGCGGGCAGCACATGCGGATCAGGCGCTGGGCCCAGATGCCGTTCAGCGCCGAGACGAACGCATACGGATCGATGCCCATGTGGGTGAAGCGGCCGAACACGTCGAACACATTGTTGGCGTGGACGGTGGTGAGCACCAGGTGGCCGGTCAGCGCCGACTGCACCGCGATCTCGGCGGTCTCGCGGTCGCGGATCTCGCCCACCATGATCTTGTCCGGGTCGTGGCGCAGGATCGAACGCAGGCCCTTGGCGAAGGTGAGCCCCTTCTTTTCATTGACCGGGATCTGCAGGATGCCCGGCAGCTGGTATTCGACCGGATCCTCGATCGTGATGATCTTCTCGCGGCCGTTGTGGATCTCGGTCAGCGCCGCGTACAGGGTCGTGGTCTTGCCCGAGCCGGTGGGCCCCGTCACCAGCAGCATGCCGTAGGCCTCCCGGGCCAGGTGGCGCAAGGTCGCCAGGGATGGGGCGTCAAAGCCCAGCGCCTCGAGCGTGAGCGCGCCATAGGCCTCGATCATGGCGCGCTTGTCGAGGATGCGGATCACCGCATCCTCGCCGTGGATGCTCGGCATGATCGAGACCCGCAGGTCGATGTCGCGCCCGCCCGCCTCGACCCGGAAGCTGCCGTCCTGCGGGACGCGGCGCTCGGCGATGTCGAGTTCGGCCAGCACCTTCAGGCGCGAGATGATGTGCTCGGCCAGCTCGGTGCCGCCCACGGTGGCGGCGTGATCGAGCACGCCATCGACCCGGTATTTGACGGCCAGCCCGCCGGCGGTGCTCTCCAGGTGGATGTCCGAGGCGCCGGCCTTCAGGGCGTCGTACAGGGTCGAGTTGACCAGCTTGACGGCCGGGCTGCCCGCTTCCGACACCGAGGCGAAGGACAGCACGGTGCCGGTCTTGCCGTCGCGCCGCGCGTCCTGGGCGCCGCCCACCAGCGCATCGACGGCGCGCGCCGACTCTTCCTGCTTCGACAGATAGGCCTGGATGTCGGACTGCAACGCCAGGCACAGGTCCAGCGGCTCCCTGGCGCTGGCGCGCGCCTGGGCCCCGAGCCAGGTCTGCAGGTCGAGGTCGAAGGGATCGGCCAGCACGCCGGTCAGGCGCCCATCCGGATGGCGCAGCAGCGCGCAGTGGCGCGACAGCGCCTGGGCCAGCGGCAACAGTTCAAAGGCCGGAGCCAGCGCCAGCATCGCGCCGGTCTCCATCACCGGCAGGCCGAACGGCGCGGCCAGCTCGCGCACCAATTCGCGCGGGTCGCGCCCGGTCAGGGCTTCGAGCTCGGGCACCAGGCCGCGCCGCGAGACGGCGGCGGCGGCGCGGGCGCGCGCCAGCAGCGCCGTGTCGAAGGGTTCGGCGTGGCCGGCGTCGATCGCGGTGTTCACGACATGTCTCCCGCCAGGTCGAAGATCGGCATGTACAGCAGCACCACGATGGCGCCCACCACCAGGCCGATGGCGGCCATCAGGAGCGGCTCGAAAGTGCGCGTGAAGCGGTCGATCCAGCGTCCGATCTCGCCGTCGTAGAAGGCGGCCGACTGCGTGAGCATCGGGCCCATGTCGCCGGTACGCTCGCCCACGCGCAGCATGCGCAGCGAGATCGGCGTGGTCAGGCCCTGCGCCTCGAAGGCGTTCGACAGCGGCTGGCCGGCCTCGATCGCGGCGCGCGCCGCGGCCAGGTTGCGCGCCAGCTGGCTGGACACCATCGGCTGCACCGTCTCGATCGCGCCGACGATGGTGATGCCGCCCTCGGTCAGCATGCCCAGGGTCAGGTACAGGCGCGACAGCTCGTAGACGCGGGCCCGCTCGCCGATGCCCGGCAGGCGGGCCAGCAGGCGCGCCATGCCGCCGCTGCGCAGCAAATGGCGCACGCCGGCAACCAGGCCGGCGACCAGCAGCGCCGCGGCGACCAGGATCGCGCTGCCGTGGCCGGCAGCGAACTGGCCCCAGTCCAGCATCAGTTGCGACATCCACGGCAGGTCGCGCCCGGCCCCGTGGTAGACCTCGGCGAACTTCGGCACCACGTAGCCGATCAGGAAGGCGCTGACGCCGCCGCCGACCATCAACAGGATCACCGGATAGATCGAGGCGCTGACGATCTTGGAACGCACGGTGTCGATGCGCTGCTGGTAGTCGATATACCGCGCCAGCGCGCGCGGCAGGTCGCTGGTGCCTTCGGCGGCGCGCACGATGCCGACGTACAGCGGCGGAAACAGGGCCGGCTGGGCCGCCAGCACGCTGGAAAAGCGCTTGCCTTCGCGCAGGCCGCCCAGCAGCCGTTCCAGTACGCCGCGCGTGGCCGGCGCGGCCTCCTTCTCGAGCAGGGCCTCCAGGCTTTCGACGATGCCCAGGCCCGCGTTGAGCAAGGCCAGCAACTCCTGGCTGAACAGCACGAGGGAGAGCTTGCCGGCCCTGCCGGGGCGCGCCAGCGCCGCCCCGCGCGCCGGCTCGACGGCGCTGACGAACAGGCCGCGCGCCTCGACCTGGCGGCGCGCGTCCTGGGCGTCGAGCGCGTCGACGACGACGTTCGAGATCGACATATCGGGCGCGAGGGTACGAACGGCGAACTGCATGGGATGCCCGGCGAGGTTGCGGTATGGCGGAAAAAAGTCAGTTCGAGGTGATGTCGGCGTTGTCGCCGGTCCCGCCCGGCTGTCCATCCTTGCCGAGGGACAGCACTTCGTAGTCGCCGCGGGCGCCCGGGGCGCGGTACTGGTAGGGATTGCCCCAGGGGTCGGGCGGAATCGCCTTCTTCAGATAGGGGCCGTTCCATTTGGCGCCGGCGCTCGGCGGCGCCGTCATGAGGGCGGCCAGGCCTTCTTCCGTCGTCGGATAACGGCCGACGTCGAGCCGGTAGGTGTCGAGGGTCTTGTCGAAGGCGTCGATCTGGGCGCGGGCGGCGGTGACTTCGGATTTGCCGAGCTGCGAGAAGTACTTGGGTCCGACGTAGGCGGCGAGCAGGCCGATGATGACGATCACCACCAGCAGCTCCAGCAGCGTGAAGCCCGCGCTGCGCCCAATGCGGACGACGGCGCCCTGTTTCTTAGCAAAAACCATCAAGCGACTCCTAGATTGCTTCTTTGAAATCCTGCCCGTGAAAGGTAACACGCTGCCGAGCGCGGCGACAACTGTTCTTTTCAAAAAAACACCATCCCGATGCAAGACGCAACCGGATTAACAACCCGATTAATTTCGGCCAATAACCTCGCCTAAATTCAGCTGATGCGTATTTCAAACAGGCGCCCACAGGGCGGAAATAATGATTGCCCATAGGAGAAACCGAATTTAATCAATGCAAGTTGTGGAAAGTCAAAATATTGCTTGTTAAACTTTTTTACACTTTTCTTACTGCCATTGATATATTTCTTGGCAACCTGAAACTCAGGTGCCACCCGCAGTGCCCCGCCCTACCCAGGCGAGAGAAATCCCAACCACAAAGGCAAATCATGACTCGGAAATCGCACATGGCATTACCCTCCCTGACCAAGTTCGCCGCCGCCGCCCTCGGCGCCGCGGCGATCGCCGCTCCGGCCCAAGGCGCGAACATCAATTTCGACGCCGGCGCGGGCATGCTGTTCGGCAGCGGCGACAGCTGGCAGGAGCAAGGGTACAGGCTGACCTTCGAAGCCTACAACCCGGCGGACGTGGGCAGCCTGGTCGGCGCGATCGTCGACACCAGCGATCCGGGTTACTGCGTCGGCATGGCGTGCCCGGTCAACGGCGAAGGCGGCTATTACGGCGCCTTCAACGACAGCATCGTCTGGGTCGATTCCGAAGCCGCCGGCGGCTCCTTCATGGTCAAGTCGATCGACGCCAGCTTCATCGGCCTGGATGCGGCCCTGGGCGGTTATCCGATCTATTCCGGCCTGCTGCGGATGCAGGGCTTCCTGGCCGACGGCGGCTATATGGTGCAAGACCTGCTGCTCGACGGCCCCAGCGCGCAAGGCTTCCTGTTCGGCCGCTATTCGCCGTTCGAGACCTTCGCCAACACCGCCTTCGTGAGCATGGCCATGTTCGGCTTTACCTGCGACACCTCCGGCAACTGCTCGGCATTCCAGAGCAACCGCGGCCAGTTCGCCATCGACAACCTGGTGCTCGAAGACGCGCTGGCCGAGGTGCCGGAGCCGGCCAGCCTCGCGCTGTTCGGTCTTGGCCTGCTGGGTCTTGCCGCCCGCGCCCGCCGCCGCAATGCCTGAGCACACCGTCACACCAACGCCGAACCCCGCAGAATCCAAGGACATGCATCCATGAAACTTCGCCCAATTTCCGCCGCCATCCTGTTCGCACTGAGCGGCCTGTCGCTGGCAGTCCAGGCCGACGACGTCCGCCGGCCCTATGTCGTGCAACTGACCGACAAGCCGATCGCCTCCTATGACGGCAGCGTCAGCGGCCTGGCCGCCACCCAGCCGCGCCAGGGCCAGCGCCTTGACCTGAACAGCGCCAGCGTCCAGCTCTACAGCGGCTACCTGGCCCAGAAGAAGGCCGCCGTGCGCGCCGCCATCGGCGGCGCGCCAGTTGTGCACGACTACAAGGTGGTGCTCAACGGCTTCTCCGCCATGCTGACCGACGCCGAAGTGCGCGCCCTGATGGTCCGCGGCGACGTGCTGGCGGTCACGCCCGACGTGCCGCGCGAAGTGACCACCGTGTCCACCCGTGACTTCCTCAAGCTGACCGGCCCGAACGGCGCCTGGTCCAAGCTCGGCGGCGTGACCGAGGCCGGCGAAGACGTCATCATCGGCATCGTCGACACCGGCATCTGGCCCGAGCACCTGTCCTACGCCGACCGCGTGGACGCCAACGGCAAGCCGACCCACGACACCAGCGGCAGCCTGGCCTATTCGGCGCCGCCGGCGCGCTGGCAGGGCGATTGCCAGACCGGCGAAGGCTTCACCACCGCCCACTGCAACAACAAGCTGATCGGCGCGCAATACTTCGACAATACGTTCCTGAGCGTCGGCCGCACCGCCCACTGGAGCGAATTCCGCTCCTCGCCGCGCGATTCGCTCGGCGGCGACGTCGGCGAGGGCAGCCACGGCACCCACACCTCGACCACCGCCGGCGGCAACCATGGCGTGGACGTGACCATGGCCGGCGTCAACGTCGGCGAAATGTCGGGCGTCGCGCCACGGGCGCGCATCGCTTCCTACAAGGTGTGCTGGACCTATGTCGACCCCAGCGTGGCGATCGGCCGCCGCAACAGCTGCTACGTCGGCGACAGCGTGGCCGCGATCGAGAAGGCCGTCGCCGACGGCGTCCACGTGATCAACTTCTCGATCAGCGGCGGCACCAGCGTCACCGATCCGGTCGAGCAGGCCTTCTTCGGCGCCGCCAACGCCGGCGTCGTGGCCGTCGCCTCGGCCGGCAACGACGGACCGGGCAACCAGGTGGCCCACATCAGCCCGTGGCACACCACGGTCGGCGCCTCGACCCACAACCGCGAATTCCAGGCGACGGTCACCCTGGGCAACGGCCAGAAATACACCGGCGCCTCGATGAATACCACGCCGCTGCCGGCCGAGCCGGTCGTCGACGCCTCCAGCGTCGGCCTGCCGGGCGCCAACGCCAACCGCCTCGCCCTGTGCTACAGCGCCTCGTTCAACGGCGGCCAGCCCGTGCTCGACCCGGCCAAGGTGGCCGGCAAGGTGGTGATCTGCAACCGCGGCGAGAACGACCGGGTCGACAAGAGCCGCGCGGTGCGCGAAGCCGGCGGCGTCGGCATGATCCAGGTCGACAACGGCGCCGGCCTGGTCGCCGACAGGCACTCGGTGCCCTCGGTCCACGTCACCCAGGCCGACGGCCAGGCGATCCGCAGCTACGCGGCCGCGAGCGCCGCCAGCGCCACCGCCGCGATCAGCAAGTTCGTGGTCGGCGTATCGAGGCTGAATGCCCCGATCATGGCCGGCTTCTCGTCGCGCGGCCCGAACCGCGCCGACGCCAACGTGCTCAAGCCGGACATCACCGCGCCGGGCGTGGACATCATCGCCGGCGGCACGCCGGGCCTGACCCAGGAACAGCGTGACGACATCGTCAACGGCACCCTGGTGCCGCCGGTCGAGTTCGTGTCGTTGCAGGGCACCTCGATGTCGGCGCCGCACGTGGCCGGCGTGAGCGCCCTGGTGCGCCAGAAATACCCGACCTGGTCGCCGGCGATGATCAAGTCGGCAATGATGACCACCGCGACCGACACCTTCCCGGATACGCTGACCGGCGACATCCGCGGCGGGCTGCCGTTCGCGCAGGGCGCGGGCCACGTCAACCCGACCGCCGCGCTCGACCCGGGCCTGGTGTACGACATCGCCGAAGCCGACTACCGCAAATACCTGTGCGGCGCCGGCGTCGCCACCCAGTGCGCGGGCGGCCAGATCCCCGGCTACGACCTGAACCTGCCGTCGATCTCCGTCGGCAACGTGCTCGGTTCGGTGAGGGTCACCCGTTCGGTGACCAACGTCAGCACCAGCGCGTCGAGCTTCACCTCGCAGATCTCGGTGCCGGGTTATAGCGCCGTCGTGACCCCGGCCACGCTGGCGATCGAGCCGGGCCAGACCAAGTCGTTCACGGTGACCCTGACCCGTAACGGCGCGCCCGAAAACGCCTGGCAGTTCGGTTCGCTGACCTGGACCGGCGGCGGCCATACCGTGCGCAGCCCGGTCGTGGCCCGCTCGGGCAGGCTGATCATCGCCCCGACGTTCATCTCGAGCGACCGCGCCAGCGGCAGCAAGGCCCTGTCCATCACCACCGGCTTCGCCGGCAAGATGGGAGCGACCGTCGGCGGCCTGAAGGAAATCGTGCGCACGGCAAACACCATCGCGCCGGCGCCGGATGGCAGCCTCGACACGCTGAGCCTGATGGCCGACGCCTGCCACCGCGGCCTGTACGGCGCCCGCGTGCTGCCGGTGACCTTCACCGCCGACACGGTGGCGGCGCAATTCGAGCTGTTCGACCGCGATACCAGCGGCCAGGGTGGGGACGACCTCGACCTGGTGATGGTGAACGCGGCCGGCCAGCTGGTCGCCTACTCCGCCAGCTACGGCTCGGACGAAACGATCGCGCTGGCGGCCCCGCCGGCAGGCAACTACCGCGTCTGCACGCTGGGCTACAGCACCGCCTCCGGCGGCACCACCTCGTATGGCCTGCATGCGGTGGTCGTCAATACCACCGACAAGGGCGGCAACCTGCGCGCCATGGTGCCGGCCACCGTGTATGCCGGCGGCAAGGCGACGGTGGCGGTGAGCTGGTCCGGCCTGCCGAGCGGCAAGCGCTTCCTGGGCGGCGTGCGCCTGCTGGACGCCAGCGGCGCGATCGGCTCGACCACCGTGCTGCAGGTCGAGACCAACCAGCCGGTGCCGAAGGCCGAGCGTCCGCAGCGCGTCAAGGAGAAGGACGTCGGCGTGTAATTGAAGGAGACGGGGCCCATGGCCCCGGCCGAATGGACAAAGCGCGCCCCGGCGCGCTTTGTCTTTTTTGGTGGGCTATTTTTGGCGGACTATTGACGGACTGCGGAGCCAATCAGGCTGCCGGCGAACCCAGCTGGCAAGCGCCGGCGACGCAGACGGCGCCCGGGTCGGGGCGGTGGATGCAGATCGACATCTCGCCGGTACGCTGGATCTCGGCCTGGCGCTCGGTCTTCGAACGTTCGGCCAGCGCCAGGAGCGCCTTCCCGTCGGTCGTCGCGGTCGAATACGGCAGGTATTCCTGCGGGCCGCCGCAGGCCAGCGCGCCGACCGGGAGCGAGCGGCATTGCGCATTGTCGCTGCAGGTGGGCGTGCCGATCAGACGCTTGATCTCGGACACGGTGGCGCCGGGCTGGAGCGCGACGACCGGCGCCGCGCCGTCTTTCACCGGCGGCTGGGCCGGATCGTGGGCCTGGGTGGTGCAGGCGGCAGTGGCGCCCAACACGAGGATAAGGAGGAGTTTTTTCATGCCGCCATCTTCGCGCGCACGGTAAGGCTGGTCAAGCGGATCGGATTGACCAACTGTGTCCGGATGTATCGTCCGCCTGTTGCGCACACCTTACGGAACACCACCAAGCCTAATTTATTTCCTAAATACATTTTCTATTTCCATGTAGATATATTTCTCAATTACAGGCAAACGGAGTGAACGTCGCGCATCCCGCTCACATCCCGTATCTCATCCGCTGTGAGCCTAAAAGTTCGCAGACACAAAAATTGACCGCAGGGAAATTTTACTTATTACAATGGCTTCGTTAAAGACGAGCTTGTTCGAGTTCATAGATGACCCTCCTGCGCCCCCTCATCGCCTTCTTCCTGACCTCCCTGCTGGCTGCCTGCGGCGGCGAGTACGACCTCGACACGACGGCCCGCACCGCGGCGGCTGCCACCATTGCTGGAGCATCCGCCTTCGCCGGGACGCCGGCAACCGGACCGAACCCGGCGCCAGGCGCCCCGCTCATTGCCACCACCGCCACCCTCGCCTCGGCGACGATGCCCGCGCCCGACTGCGCCGCCGAAGGCTGCGTCAGCCTGCGCATCATCGACGGCAATGCCGAAGCCTGGCGCATCGATGCCCAGCGCCGCGCCGCGCGCGAGGCCGGCCTGCCCCAGTCCTGAGCTCGGCGCGCCGGCGTCGGCGTTAGCGCCGCGGGAGCGGGAGCGGGAGCGGGCGGCGCGTCGCGGCCAGCAGGAACAGGCCGCTCGCGACCAGCAGCCAGGCGCCCGGCTCCGGCACCTCCGCCACGCTGGCGAAGGCCGGGTCCACCAGTTGCAGCGCGACCGGCTCGCCCGCAACCAGGTTCATCTCGACCACATTGCCGGCGGCGCCCAGGTAATGGTAGGCGTCGTCGATGAAGGCGACGCTGAACAGGGTGCCGTTGACGCCCTCGCCCAGGTCGAACTCGACGTCGAAGCTGAACAGGCCGCCGAACGCGACGAGTTGCTCGAAGAAGTTGAAGTCCGGACCATTGCGCAGCACGACGCCGTTGACGACGTCGCCACTGACGTTGCCCGATGACGGCAAGACGCCGCCGTCCAGGAAGGCGCCGCTGAAGTTGCCGAGGCGGGCCACCGTCGGCGCCGCGTCCAGCGGGCCGTTCAGGCCCAGGTCGAGGTAGCCGACGGCGCCGGCCAGGGCCGAGGTATCGAGCGAGACACGGTACAGCGGACCGGCCAGCGCCGCCGGGGCGCCGAACACGATCGACAGCGCCAGCAGCGCGCGCAGCAGCAGGGGTGCAAGGGATGAGGTGAAGTGCGACATGTCGGTTTTCCTTTAGAGCGAGCCGGAGACCAGCTGCGGCGTATAAGTGAAGTTGCGCTTGGCGCCATTGGTGAATGCGGTGGCGATCGTGACCGTGGCGCCCGGCGCGATGCCGGCCTGCGGCAGCGTGACGTACGGTGCGCCCTCGTGCATGCCGGCCGGGTTGTCGAGGGTGACGCCGGTCGGCAGGCCGCGCAGCACCAGGTGCAGCGGACCGCTCAGGTGCTGGCCGCTCGTGTTGGTGACCGTGACGTTGCCGGTGGTCTTGCCCGTCGCACGATGGATGCTGAAGCCGCCGATCACGATCCTGCTCGACGCCGTCACGTCGGTATGCGAGCCGGTCAGGTTCAGGCTGACCACCAGCGGGTCGTGGTCCGAGGCGCGCCAGGCGTTCTTGCGGTACGGGTCTTGCGCCGTATCGCCCAGGTTGTAGTCGATGGTTTCCGGCTCGTCGGCATTGCTGTGCCATTCGACCGCGCCCGCCACCTGCGGCGCCAGCGAGCCGCTCGCCAGCGCATGGTCGAGGTAGCCCGACAGGCCGTTGAACACATAGGAATACGGCATGCCGTGCGGACGCACGAAGCGTTCGAGCAGGTTGACCATGCCGGCCTGCTGCGTCAGATGATTGATCGGGGTCTCGAAGGCGTACGCATTCAGGTCGCCGATCACGAGCACGTCCGGATCCCCGGCCGCCTTGACTACCTGCGGGATGAAATACTCGGCGAGGCGCCGGGCCTGCTCGGTACGGGTACGGTCCCAGCAGCCTTCGCCGTTGCCCGGGTCGGTGTCGCCAGGACCGGCGCCGCTGCAGCCACCCTTCGATTTCAGGTGGTTCACGATCACCGAGAAGGCGCCGCCGCCCTGCCTGGCCCTGAATGCCTGGGCCATCGGCGGGCGGTTGTTGATCTCGTGGCCGTCCGACAGCGCGCTGCCTGCCAGGCTCAGCCTGGCGGGCTTGTAGATCATCGCCACCCGGATCGCGTCGGTGCCCAGCGCCGCCGGCTTCGGCACCACGGCATAGGCGCCGGGCGTGGTGGCGGCGTTCAGTTGCTCGACCAGGTAGCCGACCGCGACGTCGCCATTGTTCTGGATTTCCATCAGGCCGACCACGTCGGCATCGAGTGCGGCCAGCGAGGCGACGATCTTGTCGCGCTGGCGCACGAATTCGGCGCTGTTGTCGGCGCCGCGGCACTCCCTGGCGGAAGTCGTGTTGCCGATGGTGCAGCCCTGGCCGCTGCGGCCCCAGGCGTCGTGGCCATCGGTGAAGGTGGTGAAGAAATTGAGCACATTGGCGCTGGCCACCTTGATCGCGCCCGGCAGGGCCGGGGCCGGAGTGCGCGGGTTGGCGCGCGCGAAGCTCGGCGCGACGGTCGGCTGCAGCTTGAAGCCGGCGCCGCCGCCGCCCAGCGCGCCATAGTCGACCACGCCGGTCAGGTCGTGCACGGTGTCGCCCACGCGCACGGTGCCGTCTTCCGCCAGATAGGGGATGGTGGCCGGCGCCACGAAGATGCCGTCGTCGAGCACGATCTGGTTGCTCGCATGTTCGCGCGCGAGCGCGAGCGCCTCGGGCGAGCCGAGCGGATACCGGTTGGTCGGATTCTCGCGGCGGCCGTTGGCCAGGATCAGCTCGCCACGATCGCCGAGGTTGCGGTTGCCGTTGACGGTGAGCGGCGTTGCAAAGCGCACCAGCATGCCTTCCACGTCCGCCAGGTTCGCGTTCGGGAGGGTGATATTGGCCGGCACGATGGCCGGGCCGGCGCCCAGCGACACGATGCTGCTGACGTCCTTGAGCTCGGTGTAGCTGCGGGTCGCGCCGCTCGGGCGGTATTCCTCGACCGTGCCGGTCACGCGCACGAGCGTGCCGACCGGCAAGTCCGTGGTCTTGCCATAGATGTACAGGCCATCCGACGTCGATGGATCGCCGTCGCCCTGCGCGTCCTGGATGAAGAAGCCGGCGCCGACCTTGGCGGTGATCACGCCCTGCGTGGTCTGGACGGTGCCGACGTAGGCGCTGGCCGGCCCCGAACCCTGGAGCGTCGGGATGCGCAACTGGCCGGCGACGGCGACGTCGACCGTGCAGCGCTCGGTGTCGCCTTCGGTGTTGGCGAACTCGATCTGGACCGGATAGCGGCCGCCGGCCAGCCTGTCGCCGACCATGAGGCGCGCGGCGGCAGGGCCGCCGATGGCGTTCGACGGCGCGAAGTCGGCCAGGCCAATGCCGGCCACGGCGCCGGCCACGATGGCGGCGCGCGTCACCATGCTGTCGGCGTCGACCGCCGACAGCTGGGCCGAGGACGCGCTGCCCTGGGCGACCTGGAGCGCCGCCGGGCAGCTCGGCACGATCGGCTGGATGCCGGGAGCGCCGCCGCCGTCGCAGGCAGCCAACGGCGAACGGGTGCTGCGCGGACCGTTGACCGGGCCAGCGACGAAGTCGTCGCGGTTGTTGTCGGTGTCCTGGCAGCCCTGGGCCAGGCGCGCGATCGCATTGACGGTCGACGGCGCCGGCGCGGCCGCCCCTTCGAAGCGGTTGGCCGTGCCGAATCCGACCAGGTCGACCAGGTTGGCGCCTTCCGGCGTGGACATCTGCGTGCGTCCATTGACCAGCGCCACCTTGCCCGCGGCACCGGCCATGTCGAGGCCGTTGTTGAACAGATCGCCCTCGCCCACCGCATTCGGACCACCGCCATTGCGGCCCAGGACCAGGAAATACTGGCCGGGCGCCAGGGTCAGGTCTGGAAGCACCGTCACCGCGCCCCAGTTGGCGCCAGTGGCGGACTGGTATTGCAGGCTCATGCCGTCGAGCCGGACCGGGGCCTCGCTACGGTTGAACAACTCGACGAAGTCGTGGCTCCACTGGCCGCCGGCGTTGTTCGACGCGCCATACAGCTGGCTGATCACCACGTCGCCGGGTGCGGCGTGGGCGCCGGCGGCAAGGCCCGCCAGCAAGGTCGCCAGCAGCGTGCGCCGCGGTGCGAAGGATGCAAAAGTCGTCATGGATTCCCCATTAATGATCGCACAAGATGTGCCCGCCAGATTCATTAACAGAATGATAGTAATTGCGGATATTGACAACATGATGACCAGAAATTAGCCACGGAGGGTAATTTCTAGCTTAGCGGCAAACCAACGCGTCGGCGTCGGGTTTCCGCAGGGAATCGGTAAAGAGGATAACGCGGACGTCAGCAGCGGCGGCGCCGGGCGGCCCAGGTGGCCACCCCGAGGCCGCCGGCCAGCAGCGCCCAGGCAGGCGGTTCGGGTACGAGCGAAATCGCGTAGGTCTCGAGCGCCTCGACGCGCCTGAATTGCCCGCCATAGGTGCCGTCGATGATGCTGCGCCCTTCGAAGGCGGGGTCGCCGTAGCTCAGCTGCCACGAAATGGAGGTCGTCAGCCGCTCGTCGACGAAGAGGTCGGGTCCGGCGCCGAAGGTGGGGCCGTGTTCGGGCGAGTTATAGGTCTGGCGCGCGCCCTGGCTGGGCAGGACGTTATCGAGCAGCAGTTGCCGATACACGGCCGCAGTGCTGTAGTTGAACAGGAAAGCGGTGCGTTCCCAGTCACGTTCGGAAACGTGCCAGCCATCCGTGGACGACCAGCTGCGCGGATTGTAGCCGCCCACCACCCAGCTGTCGCCGGTGTCGTTGGCGACCTGCATCAAGGTGAAGTTGCTGCCGCGTCCGTCCGCGGCGGCATGGAAGTCGCGCGCGTCGTCGCCCGCCTGCCGCGTATAGACGTTCTCGAGATAAAGAGGGCCGGCGCCGAGCCAGCGTTCGAGCTGGCCCTTCAGGCTTGGGTCGAGCAGTGGCGTAGCATCTTGCGACACTCGTTGCGCCACTGCCGACGATGCCGCCATGCCGGCGGCTGCAACCAGGATGGCGGCCGCACCGCTCCGCGCCAGGATCTTGTTCATGCAACGTCAGACTGCACGTTGCCGACACTAGTTCCAGGCGCGCGGCGGATCGGGTCAGGCGCGCTTGTAGATGTCCTCGAAGCGGACGATGTCGTCCTCGCCCAGGTAGCTGCCCGACTGCACCTCGATGATGTGCAGCGGCAGCTTGCCCGGGTTCTCCAGACGGTGGTTCATGCCGATCGGGATATAGGTCGATTCGTTCTCGGACAGCAGGCTGACGGTATCGCCGCAGGTCACGCGCGCGGTGCCCGACACCACGACCCAGTGCTCGGCGCGGTGATGGTGCATCTGCAGCGACAGCTTCTCGCCCGGCTTGACCGTGATGCGCTTGACCTGGAAACGGTCGCCCGCATCGATGCCCTCGTAGTGGCCCCATGGACGGTAGACGCGGGTGTGGTGCAGGTGCTCGGTGCGCTCCATCGAGGCCAGGTGTTCGACCACCTGCTTGACGCGCTGCACTTTACTCTTGCAGGTGACCAGCACCGCATCCTGGGTCTCGACCACGACCACGTCTTCCAGGCCCACCACCGCCACGATGCGGCTCTCGGCGCGCACCAGCGAATTCTTGACGCCGTCCAGGTAGACGTCGCCGCGCTGGGCATTGCCGTTGGCGTCCTTGGCCTGGGTTTCCCACAGGGCCGACCACGAACCGACGTCGTTCCAGCCGATATCGGCCGGCACCACGGCGGCGTCGCGGGTATGTTCCATCACCGCGTAGTCGATCGAATCCGCCGGGCAGGCCGAGAACGCGGTGTCGTCGAGGCGGCAGAAATCGAGGTCGCGGTAGGCCGCGTGCATGGCCTGGCTGGCGGCGCCGGCGATCGCCGGCGCGTGCTGCTCCAGCTCTTGCAGATAGCGCGCCGCGGCGAACATGAACATGCCGCTGTTCCAGTAGTAACTGCCCTCGGCCAGGAAACCTTCGGCCGTGGCGGCGTCGGGCTTCTCGACGAAGCGCGCCACCTTGTAGCATTCGCCGCACCCGTCCACCGGTTCGCCGCGGCGGATGTAGCCGTAGCCGGTTTCCGGCGTCCTGGGCACGATGCCGAAGGTGGCCAGCGCGCCCTTGGCCACCAGGCGGGTGGCGCGGTCGACCGCTTCACGGAAGGCTTCGCCGTTCTCGATCACGTGGTCGGCCGGCAGCACCAGCATGACCGCCTCGGGGTCGATCGCCTGCAGGTGGTGGGCGGCGGCGGCCACGGCCGGCGCCGTGTTGCGGCCGACCGGCTCGAGCAGGATGCCCAGCGGCGTGATCCCCACTTCGCGCAACTGCTCAGCCACCATGAAACGGTGGTCATTGCCGCAAACCACGAGCGGCGCCATCATCTCCGGCCAGCCGGCCACGCGCAAGGCGGTTTCTTGCAACATGGTCTTGTTGGCCACCAGCGGCAGCAACTGCTTTGGCAAGACCTTGCGCGACAGCGGCCACAGGCGGGTGCCGGCGCCGCCGGAGAGGATGACTGGATAGATCTTCATGCGCTGACTTTCTCTTTTTCTAATTCGTTGGTGTCGTGATCCGCGACGTCCTTGCGCCGTGAGCGGCGACGATCGCGTGCATTGAGCCATTCCTCCGACGAATATTCGGAGGCGTGCTTCATTTCGCCTTTTCGGTCGACACTATATTCCTTAAAGACAATCATTTCATTCAATGTTACATCATGCAACACGCGGGTGTATTCGAACAGGATGCTGCGCACGATCTCGGCGCCTTCGCAGATATGGCTGCCGTGGCCGATCCAGCTGGGGCCCACGATGCGGGCGCCGGCCTCGACTTTCACCCCGGAGCCGATGTAGACCGGTCCCTCGATGGTCGTGCCTTCCCAGTCGATGCTGGAGTTCAGGCCCACCCAGACGCCGGGCTTGATCTGGATGCCCGGCACGTCCATATTGTTGACTTCGCCGGTGATGACCGACTGCAGCACTTCCCAGTAGTCGCCCATGGTGCCGATGTCGAGCCAGTTGAACGGACGGCCCTGGGCATAGAACGGCAGGCCGCGCTCGGCCAGCAGGGGGAACAGCTCGGAACCGATGTCGAACGGCACGCCCGACGGAATCAGGTCGATGACTTCTGGTTCGAAGATATAGATGCCGGTGGAAATGAAGTTGGACTTCGCGACGTCCTGGCTCGGCTTTTCCTGGAATTCGACGATACGGCCCTGCTCGTCCGAGACCACCACGCCATAGGACGACACCTTGTCCCATGGCACTTCTTTGGTGATGACGGTGGCCATCGCGCCCTTGCGCCGGTGTTCCAGCAGCGCGGCCTTGAGGTCGAGGTCGATCAGGGCGTCGCCGCACAGCACCACGGTGGTGTCGTCGAAGAAGCCGCCGAATTCCTGGATTTTCTTCATGCCGCCGGCCGAGCCGATCGGTTCGGGGACGACTTCGCCGTCGTCCTTCGTATAGCCTTCGAAGGAATAGCCGATCTGGACGCCGAACTGTTCGCCTTCGCCGAAGTACTCTTCGATCTTTTCGTGCAGCCAGCTGACGTTGACCATGATTTCGGACACGCCATTTTTCTTGAGGTGTTCGATCAGGTAAGCCATCACGGGTTTGCCCAGAATCGGGATCATGGGTTTCGGCAGATCGTAGGTGAGCGGACGGACGCGTGTGCCCTTGCCTGCGGCGAGAATCATGGCTTTCATTAGACTATCCTTTGCATTATTTGGCTGTGGTTTGGTAGCGCCATACGTCGGCGCACATTTGAGCGACATCACGTTCGGCAGTCCAGCCCAGTTCCTCGCGGGCCAGGGATGGATCGGCGTAGCACTTGGCCACGTCGCCGGGACGGCGGTCGACGATCTGGTAGGGGACCGGACGCCCGCTGGCGGCTTCGAAGGCGCGCACCATTTCCAGGACACTGTTACCGCGGCCAGTACCCAGGTTGTAGGTGACGATGCCCGGGCCCTTGTTCAGGCGATCCAGGGTCTTGACGTGGCCGATCGCCAGGTCCACCACGTGGATGTAGTCGCGCAGGCCGGTGCCGTCCGGGGTGTCGTAGTCGCCGCCGAACACCGACAGCTTGTCGCGCTGGCCGTTGGCGACCTGGGCGATGTAAGGGACGAGGTTGTTCGGGATGCCGCTCGGCTCTTCGCCGATCAGGGCGCTCTCATGGGCGCCGACCGGATTGAAGTAGCGCAGCAGCGCGATGCGCCAATCGGGCTCGGCCTTTGCCAGGTCGCGCAGGATGTCTTCGATCATCAGCTTGCTGCGGCCATAGGGATTGGTGGCCGACAGCGGGAAGTCCTCGCGGATCGGCACCGAGGCCGGATCGCCGTACACGGTGGCCGAGGACGAGAACACCAGCGATTTGCAGCCGAACTTGGCCATGGTCTCGAACAGCACCACGCTGCCGTTGACGTTGTTGTCGTAGTAGCGCAGCGGCTGCGCCACCGATTCGCCGACCGCCTTCAGGCCGGCGAAGTGGATCACCGCCTCGGGCTTGTGCTCGGCGAACGCGGCTTCCATCGCCGCGCGGTCGCGGATGTCGGCCTGGACGAAAGCGAACGGCTTGCCCGTGATGCGCTGGACGCGCTCGCAGACCGAGCGCTGAGCGTTCGACAGATTGTCGACCACGACCACGTCGTGCCCGGCGCTCTGCAGTTCGACGACGGTATGCGACCCGATATAGCCCACACCGCCAGTAACCAGAATCTTCATGTCTTTCGCTCTCTGTTAATCATAGTTTGATGCTCCATGGACCGCTTGCGGCCCGTTGTCCTGTCGGCGCAACGCTGCGCCGCGATCCCGCTGTCACTCATCCTTCCTGGCCGCTTCCTTGATCAAGAGCCAGAGAAACGCCATGTCGTCGATAAAGTAACGCCGAAACATCCGGCGCGGTTCCTGCAGGAAGCGGTAGAACCACTCGAGCCCCGCCGTCTGCATCCACGCCGGCGCCCGCTTGACCCGGCCGATCGCCACGTCGAAGCTCCCGCCCACCCCCATCGCGAACGGTATCCGCATCTCGGCCTGGTACAGGCCGAGGAAACGTTCCTTCCTGGGCGAGGAAATCGCCACGAACAGCAGGTCGGCGCGGCTCTCGCGCACCTGGCGCACCACCTGCGCTTCCGCGCCCTCACCCTGCCAGTAGCCGTCATGCAGGCCAGCCAGCACCAGGCCCGGATAGCGGCGGACATAGGTCGCGGCCACCTCGCGCACGACGTCGGGACGCGCACCGAGCAGGAACACCCGCCAGCGTTTCTGCGCCGCGCGCCGCATCAGGGCCTCGAACAGGTCGATGCCGGCCACCCTTTCCTTGAGTGGCTTGCCCAGCAGGCGCGAGGCCCATACCACCGGCATGCCGTCCACATTCACCAGGTCGCATTCGTTGATGATGCGGCGCAGGCCCTCGTCGCGGCTGGCCTTGACCAGCTTATCGACATTGACCACCACATGCTGGTGCGGCCGCCCCGTGCGCACGAAACCGTCAATCCGCTCCAGCGTCTCTTCCATCGAAACGTTATCTATATTACAACCAAACAGCGTGACGCGCTCGTTCATGCGTGCCTCCGGTCCGGTGTCTGACGTTTCCTGCGATTAATTATTTATTAATCGGTAAAAGTGATTGTAAACCTGCATTCGATGGGAACGGCGGACGATACGGTCGTGATGCGCAGCACTTCGCACGGCGTCTTCGATTCATACGCGGCCGAATACCAGCCCAGGGGCGGATTTTCGGCGCCGCGCACCAGTTCCAGGTGCAGGTCTTCGCCGCTGGCCTGCATCTGCAGCACGAAGCGCTTGCCGCGCACCGACAGGCCGTGGCTGGTCAGGCGCACGTCCAGGCCCGGCGCGAAGTGCCAGAACGTTTCGACCTTGTGGGGCTTCCTGGCCGCCACCTCGTCGCGCACGGTCAGGGTGTTGCTGGCGCCGTCGAAGCGCACGCTGCGCAGGTGCAGCACCGGGTCCGGCAGGCGCGCATAGCCGTCGTGCGAGCCGCGGAAGTCGAATTCGTGGGGGGACGCCGGCATGCGCTCGATGCTGGAGCGCGCCTTGCGCAGCCACATGAAGCGCCCGCCGGGCGTCGACTGGTCGAGGCCGTCGACGCGCACGGTGTTGTGGCTCGAGGTGCCGCGGAAATAATCGCGCCACTTCTGTTCTTGCCAGTAAGAATACGTGCCGGAATCGACCAGGCAGGCTTCGCCCGCCACCGACAGGCTCAAGGCAAGCGCATCGGCGTGGCCGTGGGCGGCGATGCCGAGATAGCCCAGCGGGCCGCAGTCGAGCACGCCCTTGATCTCGTTGGCTTCGCCGAAGTGATTTCCGAACAACAAGTAACCGCCGTCGGGGAAGGACCACCCGGAATCGGCTTCGTGCGGATCGCAGTCGGGCCGCCCGCCCGGCAACGCGTGCAGCAGCCAGCGCACGCCCGGGTGCTGGTCGTGCTGGCCGCCGAACACGGTGTCGCCCAGCGCCAGCAACTGCGCGGCGCGGTCCGGGCCCGGGCGCCCGGTGCCGGCGTGCAGGCGGAACAGGCAACCGTCGTCGGCGTCGCCGACCATCGGCAGGCCGCCGTCGACGTCGCGCACCGAGCGCAGGAAGCGCAGCGCGCGCTGCAGCACGGCCCAGTAACTGCGCGAGAAAGGCTGACTGTGGGGCTGACTGTGCGAATGATCGTGAGGCTGATCGCGCGACTGGCTGCGGAACTGGCTGCGGGGCTGACTGCGCTGCTGGCTGCTGGCCTGGCCCAGGAGCCCGGCCACGAACAGGCATTCGCTGGAAAACATATGGTAGGAAAACGCCTGCTCGCGGTTGACGCCGTCGCGCGAGAACTGGGCCTGCGCTTCGTGCTCCAGTTCGCGCTGCGCCTGGGCTTCCCAGTCCTTCGATTCCTTCCAGCACGGCCAGGTAACGGCGCCGGCGTACAGGCCGGTCAGTTCGCCGATCAGGTGGTTGTTGGCCGACGAATGGCGCGACAGGTGGCGCGCGATGGTGCGGCAGTGCGCATGGATGCTGTCCAGCCAGTCGGCGCGCAGGCGCTCCCCGGCGGCGCCCTCGAACAAGGCGCTGCGCTCGCCACCCACCAGCTGCCAGATCAGGCTCCAGTTGACGAGGCGGATGCCCAGCTCCATCGAGCTGGTCCAGTTGGGTCCCGTGAGCGGCGGGCAGGCTTCGAACCAGCTGCGCAGGTTTTGCGCCAGGGCCTGCAGCCAGCGCGGATCGCCCGTCAAGGCCCAGGCCTGGGCCAGGGTCACCAGGTGCAGGTGACGGTTCAATTCCCATACGTGCTTGATGTCGCCTACCAGTTCGCGGTCGCCAATGGCGATGTCGCCGCGGTACAGCGACGGCGCGACGACGCCGGTCTCGGGATCGCGGTTCCAGGCGGTCGGCACGCCGACGTCGAAGCGGCGTTCGGCGAACAGCACCACGTGGCCGGCCTCGATGCGCTCGGCGTCGAGCAGCAGTGCATCGACGTCGGCCTGCTCCAGCGCCGGCGCGCCGCGCACGCCCAGGCTCAGGGTGCGCGGCAGCGGCGGCGGCGCGGCAAGGCCGACGGAGCGGCGCCCCAGGCGGATCGTCGCCGCCTGGCGCAGCCGGTAGGCCATTTCAGGCACCGACATGCAGCGCAGCCGGTTGACCAGCCATGCCATGCGTACTGTTGCGTTCATCAAATTTCCTTCACCGTTTTCTGGATTGCGTCTTTTCGTCCAGCAATTGCGCGTACAGCGCAGCCAATGTGCCGCACACCACGCCGGCCGCGTAGTGCCGTTCGGCGGCGGCGCGCGCCGCGCGCGCCAAGCGCGCACGCAATCGCGCGTCGTCCAGCAATCGTTCGATGGCGTCCGCCAGCGCCGCCGCGTCGCGCGGCGGAACCAGCAGGCCGAGTTCGCCGTCGGCCAGCGCTTCCGGAATGCCGCCGACGCGTGTCGCCACCACCGGCGTCCCGGCCGCCATCGCCTCGAGCACCGACATCGGCAAGCCTTCGGCATGGGACGGCAGGCAGAACAGCCAGGCGCGCGCCAGCTGCGCGTCGCGCGCGGCCGCATCCAGCCAGCCCGGCGTCTCGACGCGGCCGGCGATGCCGAGCTCGGCGGCTCGGCCGCGCACCCAGTCCAGGTCGCCGCTGCCGCCCAGCACCAGGCGCAGCCCCGGGTGGCGCGCGGCCAGCGCGGCGCAAGCCTGCAGCAGTTCGTCCACGCCCTTGGCCGGGTCGAGGCGGCCCAGGAACAGGATGCGGCCGGCTTCGGCCCGTGCACCCGCCGCGGCCGACGTCGGGCGCACCGGATTGGGCACCACGACCACGCGCGCGCGCGGCGCGCATTCGCGCACGCAGGCGGCCCAACCGGGCGACAGCGCGATCACGCGCGAGCTCGCCTCCAGGGTGTGCCGGATCCAGCGCCGCAGCAGCGGCCCGGCCTCCGCCAGCGCATAGCGCCGAAAGCCGCCGCCATGCAGATGAAACACCGTGCATGCGCCGCCCATGCGCGCCATGAGCAGCACCAGCGACTTGCGCAGGAAACTGGCGTGCGATCCGGCATGCACGTGGACGATGGCCGGACTTGCCCCGGCGCCGAGGCAGGCCCGCGCGGCGCGCCACAGGCCGCGCAGCGCGCGATCGAGCTTATGCAGGCGGCGCCCCTCGGCGTGGGTGGCGACATAGGCGACGCCTTCGCGCTCGAACAGGCCGTCGGCGCGCAGCACCTCGACCACGCTGGCGATGCCTCCCCTGCCCCCCAGCGCGGTTCCGACCATCAGCACGCGTGGGGGCGCCATGGTCATGCAGGCGCCCCTGGGAAATGTGTCGCAATCCTGTTCATCGCTATATGTACTTATGAAAGGGGCAATATTTACGATCATACAGGGCAACTTGTTGATCTAGCGCACGATTCGTCAGTCGACGGCAATGAACTCGAACTTGCCGTTGGCGCCGCGCGGGATCGCCTCGACCCGCTCCACGGCGACCTGCACGCCGGGCACCCGCTGCAGGAATCGTTCGCGCAGGGCGGCCTCGTCGCGCCCGCCGAAACCGTCGGCCGCGACCACGCGCAGGGTGAAACGGGCCTGGCCGTGGTAGCGCACCTGGCCCTCGAGCAGGCGCAGGTCGCTGCCCTGGAACACGCGGTCCAGACGCGCCACCATGCGGCCATCGGGCAAGGTGAGGATGCGCTCCTGGCGTCCCATCACGGCCTCGAGCGTCGGAAACACGCGCCCGCAGGGGCAAGGCGCCGGCTGGTCCAGGCTGCTGCCCACGCGCACGGTGTCGCCCGTGCGGTAGCGCGCCAGCGGCATCGCGGCGTTGTTCAGGCTGGTGCCGACGAGTTCGCAGCTGCCGTCTGGCAGCGCCAGCAACTCCACGCCGCCGTAGTCGGTCAGCAGGTGGTAGCGGCCGTGCTCGCAGGTGCCGATGGCCGCGACCCGCTCGGCCTGCCCATACCAGTCGAACACGGTCACGCCGAAGGCGCGCACGACGGCCGCGCGCACGGCCGGCTCCAGGGTCTCGGACGAGGTCATCACGCCGCGCAGGGCCCGGCCGCCATAGCGGCGCCCGGCCGCTTCCAGCCAGTGGGCGATGGCCCCGATCGAGGACGGATAGGCGTGGATCACCACCGGATCGTAGGCTTCCAGCGCCGCCACATAGGCGCCGATGGTCGCGTTGGACAAGTGATAGGACGACATCACGAGCAGCTTGCCGACCGGGTCGCGCCGCCAGTAGCGGCCATCGGCGGGCCGTTCGTCGCACACGAGGTCGCCGCGGATCCAGGCCCGCCGCCGCCCCGGCCGCCAGCCGATCCAGCGCAGCTGGCGCTGGACGAAGGCTTCCTCGCGGATCACGGCGCCGAGCGACTGCACCAGGGTCAGGGGCGAACCCGAGGTGCCGCTGGTGCGGATCGTGTTGCGCAGCAGCGAGCCGAAGCGGCGCGGCCGCAGGTGGCGCGCCGGGTCCTGGCGCAGGGCCGGCTTGGCGAGCAGGAAGGCGCCGGGCGGCACCGCATGCAGCCGGGTCGCGTCCGGCGGCGCCGCGACGCCGAGGCGCCGTGCGCGCCGCGCCACGTAGGCGTTGAGGGCGACGCCCGAGCGCTCGTTGCGCAAAAGAGACGGCAACACCAGCAGCCGCGCCGGCAGGCCGCGCGCCAGCAGGCGGCCGAGCGACCTGAGCGCCAGGGCGAGCGTGCGCGCATCCATCAGGCGCCCCGCCCGCCCAGGATGCCGGCGTAAGCCTGCGCCACCACCCGCCCCAGGATCGCGTAGCTGCGGTGGGCCCTGACCCAGGCCGGCCCGCGCGCGGCGCAGGCGGCGGCCAGGCCGGGTTCGTGCAGCAGCCGGCGCACGGCGGCGGCGAAGGCCGGCGCCTCCATCGGCGCGCACAGCCCGGCCCCGCTCTCGGCCAGCACCCGGGCCTGGTCCGGGATGTCGTTGGCCACGCCGGGGATGCCCAGCGCCAGGTATTCGAGCAGCTTGGTCGGCGAAGAAACGTCGTACAGGACCCCGCGCGGGATCGGCGACAGGCCGACTTCGGCCCGCACCGCATAGCCGAGCGCCACATCCCGCGGCAGCCAGCCGGTCAGCAGCACGCGCCCGTCCAGCCCGCGGCGGGCGATCTCGGCGCGCATCCAGGCCATCTCGTCGCGCGAGGGGGCGTCGCCGGCGATCACCAGCAGGATATCGGGCACATCAAAAGCGAGCTGTTCGACGACATCGAGCAGGAAGCCGGAGCCGCGCGCCTGCGCGACTCGGCCCAGGTACAGCAGCACGCGCCGTCCGTCCAGGCGCGGGTCAAGGCTGGGCGCGACCAACCCGCGCTCGCACAACGCGGCATCGACGCCCATCGGCACCGCGGTCATGCGCGCGCGCGCGACGCCCTTGCCTGCGAGCCAGTCGGCCATCGCCTCGCTCTGCACGAACACATGGCGCGCGCCCGGCAGCACCAGGCGATAGAGCAACCAGCGCGAGGCGGCGGCGCGCGCCGCATGCGCCAGCCAGCGCGGCCCCCGGCCGCGGCGCGCGATCTCGTCGCGCCGCGCCGCGAAGCCTTCGACGATCGGGAACGACATCCAGTACAGGAATGGCACGCCGAGCGCGGCGGCGGCCAGGCGCCCCAGCAGAGCGGACGCGATTTTGTCGCGCACCTGGATGCCGTCCGGCTTGCGGCGGCGCCAGGCGCGCGCCAGGCCTACCAGGTCCCAGGCGGGCGCCAACACGCTGGCAAAGCGGCTCTCGATGCTGCCGACGACGTGCATCCCGCCGCCGCCCCACCCCACCGGGCCGGCGCCGCCGGACTGGCCGACCAGCTCGCTGCCGACGCCATGGCGCGGCATCTCGGCGCCGAACAGGGTCAGCAGGTCGGCGCGCACCGGCGGCAAGGGGTCGCGCACGATGAAGGCGATGGACAATGGCTTGCGCATGGCGCCTCGTACCCAGGGGGAACCTACGATACTAGACCGGCGCGGCGCGCAAACGTTCAGCTATCGCAGGGATGGGCGCATGGGAGGCGCATGGGCGAGGTGCATGGGCGAGCTGCATGAGCGAGGTGCATGCGCGACGCTAGCGCTCGGTCTCGCGGTCCGCCTTGGCATATTCTCCCGCCTTCTTGGACGGTGCGCGCAGGATCGACAGGATCACCAGCCCGAACAGCGCGCTGAGGATGGCCGTGGCTTCGCGGCCCATGCCGGCGGACACGCCGATGGCGGCCGTCATCCAGACGCTGGCGGCGGTGGTCAGGCCGCGCACGTCGTTGTTCTCCTTTTGCTTGAGAATGGCGCCGGCGCCCAGGAAGCCGACGCCGGCCGTGACGCCCTGCAGCACGCGCGACAGGTCTTCGATCTTCATGCCGCCCTGCAGTGGAATCAGCACGAACAGCGCCGAGCCGACCGAGACCAGCATATGGGTGCGCAGGCCGGCCGAGGCCCCCACCGATTCACGCTCGTAGCCCAGTATGCCCCCCACCAGAGCGGCGACCAGCAGGCGCACCACGATGACGGTCACGTCTTCGGCATTGCCCAGGTCGGAAAATTCGCGCTGTATCGTCAGCCAGCTTTCTGTCCACCACAATTGCATTGCGCCACCCTTTGTCCGGTTTTGATGTCGGACAAATCATGCCATCCATGCAAGATGCGTGTCGCCACGCTCAGCCATTCCATCAGGTATCGGCGCGCGCACGCCGGGCCGGCTTTCGTATAATCGGCTGCCCAGCCAACGCTTCGAGGAGACCCCGATGGAAACGATGGAAATCTACCGCGGACGCCTGATCGACCACATCCAGCTGGTGGTGCGCGACCTGCCCGCGTCACGCAGGTTTTATACGGCCGTGTTCGAAGTGCTGGGCATTCCGCTGGCCGGCTCGGGCGATGATTATTTCTGGGCCGACGAGCTGTTCGTCTCGACGCCCGACAGCTCAGCAGCCCAGGGCCAATTGACCGGCCGCCATCACCTGGCCTTCCAGGCGCGCGACCGCGCCATGGTCGACGCCTTTCATCGGGCGGCGCTGGCGGCCGGCGGCAAGGATAATGGCGCGCCGGGCGAACGTCCCTACCACCCGGGTTATTACGGCGCCTTCGTGATCGATCCCGACGGAAACAATATCGAAGCCGTGCACCACGGCGAAGCGACCTTCAGCGCGCGCGAGATCAGGATCACTTTCTGACCAACGAGCTACGCGGCGCGGCCTACGCGGCGCGGCCGTCCTTCCACGCCAGCAGCCTCGGCAGCAAGGCGGCGCTGGCATGGCTGTCGAGCTTGCGGCAGAAGTGGGCGCCGGACGCCTTGAGTCGCTCCAGGTCGCCTTCGTCCAGCACCCTGGGGTGGCAGGCGCCGCCGTCCGGCCAGGCAATGTAGCGAAAGTTGTTTGACAGCACCCGGCCGGCGTGGCGGGAATGCATCACCAGGGTCTGGAAGAACAGCTCGTCCGGCGACTGCACGCTGCGGCAAAAGCGCAGCAGGCGCGGATGCGCATCGGCCAGGGCCAGCATGTCGCGCAGGCAGTCGCGCGACAGCGCCCACCAGCACGATCCGCCATACGGCGTGAACCCGCCGGGCAAGCGGCGCGTGCGCCGCAGCAGGCGCAGGACGCGGTTGGCGGCAACGCAGGCCAGGCGCTCGGCCGGGTGGCCGCCAGCGCGATGAAAATAGGCATAGCGGTGCATCACGCGCCAGCCGTCGGGCGCGATCGGCGCGGTCTCGATCAGCTCGCGATCGCGCAGCCGCGCCAGGGCCGCCTTCAATAGCGGATTGGGCAATAGCGGGAAATCCTGGGCCGACAGCAGCACGAGCTTGTCGAAGACCGGCGCCTCGGCCAGGATCTGCCGCACCGACGTCAGGGTGGCCTCGACCTGGGATACCTGGCCCCAGCGCACGGCGACGCGCTCGCGCACGGCGCGGGCATGCGGATGCAGGCGCGCCGGGTCGAGACCGCTCTTGCGGTCGAGGTGCACATAGACCAGGAAATCGGGATCGCACAATTGCTCCACCAGCCGGTTGAGCTGGTCCAGGTCCTTGTGCGCGCAGATCAGGAATGCCTGTCTCATCGGTGGCCCGGCGAGCGCCTTGCTCATGCGCGACGAGGCTAGCACGGCGCACGCACGGGCCGCGCCAGCGAGACATGAAGCCATTAATGCTGAGCTATTAATGTTGCACTATTAGTGCAGCGTTTTTAATGCCGCACTATTGGTGCCCGACTATTAATTCAGCGTCACGCTCTGGCCGGCGACGGTCACGGTGCGCACCGTGCCCGAGGTGGCGATGTCCACCCGCGGCCTCTTGCAGCCGACGTCGAGCAGCACCAGGAACTCGGCGGTGGACTTGCCATCGTTCTTGAGGTAGAAGGCGCCGTGGTCCTCGATCACCCTCGCCTTGGCGGCCGGCCCGGTCCACTTGGCGAAGCTGGCTTGCGCGTTCAGCGAGCGCAGGCACAGCGACTGGCCGCCGGCCGACACCGTGACATTCTGCGCGTTCTCCACCGTCATGACGACCGGGGTGTGGACATTCCACTCGTAGGTGCGGGCGACCGTGCTGGCCAGGCGGTCGCGCACCAGGATCGCATTGCCGGCGTTGCGCAGGTGCCAGACCTGGCGCCTGGCCATGGTCAGCTGGCCGCCATAGGCGGCGGTGGCGTCGCCCTCGACGAAATCATAGGCGGGCTGGGCGGCGAAGCCGGTGATCCTGCCGTTGCGCTGCAGCTGTTCGCGATAGCCCGTCACCAGCTGGCCCTTGCCGCCGTCGAAGGTGACCGCGTTCTGCGAGCGGGTCTGGTGATACCAGTCGGTCCAGTAGGGCGAACCGTACCAGTCATACCAGCCGGCCTTGACCAGCAGCGGCTGACCCGCGCTCGACAGCAGGATGCCGTTCTGGTCGCCATGGCTGTGGTTGAACGAGCCGTAGGGACTGGACTTGAAGTACAGCGAGGACCGCGTGGCCGAGCCGATGTCGGTATGCATCGACGCCCAGCCGATGCTCGGATAATAGGCCGAGTTGGTTGGCGGCGTCCTGGACCTGGTGTCCTTGACCGGCATCGGGTAAGGCGCTTGCAGCAGGCTCAGCGTGTCTTCGGCGCCGCCCAGGCTGGCGACGTACCAGGCCGCCCGCGGCGAGACCATGCGCGAGCCGAAGGCGTGCCAGACGCGCGGGTCGGGCCTGGTCTCGGAGCCGTCGCCGAAGGCGTGTACGCGCGCGCCCGGCGGCGTGAACTGGGTGGCGAAGTCGAGCAGGCCCTGGGCCCAGGGCTTGGCATAGAAATTCACGCCGGACGCCTGCGACATCGGATCCCACAGCGCGACCAGGTAGCCGGCCGCGTATTCGGCATACGCGGTGCCGTTGGCGTAGCCGCCTTCCTGGCCGCTCCAGGGCGACGGCGCGTTGGCATAGGCGCGAAACGAGAAGTCGAACCACTTCTGCGCCTCCGGAATGTCGCCCAGCGCCAGGGTCGAGATCAGCGCCAGGAAGACCAGGCTCGTGTTGCCGTGCGAATCGAACGGATACTGGTCGAGGCGGCCGTTATCGCCCGCCAGATTGCCGTAGATCACTTCGGTGCGGGTCCTGACCGTGTTCAGCCAGCGCGCGCGGCGCGGCGCGTCCAGGTCGGCGGCCAGGATGTCGACCGCCTTGATCAGCGAAACCGCGATCTGGCGCGTGGCCTGGTCCTGGTTGGCGTAGCTGGTGGGCCCGGCCGGGTCGAGGGCCGCGATCTGGTCGCCGCGGCGCAGCGCCTCGTCGAGGAACAGGCGGTCGCCCTTCATGCGCCACATCAGGGCGGCGGCTTCGAGCTGGCGGCTGGCCTCGTTGATGCGCTGGCGGATGTCGGTCTGCTGGCTGGCCATGGCGGCCGTCAGCGGCGAACTGATCACGATCGGCCAGCGTCCATCGGTCAGGGGCGGCACCGCCTTGATCTGCAGCTTGATCTCGTTGATCATGCGGCTGACGTAGGGGTCGAGTTCGGCGCGGCGGGCAGCGTTCCAGCTGGCGTACGGCGTGAACGAGGACGGCAGCCCGCGCGGCCGCGCCCTGGCCGTGATGCGCGCGCGCAGCGTGGCGTTGTCCGGCACCTCGAACAGGTTCGACCTGCTGGTGATCGAGAAGCCGCGCGGCATCGACCAGTCATTGCTGCCGACCGGCCGCACGCGCCAGCTGTACTTTCCCAAGGCCATGGCTTTCGGTGGCAGGTACCAGTTCCGTTCGGTGATCACCTTGCCCGGCGCCCCGCCTTCCGGCGTGATCTCGAGCTCGTAGGCGGCAGGGCCCCTGGCGTGGCGGGCCCAGGTGAATCCGGGCGGATTCTGCGCCTGGACCTGGTTCAAGTTCGGGCTGGGCTGGACCACCAGCGGGTCAAGGGACCGGGCCCAGTCCGCGCGCGCGCTCAGGGACAACAAGAGCGACGTCAGCGCCAGCGCGCAGACCAGGCCTTTCCGGTGAAAATTCATGCTGAAGCTCCGAGAGAACGAGGATTGTCCAGAATCGCACCGCGCTCGGGCGCTGGCACGACATCTGCCGCAGGCATCGGGGATGCTTGCTTGAGGAAAACAATGTTATCGCAGGTTTTTTTGAACAAAATCAAATTCCCTAAGGAAATTATTGGTTTGCCTGTTTTGGCGCCCGTCGTTCGCACAAATCCAACACGAACGATTCGACCTGTGGCGAGCAGGATGTTCTGTGCTGTAACTGTCGTGCCCGGTATGGAGAACAGTGCGGTAACCAGCGGCCTGCGCGGCAGCCCCCTAGGCTTGGGCTTGGCCATCTTCGCCGCGTTCAAGCCGCCGCAAGGCCCGCATGCGCTTCAGGTAGCGCAGGCAAAAGATGCCGAACGATAGCGGCGCCTTGCCCGCATGGCGCCGGCGCACGGCGAATTCCTCGCGCCGCGCCGCGATCCGGTTGCGCGACGAGACGCTGCCGGCATGGTCGCGAAACACGGCCAGCACCGCGTCCACCAGCGCCGGCTGGCTGAGCGCCCCCAGCCGCAGCCACAGGTCGACGTCCATCGCATAGCGCAGGCGTTCGTCGAAGCCGCCGACCAGCGCGAACATGTCGCGCCGCACGAACACGGCCGGATGCGGCACCCAGGCGCGGCCGGCGGCGTAGGCGCGGTAGGAAAACGGCGGCATCGGGTTCGGCGGCAGCAGGCGGCCTTCCTTGAGCACCTGGATGTTGCCGACCACCCAGGCCGGCGGGCAGCCGCCGGAGCGCGCCTGTTCGATGCGCCGCCCGACCGTGGCCAGGACCGCCGGGCCGGCGTAGTAGTCGTCCGAGTGCAGATGAGCGACGTAGCGGCCGCCCGCCGCGGCGACGCCCCGGTTCATGGCGTGGCCGATGCCGCCGCGCACCTCGCGCAGCACGCGTTTGTTGCCGGGATAGGCGGCGATCATGTCCAGGGTGGCGTCGCTCGAGCCGGCATCGACGAAGACGTGCTCGAGATCGCGGCAGGTCTGGTCCTGGACCGACGCCAGCGTGTTAGCCAGCGTGGCCGCGCTGTTCCAGGTGCAGGTGACGATCGAGAAGGTCGGCTGGTTCGGCATACAGCTCCAGTAAGGTGGGCAGCAGGCGGGCGGCGTCGGCCCCGAACCCTGCTGGCGGGGCGACGCGCATCGGCGGCGCCGCGAGCAGGCGCGCGAGCCGCGCGACCAGCGCCGGCATGGTGGCGGCCAGCGCCAGCTGGCCCGGATACTGGACGTACTGCGCCAGCTCGGGCGTGCCGCCGCGCGCCAGCGCCAGGCAGCCGCGGCCCAGCGCCAGCGCTTCGAGCACCGTGGTGCTGCAGGCCTCCTCGCAAACCGAGGGCACCACGCACAGGTGGGCGCGCGCGGCCAGGACCAGGGTCGCCGCATGGTCTTGCCAGCCGAGGAAGCGCACCTGCGCTCCGGCGTGGCGCCGCTCCAGCGCCGCACGCTGCGGGCCGTCGCCGACCACGGTCAGGCGCGCATGCGCCGGCAGGCGGCCGGCGGCGGCGTCGAGAAATTCCGCCACGCCCTTGCCGGTGTCGATCCGCCCGGCCAGCACCACCTCGCCCGCCTGCGGCCCGGGGGCGGCCAGGGCCAGGGCGCGCAGCAAGGCGTAGTCGACCAGGTTGTGGATCACGCGGCTGCGCGACAGGTCGGCGTCGGGCACCGCGCGCAGGAAACGGCGGCGCAGGAAGTGGGACACGAACACCGTCTTGTGGCGGGCGAAGGCGCGCGCAGCCTGGCTGCGGTAGCCGCTCACGGCGAGCGCCGTCAGCGCCGTGCGCACCGATCCCGGACCTGGAGTGGCGTGGCGCGCGCTGCACGCCGTGCACGCGCCCGGGGCCAGCCGCTCGCACACGGCGCCGTCGACGAAGCGCAGGTGGGTCAGGCATTCGCTGCCCTGGTCGTGGCGCGTCTGCACGAAGTTGATGCCGTCCCGGACGTACAGGCCCGTCATCGGCAGGTGGCCGTGGTAGTGAACCACGTCGAAGCCGGCGGCGTGGGCATCGATGGCGCGCGCGATGCCGCGCGCCAGCCAGGGCCGCTTGAGCGGATTGAACGCGCCCAGCTGCGCCTCTTTCCAGCCGGGGCGCGCGATGGCGAAACCGGGCCGGAAACGGCCGCCGAAGCCGATCTGGCGCGCGGGATCGGCGCCCGGCCGGTCGCTGCGGCCCAGGATCTCGACGGCATGGCCCTCTTGCAGCAGGCGGTTGGCCAGCGTCACCACGTGCTTGCCCAGGCCGCCCACTTGCTCGCCCGGCAAATCCTCGGACACCATCAGGATGCGCATGCTCCACCCCTCCCCGGCGGCCCTCAGCCGGCCCGGGCGCGCACCGGCTGGCGGCGCGTCTTGAGGCGGGCCCAGGCCAGGTCGCGGTCGCCGCGCTCGAGCACGAACAGCGTCCCATGCAGGGCCAGCAGGAGCACGGTCGCGGCCAGGATCGCGAGGAAGGCGCGCAGGCTGTCGTCCAGCAGGGTCTCGGCCGCGCCGGCGGCGACGGCGACCAGGGCGATCCCGGCCAGCCCCGGCGCATAGCCATGGACCAGCAGGCGGCGCAGCGGGGTCGGGACCGTGCGGCCATGGACGTAGGCCAGGAACGCCGTGGCGCACAGCAGCGAGGCGGCCAGGTGGCCCCAGGCGGCGCCGACGATGCCCCAGGCGGCCACGCCGGCATACACGGCGCCCAGCCCGGCCAGCGCCCGCACCACGGCGAACAGGCCCGAGACGCGCGGGTGGCCCATGCCGTCGTTGACCAGCGACGGCAGGCTGGTCAGGGAATCGACGAATTGCGCCAGGGCCATCAGCGCCAGGATGGCGGCGCCGTGGCGCGCGAAGGCGGCGTCCATCCAGTACAGCAGGATCGGATAGGCGAACACCGCCAGCAGCAGCAGGATCGCCGCGTTCAGGTAGACCACGTAGCGCGTCGCCTTCAGGTAGACCGCGTCCAGGCGCGCCAGCTCGCCCCTGGCCGCGAGCGCGCTGGCGGCCGGAAAGGCCACCGCCGACAGGCGAAAGCTCAGCCCCAGCACGCGGTTGGCCAGGGTGGCGGCAACCGTGAAATACGCCAGGCCCGCGACGCCGACCAGGGCCCCGATCACCAGCTTGTCGGCGTGGGCGTACGACAGTGCGGCAAAGCGCGACAGGAAAGTCCAGCCCGAGAAGCGCAGCAGGGCCGCGCGTACGCCTGCGGCCGGCCAGCGCCAGCGCCAGTGCGGCAGCAGGCGCCGGATCGCCCGCCACAGCAGCAGGGCGTGCAGGCTGCTGGCGACCACGCGCAGCAGGATCACCTCGAACAGGCCGAAGCCCAGGGCCAGCACGCCGACCGTGGCCAGCGGCACCAGCGCGCCGAACGCCATCTCGAGCCGGCCCGAGATATCGTAGCGCATGAGCGACTGCGGCACGCTGTTCAGGTAACTCTGCAGCTGGCCGCACAGGAAAGCGAGCGCGGCCAGTTGCAGGGTCGCGCCCGCCTCGGGGCGCAGGGCCGCCGGCACGGCGAACACGGCATCGACCAGCCAGGCTGCGCACAGATAGATGCCCAGCGCGCCGACGAGGCCAATGGCGGCGTAGGTGGCCAGGCCAAAGGACAGGGTCTCGGCGACCTGGCGCGCGTCGCCGTTGGCCCGGTGCTGGGCGATGTACTTGACCGAGCCGGCCGTGAGGTTGATGTCCATCACCGCGAAGTAGCCGACGATGGCCGTCACCAGCGAATAGACGCCATAGCCGGCCTCGCCCAGGCCACGCACCACCAGCGGCACCGTGGCCAGCATCACCAGCGCGGGGACCGCCGCCCCGAGCAGGTTGGACCAGGCGTTGCGGGCCAGGCGCAGCTTCATGCGCTTGGCGCCGGTTGCCGGCCCGATGCGCGCCGCGGCGCCGGCCGCCAGGCCGGCCGCGACGGCGCTGCCTGCGCGGCCGCCAGCGCCAGGTAAGGCAGGCTCAGGCATAGCGCCAGCATCTGGGTGGTGCGCACCTGCGGGAACGGCGTGCCGATCAGCAGGTCGGGAATCATGAACGCCAGTCCCGCCGCACCGGCCGCGCCCAGCCCCAGCAGCTCGGGCGGCAGGCTGCGCAGCGCGCGCCGCGCACCCACGATGAAGGCGGCGATGGTGCCGGCCAGCAGCACCATGCCCACCAGGCCGCTCTTGAGCGCGATGTGCAGCACCCCGCTGTGCAGGAACAGGCCCCCGTCCGGGTTGCCCTGCCACGAGATGGCCTGGTAGCCGTGATAGCGGCCCCAGGCGCCGATGCCGGCCAGCGGGTGCGCCAGGAAATCGGCGAAGCCCAGCTTGAGCTCCAGCACCCGCTCGCTTTCGGGACCGAAGCGGCGCGACTGCATGTCGTGCAACAGGCCGCCGAGCGCGCCGCCTCCGCCTTCCACCGCGCCTTCCACCGCGCCTTCCACCGCGCCTCCCCCCGCGCCGGCCGCGCGCGTCTGCCCCAGGCGCCGCCCCGCCACGAAGGCCATGGCCGCGCCGGCCAGCGGCACGGCGGCCAGGCCCAGCTGCAGGCGGCGCGCGGGCGGAAAGCGCAGCAGCACGACCGCGTACGCCAGCAGGAAGCCGACCCAGGCGGTGCGGCGATAGGACAGCACCACGCACAGCGTGGTCGCGACCAGGGTGGCCCACGCCAGCGCGCGCCACGCCCGGCCCTGCGCCGGCATCGCCGTACCCGCCGCGCCCGCCGGCGCCTGGAACAGCGCGACGGCGGCGATCGCGAACGCCAGGACGCATAGCAGGCTGTCGTTGATGTCGAAAAAGGTCAGGCGGATCGGGATCGCATTCATGTTGGCATACACGTTGTTCGGATCGCCCCCCGATACCGCCCAGCGGCCGAGGCCGAACAGCGCGCGCGCGAGACCGGCCAGCATGATGAAGCGCGCCAGTTCGCGCGCCTGCTCACGGGTGCGAAAGGCCAGCAGCATCAGCGAAACGAGCGGCGCCATCCAGACGATATTCGAAAACCCCGACGGCGCCAGCGACGCGGCCAGCGGCACCCCGGTGGCCAGCCCGACGCCGACGTGGGCGGCCAGCAGGGCGGCCCAGGCCAGGAACCAGGGCCGCAGATTGCAGGCCGGCGCGCCCGCGCGCCGCGGGCCGGTCGCGAGGTGGTTCGCGTAGGTGTCCATGAAACTGGCGGAGATGCGGGCGCAGAGCCAGGCGCCGAGCACGTACCACAGCACCACGCCGAAGAACAGCATGCCCGAGCCGCGGCTGTAGATGCTGCGCGACGCAAACACGGCCAGGTTGCCATAGCTGGTGGAGTTGACCCAAAAAAAGACCAGCAGATAGGGATAGACTAGGAAGCGCGGCCATACCATCCCGACGCCGATGCCCAGCACGGCCGCGACCGACAGGCCGGCGACGAACAGCCACGGCAGCGAATAATAGAGATAGGGCAGGATGTCGTTCATCGCCGCGCCGTCGCCGTGTCAGTGGGGTGCGCTGCCGGCGGCGCGGGCTGAGACGTCGGCGTCGGCAGCGCGGGCCGCGCCCGCCACGGCGGACGCGCTGTCGGCGCCGATCAGGCGGGCGCGGTCGGCCGGCGCCAGCACCGCGAGCAGGTCGGCCACGAAGCGGTCCTGCACCCGCCAGGCGGCGTGCCGGTCGGACCCGATGGTCGATACCCGCACCAGCATGCCGTCCGGGATCTCGCCCGACAGGCCATAGGCGAGGCGGCGCAGTTTTTGCTGGATGCCGGCCTTGGTCGCCTTGTCGCCGATGGTGATCCAGTAGGTGATCGGCTCGTTACGCTCGCTCAGGCGCGCCACCAGGCGCTTGACCGGCAAGCGGCCATGGCGGGTGGGCAGCAGGTCTTCGCTGTCCTCGACCAGCTCGAAGCCCTGGGCCACGTAGCAGACCTCGGGCAGGTGCAGCTGCAATGCCTTGCTCTGGTCGCCGCCATAGGCGATCGACAGCATCACCCGCTGGCCGCGCGGGTCGATATACGTGCGCGACAGGGTCTGGTCGTAGATCTTCGCGAGCACGCCCTGCTGCTCCGGATTGGGCTGCAGGGGCACGACGCCCGGGTCGACCGTCCAGGCGCCGAAGCGTTGCGGAATCATCTGCTCCAGGCTGAAGCGCTCGTGCGGCAGCGGCGCGCGCGGCGTCGGCATCAAGGCCCCGGTCAGCGCCGAGGTGGCGGCCATGGCCAGGCCCAGCACGATGCTGACGGCCAGGCGGCGGCGCGCCGGCTTCATCGGACGCCCCCGCGGATTGGACCGGGTGGGTTCGGCGAGTGCGGCGAGTATGGCGCGTGCGGCGAGTGCGGCGAGTGCGGCCGGAGGTCGCCGGGATGACGCCGCCCCTCCCGGGACTTGATCGACCATTGCAGGGCCGAGTCGAGCGCCAGGATCATCAGGAGCGCCGTCACGAACAGCACCATGCCGGCAAAGTCGTGCAGGAAGCCCTGCCCGGCCGCGTCGCCGAAATAATAGGTGATCAGGGTCAGCGCGATCACGCGGATCACATTCGCCGTGAACGAGACCGGCACGATCAGGATCGCCAGCGCCACATTGCGAAAGGCGGAAGGGTGGCGCATCAGGTTCAGGTAGAACAGGCCCAGCGCCTCGAGCGTCAGCAGGGTCTGCAGGCCGGCGCAGGCATCGGCCACCAGCAGCTGGTACTGGCCGATCTGCAGCACCACGCCGGAGCGCGAGATCGGATAGCCGGCCGCGAACAGCAGGTGTTCGGTGGCCCAGGAGACGGCCATCTTCATCGGCATCGTCACCGCCGCCACCAGCTCGCTCGGCAGGGGCACCATGAACAGCATGAAGAAGAACGGAAAACACAGCACGCGCAGGGCCCGCGCGCCCAGCTTGAGCAGGACGGTTGCCGCCAGCACCGCCACGATCGAGGCCACCTCGAACATCAGAATCTGTTGCGACCGGCCCAGCAGGTGGATGCCCAGGCCGAAAGCCAGCACCGCCCAGCCGGACGGGTGCGGCCGCGCCGGTGCGGTGGCCTGCCTCACCTCGGGCCACTTGCGCCAGATGAGCCACAGCGACAGGAAGAAGATGATCGGCCCGTGGCCCTGCTCTTCGCCGATCCAGGCGCCGGTGAACAGGTCGTGGAAGGTCGGGCCGAACAGCAGGGCCAGGCCCAGCATGACCGGCCACCATTCGGGCAGGGCCTGGCGCAGGCCGACGGCCGGGCCGGGACCAGAGCCGGAGCCGGCATGCGGGCCGGATTGCGGACCGTGCCGCGGGTCCATCTCGCGCCCGGTCGCCATGCTAGAACTCCATCACCACCGAGCCGACCACTTCGGCGCCGGCCTCGGCCATCTGCTCGGCCATGCGCGCCACGTCGGCGATGCGGGTGCGGTGCTTGCGGGCCACCAGCAGCACGCCGCCGGCGCGGCCCGCCACCGCCAGGGCGTCGGCGCCGGCGCTCAAGGGCGGCAAATCGACCAGCACGACGTCGTGGCGGCTTTCCAGCTGCGCCGACAGGCTGCGAAAGCCGGGCCGCGCCAGCAGTTCTTGCGGATTCGGCGGCAAGGTCCCGGCCGGCAACAGCGACAGGTCGGCGAAGGACGGCACGCGCAGTATGGCGTCCAGGTCGGCCCGCCCCGCCAGCAGGTCGGACAGGCCCTGGCGCGGCCTGAGCCCGAACAGCTCATGCTGGCGCGGCGCGCGCAGGTTGGCGTCCACCAGCAGGGTCTGCTCGCCGAGCTGGGAAAACACGAGCGCCAGATTGGCCGCGAACAGGCTGGCGCCGTCGTCCGGATCGGCGCTGGCGATCGCCAGCGCGCGCCGCCCGCGCGCGAACCAGCGCAGGATCAGCTGGCTGCGGATCGCGCGCAAGGCCTCGGCCTGGGCCGCGAACGGCTCATACGCGGCGACCAGCCTGGGCGACAGCCCGGCCTGCCCTTTCTGCACATAGGGATAGGCGAACTGGCGGGCCAGCGCCTGCTGGATGTCGTCCTCGCTCACCAGGCCGAGGCGCAGCGCCGCTTCACCGAAGCGGATGCCCAGGTCTTCGTGGACACGCAGCACGCGCTCGGCGTCATCGACGCTGAGTTTGCCCGCATCGACCAGCAGCGTTCCCATGCTGGCGTCGCGGCCGGGGCCGCTGTGCAGGGCGGATAGCACGGATGAGTTCATGGCGCGTCCTCGGCTCGGTTCAGCTCAGCTCAGTTCAGTTCAGTTCAGTTCAGCTCAGTTCAGCTCAGTTCAGGCGCGGCTGGCGCACCGGCGCCATCAGCCTGCGAATGGGGCCGGCCCGCGCCGGCGGCGGTTGCCAGGCGATGGCGCCCAGGACCGGAATGCCCAGCAGGTCGTGCAGGTCGTTGCTGGAACGCACCGGGCGCGCCAGCAATTCCAGCAGCAGCGCCACGCCGACGCCGAGCACGGCGCCGAGCACGATGCCAGCCAGCGTATTGAGCAGGATGCGCGGACCGCTCGGCGTCGTCGGTGGCACGGCCGGGTTGAGCACCGAGACATCGGATTGCTCGGACTGGGCCTCGATCCGCGTCTGTGCATGGCGCTGGCTGGCCGAATCGAAGGCGCGCTGCGCGCCTTCGAGGTCTTTCAGCAAGGGACCGAGCTCGTCGCGGGTGCGGTTCAGCTCCAGCACGCGCGCCTTCTGCGCCGCCAGCTCGCTGCGCAGCTGGGCTTCGCGCTGGCGGTAGACTTCGGCATTGGCGCCGACGCTGCGGGTGACGCTGCCCAGCGCGCTACCGAGCTCGGCGCGCAGCTTGCCGGCTTCGGCGGCCGCGGCCTGGTATTGCGGGTGGTTGCGCCCGAAGCGTGCGCCGGCCTCGGCCAGCTTGGCCTCGGCGCTGGCCAGGTTCATGCGCAGGTTCTGGATCAGGGCATTGTCGGCGACGTCGGGCGAATCGACGGCGGCGCCGGCGGCCCTTTCACGCGAGCCCGCTTCCATGGCCGCGGCCTGGGCCACGACCAGCTGGGCTGCCAGGTCATTCAGGCGCGACAGCTCGACATCGACCCGGTTGTTGTCGAGGCTGACGATGCCTTTTTCTTGCTGGTACTTCGACAGGCGCGCCTGGGCCGCCTCGAGGTTGTCGCGCAACTGCCTGGTCTGCTCGTTGAAGTACAGCGAGGCGTTCTTGGCCGGCTCGGTCTTGAGCTGCACGCCGACCCGCCGGTACTCCTCGGCGAAAGCGTTCGCGACCGCGGCCGCGAACACGGGGTCGGCGCCGCTGAAGCTGATCTCGACCACGCTCGACTCGCGCGACGGCATGATCTCGAGCTTCTGGAGCAGCAGGTCGGCCAGCCAGTCGCGCACCGTCCCCCTGCCCTCGCTGGCTTCCTGGAATTGCCGGAGGGCTGCCGGGCTGGACGCCAGCCGCAGCGTGTCGACGACGCGCAGCGCCACGTTCTTGCTGCCGATGATGTCCATCTGGGTCGCCATATACCCTGGCATCAATTGCCCTGGCATCGTCAGGCCGGTGAGCGGATCGACGCCCTTGTAGTTGAGCAACACCGATGCCGTGGCTGCATAGGTTTTTTGCTGCACCATGCTCCAGCCGAGGGCAAGCAGCACCGTGCACAGGAGCGTACCCAGGATGATTTTCTTACGAGCTAGCAAGATCAACAGAAATTGATACACGCTCATGTCTCACCTCTGCATGGGGTCCGGAATCACATCCCGCCAGCATCCCGTAGGGTGGACGGCTTTGCCGTCCACCGTCGATCGTCACGGCTGCGCTTTCGCGCCGGATGATCGAGCTGCCAGCCATCACCGCATGAGGCGATTCGGTCCAGGACCGAATCACAGGCCGTCCACCCCGGCATGCGGCGCCGGTGACGCGCCGGATGATCATGGGGCCAACCCATGGGGCCAACCATCACCGCGTGGAGCGATGCGCTCCAGTGGACCGAATCACGCGCCGTCCATCCTAAAACCAGCTTTCGCGCACCACGATCACGTCATCGATCTGGACCGTATCGCTGGCCTCGACGTCCAGCGTGACCGGTTTGCCGCTGGCGTCGCGGCGCGTAACCTTGATGCCGTTGTCGCTGCCGCGCGGGCTCAGGCCGCCACCAGCCGAGATCGCCTGCTGGACCGTCATGCCACGCTCCAGGCGGAACGGGCCCGGACGGCTGACTTCGCCGGTAACGTAGGCGCGCGGCGCCCGTTCCACGAAGATGATGTCGCCGCCGGCGACCTCGTAGTCCTTGTCGAGCTCGCCCTTGCGCACCATGTCGACCACGTCGATGGTCTCGCGCGTCGTCTTGCCGTCGCGCGTGCGCACCAGGCTGATCATGTCGCCGCCATCGCCGTGGATGCCGCCGGCCAGCGCCAGCATGTCGAGCACCTTGCGCCTGCCTTCGACCGGATAACGGCCCGGCCGGTTCACCTGGCCCAACACCGACACCTGCTGGCTGGCCAGCGTGGTCACCAGCATGTTCACCTGGGCCCGCTTGATGTAGCCGCCCTTCTCGAGCTGGCCGGCGATCTTCTTTTCGGCGGCGGCCACCGACAGGCCGCCGACAGCCACCTGGCCCAGCAGCGGGAACGTGATGTGGCCGCTCTCGCTGACGCGGGTCTCGATCGACAGGTCGGGACTGCCATACACGGACAGCCTGACCACGTCGCCGGCGCCCAGGAGTACCTCGGTCGCACCGGCCACGCTCATGCCCAGCATGAAGGCAACCCCCGTTATCCACTTGATCCAGCGTTTCATCGTCAGTCTCCAGGCACGTCGTTGGGAAATCTTTCGAAAGCCCTGCTTGAAACCGATCCCGGCAGGTGGGAGTCGCTCCAGGCGCGCATGTCGCCTACGCGCATGTCGCCTACGCGCATGTCGCCATGCGCTTCCCCCTACCTAGCGGGACAGGTTCCCGAGGCCGGCCACGCCGCGATCGAGCGCCGCCTTGTCGGCGCGCGCGTTCTCGTCCACGGCGCCGGACGTCGGCCCGATGTCGCTGTCGCCGTTGCCGTCACCCACGGCCGGCTCCGCTCCCGGTCCGGTATCCGGCGCCGCGCCCGGCAGCCCCGCCAGCGCGGCCGGCGCCGCGGCCGGCAGCGCACCGGGCGCGGCGGCGTCGGGCGCCAGGTCCTTGTTCAGGTAGTCGATCTTCGCGGTGGCGCGCAGGCGCTGGATCTCGGCCTCGGCCAGTTCCTTGTTCTTGCGGTTGGCGAGGTATTGCGCGATCTGCGGCGCGGCGATCGCCAGCGACACCGGCGCGTCGCGCACTTCGTCGACCGCGGTCAGGAGCGCGCGCTGCCCTTCCTGCACCAGGAACAGCTGGCCCTTCGGCATCGACAGCAGCTTCGCGGCCAGCTCGGGCTTGAGGTCGGCGGTGCTGCGGGTGACCTGGGCGCGGCCGTAGGCGACCTGCCTGGTGTCGAGATAGGCCGCCACTTCCTCGAGCGACCGGGCCTTGTCGGCGACGGCGCGCAGCGCGGGCGTCACGGCGGACGCCGGCATCACGAGCTGGTTCATCGCCAACTGGCGGCGATTGGCAAAGAACTGGGGATGCTTGTTGAAGTAGTCCTCGATCTCGGCCTCGGTGGGCCGCCCGGCGTCGCCCACCCGTTTCTGCATATAGGCCTGGGCGAGGATCAGGGAGCGCGCGCGCTCGATCGCCTGCATCACCTTGGGATCGCGGTCGATCTTTTCCTTGGTCGCGACGCTTTCGAGCAGTTCGCGGTCGATCAGGGCTTGCAGCAACTGCTTGCTGGCGGTTTGCTGCTGGGCGGCCGGGACGCCGGCAAGCTGCATTTCTTCATTGAGCTGCAGTAGCGTGATCTCTTCGCCATTCACGCTGGCCAGCGCCTGGCCGGGCCTGGCCTCGGTCGCCGGCTGGTCCCGGTTGCAGCCCGCCAGCGCAACGCCGGCCAGGACCAGGGCCGCGCACGCGGCCCGCAGCGGGGTGAGCCTCGGTGCGGAGGAAAGCGGCAAGTCGGTGGCGTTCTGGTACGGGCTCTGCATGGTGTTCTCCGGCGTGGTTGGACAGGATTGCCCCTCAGGCATGCGCCGTCCGGGGGGAAATCTGCCATTCTGGACCGCTTGCGCCATCTGCTCTGTTGTGCAGTTCACATCGTGCGTCGATACCGGCGCCGCCGGCGAGGTGATCGAGATACCCGAGATAGGCGCGCTGCAGGCCCTCGGCCAGCGGCGTACTGGCGCGCCAGCCCAGCGCCGCCAGCTTGGAGACGTCGAGCAACTTGCGCGGCGTGCCGTCGGGCTTGCTGGCGTCGAAGACGATGGCGCCCCGGTAGCCCACGGTCTGGCCCACCAGGCGCGCCAGCTCGGCGATGGTCACGTCGTGGCCGGTGCCGACATTGATGTGCGAATGCATGGGATCGGTAGCGGCCGCATACGCCTCGGGCGCCAGCTCCATCACATGGATGCTGGCGCTCGCCATGTCGTCGACGTAGAGGAATTCGCGCATCGGCTTGCCGCTGCCCCAGATCACGACCTCGGGGGCGGCGCTCATCCTGGCCTCATGGAAGCGGCGCAGCAGGGCGGGAATGACGTGGCTGTTCTCGGGGTGGTAATTGTCGCCGGGACCGTACAGATTGGTGGGCATCACGCTGCGATAGTCGGTGCCGTACTGGCGGTTGTAGCTCTCGCACAGCTTGATGCCGGCGATCTTGGCCATGGCGTACGGTTCGTTGGTCGGCTCGAGCATGCCGTTCATCAGGTATTCCTCGCGGATCGGCTGCGCCGCCATGCGCGGATAGATGCAGGACGACCCCAGGAACAGCAGCTTGCGCACGCCCGCGCGCCAGGCCTCGTGCACGACATTTGCCTGCACCATCAGGTTGTCGTAGATGAACTCGGCCGGATAGGTGTTATTGGCGTGGATGCCGCCGACCCTGGCCGCGGCCAGGTAGACCTGGTCGATGCCTTCGCTGTGGAAGAATTCGCGTACCCGCGCCTGATCGGTCAGCTCGAGTTCGGCGTGGCTGCGGGTGACGATCTCGGACTTGCCGGCGGCGCGCAGCGCACGCACGATGGCCGAGCCGACGAGGCCGCGGTGACCGGCAACGTAGATGCGTGGCTTGTCGTGCACATGGCCTCCCGTGATCAATGTCGATGCCTCGCCGCCCCGATCGCAGCGGCGACATCGGCCATTGTTCTTGCATTCTGATTAACGATTCTACCCAGCCCGGATGGCTGCGCAAGCTCGTCGGCAGTCGTCCAGATCAAAGAGCTCGTCGATTGGCGCTCATCCGTTTCCAGGCCAAAATTAATTGGCTCGAAAGCGCCGTTGGAATCGCCGCCACCCTGCCATTCGATGCGCGCGAAGCCCAACGGTTCACTTTTCTCGCACAGGGATTGGCGCGCGATGCGCGGCTAATGCGCGTTCTGGCGCGTGAGAACGACCTTGACGGTCTTGAGGATGATCCACAGATCGAGCCACAGCGACCAGTTGCGCAAGTAATCGAGGTCGTACTGGATCCGCGCCTCCATCTTGTCGAGGGTGGCCGTCTCGCCGCGCAAACCGTTCACCTGGGCCCAGCCGGTAATGCCCGGCTTGACCTTGTGGCGCAGCATGTAACCCTTGATGAGCTTGCGGTATTCCTCGTTGTGCGCGACCGCATGCGGACGCGGTCCGACCACGCTCATGCGTCCTTGCAGTGCATTGATAAATTGAGGCAATTCGTCGAGAGAAGTGCGGCGCAGGAAGTGGCCGAGCCGTGTGATGCGGCAATCGCCGGGCCTGGCCTGGACGATGGTCGGCCCGTCATCCAGCACCGTCATGGAGCGGAATTTATAGATATGGATCTCTTCGCCATACAGGCCGTAGCGGCGCTGCTTGAACAGCACGGGTCCGGGCGAGTCGAGCTTCACGGCGAGCGCGATCAGCAGCATCAGCGGTCCCAGCAGCAGCAGGGCCAGCACGCTGACCACGACGTCGGTGCCGCGCTTGAGCACGCTGTTGAAGCCCATGAACGGCGTTTCGCTGATCGCGATCACCGGCATGCCGCCCACGGTATCGAAACGCGCCTGCATCAGGTCGAACACGTATACGTCGGGCAAGAAATACACCGAGGCGGTGGTGTCCTTCAATTCGTCGACCAGCTGGCGAATGCGCGGCTGGGCCGAGACCGGCTGGCTGATGAAGATCATCTTGATGTTCTTGCGCCGCACGTAGGCGGCGACGTCGGCCATCTTGCCCAGCATCGGATAGCGCAGGCCAGGCGGCTTGCGCCCGTCGGTACGGTCGTCGAAAAAGCCCTGCACCTGCATGAACAGGTTCGGATGGCGCTCGCATACGCCGGCGAACCTGATGCCGGCAGCGTTGGCGCCGACCACCACGATCGAGCGCAGTTCCCCGGCATGCCTGCGGCCCGTGGTGGCAAAGCGCACCGCGATGTGGCTGGCCAGGATCGTCAACGGCGTCGCCACCGCCCAGGCCAGCAACACCCGCTCGTCGTAGTAGACCTTCATGCCGCTGGCCGAGCCGACGAAGTACAGCACGGCGAGCGTCAGGCACCAGCCGAACACCGTGTCGCGCGCATAGGCCAGCATGCGGCCGCTGCGCCAGGTGCGGTAGGGATCGATTTGCTGGTAGACGGCCGACGAGATCAGGAAGGCCAGGATCATCAGCACCAGGCAATAGCCGGAGAACGGTTCGCCAAAGACCAGGGTCGCCAGGTACAGGCTGCCCATCACGATCAGCGGATCGAGCACACGCTGGAAGAAAGAGATGATGGGAATGTCGTTGACCGTCATGCGCCGCCACGTCCATCATCAGAACAGCACATTGGCGCTCAGCTGCACCATATTGGCGTCGAACTTGCCGGTGCCGAGCGCCTGCGAGCCCGTGCGCGACTCGTAGGCGTAGCCGGCTATCACTTGCACCTTTCGGCGGACCTGCCATGACGCCCGCACGGTGGCGCTGCGGATCGCGTCGTTCAGGTCTTCCAGGCCGGCAAACGCAGAGCGCGCCGTGTAATCGCGTTTTTCGTAGGCGGCGCGGGCGTCCACCCTGATGCGGTCGGTCGCGCGCCAGGTGGCTTGCAGGCTCGCCCCCTTGTTCAGGGTCGTGCTGACCCGCGTGCTTTCGATCGGCGCGAACTCGCGCCACAGCGACGCGCCGTAGCTGATCTTGCCTCGCGGCTCATACAGCCAGGTGACACGGCCATTGACGCCGCCGGTGCTGCCTTCGCCGTACGACGGCTGGTCGCGCCGCGCATAGCCGACCAGCGCCTGCAGCGTGGTCGATCCGCCCGCCAGCCACTCGACCCGGGCCTTGAGTTCGTCCTGGGTGAAATCGTCGGTGAGGACGCTGTCGTTGTAAGGCCGCCGGTACGGATAGGTGCCCTCCAGGCGACGCGCGACGAGGCCGACCGTGCTGCCGCTTTTCGGCCGGTACTGGAGTTCGACCTCATAGGCTTTTTCGGTGCGGTCGTTGTAGCGCTGGGCCACCAGCTCGTAGGTGTACTTGTCGCGCGCGGCGCCGACGCGCAGCTTCCAGCTCGGGTGCAGCTTCCAGCCGGCATCGAGCAACTGGCGCCGCTGCCGGCGCAGGTTGCGCTCGTCGCTGTCGAAGTCGGTGTACGGCGCCAGCGTCTTGATGTACAGCGCTTCGACACGGCCCTCGAACTGCTTGCCGGCCTGCCACAGCCAGCTCGCCTGCAGGTCGCGTCCATCGTAGTCGAGCTGGTCGAAGTGGTCGAACTTGACCTTCGACACCTTGGCGGTGGCCGTGATGCGCTGGCGGCTGACGGTCTTGTCGAGCACGACGCCGGCATCGAGCGTGCGGTAGGAATCGCTGCGCCGGCCGTCGAACGGTTGCTCGTCGTCGGCCACCCGCAACAGATTGTCATCGTAGGCCCAACCGATGCCGCCTAGCAGCCGCAGGCCGTCTTCTTGTTGCCCATCGTTCGGCGCGGACACTGCCGGGAAAGAACACAACACCGTCGCCAGGGCCGCCACGGTCCGAAGCCGATGCGATACAGGGTTGAAAGGCATGTTCTACATTTCCCGGTAGATGCTGCGCCGATGGAATTACCAGAACTGCCAGCCTCCGGTATGCACCACCCAGACTCCCAGCAATCCATTGGTGACAGCGTGAGCCAGTATCGGCGACCACAGCTTGCGGTGCCGCATATACAGCAAGCCATAGGCGACGCCGGCCATGACGCCGGCCAGCCAAAGATGGTGTTCGAATCCGAACAACAGGCATGGAATCACGAAAGCCCTGAAGCCGATTCGCGCCGGATCAAGCGACATGAAATCGGATCGCTCGACCCAGCGCATCAAGAAAGAGCGCCAGAATAATTCTTCCATCACGGGGACGACCAGGGCGGCGCCGGCGATGCGGATCGTCACCAGCAGCCAGTCGATCTGGCCATGGGTGCGCGGGTCGTAGCCGGGCGCGCTGCCGATCGTCATCCAGGGGGCGTCGAGATGGACCCACAAGACCAGCACCACGATGCCCGCGGCGCCGGCGGCCAGCACCTGCCTCGGCGCCAGCGCAAAGCGGTGCAGCTCGTCATAGCTGCGCCAGAACACGGCCAGGAGCGCGAGCACGGCGCCGACCTGGACCGGATATAGCCAGCGCAGCTCGGCGCGGCCGACACCGATCCGCTCGAGCACGTCGCCCAGGACGATGAAGAAAATATAGGTGCCGAAAGGCAGGATCCGCACCCAGGCGGCGCGCTCGAGGAAGGGTTTTTCGGCCGCGCGTGCGGCCGGTGGCGGGACGGCAGGTGAATCATCGTGTTCGGTCATCGATGCCGCGTCCCGTCATTGCCTCATTGAAGGTCTGTTGACGTCTGCTTGGGTCTGCTCACTCGCCTCTGGCGCGCGCCTCGATGCGTTCCCAGCGGTCGAGCGCGTCGAGCAGCAGGTCGTCGATCTCGGCAAACCGCGCATTGATGCGCTTGGCGTCGGCCGGATTCGTCTTGTAGAAGTCAGGCGCGTTCAATTGCTGCGTGATCGCGGACTGCTCGTCTTCGAGCGAAGCGATCAGCTGGGGCAGTTCTTCGAGCTCGCGCTGTTCCTTGTAGCTCAGCTTGACCTTCTTGCCCGCGCCCTGGGCCGGCGCTTCTTCCACCCTGGCGGCGCCGGCCTTGGCCGCGTTCGATGCAGATGCCGGCGCAGCCGCCTGCAGCGCCGGGGCCGTCGCCTTGACGCGCTCCCAGTCGGTATAGCCGCCGACAAATTCGCGCCACTTGCCGCCGCCCTCGGCCACGATGACCTGGGTCACGACATTGTCCAGGAACGTGCGGTCGTGACTGACGAGGAAGACGGTGCCGGTGTATTCCTCCAGCAATTCTTCCAGCAATTCGAGGGTGTCGATGTCGAGGTCGTTGGTCGGTTCGTCCAGCACCAGGCAGTTGGCCGGCTTGGCGAACAGGCGTGCCAGCAGCAGGCGGTTGCGCTCGCCGCCCGACAGCGACTTGACCGGCGAACGCGCCCGCTCCGGCGAGAACAGGAAGTCGTTCAGGTAGGTCATCACATGCTTGCGCTGGCCATTGATCTCGACCCAGTCGCTGCCGGGCGCGATGGTCTCGGCCAGGCTCGCCTCTTCGTTGAGCTGGGTGCGCATCTGGTCGAAATAGGCCACGTTCAATTTGGTGCCCAGGCGCACGGCGCCGCTGTCGGCCGCTTCCTCGCCCAGGATGATCTTGAGCAGGGTCGTCTTGCCGGCGCCGTTCGGTCCGATCAGGCCGACCTTGTCGCCGCGCATGATGGTGCCGGTGAAATCGTCGACGATGACCTTGTCGCCGTAGCGCTTCGACACGCCTTCCAGGTCGGCGACGATCTTGCCCGAGCGCTCGCCGGTGGCGACGTCGAGCTTGATCTGGCCCTGCTGGTCGCGGCGCGCGGTGCGCTGCAGGCGCAGCGCTTCCAGGCGGCGCACGCGGCCTTCGTCGCGGGTGCGGCGCGCCTGCACGCCCTTGCGGATCCAGACTTCTTCTTGCGCCAGGAATTTATCGAACTTGGCGTTCTCGACTTCCTCGTTGGCCAGCAGTTCGCGCTTGCGTTCCTGGTACGTCGAGAAGTTGCCCGGGAACGAGAGCAGCTTGCCGCGGTCGAGTTCGATGATGCGGGTGGCGACATTGTCCAGGAAGCTGCGGTCGTGGGTGATGAACAGGACCGAGCCGCGGAACTCGCGCAGCAAGCTCTCCAGCCACTTGATCGAGGTAAAGTCCAGGTGGTTGGTCGGTTCGTCGAGCAGCAGCACGTCCGGCGCCGACACCAGGGCCACGGCCAGCGCCACCCGCTTTTGCATACCGCCGGACAAAGTGCCCATCTTCGCTTCGCCCGCCAGGCTCAGGCGGCCCAGCGTCGTCTCGACCTTGTTCGCCAGGTTCCAGCCGTCGGTGGCGTCCAGCCTGGTCTGCAGCACATGCATGCGCTCCATCAGCGCATCGTCGTCGCCCTGGCCGAACTTGCCGGTCAGTTCTTCATATTCGGTCAGCATCGCCTGCTGGTCGCCCATGCCGAGCGCGACCACGTCGAACACGGTCATCTGCGGGTCGAACACCGGTTCCTGTTCCACGTAGGCGATGCTCACGCCCTGCTGCATGACCAGGAGGCCGTCGTCGAGTTTCGAGCGGCCCGAGATGATCTTCAGGAGCGAGGATTTGCCGGTGCCGTTACGGCCGATGAGACCGACGCGCTCGCCGGATTCGAGCGAAAAGTCGGCGTGGTCGAGCAGCGGGACGTGGCCGAAGGCCAGTTGCGCGGAAGTGAGGGAGATGACTGCCATGTTCGGTCTGAGGCCCGGTGCCGGGCAAAAGCATGAGTTGATTGAGTAAGGCGCACATTGTACCGACTGGGCGCGCGCCCGACGCCAATTCTCACATATTCTGGGGAAACTGCTGGAGGGGAGAATGGTATCGCCAGCAGGAATCGAACCTGCATCTAACCCTTAGGAGGGGCTTGTACTATCCATTGTACGATGGCGACACGCGAGGCGCATTGTACCAGCGGTTGCCATGGTCTGTCAGTTCGGCAATGCAACAGTCAGGCGCCCGGCGGCACATAGAGCCTATCCCGGTAGGTGGGGGGAAGCGCATGCTGATGCATGGCGGGCGTGAGCAAGGCGCGAGGAGGCCGCATGGCGAGCCACGGGTTTGCCACTGCGCGACGATCAACGCCGCGCACGCCCGCCAGGCGCGGCAGGGGCGACTCCCACCTACCGGGATAGGCTCTTATTCACCGTCCTCCACTCGCAGCCGCCGCTTCATGGTCGACAACAAGGCGATCATGCTGGCCTTGTCCTCGCCCGACACATCCGCCAGCATCTCCTCGATCCAGCGCTCGTGCACCGCCGCCATCGCGGCGAACGTCTCCCTGCCCGCTGCGGTCAGCTTGACCGCCGACGCGCGCCGGTCGCGCGCATCCTGCACCCGCACCACCAGTTGTTCGCGCTCCAGCTGGTCGGTGATCCCGGTGATATTGCCCCCGGTAACCATCATGCGGCGGGACAGCTCGCCCATGCGCAGGCCTTCCGGATGGCGCTCGAGCTGCGCCATCAGGTCGAAGCGCGGCAAGGTGATCCCGAACGTGGTGCGCAGGCGGCTGCGGATCTCGTTCTCGATCCGCGTCGTGCACGACAGCATGCGCAGCCACAGTCGCAGCGACTGGTGGTGCGCGTCCGTCAGGCGGCTTTCCAGGTCCAGGTCGGACGCCCCTCCCCTGTCGGCGTCGGCAGCCCGTACGTGCCTGTCGTCATCCATCTCAACCCTCAAACCGCATCCGTGCGTAATTTAAACCGCTGCAGTTTACCGGTTTCGGTGCGCGGCAGTTGTTCCTTAAACAGAATTGCTCGCGGGTATTTATACGGCGCGATCTGGCCCTTCACGAATTCTTGCAGCTCATGGGCCAGTTCCTCGGTTCCCACGTGACTGCCTCGTAACACGACATGGGCTTCCACGACCTGCCCGCGTTCGGGGTCGCGGCGTCCCACCACGGCGCATTCGGCCACCGCCGGATGGTGCAGCAGCGCTTCTTCGACCTCGGCGCCGGCGATGTTGTAGCCGGCCGAGATGATCATGTCGTCAAGGCGCGAGCGGTAATGAAAATAGCCGTCCGCATCCATCTCGTAGGCGTCGCCGGTCAGGTTCCAGCCATCCTGCACGTAATGGCGCTGGCGCTCGTCGGCCAGGTAGCGGCAGCCGGTCGGCCCCTTCACCGCCAGCCGGCCGATCACGCCCGGCCCCAGCTGCCTGCCCTGGGCGTCGAGGATGCAGGCCTGGTAGCCCGGCACCGGTTTGCCGGTGGCCCCTGGCCGGACGTCGTCGCCCGCGCTCGCGATAAAGATGTGCAACATCTCGGTCGCGCCGATGCCGTCGATCATGGCCAGCCCGGTCGCCGCCCGCCAGGCCTCGCGCGTGGCCACCGGCAGCGCTTCGCCGGCCGACACGCTGGCGCGCAGGCTGGACAAGTCGAAACGGCCAGCCTGCGCCGCCATCTGGCGATAGAAGGTCGGCGCCGTGAAGCACACGGTGGCGCGGTGTTCGGCGACCGTCGCCAGCAGGCTTTCGGGACTCAGGCGCTCGATCAGCACCCCGGCGGCGCCCACCCGCAACGGGAACAGCAGCAGGCCGCCCAGGCCGAAAGTGAAGGCCAGCGGCGGCGTGCCGACGAAGACGTCGTCGGCCTGCGAACCCAGGACGTGGCGCGGGAAGCAGTCGCAGATCGCCAGCAGGTCGCGATGGAAGTGCATGGTTCCTTTCGGCACGCCGGTGGTGCCGGAAGTGAAGCCGATCAGGCAGACGTCGTCCTGCGCCGTGTCGGCGGCGGCGAACGGCTCGCCATGGCGCGCCATGCGTTCTTCGAGGGCATCCGGCACGGGGGCGTCATACACCAGCACCGGCACGGCCAGGCCCAGCGCGTCGACCTCGTCCACCAGGGCGCCGGCGCACAGCACCGCGTTCACGCGCGCCTTGTCGGCGATGGCGCCGAGTTCGCGCGCGCGCAGCAGCGGCATGGTGGGCACCGCGATGCAGCCGGCCTTGATCACGGCCAGGATGCAGGCCGCCATCATCGGGCAGTTGGCGCCGCGCACCAGCACCCGGTTGCCGCTGGCCAGGCCCAGGTCGTGGCGCAGCACGTGCGCGATGCGGTCGACCCGATCCAGCAGCGCGGCATAGGTGAGCCGCTCGCGCGCGCCGATCAGCGCCGTGCGCCCGCCCCAGCCGCGCTTGACGGCGCCGTCGAGCAGGTCGGCGACGCAGTTCAGGCGCGGCGGGTAATGCAGTTCGGGCAGGTCGAACAGGAAGTCGGGCCAGGCGTGCGCCGGCGGCAGGTTGGCGCGGGCGAAACCGTCCGAGTGGCCGGACGGGAACAGCGTTGCGATGGTGGCGTCGTTCATGAATGGTCCCGGATGGGTAAGACGAGGCGACGGCAAAAAGCGCTCGGGCGACAATCCGGGAATACTTTAAATCTAAAGCAAACCATCGGCAAGCGGATTTGCCAGCGCCTCTTGCGCTCAGCCATGGGCGGCGCGACCGGCCTGGCGCGCGACCGCCGCGCTGGCCGTCGCCAGCGCCGCCGCCACGTCCTGCGGCGCCGGGGAACCGGCGACCGCCACCCTGGCCAGCGCCGCGGCGGCGCCGTACAGGCCAAGCGTCTTGCAGCCTTCGTGCAGGCGGTTCAGGCGCGCCGCCGATCCTTCGTCGCCGGCCGGGGGCTCGTGCATGGCCACCTGCAGCTGGCGCGCCAGGCCGTCCAGGTAGAGGCGCAGGCGCGCCTGATCGATGCCGAGCCGGCGCGCCACGTCGAATGGCGCTTCGTCCGGCGCTTCGTCTGGTTCTTCGTCCGGCGCATCGTCCGGCGCGTCGTCCCGAGCTCCGGCGCCGGCGGCCGCCGGAAACAGGCGCTCGAACTGCCCGCGCACGTCTTCGTGGCGGAACGGCTTGACGATGTAGCCGCTGGCGCCCAGCGCCGCCGCCTCGTCCAGCGTCGCGGCGTCGGCCGCGGCCGACACCAGCACGAAGGGCAGCGCGGCCGTGTCCGCGCCGGCGCGCACCCGCTGCAGCAGCTCGAGGCCGGACAGGTGCGGCATGCGCAGGTCGCAGAACACGATGTCGGGCCGCAGGCCGGCTTGCAGCTGGCGCCAGGCGTCGGCGCCGTCCTCCGCTTCCAGGATCGCGTGGTTGCCGCAGCTGTCGACCAGATGCATCAGCATCATGCGCGCCACGATGTCGTCGTCCACTACCAGCACCTTCATTCGCTCTCCGCCAGATCGGTCAATACCTGCATTATAGGCAGGTGCGGTCGCTCGGTTGCAAAAATGCAAGATTGCCTGCGGGATCAGCGCGACGCGAAGGCGTCGAGCAGCGCGTGCAGTTGCGGCAGGCCGGCGCGCAGGCGCGCGTGGTCGCCGGCGTCGGCCGCCGCTTCCAGCGCCTTGCACAGCGCCTCGAGCGCCGGCTCGGCCAGGTGGCCGGCGCTGCCGCGCAGGCCGTGCAGGATGCGGCCGGCCGCGTCCAGGTCGTCCGACGCGACCGCGGCCGCCAGCTCGCGGCGGCGGCGCGGCAGGTCGGCGCGGAAGGCGGCGCGCAGGCGCACCGCCAACGCGTCGTCAAGCGCGGCCGCCGGTGACGCAAGCGCCGCCGCCGCTTGCGCAGGCGCCGCTTGCGCAGGCGCCGCTGCCGGCTCCCGCTGGCGCGCCGCCGCCGGCTCGTCGAAGGTCACCTCGAACATCGCGTCCAGCGCCGCCATCGCCTGCGCGCGGCTGTCGGACGCGCCTTGCGCCGGCGCCGGCTCGAGCGGCACGCCGCGCTGCAGCTGGCGTTCGATCGCGCGCGCCAGCTGGACGTGCAGCGCCGCCTGGTCGATCGGCTTGGTCAGGAAAGCATCCATCCCGCAGGCCAGGTAGCGCGTGCGGTCCTCGTCGGTGGCGTTGGCGGTGAGCGCCACGATCATCAGGTGCGGATCGGCTACCGGCGCATCCGGCGGGCCGCCGGCGCGGATCAGGCGGGTGGCGCTGGCGCCATCCATCTCGGGCATGCGGCCGTCCATCAGGATCAGGTCGTAGCGCTTGCGCGCGCAGGCGGCCACCGCTTCCAGGCCATTGTCGACGATGTCGATCGCGTGGCCCATCTCCTCGACCATCAGCCGCGCGATGATCTGGTTGGTCGGGAAGTCCTCGGCGCACAGGATCCTGAGGCGGTGGCTGTGCGGCGCGCGCGGCGCATGCTCCACCTGCACCGGCGGGGCGCCGTCCGGCAGCGGCAGCAGCACGCTGAACACGCTGCCCTTGCCTTCCTGGCTGTTGACGCCGATGGTGCCACCCATCAGCTCCACCAGCTGGCGGCAGATCGCCAGGCCGAGGCCAGTGCCGCCATAGCGGCGCGTGGTGGTGGAGTCGGCCTGCTCGAACTTCTGGAACAGGCGCGGCAGCGCATCGGCCGGGATGCCGACGCCGGTGTCGCGCACCGTGAAGCGGATCATGTGCATGCCCGGCGGGCGGTCCTGGTCGCCCGGCCGGCATTCGACCTGCACCGTCACGCTGCCCGACCTGGTGAACTTGAAGGCGTTGCCGATCAGGTTCACCAGCACCTGGCGCACGCGGGTCGGGTCGCCCACCAGGAAACGCGGCACGTCGTCGTCGACCCGGACCGAGAAGTCCAGGCTGTAGCCCGCGGCCTGCTCCTGGAACAGGCTGGCCACGCTGCGCATCTTCTCGTGCAGGTCGAAGTCGATGCGCTCGACCGTCAGCTTGCCGGCCTCGATCTTCGAAAAGTCGAGCAGGTCGTTGATGATCGCCAGCAGCGCTTCGGCGTTGGCCTGGCCGCGCAGGATCTGTTCGCGCGTGTTGTCCCTGAGCGCCGCGTCGCGCAGCGCGAACCCGAGCATGCCGATCACGCCGGCCAGCGGGGTGCGCATCTCGTGGCTCATATTGGCCAGGAACTCGGACTTCTGGCGCGTCGCGTCCTCGGCGCGCTCCTTGGCCTGGCGCAGGACTTCCTCGTTCTCCTGCAGCGCGCGGTAGGCGCGCGCCAGTTCGTTGCTCTGGTGGCGTCCGCGCCGCTCCTGCTCGCGCAGTTCCTGGGTCTGCAGCTCGAGCATGCGGTTCTGCTGCTCCACCTGCTCGGTGCGCGCGCTCACCTGGTGCTCCAGCCGGTCCTTGTGGCGGCGCAGGCTGGACAGGCGCATGCGCAGGCCCACGTAGGCGCCGCTGCACACCAGCAGGATCATGGCGATCCGGGCCCACGGCGTACCCCAGGGCGGCGGCTCGATGGTCAGCGCCAGCGCCGCCACGTCCTCGCTCCAGACGTCATCCTTGTTGGCCGCGCGCACCCGGAACACGTAGGTTCCGGGGTCGAGGTTGGCGTAGGTGGCGAAGCGCTGGTCGGCGTCGGCGCTCATCCAGCCCTTGTCGAAGCCGTCCAGCCGGTAGGCAAACTTGTTGCGCTCGGGCGCGGCGAAGTGCAGCGCCGCGAATTCGAGGGTGATCACGGCGGCGTCGGCCGGCAGGGTCACGGCGCTGGCGGTCTCGATCGGTCCGGCCAGCAGGCCGGGGAAGGCTTGCTCGAGCGGCCGGTTGAAGACCTGCAGGCCGGTGATCACGGGCCGCGGCGCGATGCGGTTGTCGCGGATCGCGCGCGGGTCGAACGCGGTGATGCCGTTGAAGCCGCCGAAGTACAGGGTCCCGTCCCTGGTCCGCGCCACCGCGGCGTCGAAGAAGGCCCCCTCGGTGATGCCGTCGGCCGCCGTGTAGCTGCGCCAGCGCCCGCTGGCCGGGTCGAAGCGCGAGAGGCCGCTCGCCGTGCTGGCCCAGATGCGCCCGTCCTGGTCTTCCACGATCGCCGCCACCGAATCGTCGACCAGGCCGTCGCGCGTGGTGTAGCGGGTGAAGCTGAGCGCGCCGTCGCGCCCGGTGACCATGCGGTTCAGTCCCACCGCGGTGCCGATCCAGATGTCGCCGCGGCTGTCTTCCATCAGGTGGTGCACCTCGTCGTGGCTGATGCTGTTCGGGTCGTAGGGATCGTGCCTGAAATGCCGGAACCTGCCGCTGGCGCGATCCAGCAGGTCGAGGCCGGCGAAGGTGCCGACCCAGAAGCGGCCATGCCGGTCTTCCAGCATCGGCCGCGCGATGTCGTCCGACAGGCTGGTGAACTTCGACGGATCGTGGCGGTAGCTGGTCACCGCGCGCGTGCCTGGGTCGAGCCGGTGCATGCCGCCGTGGGTCGCGATCCAGACCATGCCGGCGCGGTCGAGCAGCATCGAGCGCACGTTGTTGGCGTCGGCGTCGCCCGGCAGGACCTGGCGCCGGAACCGGCGCGTGCGGGGATCGAACGAGGTGACGCCGGCGCGGCTGCCGATCCACAGCAGGCCGGCGCCGTCGCGCACGATGGCGGACGCCGGCACGTCGATCAGGCTGTTCGGGTCGTCCTTGCGGTGCCGGAACACCTCGGCCTTGCCGGTGCGCGGATCGAGGCGGTGCAAGGCGGTGGCCGAGCCGACCCACAGCCGCTCCCCATCCTCAAGCAGCGCGCGCACCTTGTTGTCCGCCAGCGAATCGCCCGCCGCGCCGGCCACGCCCGGTCGCGCATTGATGCGCGCGAAGCCGCCGCTGCCCAGGTCGACGCGCGAGACGCCGCCATACCAGGTGCCGGCCCAGAAGGTGCCGGTCCGGTCGCGGTACAGGGCCGAGACGTGGTTGTCGACCAGGCTGTGGCGGTCGGTGACGACGTTGCGAAAGGCCTCGAAGCGCTCGTCCGCCGCGCGCCAGCGCAGCAGGCCGTCGTCATGGGTGCCGGCCCACACCGTGCCGTCGGGATCCTGGTACAGCGCGGTGATCCAGGCGTCCCCGACGCCGTCGGCGGGCCCGAAGCGGCGCAGCTTGCCGGCGCCGGGCCCGCGCAGTTCGCGCCGTTCCAGCCCGCCGTCGCGCCCGATCCAGAGCCGCTGCCCGGCGTCGACCAGCAGCGCGTGCACCGGCCGCGAATGCGGGCCCGGCGGCAGGCCGGGTTGCGAAGGATGGTGCTCGATCGTCCGGCGGTCGGGGGCGAGGCTGTCCAGGCCCGCCGCAGTGCCGATCCACAGCCGCCCGTCGGCGTCGAGCGCCAGCGCCTGGATGCCGTCGTCGCGCAGGGTGCGCTCGTCGTTCGGCACGTGGTGCCAGACCGTGAACTTGCCGGTGTCGGGATCGAAGTGCTGCAGGCCGTCGGCGGTGCCGATCCACAGCCCGTCGCCGCCGTCGCCGGTCAATGCCTTGATCTGGCGGTTGCCGGTGCCGCGCCGGGTGGGCTCGTGCGGCGCATGCAGGGTGAAGCTGCGGGTGACCGGATCGTAGCGGTTCAGCCCGCCGTCGGTACCCAGCCACAGGCGGCCGTGGCGGTCCAGGTGCAGCACCCGCACCCAGTTGCTCGCCAGGCTGCGCGGGTCGCCGATCTCGCTGCGGTGGTGCACGAAGCGGTAGCCGTCGTAGCGCGACAGGCCGGACTGGGTGCCGAACCACATGAAGCCGTCGCGGTCCTGGATGATGGACAGCACCGATTCCTGGCCCAGGCCCTGCTGCACCGACAGGTGCTCGAAGCGCAGGGTCGGTTCGGGCGCCGCCGCGCGCAGCGGCGCCGAGGCCGCCAGCAGGAACGACAGCAAGACGAGCGACAGCAAGACAGGCAGGCACCGGCGCGGCATGGTCATGCGGCGTGAAAGCCGGCGCGCGCGGCGGCGCCGCGCGTTCCCGCTCTCATCTGGATCGATCCGGTTTTCTGTTTGCTGTCCACGGCGACAGGTTAGCAAACTCTGCTTGACTTGAGGCAAATATGGGGCGGGAATCGCAACAAATTCTCGCCAATTGTCGCTTCCTTGCCCCCACCCGGCGGCCGCGCGTCAGTCGCCCTTGGCGACTCCCTCGCGGCGCGGATCGGCGCCACCGAACCAGATCGGCACCCCGTGCACCCGGATCCGCTCGATGCCGTGCAGGCCCGAGGTCAGCTCGCTGACCCGGATCGCGTGACCACGCGCGCGCAGCAGGTCTTGCGTGGCCTGCGGGAAGCGCCCGCGCTCCAGCTCGGTGGGACCGTTGCGGCTGCCGAAATTGGGCAGCGCGATCGCCTGCTGCACGTCCAGGCCCCAGTCGAGCGTGCCGACCAGCACCTTGGCCACGTAGTTGATGATGGCCGGGCCGCCCGGCGAGCCGACGGTGAGCACCAGCTTGCCGCTGTCCTTTTCGAACACGATGGTCGGCGACATGGCGCTGCGCGGCCGCTTATTGGCCTCGACCCGGTTCGCCACCGGCCCGTCGGCGTCACGCGCGCTGAACGAAAAATCGGTCAGCTGGTTGTTGAGCATGAAGCCGTCGACCATCTGGCGCGAACCGAAGGCGTCCTCGATGGTGGTCGTCATCGCCAGGCCGCGGCCGTCGGCGTCGACCACCGACAGGTGCGAGGTCGACGGCGTCTCGATCGCATTGTCCGTGCCCCACGCGACTTCCATGCCCGGTGGGGTGCCGGCCCTGGCCTCGCCCATCGAACGCTCGCCGATCAGGGCGGCGCGCTGCTTCAGGTAGCCCTTGTCGATCAGGCTCGGGATGCCGCGCCCCGGCAGCGGCACGAAATCGGTGTCGGCCGCGTAGCGGTTGCGGTCGGCGTAGGCCAGGCGGCCCACTTCCGAGAACACGTGCACGGCTTCGGCCCCGGGCACGCCGTCCTTTGGGGCCAGCGCCTTCATGTCGAAGGTCTCGAACATGCCCAGCATCTGGGCCACTGCGATCCCGCCCGACGACGGCGGCGGCATGCCGCACACCGTATATTGCCGGTAATCGCTGCAGACCGGCGTGCGCACCTTGGGCCGGTAGTCGGCGATGTCCTGCGCCGTGAGCAGGCCCGGATTGGTCGGATGCCGCGCGACCTTGTCCGCGATGGCGCGCGCGATGCGGCCGGTATAGAACGCGTCGGCGCCGCCCTCGGCGATCGCGCGCAGCGTCCTGGCCAGCGCCGGGTTCTTGAGCACATGGCCGACCGGCCACGCCTGGCCACTCTGGTCGTAGAAGTAGGCGGCGGCCACCGGGTCCTTGCGCAGGTGGGTCTCGCCGGCCAGCATCTTGTGCATGCGCGGGCTGACCGCGAAGCCCTGCTCCGACAGCCGGATCGCCGGCTCGAACAGCGTCTTCCAGGGCAGCTTGCCGTGCTGGCGGTGGGCCAGTTCGAGCATGCGCAGCACGCCCGGGGCGCCGACCGAGCGGCCGCCGACCACGCCCTCGGTGCGCGACAGCGGCGTGCCGTCCGGACGCTCGAACAGGTGTTCGTCGGCCCTGGCGGGCGCGGTCTCGCGGCCGTCGAAGGCCTGGGTCTGCCTGCCGTCGTAGTGGACCATGAAGGCGCCGCCGCCGATGCCCGACGATTGCGGTTCGACCAGGGTCAGCACCAGCTGGGTGGCGATCGCCGCGTCGATCGCGCTGCCGCCGCGGCGCAGGATCTGGTAGCCGGCTTCCACCGCCAGCGGGTTGGCCGCGGCCACCATGTATTTCCGGGCCGGCCAGCCGGGTTTTTCGGCATAGCCGGTGGCCGCCTCGGGCGCGGCCTGCAGCGAATCCTGGGCGGCGGCAGGCAGGTAAAAAGCGCCGGCCAGGGCCAGCGCAGGTACCAATGCGCGGGCAAGCGTGTTGAACTGTTTCAATCGATTCTCCCAAAAGCAGACGGGCGCGCCGTCGCACGACAGCGGCAACGCGCCCGAGATCGCAGACATGCTACCTCATGTCGCGCGAGCTTGCTTCCAGGACAATGCCTGAGCTATTACCGAGCGATGAGAGACTACTTCGGCTGCATGCGGATCGCGCCGTCGAGGCGGATCGTTTCGCCATTGAGCATCACGTTCTCGATGATGGCCTTGGCCAGGTGGGCATACTCTTTCGGCTGGCCCAGGCGCGGCGGGAACGGCACCATCTTGCCCAGCGAATCGCGCACTTCCTGCGGCATGTTCATCAGCATCGGGGTCTCGAAGATACCCGGTGCGATGGTCATCACGCGGATGCCGCTGCGCGCCAGGTCGCGCGCCATCGGCAGGGTCAGGCCGGCCACGGCCGCCTTCGACGCGCCGTAGGCCGCCTGCCCCATCTGGCCGTCGTAGGCCGCGACCGAAGCGGTATTGATGATGACGCCGCGCTCTCCGTATTCGGCTTCTTCGGTCCTGGCCATGGCGTCGGCCGCCAGGCGCGCCATATTGAAGGTGCCGACCAGGTTGATGTTGACGGTGCGCTGGAACAGGTCGAGCGGATGCGGACCGTCCTTGCCGACGGTCTTGGCGGCCGGCGCCACGCCGGCGCAGTTGACCAGGCCGCGCAGGGTGCCCAGCGCCACCGCCGCCTCGACCACCGCCTTGCCGTCCGCCTCCTGGGTGACGTCGCACTTGACGAACTGGCCGCCGAGTTCCTGCGCCAGCGCGCGGCCGGCGTCCTCCTGGAGGTCGGCGATCACGACTTTGGCGCCGCTGTCGGCCAGCATGCGCGCGCTGGCCGCGCCCAGGCCCGAGGCCCCGCCGGTGACGATGAAGACGTTGTTCTGGATCTGCATGGTGTGTCCCTTATAAAAGTTCTGGTTGCCGCACGTTGCCGCATGTCTCATGCCTGCGCTTACGTTAACGTAAACGTAAACCTGCATTGTAGCGAACTTTCAAGGGGAAACGCCATGGCGCCGCGCAGGCTTTCAGAAGCACTGCATCGTATTTCCGGTACGGTTGCACAGGCGGCCGGCGCTGTTGACGCTGGCGTTGCCGACCTGGCCGGACGTGGTGGCGCCGCTGGCGTCGGTGCAGGTGGCGCCGGTGCAGGCGCTGACCGGGCTCGCGGTCGGGCCGGCCGGGGCGGTCGATGGCGCGACCGTGGGCGCCGATGGGGTGACGGATGCGCTCGGCAGCACCGCCCCGCCGACACGCGGCGTCGGGGTCGGGGTCGGCTGCGGACGCACGTTCTGCGGCGCCGGGTGGATGGCCGGGTCGATGTCCTTCAGGCGCGACGGTTCCTGGCGCCCGGTGGCCTTTTCTTCCTGGGTCATGGGACGCATGTCGATCGTCGGGGCCGGCGTCGAGGTCTGTTGGCCGTCGAGCGTCGGACGATAGGTCGCGCCGGTGGCCGGCTGGCCCTGGGCGACGCCGGTGGTCTGGGCGCCGGCGCCGATGGCGCTGACGGCGAGCAGGACGGCAAGAATGGTTTTCGACGTGTTCATGGTGCACCTCTCTCCGGATTGACTTGATCGATGACCCATTATCGTCTTGTCAACCTTCGTACGGCGCACGAGAAACAATTTCTCACATAATCATGATGACCAATACCGTAAACGCATCAGTGCTGCCACTGGCAGCACTGATGTCACGCGAGAAGTCGTCACTGCCAGCGGCAGTCACGACGGGGACTGCGACCTGCCTCGCGGGGGCGGCGCTTACTCGGACAGCGCCGCGAACGCGGCGTCGCGCACCTGCTCGACCGGGCCGACGCCCGAGATCTTGCGGTATTTCGGCGCACCCGGCAGGCCCGATTCGGCCCACTTGCCGTAGTAGCCCAGCAGCACTTCGGTCTGGTTGTGAAAGACTTCCAGCCGCTTGGACACGGTCTCGGCCTTGTCGTCGTCGCGCTGGATCAGCGGCTCGCCGGTGACGTCGTCGACTTCGTCGACCTTGGGCGGGTTGAACTTGACGTGGTACACGCGGCCCGAGGCCGGGTGCGAGCGGCGCCCGGTCATGCGTTCGAGGATCAGTTCGTCAGGCACATCGATCTCGAGCACGTAGTCGATGTTCACGCCGCTGTCCTTCATCGCCTCGGCCTGGGCGATGGTGCGCGGGAAGCCGTCGAACAGATAGCCGTTGGCGCAGTCCGACTGCTTCAGGCGCTCCTTGACGAGACCGATGATGATGTCGTCCGACACCAGTTGGCCGGCATCCATGACCTTCTTGGCAGCCAGGCCCAGTTCGGTTCCTTCCTTGATCGCGGCGCGCAGCATGTCGCCGGTCGAGATTTGCGGAATGTTGAACTTTTCCTTGATGAAGTTTGCCTGGGTGCCCTTACCGGCACCGGGTGCTCCTAACAGAATGAGACGCATGAGTTTCCTGAGATTCTAGAAAATAATGAAAATTGCTGGGGATTGTATAAATTATGTTTGATGCTGCCAAGCCTTCTTGACACGGAAGTTACCACAGAAGTTGGCTTTCAAGCCAGTTTTGGGGCGCTGCGAACAGGATTATTGATCCTGCGCAGACGGCCCCATCACTCCCCTGGGGTTAACATCAAAATGGGAAATGCAGGCGTACCCGCGCCAGGTCATCCGGCGTGTCGACGCCGCCGGGTGGCGCGTCTTGTGTGACATGCACGGCGATCGGGTAGCCGTGCCACAGCACGCGCAGCTGTTCGAGCGCCTCGATGCCTTCGAGCGGCGAGACCGCCAGTCTCGGATAGGCTTGCAGGAAGGCGTTACTGTAGGCATACAGGCCGATGTGGCGCAGCGGCGGGTGGCCGTCGAACCGGTCCAGCGGCAGGGCGTCGCGGGTGGCCGCGAAGGCGTCGCGGTGCCACGGAATGGTGGCGCGCGAGAAGTACAGCGCGCGGCCGCGCTTGTCGAGCACCACCTTGACGATGTTCGGGTTGAAGACCTCGGCGGCGTCCAGGATCGGATGCGCGCAGGTGGCCATCGGGGTGTCGGCGTCGATGCGGGCGGCGCAAGCCGCGAGCAGCGCCGGATCGATCAGCGGCTCGTCGCCCTGCAGGTTGACCACCACGTCGTCCGGGCCCAGGCCCAGCACCTGCGCCACTTCGGCGATGCGGTCGGTGCCGGACGGGTGATCGGCGCGCGTGAGCACTGCGGAGACGCCATGCGCGGCGCAGGCGCCGGCGATGTCTTCATGGTCGGTGGCGACGATGATGCGCGCCGCGCCGGATGCACGCGCGCGTTCGGCCACGCGCACCACCATTGGTTTACCACCCAGGTCGGCCAGCGGCTTGTTCGGCAGACGGGTCGACGCCAGGCGCGCCGGGATGATGACGGTAAAGCTCATCGGGCAGCGTCAGGCCGGTTCGATCTTGCGCGCCTGGTCGGCCCACATGATCGGGATGCCGTCGCGGATCGGATAGGCCAGGCGGTCGGCGCGGCAAGTCAGTTCCTGCGCCTTTTTGTCGAGTTCAAGCGGACCCTTGCACAACGGGCAGACCAGGATATCAAGCAAGCGAGCGTCCACGACATTTCTCCACGATTTGTTCGGCCAGGCGCGCGTCGAGCTGCGCCGTGACCGGCACGACCCACAGCCGTGGATCGTTCTTCAGATGATCAATTTGCCGACATTTTACTGCATCCTTCTCGGTGATCAGGATGACATCGGCATCGACCCCGGCAAACGGGTCGTCGAGGAAGTCGTGATGGTCGGGCAAAGGCAGCTCGCCGACCGTCAGCCCGGCCGCGCGCAGCATGGCGAAGAAGCGCCCGGGATTGCCGATGCCGGCGGCGGCCACGATGCGCTTGCCGGCCAGGCGCGCCAGCGGCAGCCGTGCGCCGCCCTGCAGCGGCTCGGCATGCTCGCCCGCCAGGTGCATGCGCCACGGCTGGCCGCCGACCGCCTGCGCCAGGCTCGGGGTGATCTCGGGCGCGTTGACGACCGTGAAGTCGCGCCGGCGCGACGGCGGCTCGCGCAAGGGGCCGGCCGGCAGCAGCCAGCCGTTGCCGACGCCGCGGCCGTCGAACAGGACGATCTCGACGTCGCGCGCCAGCGCGTAGTGCTGCAGGCCGTCGTCGGCGATCAGCACGTCGACCGCGGGATGCGCCTGCAGCAAGGCCTTGCCCGCTGCCACGCGGCGGCGGCCGACCACGACCGGGCACCCGGCGCGGGCCGCGATCAACAGCGGCTCGTCGCCTACGGCGCGCGGATCGGACTGCGGGGTGACTTCGAGCGGCGCGCCTTCGTGGCCGCCGTGTCCGCGCGAGATCACGCCGGGGCGAAAGCCCGCCGTGCGCAGGCTCTCGGCCAGCCAGATCGTCAGCGGCGTCTTGCCGGTGCCGCCGATAAAGATATTGCCGACCACGATCACCGGCACCGGCAGGCGCTCCGCGCGCTTCAGGCCGGCGCGAAACAGCAGCCGGCGCAGGCCGGCGAGCAGGCGAAACAGCAGCGCCGGCGGCAGCAGCAGCCAGGCGAGGACCCCGCGCCGAAGCCAGGCGCGGGTCAGGGTCGATTCGAGTCGGGAAGCCATGCGGGAAGAAAATGAACAGCCGGCGCGGCGCGCGCGGCGCGCCCCGGGATTATTTGGCGGCGCCGGTCTGGGCCGCGAAGGTCAGCTTGTCGTAGCCGGCCACGCGCGCCGCTTCCAGCACATTGATCACCATCTGGTGCATGGCGAACTGGTCGGCATTGACGATCACCACCGGGCTGGCCACCACCTGGCCGTCGGGCCTGCGCGCGGCGTTCTGCATGTCCTGGGCCAGGCCGGCCACGCTGTGGAAGGTCACCGGCGTATTGTTGATCGTGTAGTTGCCCTTGGCGTCGACCGTCACGTTGATCTCGAACGGTTTTTCCGCCTGCTTCTCGGCCTCGGCCGTCGGCAGCGTGATCTGCAGCTCGGTGAACTTGCTGTAGGTGGTCGAGACCATCAGGAAGATCAGGATCACCAGCAGCACGTCGATGAACGGGATCAGGTTGATCTCCGGTTCCTCGCGCCTGCGGCCGCGGCGAAAGTCCATCATTTGCGGGCACCGTGGACGACGTCGACCAGTTTCACCGCCTGCAGTTCCATGTCGACGACATAGGTGTCGACCAGGTTGCGGAAGTGGCGGTAGAACACCAGGGCCGGCATGGCGATCGCGATGCCGAAGCCGGTGTTGTACAGCGCCACCGAGATGCCGTGCGCCAGCTGGGCCGGGTTATTGCCGCCGGTCGGGGTCGCGGCGCCGAAGATCTCGATCATGCCGACCACCGTGCCGAACAGGCCCATCAGCGGCGCCAGCGAGGCGATGGTGCCGAGCGTGGTGAGGAAGCGTTCCAGGCCCTGGGCCACGCCGCGGCCGGTTTCCTCGATCGATTCCTTCATCACGTCGCGCGGGGCGTCGACGTTGCGCAGCGCCGCGGCCAGCACCGCGCCCAGCGGCGAATTCTGTTCCAGCTTGTCGACCACCTCGGGCGTCACCTTGCCGCTGCGATAGACGCGGATGACTTCATCGAGCAGGTTGCGGGGCAGGATCTTCTCGCGGCGCAGGGTGATCAGGCGTTCGACGATGAGGGCGACGGCGACGATCGACGCGACCAGCAGGAACCAGATGGGCCAGCCTGCGGCTTGGAAAATGGCGAGCAAGAGAGACTCCAGAGATGAAAAAAATCAATTCGGCAATGTAGCAAGTTGGCAGCGAAGCGGCAAGTAGAGTTCTTCACATCTTCTGTGGATAAAATTGTGCGCAATGGCCGCGAGGTGGAACAAGCACCTTGATTTGTAAGGGCTTTCTGCGTCTGCGCAAGAAAATGGCAGTCTCATGACTTGGCTCAAGCAGGCTCTGGCTTGATGGCTTGTCCACTTGCACGGTGTAGTTGCGAACAAATTCTGTGGACAAAATTGTGCGCAAGGGGCGCCGGACTCGACTAAGTGATTGATTCCATACAAATAAATGATCAAGCCTAAATCGCAGGCAGCCAAACTCAGCTGTACTTCGCCTGCGCTTGCTTGAGGTTCCGCACACTTTTTGTGGACAAAAGTGTGAGCAATGCGCACTTCGCGAAAGTAAGCCTTTGATTTATATCAATAAAACGCTGCTGCACAAAATATTAGCATATGGCATTTTTTGCCAATAAACCGTGCCTGGATGGGCATTCCTGCCCCGATTGTTTGGCTTGCGACGGCCCTGTGCATACAATATTCGCTATCTGCACAATTTTTGTGGATAAGAATGTGCGGAAGATCGAACTTTACTAGTCAAGTGCTTGATTTCATTGGAATTACCTCAGGCTGCCTCAAAAACAGGCAGCGCAGAAACCGGTCCCTCCGGCGCGATCGTGCGCCGATCGACCACGTTGCGGTCCCTCACCGCACCCGAAAAGTTTGCACAGATTCTGTGGACAACTTTGTGATCAAGATTCCGGTCACGAACTTAAGTCATTGATTTGTAACAATTCTACTTCTCCTGCCCAATTGCTACGCACGCTCCCACGGATCACATGAGTTCCCCACAGTTTTTGTGGATAAATGGCCCGAAATCGACATTAGTCAGATACTAAGCGATTGATTCATAAGGGATTTCAACAGTTTGCATTGAAAAACAGCAACATTGACCTCGCTTCCCTTCCCGCTGCCGGTCACGGGCCGCGCACCATCTGCCCCAGCCGATAGAGGATAATGCTCGCTTTCGCCATTTTCGCCAGAGCGCCATGCAAGCACCGAACGACGCCGATCCCGCCTTCGCCACCCCCGCCGTCCTGAGCGTCACCGCCCTGAACCAGCAAGTGGCGCGCCTGCTGGAGCGCTCGTTCCCGCTGGTGTGGATCGGCGGCGAGCTCTCCAACTTCACCCGGGCCGCCTCCGGCCACTGGTATTTCACCCTCAAGGACGATGCGGCCCAGGTGCGCGCGGTGATGTTCCGCAGCCGCGCGCAACTGGCCGGCTTTACCCCGCGCGAAGGCGACAAGGTCGAGGTGCGCGCCCTGGTCACCCTGTACGGCGCGCGCGGCGACTACCAGATCAACGTCGAGGCGATCCGCCGCGCCGGCGTGGGCCAGCTCTACGAGGCCTTCCTGCGCCTGAAGGAAAAGCTGGCCGCGCAAGGGCTGTTCGACGCCGAGCGCAAGCGCGCGCTGCCGCTGTTCGCGCGCAGCATCGGCATCGTCACCAGCCCGCAGGCGGCTGCCCTGCGCGACGTGCTGACCGCCCTGCGCCGGCGCGCCCCGCACGTGCGGATCGTGCTCTACCCTGCCCCGGTCCAGGGCCAGTTCGCGGCCGACAAGATCGCCGAAGCCATCATGACGGCCTCGCGCCGCGCCGAGGTGGACGTGCTGCTGGTCTGCCGCGGCGGCGGCTCGATCGAAGACTTGTGGAGCTTTAACGAGGAATGCGTGGCGCGTGCCATCGACGCCTGCGCGATCCCCGTGATCTCGGGCGTCGGCCACGAAACCGACGTCACCATCGCCGACTTCGCCGCCGACGTGCGCGCCGCCACGCCGACGGCCGCCGCCGAACTGGCCGCGACGCCGCGCGCCGACTGGCTGGCCTCGCTCGAAGGCGACGCCCTCGACCTGCAGCGCGCCATGGAGCGCCGCCTGCACGACGCCGGCCAGGGCCTCGACAACCTGAGCCGGCGGCTGCTCAGCCCCTCGGCCCAGATCGGCCACCAGCGCCTCAAGTTACTGTCGCTGGCCACGGCCATGACGCACGCGGTCAAGCTGCCGGTGAATCGTCACGGCCTGCTGCTGGCCCAGCTGCAGCAGCGCTGGTCGCGTCACCGCCCCGACATGCGCTCCTTGCGCGCCCGGCTGGCGTCGGACAGCCGCCACCTGAACGCGAGCCTGTCCAGCCAGCTCAGGGCGCGGCGCGAGGCGCTCAACGCCCTGGCCGCCCAGCTCGACCTGCTCGACCCGCAGCGCACGCTGGAGCGCGGCTATGCCATCGTGCGCGACGGCAAGGGGAAGATCGTGCGCGACCCGGCCCAGATCCACGCGCGCGACACGCTGACGGTGCGGCTGGCCAATGGCAGCGCCGAGGTGGGCGTGGCGCAAGTCCAGGCCGTGCTGGAGTGACGGCACAGCGGATGGCGATACTTGTCTGCAACCGCGCAGCAGACCGGCTAGAATAGCGACGCTATAAGAACAGCAACCTTTCCCAACCACTAAGGAACGCACACATGGAACACACCCTGCCGCCGCTGCCGTATGCAAAAGACGCCCTGCAACCGCACATCTCGGCCGAGACCCTGGAATACCACCACGGCAAGCACCACCAGACCTATGTGACCAACCTGAACAACATGATCAAGGGCACCGAGTTCGAGAACCTGTCCCTGGAAGAGATCATCAAGAAGTCGACCGGCGGCGTGTTCAACAACTCGGCCCAGGTCTGGAACCACACCTTCTTCTGGAACTGCATGAGCCCGAACGGCGGCGGCGCGCCGACCGGCAAGGCGCTGGACGCGATCAACGCCAAGTGGGGTTCGTTCGACAAGTTCAAGGAAGAGTTCAACAAGTCGGCACTGGGCAACTTCGGCTCGGGCTGGACCTGGCTGGTGCAAAAGGCCGACGGCAGCGTCGACATCGTCAACACCTCGAACGCCGCCACCCCGCTGACCACCACCGACGTGCCGCTGCTGACCGCCGACGTATGGGAACACGCCTACTACATCGACTACCGCAATGCACGCGCCAAGTTCCTGGACGCGTTCTGGAATGTCGCCAACTGGGAATTCGTGAACAAGAATTTCGCCTGACGCCAGGGCCGTGTTTCGTCGTAATTAAGTTCGGAACCATTTAATTAAGATTGGAACAACGGCTTCTCGCTACGGATTCCAACTATAAAGAAGTTCGGAACATATCGAGACCCCGCCGCATCCAGTCGATGCGGCGGAAATTCTTCGCTCCCTCATTTAGCGATCTCGTACCTTGAAGGGCTTTCGCAACACAGGTAGGTTCCGGAAGGCAGCTACATCGTTGCGCCCGGCACAGACGTTGGCACTGGGTTGACCGTCCAGGAATACGCCCCAGCGACAACAAGCTCCACACCAATTTGAATACGACCGCTGACCTGTGGGAGCTTGGCAGACTAACCGATTCGTTTGCCCCTAAGTGTCAAGTCCCGCCTGTTCATAAACCCGCTTAACGAATAATTCCGGCCGTCTTTGTTGCCATTCCTTGAGTGCGAGGATGGGCGTCTTTGCATC
>NZ_JBWBRF010000008.1:0-224162 GCF_056279385.1 Massilia sp. UYP34 | reverse complement strand
CTTTGAAAATCACGCTACTGAGCGATGCTGGAGCGCGGACTCACGTTTCGCCTGGCTCTGCTCACGCCGAGAGCGGGTTATTCGAGGTGGCCTTATAGCGCGTATCTCTGGCACCAGCCTCTGTTTGCAATGGCGCGACACCGGAGCCTGCATGAGCCTGGCCTGATGGCGTTCACGCTGCTGGGACTATGCTCACTGGGGCTTGGTTACGCGAGTTGGAAGTTCGTGGAAGCGCCGTTTCGGGACAAGAAGCGCTTCAGCAGGCAGAAGATATTCGCCTTTTCTGGCGTTGGCATGGCTGCTTTCCTGTGTTTCGGCATGTCGGGTGATCTGACTGACGGATTTCGCGGCCGGGAAAAATGGAATGGCGTCGAGCATGCGTTCGATACCCAGCAGGAGCGGGGAAGTGGCGAGAAATTCTGTCGAGCGGCGGCTTTGCAGTCACCGCTGGGGCCGCGCGTATGCATTATTGGGGATGCCTCAAAACGGCCGGTTGGTGTGCTGTGGGGAGACTCATACGCCGGCGCGCTCTTGTATGGCCTGAACAAGGAACTGCATCAGGCCGGGCAAGCCTACTACGCTGTCCTGAGCGATGGCTGCATCCCAATACCCGGCATCGAGCGCATCGATACCAAAGCAGAATTCGGTTGCAGTGCAGAGCGCCACCTCAAATTTGTCGAAGAATTCCTGCGCCAGGAGGCTTTGCAAACGGTTGTCTGGGTCGGCAGATTTTCGAAAGTGTTGGACGGGGCATCAAACAAGAGCTTCGCCATTGACGGGCATGCGCCGACCTCTTCCCGAATCAAACAACGAATCATCGACACGCTGCAGCGTTTCAAGGCGGCGGACAAGCACGTTGTGTTCGTCGGGGATACGCCAATGTTCCCGCATCTGGTGGCGGAGTATGCCATCCGACGGTACGCTGCTACCGATGGCGACCACAAGGCGATGGTACAGAAAGTAAGTCGGATCAGTATGACCAGCGCGATGAACCAATCCGACTTGTTGATCGAGGCGCATCGGCATGCAAAGGTAGTGGACGGGCTTGAGTTGTTCTGTAGTGACAGCGTTTGCGAATCGCACGATGCCAGTGGACGCGCCCTGTTCATCGACAGGAATCACGTTTCGCATATCGGCTCAGAGCGATTGGCCAAAGAGGTCATGCGCCAGTTGAGCTCGCCGGTTGCGCGCAACACCCACAGTGATAGACCGGGTTTGATCAGGTAAGGATAGGGGCCTTCCATGCCAAGTCGGTGTGCGCAGGCCCGGGATCCTGAAATGTCCTACGCCGCAAGCAGCTTCTCGATATCGCCCTTCAGTTCTTCAGGCTTGGTGGCCGGCGCGTAGCGCTTGACCACCATGCCGTTCCGGTCGACCAGGAACTTGGTGAAGTTCCATTTGATCGCCTCGGTACCCAGCACGCCCGGCGCCTCGCCCTTCAGGAAACGGAACAGCGGGTGGGCGTCGTCGCCGTTGACGTCGATCTTGGCAAACATCGGGAAGGTCACGCCGTAGTTCTTTTCGCAGAAGGCCCCGATTTCGGCCTCGCTGCCCGGTTCCTGGCGGCCGAACTGGTTGCACGGAAAACCCATCACCACCAGGCCCTGGTCGGCGTAGTGGCGCTGCAGTTCTTCCAGGCCCTGGTATTGCGGGGTGAAGCCGCAGGCGCTCGCGGTATTGACGATCAGGAGCGCCTTGCCGCGATAGCGGGCCAGGTCGACCGGCTGGCCGTCGAGCGCGGTGGCGTTGAAATCGTAGGCGTTCATGGCGTTCTCCTTGTCGTTGAAGCGCCGAGTTTACGCGAAGGCGGCGCCACGCGCACGCGTATTGACGCGATGTCGAAGCATGCATCATCGCGCTGACATTTATTTCGTCTTAGCATTTCTTAACGAATTTTGGGCAAATCGCGTGCGACAATTACGCTCGTTCAATTGTCCAGTATCCCGGGTTGTCATGCCACGTCACCGTTCTTCCGTTGTATTGTTCGCGCCGATCGTGGCGGGCACGCTGCTCGCTCCTGCCCAGGCCCAGCAGCCGCCCGCCGCCCCCATGCCGGTCGCCACGGCGCCGACGACTCCGGCGCCGGAAGCTCCTCCGGTGCAGGCCGAGGTCCCGGTCCAGTCGACGGTCTCGGTCAGCGCGGTGCGCTCGTCGAACCGCATCGACCGCCAGGCCTATGACGTCAAGAGCGATGCGGCCGCCACCAACGACACCATTGCCGACACCCTGAACAAGGTGCCGTCGGTCGCGGTCGACCCGGACGGCAACGTGACCCTGCGCGGCCGCAGCAATGTGCAGATCCTCATCGACGGCAAGCCATCCGCCATGATGCAGGGCGAGAACCGCGCCGCCGCCCTGGGCGCGCTGCCAGCCGCCGACCTCGAGTCGGTGGAAGTGATCAACAATCCCGGCGCGCAGTTCGGCAACGAAGGCGGCGGCGGGCCGATCATCAACCTCGTGATGCGGCGTGAACGCACGCCGGGCAGCTTCGGCGTGGTCAACGCCAATGCTGGCGCCGAGGGCCGCTTCAATGCCTCCACCTTCGGCAGCTACACGGGTGGACGCCTGAGCGTGCAGGGCGCGCTGTTCGGTCGCCGCGACAGCCGCGGCTCGACCGGCGAGACGACGCGCGACCGCATCGACCCGGCCACCGGCGCCGTGGCCAGCAGCATGCAGAGCTCGACCAGCGAGAACGACACCGAATCGGCCGGTTTCAACGGCTCCCTCAACTACAACCTGGGCGAGAAGGACGTGGTGTCGCTCAAGGCCAGCGTCAACGCCAACCGTCAGGAAGGCCTGTCGTCCGAGCGCTACCGCGGCACCGACGCATCCGGGGCGGTCGAGAGCGACTACCTGCGTTCGACCGTGCGCGACACCGAGAACCGCAGCTACAGCCTGAGCGCGAGTCTCGACCACAAGGGTACGCGTCCGGGCGAGATCTTCAAGACCGACCTGCGCCTGTCCGGCACCCGGGGCGAGGGCGACGCCCGCTTCGCCAGCGACTACACGGTGCGGCCGATCAATTCGTCCAATCCGCTGACCCGCCAGGACAACCTCAACGAGACCCGCATCATCGACTTCACCGGCGACTACGAGCGTCCGGGCGAAGCGGGCGTGCTCAAGCTGGGCTACAAGGTGGTCCGCAACAGCAGCGTGATCGACACCCGCTTCCTCGACGTCGATCCGGGCACCCTGTTCGAAAGCGTGAACGCATCTCGCACCAACCGCTTCGAGCTGGTCGACACCACGCTGGCCTTGTACGGCACCTGGCAGATGCGCCTGGGCGAAAAATGGGGCGTGCTGGGCGGCCTGCGCACCGAATACACCGATCTCGACATGGACCAGGTCACGACCGGGATCCAGGCCGGCAACCACTACCTGGAAGCGATCCCCAGCGCCTTCCTCACCTATGACCTGTCGGAGCGCACGGCGCTGCGCCTGAGCTACGCGCACCGCATCCGCCGTCCCGGCGCCGCGGACTTGAATCCCTTCGTGATCTACCGCGACGAAACGAACGTCTCGTCGGGCAATCCCGAGCTGATGCCCAGCGAGTCGGATTCGCTCGAACTGGGCGTCGAGACCAGGCTTGGCAACGTCGAGACCAATGTGCGCCTGTACGCGCGCCGCGACACCGATTTGATCTCGGAGCGCCGCTACTTCATCTCGGACACCGTGCTCTTGACCACGCGCGAAAACGCGGGCGCCAGCCGCTCGGGCGGCCTGGAATTCACCTTCAGCGGGCGCGCCACGTCCAAGCTGACGATCAATGCCAGCGGCAATATCGGCTATTCGGAGCAGTCGGTGCTCGGCAGCCTGGAGGACGACAAGCGCAGCGCGACCTCGATCGCCGGCCGCGCGCGCTTCAATTACCAGTTCAACCCGTCCAACAGCCTGCAACTGGTGCTCAATGCCCAGGGCAAGACGCTGTTCGGCGAGGGTTATCGCCAGCCGACCCGCACCGCGGACCTGAATTACCGGCATAACCTGAGCCAGGCCCTGAGCCTGGTCGTCAACGTCAACGACCTGTTCGATTCTCAGAAGTCGGAGTCGATCACCGAGACCGACAGCCTGCGCGAGTACAGCCTTCGGCGCCAGGACGGGCGCCTGGTTTATGTCGGCCTGTCGTACCGCTTCGGCACCTTCGGCGGCGGACGCGGCCCGCGTGGGCCGGGCGGGCGGGGCTTCGGTCCGCCGGGCGGCGGCATGGGGTCACAGTAAATATAGCCCGTCAATACTGGCGATATGCCGGATGAATAATTCGGGCAAGGCGGTTCAAGGCGGGCGAGCTATGACAGAATATCCGCACTTTTGTCCACTCCGTCCCGCCTTCGATGCTCAGACCAACGCTCATCGCGCTATCCATTTCGTCACTGTTCGCACTGCCCGCCGCCGCACAAGTCAGCCCGCCATCCGACCCGCCGCCGGCCAGCCTGGATACCATGCAGAAGGTCGAGGTCAAGGCCGACGCCAACAGCTACGATCCGCGGCGCGACGACACCGCCAGCCGCATCGTGGTCTCGAACGAAGAGATCAAGCGCTACGGCGACACCTCGGTGCTCGACGTCTTCAAGCGCCTGCCCGGCATCACCGTTGGCGGCGGCGGCGGCCGTGGGGCGGGCGAGATCCGCATGCGCGGCCTGGGCAGCGGCTACACGCAGATCCTGATCAACGGCGAGCGGGCCCCGGCCGGCTTCGACATCGACCAGCTCTCGCCCGACGTCATCGAACGGATCGAGATCCTGCGCGCGGCCAGCGCAGAATTTTCTACCCAGTCGATCGCCGGCACCATCAACATCGTGCTCAAGCGGGTGGTGCGAAAGGCGCAGCGCGAACTGCGGGTCGGCTACGGCAAGAGCGGGGACGCGAGCAACCCGAGCGCGAGCCTGAACATGTCGGACCGTCTCGACGCCCTGTCGTATTCGATCGGCGCCAGCGTCTGGCGCTACAACTTCGACCGCCCGCAACCGTACGAAGAAACGCAGCTTGACCCGCAGGGCCGGCTGACGCAGCTGCGCCGCACCGAGCAGACCGACAGCGGCAGCCCGCGGGGCTTGAACCTCACGCCGCGCCTGAACTGGACGCTCGAGAACGGCGACACGGTCAGCTGGCAGACGATGGTCTCGTACAACCGCAACGATTACCAGGGCGATGCCGTGACCACGACCGAGCTTGGCGCGCCGCCGCCGTACGACGTGCGCGACATGAACAGCGAGGGCAACCACGCGATGCTGCGCACGGACGTGAACTGGGTGCACAACCTGGAAGAGGGGGCGAAGCTCGACCTCAAGCTCGGCGTCAACGGCATGCGCAACCGCAGCGACTGGCGCGAATTCGATTACCAGCGCGATGACAACCTCGCTCGGCTGGCGCGCGATTCCAGCGTCCTGAGCGCGACCGATGAACGCGGCCTGACCTTGGTCGGCAAGTACACGACGCCATGGATGAAAGACCACGCGCTGGCGATGGGCTGGGATGCCGGCTACACGCGGCGCGATGACGAACGCGGCGAAATCGAGGTGTTCCCGCTGGCGGGGCGCGAGCTCGCAACGGACGAGGAATATGACGCCACCATCAAGCGCCTGGCGCTGTACGTCCAGGACGAGTGGAACGTCAGCAAGCAGTGGTCGATGTACGCCGGCCTGCGCTGGGAAGGGCTGGAGACGACCAGCGAGGGCAATACGTTCGAGACCAGCACCAACCGCGCCAGCGTGTTCTCGCCGCTGGCCCAGACCCTGTACAAGATCCCGGACAGCCGCGACCAGGTGCGCCTGGCGCTGACTCGCACCTTCAAGGCGCCGTCTGCGAGCAACCTGATCCCGCGTCGCTTCACGACGCCGAACAACAGCCAGACCCAGCCCGATTACCGCGGCAATCCCGACCTGCAGCCGGAACTGGCGACCGGCATCGACGCCGCCTACGAGCACTGGTGGGCCGAGAAGGCGCTGCTCAGCGCCAGCGTGTCGGTGCGCCGCATCGAGGACTATACGCGCCAGGGCCTGATCCTGGAGGACGGGCGCTGGATCCAGACCCCGGTCAACGACGGCGACGCGCTCACGCGCAGCCTGGAGCTGGAAGCGAAGTTTCCGCTGTCGGCGGTGTTGTCGAATTTGCTGACATCGGTGCCCGAGATCGACCTGCGCGCGAGCGTGTCGCGCAACTGGTCCGAGGTCGACGCGGTGCCGGGCCCGGACAACCGCCTGGACCAGCAGGTGCCGCTGTCGGCGACGCTCGGGATCGACTACAAGACGCGCGACGGCAAATTGAGTACCGGCGCCAGCTTCGCGTTCAAGGACGGTGGCCCGGTGCGCGTCAATCTGGAGCAGTCGCGCTACCAGAGCGTGCGGCGCGACCTGGACGTGTATGCGTTGTGGAAGTTCAATCCGAAGTACCAGCTGCGCCTGGCGGCGTCGAACCTGCTGCGCCAGGACGGCATCTCGGATTCACGCTATACCGATGAATTCGGGACGCTGCGCAGGACCAGTTTCAGTGAGGGGCAGACGATGGCGCGGGTGACGCTGGAGTCGCGGTTTTAAGCTGGCTGACCGACGGCGGCATGATTCGTCCGCCGGCCTCAAAACGTCGTTCCCGCGAAGGCGGGAACCTAAGTTTGCAGCGCAGCCGCTAGAGCAAATATCGGTGGCGACGCATGCACACTTGGGTTCCCGCCTGCGCGGGAACGACGTGCAGGCGGTGGTGGTGGAAAGAGATGGTGGCGGTACGTTGAAGTATACGGTGGCAGTATGCTGGTAGTCAGATCAACCCCAACTTCTCCGTCCCACTCGAAAAATCCCGATTTTTCGCGTGCTTGCTATTGAGCTTGATGTTCAGCCGCAGGTCGTTGACGGAGTCCGCATTGCGCAGCGCATCCTCATACGTGATCTTGTCCGCCTCGTACAGGTCGAACAAGGCCTGATCAAAAGTCTGCATGCCCAGCTCGCGCGACTTCTTCATGATTTCCTTGATCTCGTGCACCTCGCCCTTGAAGATGAGGTCCGAAATCAAGGGAGAGTTCAGCAGGATCTCGATCGCCACCACGCGCCCCTTGGCTTCCTTCTTTGGAATCAGGCGCTGCGAGATCAGGCCCTTGAGGTTCAGCGACAAATCCATCAGCAACTGCTGCCTGCGCTCTTCGGGGAAGAAGTTGATGATGCGGTCCAGCGCCTGGTTGGCGCTGTTGGCGTGCAGCGTGGCCAGGCACAGGTGGCCGGTCTCGGCGAAGGCGATCGCGTGCTCCATCGTCTCGCGGTCGCGGATCTCGCCGATCTGGATCACATCCGGCGCCTGGCGCAGCGAATTCTTCAGCGCCGCCTCGAAGCTGTCGGTGTCCACGCCCACTTCGCGCTGCGTGATCACGCAGTTCCTGTGCGGGTGGACGAATTCCACCGGGTCCTCGACCGTGATGATGTGGCCGTAGCTGTTTTCGTTGCGGTAGCCGACCATCGCCGCCAGCGTGGTCGACTTGCCCGAGCCCGTGGCGCCGACCATGATCACCAGGCCGCGCTTGGTCATCACGACGTCCTTGAGCGTGGCGGGCAGGTCGAGGTCTTCGAACTTCGGGATCGCGGTGGTGATCACGCGCAGCACCATGCCCACGCAACCCATCTGCATGAAGGCCGAGACGCGAAAGCGTCCCAGGTCGCCCGGCATGATCGCAAAGTTCGCCTCGCGCGTGAGCTCGAAGCCGGCCGCCTGCTTGTCGTTCATGATCGCGCGCGCCAGGTCGGCCGTGTGGCCGGCGGTGAGCGCCTGGTTCGAGACCGGCGTCATGCGCCCGTCGATCTTGATCGCCGGCGGAAAGCCCGCCGTGATGAACAGGTCCGAACCGCCCTTGCCGACCATCAGGCGCAGCAGGTCGAACATGAACTTGGATGCCTGGTCGCGTTCCATCTGGATGGTCCTTAGCCGAGGAAGTTTTCCGGGATCTTGGCCGCGGCGCGCGCGGCGCCGGTCGAGATCACGTTGCGGCGCACCAGATCCGTCAGGTTCTGGTCCAGCGTCTGCATGCCGGCGTTGCTGCCGGTCTGGATGGCCGAATACATCTGGGCGATCTTGGCTTCGCGGATCAGGTTGCGGATCGCCGGGGTGCCGATCATGATCTCGTGCGCCGCCACGCGGCCCGACCCGTCCTTGGTCTTGAGCAGGGTCTGCGAGATCACGGCCTGCAGCGATTCGGACAGCATCGCGCGCACCATCTCCTTTTCTTCGGCCGGGAACACGTCGACGATACGGTCGATGGTCTTGGCGGCCGACGAAGTGTGCAGGGTGCCGAACACCAGGTGGCCCGTCTCGGCCGCCGACAGCGCCAGGCGGATGGTCTCCAGGTCGCGCAATTCGCCGACCAGGATCGCGTCCGGGTCTTCGCGCAGCGCCGAGCGCAGCGCGTTGTTGAACGACAGCGTGTGCGGGCCGACTTCGCGCTGGTTGATCAGGCACTTCTTGGAATCGTGCACGAACTCGATCGGGTCTTCGATGGTGAGGATGTGGCCGTACTCGTTCTCGTTCAGGTGGTTCACCATCGCCGCCAGCGTGGTCGATTTACCGGAGCCGGTGGGGCCGGTCACCAGCACCAGGCCGCGCGGCTTCATCGCCAGGTCGGCGAAGATCCTGGGCGCGTTCAGTTCTTCCAGGCTCAGGATCTTGGAGGGAATCGTACGCAGCACGGCCGACGCGCCGCGTTCCTGGTTGAAGGCGTTCACGCGGAAGCGCGCGAGGCCGGGGATCGCGAACGAGAAGTCGCACTCGAGCACTTCTTCGTACTGCTTGCGCTGGCCGTCGTTCATGATGTCATAGATCATGCCGTGCACGTCCTTGTGCTCGAGCGGCGGCAGGTTAATGCGGCGCACGTCGCCATGCACGCGGATCATCGGTGGCAGGCCGGCCGACAGGTGCAGGTCCGACGCCTTGTTCTTGACCGAGAAGGCGAGTAATTCCGAAATGTCCATTTATAATCCCTGTGGCTCGAGGTGCGCCTTTGTCATCACCGCCGCTCGAAAAATATTTCCTATAGAAAATCATTATGTCCACAATCGCCGCCAACTTGCAAGCTGTCGAAGCGACAATCGGGGAGGCAGTGCAGGCCGCCGGTCGCGCCCGGGACGAGGTGCAATTACTTGCTGTCTCCAAGACGTTCCCCGCACAAGCCGTGCTGGATGCGATGGCGTCCGGACAACGTGCGTTCGGCGAAAATTATTTGCAAGAAGCGCTCGACAAGATCGCGAACGTCGCGCAGGCGCAACCCGATGCGCCGGTCGAATGGCATTTCATCGGCCCGATCCAGAGCAACAAGACGCGCCCGATCGCGGCCAATTTTCACTGGGTGCACACGGTCGAGCGCCTCAAGATCGCCCAGCGCCTGTCCGAGCAGCGCCCGCCCGAACTCGGCCCGTTGAACATCTGCCTGCAGGTGAACATCAGCGGCGAGGCCAGCAAGAGCGGCGCGCTTGAATCCGAGTTGCCTGAACTGGCGCGCGCCGTGGCGCAACTGCCGAACCTGCGCCTGCGCGGCCTGATGGCGATTCCCGAACGCGCGACCGAACCCGGGCAGCAGCGCGCCGCCTTTGCCCGCCTGCGCAAGCTGCACGACGCGCTGCGCGCCGACGGCCTGCCGCTCGATACGCTGTCGATGGGCATGTCGGGCGACATGGCCGCTGCCATCGCGGAAGGCGCGACCATCGTGCGCATCGGCAGCGCCATCTTTGGCGCACGCAACTACGAATAACAGGAAAAACACATGAAGATCACGTTCATCGGCGGTGGCAATATGGCCGCCGCGCTCATCTCGGGCATCGTCCGCCAGGTCGGCTCGGGCGCGAACATCCACGTCGTCGACCGCAACCCGGAAGCGCTGGAACGCCTGTCGCAGCAGTATGGCGTGCGCACCGCGACGGCGATCGACGCGCAGGTCCATGACAGCGAAGTCGTGGTGCTGGCGGTCAAGCCGCAGCAGATGCGCGAGGTCGCGGCCGAGCTGGCGCCGCACCTGCACCGCCAACTGGTGCTGTCGATCGCCGCAGGCATCCCCAGCCGCGACCTGTCGCGCTGGCTCGGCGGCTACGACGCGATCGTGCGCACGATGCCGAACACGCCGGCGCTGATCGGCATGGGCGTGACCGGCCTCGCGGCGCAGCCGGGCGTGAGCCAGGCCCAGCGCGCGCAGGCCGACACGGTGATGCGCGCGGTCGGCAAGACCGTGTGGCTCGATGACGAGGCGCTGATCGATCCGGTGACGGCGGTGTCGGGCAGCGGTCCGGCCTATGTGTTCTTCTTCCTCGAAGCGATGCAGGAGGCGGCCCTGCAAATGGGCTTGAACGCGGAGCAGGGCAGGGAGCTGGCGCTGGCCACCTTCACCGGCGCGGCGCAGCTCGCGGCGCAGTCGGACGAGCCGGTCGAGGTGCTGCGCCAGCGCGTGACCTCGAAGGGCGGCACCACGCATGCGGCGATCACCAGCATGGAAGCGGCAGGGGTCAAGGAGGCCATCGTCGCGGCGATGAAGGCGGCCGCGGCGCGTGGACGCGAGCTGGGTGAAGAGTTGGGCCGTGACTGAGAGGGTGTAGACAAAATCGAAGAAGTACCTATGGCATGTTATTCCAAATGACTGGATGCGGCTTAATTATTGGCTGCTAAGCGGGCGATCCTGAATCGACCATACATACTGCACATATGTCCATTGTGGCTCGGTCACACCCATTGGCAATCTGAATTGGCATTTCGCTAGGCTATAAAACGCTTCCTTGTCAAGTGCACGATAGCCAGAAGATTTAACTATCCGACTATCCAGAATTGCCCCGTCTACGTCCACAAGATATGAAACGGTAACCGTTCCTTGCTCTTCGTAGCGTAAAGAGGATTTAGGGTAAACGGGCTTGGCGCAATGTTTATCGCCCGGTCCTGGCCGCGTAACCGGCGGGATACGATCCAGACTGTACAGTGATTGCGCTGTTGCAGATGCACAAGACAAGAATGCAGCGAACGCACTGCCGGCAATCAGATGGATACGGTGTATGGTCATATTGCTTTCGTCGCAAGTAGGACTGCTTCCGCAGAGCATGAGTGTTCTTGGGTTTAGTATGCACCGCCAATTTACTTGGGAGGCAGGCAAGTGGTCCTGTGAATGCGCAACAAGCAACACACCCCTCGGGGCTCCAGTCGTGGAACAACCATGATCACGGTCAGGTCGCGCGAACATGAATACGTGGCGCCTGCCTTTGGGCTATCAGCTATGGGCAAGGAGATAATCTACTATGAGTGATAAAAGCCCGTCAGCTGTCCCCGCATCGCCAATGCGCCGGGCGCGCCGTCGAGCGCTTCGATGCTATGGGCGTCCCACGCGATACTGGCCGGCGAGGCGCGCGACGAGTGGCTGGTCGGACTGAAACGCATGCGCGGGCGTTGCCGCCAGCAGTCCAGGGACCAATGGAAAAGTAAGCGGCAGCGTGAGCCGCAGGATGGGCGTGTACATGACGTCCCCCAGCCGTATCGCCTGTCCGTTTGGACCGCGACGGGGAGGGGACGTTCAGCGCATGCTCAGTGCACTTCGAACTTGCGCCAGCCCAGCACCGGTAATACCTTCTGCGCCAGCTTGTAGGCGGACAGGGCGCCGGTCACCGCGCCGACGACCCACTTCGGCTTGGTGATCAAAAAGCCCAATCCCAGGCCGGCGGCGGCCAGGACGGCGGTCTTGTGCTGCGCCACGTAGCCGGGGGCGCCGCCCAGTTCGGCCGGATGGCGCAGCAGCGCCACGTCGTGCGCCATCTGCGCGCGCTGTTCTGCGCACTGGGCGGCGAGCAGGCGGCGGCGCGCCGCCAGGGTCTCATTGCTGCTCATTGTTCGGCTCTCCTTTGACGGCTTGCGCATCCTTGCGCAGTTCGGCCAGCGTGGCGGCCATGAGCGGCGGACGGGTTGTCAGGTCGCCGCGCACCTTGAAGAAGGCCAGCAGGCCGGCCAGGGCGAACAGCCCCGTCATGACGCCGATCGCCAGCAGGCGATGGGTATCCCAGAACAGGACCAGCACGAACAGGATCGCCAGCAATACCGCGACCACCGCGAAAAAGGCGGCCGCAACGCCCCAGGCCAGATAGCCGATCAGCCGGTGCGTCTCTTCCTGCAGCTCGATGGCTGCCAGTTCCAACCTGGTCCGCACCATGGCGAGCAGGTTGGATCCTATCCTTCCGATGGTCGCGGAAATCGTCATCGTCGTCCTTCGTCTTATTTACGCGCGATCAGCATGCCGATCACGACGCCGATGGCGGCGCCCAGGCCGACCGACTTCCATGGATTGTCCTTGACGTATTCGTCGGTGGCCTTGGCGGCGACCTTGGTGCGCTCGACCACGGTTTCTTCGGCATGGATCAGGCTGGTCTTGGCGGACGACAGGGTCTGCTCGAACTTGACCTTGGCGGCCTTCAGCTCATCGCCGGTCAGCTGGCCGCCGTTGCGCAGCCAGGATTCAGCGTCGTGGATCACGGTCTTCAGGTCGCTGACCAGTTGGTCGCGGGTGCCGGTCTGGGTCGGGATTTTTTCGATCATCATGGGCCTCTTGTGTGTGGTGGGTGAATGCATTTTGGACAATATTAACCTAATGCATAGTCGAGCGCGACACCAATGAACAGTGCGGCCCCCAGCCAGTTGTTGTGGCGGAACGCCTTGAAGCACTTCATGCGGTCGCGATCGCGGATCAGGGTGTAGTGGTAGAGCGCGATGCAGCCCGCCACCGCCACCCCGGCCACGAACCACCAGCGCAGGCCCAGCGACCAGCCGCACAGCAGCAGGATCGCCAGCGAGGCGCCGTAGCACAGCATGATCGCGGCCACGTCGAAGCGCCCGAAGGTGATCGCCGAGGTGCGCATGCCGAGCCGAAGGTCGTCGTCGCGGTCGACCATGGCGTAGGCGGTGTCGTAGGCCACGGCCCAGAACACGTTGGCCACCAGCAGCCACCAGGCCACGGCCGGCACCTGGTTCTGCACGGCGGCGAAGGCCATCGGGATGCCGAAGCCGAAGGCGATGCCGAGATAGGCCTGGGGAATCGCGAAGAAGCGCTTGAAATAGGGATAGGTGCCGGCCACCACCACCGCCACCACCGACAGCTGCTTGGTCAGCGCATTCAGCGGCAGGATCAACAGGAACGACACGATGGCCAGCACCGCCGCCACCATCACCGCTTCCTTGCCGCTGATCTTGCCGCTGGTGAGCGGGCGGTCGACGGTGCGCTTGACGTGGCGGTCGAAGTCGCGGTCGGCGTAGTCGTTGATGGCGCAGCCGCTTGACCGCATCAGCGCCGTGCCGACGACGAAGATCGCCAGCACCTGCAGGTCCGGCACGCCGCCGGACGCCATCCACAGCGCCCACAGGGTCGGCCACAGCAGCAGCAGGATGCCGATCGGCTTGTCGGCCCGCACCAGGCGGAAGTAGAGCGCCAGCTTGTTCATGGGGAGTCGCGTCTTGCCAAGCAAGAATTGTTGAGCAGAAGACAGCGATTCTAGCCGGTTTAGACGGGTGCCGCCCGTTCGATCCAGTCCATACGGACGCATTTATCGTGCTTGAAAGCGCTGTGCATGCATCGCGTGCGGGACACCCGTTGGTTGTCTTTCTGTCGTCATCAATCTGACATGTTTGTTTGTTTTAATGCATCAGTCCTACCGGGGGTGGTAGGAACGGCCCCCGATGCATGGGCGCTGCCAAGACACCAGACGCCGGGCCACCGGCTCGATCCTACTCTGTGGAGCTTCTCAATGAACGAACACGCTATGTCGCCTTCGCGGCGCAACCTGCTCAAGGGCATGGCCGGCGCCTCCGCGCTGCCTTTCGTCGGCGCCTTCGCCGCGCTGCACGCCCGCGAGGCGCTTGCGGCCAATGGCGCGACCGCCCTGGTCGACAGCCCTTACGGCCCGATCGCCCCGGTCAACGACCTGGCCACCGGCCTGCCACTGCTGCAACTGCCGCCGGGCTTCAGCTACAAGAGCTATGGCTGGCGCGGCGACCCCATGAGCGACGGCCATCCCTGCCCGGGCGGCCATGACGGCATGGGCGTGATCGTCACGCGCAAGGCTGGCCGCGGCACCGAGCAGGTGTTGGTGCGCAATCATGAAATCAGCGGCAGCGCCGCTGTCAATTTCATCAATGCCTATGGCCTGTACGACACCGGCAATGTGAGCGGCAGCTCGGCCAACCGTTCCTGCGGCGGCACCACCAACCTGGTGTTTCGCGACGGCGACTGGGTCAGCATGACCCCAAGCCTGGGCGGCACCCAGCAGAACTGCGCCGGCGGCATCACCCCCTGGGGCACCTGGCTGACCTGCGAGGAGATAGGTTCGGACGCGGTCAGCGCCGGCGGCAAGAAGCACGGCTACGTGTTCGAGGTCACGGCCGATCCGCAGCAGGTCAGCGGCCAGCCGATCGTCAATATGGGCCGCTTCGCGCACGAAGCCGCCGCCGTCGATCCGAGCAACTGCAACGTCTACCTGACCGAGGATTCCTCGGGCAAGTCGGGCTTCTACCGCTACGTCCCCGACGTCAAGACCGGCGCGCCCGGTTCGCTGGCCATGGGCGGCGTGCTCGAAATGGCCAAGGTCAAGGGCCGCAACAACGTCAACCTGGCGGTGGCGTCGGTCGACGACACCTATGCGCTGGAGTGGGTGCCGATCGCCAATCCGGACGCCAACCGCGGCAACGGCACCGGCCCGGATGGCGAAACCATCAACGGCGCCGCCGGCCCCTTCGTGCAGGGCTGGACGAAAGGCGCGCTGCGCATGAACCGCGGCGAAGGCATCTGGTATGCCCAGGGCAAGATGTACGTGATGGACACCTCGGGCGGCCACGTCAACCGCGGCGCGATCTGGGAACTCGACCTGGCGCACCAGACCCTCAGGTGCATCTATTCGAGCCCGAGCCAGCTGGTGGGCAATATGGGCGACAACCTGACGGTCAGCCCGCGCAACGCGATCCTGATCTGCGAAGACGCGTCGAGCGCCATCACCGACCACTTCGGCTACGGCCAGCGCCTGATGGGCCTGACGGGCGCCGGCGACGCCTACATCTTCGCCAAGAACAACATCAACCTGACGGCGGCCCAACTGCAGGGCGCCGGCAAGCTGCCTTCGCTCGCCGGCGACCGGCGCGGCAACGAATTCGCCGGCGCCTGCTTCGACCCGACCGGCCGCTACCTGTTCGTGAACATCCAGACCCCGGGCGTGACCTTCGCGATCTCGGGCCCGTGGGCCAGGGGCCCGCTGTAAACGCCACCTTTACCTCCACTTTTTTATAAAGGAAAACGAACATGAACATGAACAAATTCGTCGCCGCCGCCGCCATCGCCCTGGGCGCGCTGGCCTTCCCGCACGCCGCCGGCGCCGTCGTCTTGACGAGCAGCAGCGGCGCCAATCTCGTGACCGACTATAGCGACGCCGGCGTCGTGTCGTTCGACCTCGACCTGCGCGATTTCAGCACCACCACGCTCAACTTCGTGCTGGAAGAATCCGACCTGGCCGGCCCGCTGAACTTCAGCGCGATCATCCGCAACCTGGTGGGCCTGTCCATGCACCAGTTCACCTTCGGCCTGCAGGGCATCCGCTATGCGGCGCCTGGCAGCGTGTCCTCGTTCTCGGGCGCCCAGGCCAGCTATTCGAGCGATGTCGCCGTCATCCAGTTCGCCAATGGCGAAACGGCCGACACGCTGTTCGGCAATCCGACCCTGCTGGATGGCCGCAGCGACTGGCTGCTCGATACCAGCGGCCTGGCGGCGGGCGACACCTTCTCGATCGTGGCGCAGGTGCCGGAACCGTCGACCGTGGCCATGGTGTTGCCGCTGCTGGCGGGCCTGCTGCTGGGGCGCCGCCGCAAGCGCGGTTGAGCGTCGGACCGGCGACGGCCCAGGCGACCAGGAAGATGGCCGACAACCGGGCGGTTGCCGCGCATTGGGCGGGATTACGCGTGAAATCAGCGTAGAAGCGAGCGTAGAAGGCTGGCAATAGTGTGGGGGCAGGCCCGGCTGGATGCTAGACTTTGCTGACGGACATGAGTGTCCGTTTGCATTTTCTGCATATACATTTTGCACCGCATCAGCCGGATGCCCAGTCAAAGGAGTCGACTCGCTTATGCGTCTTCATTTCCGCTGTTTACTACTACTGCTCCTGATCGCCCTGGCGGCGCCGCTGTCGCCGATCGCTTTCGCCGCCGGCCAGGCGGACGAAGCGCCGCCCGCCCAGGAGGTCGTTCCCGATCCGCTCAAGCGCGAGACGCCGCGCTCGATGGTGTCGGGCCTGATTTCCGCCCTCGCCGAGCCCGACTACGATCGCGCCGCCCAGTACCTCGACATGCCGGCCGGCAGCAACCGCCAGCGCACCAACGCGATCACCCAGGCGCGCAACTTCCACGCGCTGCTGGACGACGGCGGTTCGCTGTCGCCGTTCGTCGCGCTGTCAAACGAGGCCATCGGCAAGATCGACGACGACCTGCCGGGCGAGCAGGAAAACGTCGGCATCCTGACCATCGGGGACAAGAAGGTGCCGATCCTGCTGACCCGTGGCGAGGAAGGCGAGCACCAGGTCTGGCGCGTGTCGCGCGAGACGATCGACCAGGTCGCGCAGGCGGCGCGCCAGGCGCCGGTGGCGCAGGAGCCCGACAAGAGCAGATTCGTCATCGCCGGTGCGCCGCTCGAGGACTGGGCGATGCTGATCGGGCTCGGTATCCTGATCTTTGGCGGCCTGTGGACGGTGGCGGCGCTGATCGTCGCCGCCATGCGCAGGCTGGTGGCCGATGCCGCGGCTAACGGCCTGGTGCGCTTCATGGAGGCGGCGCTGCCGCCGGCCAGCCTCCTGATCGCGGTCGGCCTGTTCTACAGCTGGGCCGAACGGCTGCCGGTGTCGATCGTCGCGCGCACGACCCTGCTGCGCTACACCGGCATCGTCTCGGTCATCGCGCTGGTGTGGTTCGGCCTGCGCCTGATCGATGCGGTCGCCGAGCTGGCCACCGCGCGCATGCAGCGCAGCCAGCGGCGCCAGGTGGTGGCCGTCATCACGCTGGCGCGCCGCGCCGCCAAGATCCTGCTGCTGGCGTTCTCGGGCATCGCCATCCTCGGCACCTTCGGCATCGACGTCACGACCGGGATCGCGGCGCTGGGCATCGGCGGTATCGCGCTGGCGCTGGGCGCCCAGAAGACGGTGGAAAACCTGGTCGGCAGCGTCACCGTGATCGCCGACAAGCCGCTGCAGGTGGGCGACTTCATCAAGGTGGGCGACGTGGTGGGCACCGTGGAGGACGTGGGCATCCGCTCGACCCGCATCCGCACCGGCGAGCGCACCATCGTCACTATCCCCAACGGCGACCTGTCGGCGCGCCAGATCGAGAACTTCGCGGCGCGCGACCGCTTTCTGTTCAACCCGACCATCGCGGTGGGGCCCGAGACGTCGTCCGCCAAGCTCAGGGAAGCGATTTCGATCGTCCAGCAGGTGCTGACCGAACAAAAGAACATGGCCGAGGGACACCGGGCCCGCCTGGGCAGCATCAACGACCGCGCGTTCAACATCGACGTGTTCTCGTACATCGACGTGCGCGAATTCGACACCCAGGTCATCATTCGCGAAAACCTGCTGCTGACCATCTACGAGCGGCTCGAAGCGGCCGGCATCAGCCTCGCCTTCCCGACCCAGAAGATCGTGTTCTCGCCCGAGCAGCTGGCCGAGGCCAGGGAGCAGCTGCTCGGCCACGACAAGGAGGCCGAGGCCGAGCTGGTGGTGCTCGGTAAAGTTACGCCGCCGCCTCGAGCGTGACCATGTCGACGCCGGGCAGGTGGCATTCGCCCACCGCGCGCACCACCGCATCGATCGCGGCGCGGCGGGTGAAGCTCTTGCGCCAGGCGATCACCACGCGCCGTGACGGCGCCGGCGGCAAAAAGGGCACGTAGGCCAGCAGGCCGTTGGGGTCGGCCATGTCGACCACCGAGGCGCGCGGCAGCACGGTGATGCCGATGCCGCTGGCGACCATGTGGCGGATCGTCTCGAGCGACGAGCCTTCGAAGGTGCGCTGCATGCCGTTGCCCGCCGCTGGCGCCGAGAAGCGCGCCATCTCCGGGCACACTTCGAGCACCTGGTCGCGGAAGCAGTGGCCTGCGCCCAGCAGCAGCATGGTTTCGCTCTTGAGGTCTTCGGCCGAGATTTCCTTGCGGCCGGCCCACGGGTGGTTGCGCGGCATGGCCACGACGAAGGGCTCGTCGTACAGCGGCTGCACCGACATGCCATGGTCGGGCAGCGGCAGCGCCATGATGGCGGCGTCCAGCTCACCCTGGCGCAGCAGTTCGAGCAGCTTGTGCGTGTAGTTCTCCTGCAGCACCAGCGGCATCTGCGGCACGGTGTCGATCAGGTTCTTCACCAGGGGCGGCAGCAGGTAGGGCCCGATGGTGTAGATCACGCCCAGGCGCAGCGGGCCGGCCAGCGGATCCTTGTTCTGCTTGGCCAGCTCCTTGATGGCGGCGGTCTGTTCCAGCACCCGCTCGGCCTGGGCCACGATCTGGGCGCCCAGCGGCGTGACGGAGACTTCGGAGCCGCCACGCTCGAACAGGGTCACGCCCAGTTCGTCCTCGAGCTTCTTGATGGCGACGGACAGGGTGGGCTGGGCCACGAAGCAAGCCTCGGCGGCATGGCCGAAGTGTTTGGCGCGCGCAACGGCGACAATGTATTTCAGCTCGGTGAGTGTCATGTTAGGTGTCTCGGACAGGCATCTGCGGTCGGCGCCGCGGCGCCGGACCCGTTTTGGCCATGAAATAGTAGTTTAGCGAGAATCATAGTCGATATAATTGCTCCGCAGGCTACACCACTGCAATTTTTGAAAGGCCAGCATGTCTTCGACGTTCGGTCCGGCGGAAGCCCAGGCCTATATTCACAAGCTGTTGACGGTGATGCACCATCAGGGCGGCTCCGATCTTTTCATCTCGGCAGATTTTCCTCCAAGTATTAAACACCAGGGGGCGATGAAGGCGCTCAGTCAGCAACGGCTCACCGGCGAAGTCACGCGCGCGCTGGCGCTGTCGATCATGAACGAGCGCCAGCGCGCCGAGTTCGAGACCGAGATGGAGTGCAATTTTGCTATTTCCTTGCCCGGCGTCTGCCGCTTCCGCGTCAACGTCTACGTGCAGCAGCAGAGCGTGGGCATGGTGGTGCGCACGATCGCCTCCGAGATCCCCAACTTCGAAAAGCTCGACCTGCCCGAGGTGCTCAAGGACGTGGTGATGACCAAGCGCGGCCTGGTGCTGGTGGTGGGCGGCACCGGTTCCGGCAAGTCGACCACGCTGGCGGCGATGATCGACTACCGCAACAGCAACTCGGCCGGCCACATCATCACGGTGGAAGACCCGGTGGAGTACGTCCACAAGAACAAGAATTGCCTGGTGACGCACCGCGAAGTGGGTGTCGACACCCTGTCGTGGCACCACGCGCTGAAGAACACGCTGCGCCAGGCGCCGGACGTGATCCTGATCGGCGAGATCCGCGATACCGAGACGATGGAGCACGCGATCGCCTTCGCCGAGACCGGCCACCTGTGCCTGGGCACGCTGCACGCCAATAACGCCAACCAGACGATGGACCGGATCATCAACTTCTTCCCGGAAGAGCGGCGCAATCAGCTGTTGATGGACCTGTCGTCGAACCTGCGCGCCATCGTCTCGCAGCGCCTGGTGCGCACCGAGGACGGAAAAGGACGCAAGGCGGCGATCGAGATCCTGCTCAACACGCCGACCATCGGCGAGATGATCCTCAAGGGGAACTTCCAGAACATCAAGGAGATCATGCACAAGTCGCGCGAACTGGGCATGTGCACCTTCGACCAGGCCTTGTTCGAGCTGTACAACAAGGGCCTGATCGGCTACGACGAGGCGATCCGCAATGCCGACTCGGCCAACGGCCTGCGCCTGCAGATCAAGCTGTCGGGCGAACGGCGCGAGCCGGGCGGCGCCGCCGCGCGCCCGGCCGAGCTGTCGATGGCGATCGAGGAAGAACCTGAAGACGAACCCCCGAAACAATGATTCAACCCGTATCCCGTATGCCTTCATTCGAAAACAAGATCTGCACGCGCGCCGAGCTGGCCGCGCGCATTGCCGCACTACCGAAACCCGTGGTGCTGACCAACGGCGTGTTCGACATCCTGCACCGCGGCCACGTGACCTATCTGGCGCAGGCGCGCGCGCTGGGAGGCTCGCTGGTGGTGGCGGTAAACACCGACGCCTCGGTCAAGCGCCTGGGCAAGGGCGACGACCGCCCGCACAACACGCTGGCCGATCGCATGGCGGTGCTGGCGGCGCTGGAAGCGGTGAGCCTGGTGGTCGAATTCGACGAAGACACCGCGCTGGAAGTGGTGCAGCAGGGGCGGCCCGACATCTACGCCAAGGGCGGCGACTATGTGATGGACCAGATCCCCGAAGGGAAAGCCGTGCTGGCCTATGGCGGCCGGGCGGTGGCGATCGACTTCGAGCATGACCGCTCGACCACCAAACTGGTGGCGCGGATCCGCGGCTGACCGGCATGCCGACGCCTCCTGGCCTGGCTGCCGATCTCGAGGCCCTGTATCCGCGCGCGCCGGACGCCATCGTCAATCTCGAGCACGGCTATTTCGGGGCGATGGCGCTGCCGGTGCAGCAGGCGCTGGAGGAGGCGATCCGGCATACGAACACCCACCTGAGTCCTTTTCTGCGCGGCGAGTTCGGAAACCGGCATGCAGAAGTGCTGCGCGCGCGGCTGGCGCAGCTGATCAACGCCGAGCCGCACGAGATCCTGCTCACGCGCAGCGCCAGCGAATCGATGCAGGTGCTGATCGGCCAGTATCGCGCGCTGGAGGCGGGTGATGCGGTGCTGTGGTCCAACCTGGACTATCCGGCCATGCGCTACGCGATGGCTTGGCTCGAAGGGCGGCGCGGCGCGCGTCCGGTCGAACTGCAGTTCACCTTGCCGCTCAGCCGTGACGCATTGCTCGATCATTATGCGACGGCGATCCGCGACACGCCGGGCTTGAAGCTGATGCTGCTGTCCCAGGTCTATCCGGCCAACGGCCAGCAGGCGCCGGTGCGCGAGATCGTGGCGCTGGCGCGCGAGCGCGGCATCGACGTGCTGGTCGACAGTGCGCATGCGCTGGGACAGGTGCCGGTCGACGTGCAGGCGATGGGCATCGACTTCGCCGGCTTCAACCTGCACAAATGGATCGGCGCGCCGCCGGGACTGGGCTTCGTCTACATCCGCGCCGCGCATCTGGCGAAGATCGAGCCGCATTTTGGCGACCGCGACTATGCCGAGGACGACATCCGCGGCCGCCTGCACGCGGGCATGCCGCCGGTGAGCGCCATCATGGCGGCGCCGCGCGCGCTCGATTTCCATGAGATGCTCGGCGGGACTGCGGCAAAGGAAGCGCGCCTGAACTGGCTGCGCAGCTACTGGATGCGGCGCGTGGCCGACCTGCCGGGGCTGCGCCTGCTGACGCCGCTCGACGGCGGGACGGCGCTGGCGGCGTTCACGATCGACGGCATGGCGGCGTGCGACGTGCGCGGGGCGCTGCTGGAGCGGTTCGGCGTGTTCACGGTCGAGCGCCACGTGGGAGACGCGAGCGTCGTGCGCGTGACGGTGGCGCTGACCACGACGACGGGGGAGCTGGATCGCCTGGTCGAGGCTCTGGACCTGCTGGCGCGCGAAGCCGCCGGGCGCGCGGCCTAGGTCTGTCGTTGCTCAGCCTGCCGTGGCGGGCATGCGGTCGTATTGCACCACACCGCCCTCCGACAGCGTGAACGCCAGGTCGCACTGCGCGAAGATGTCGGCATCCACGCCGTCGTGGACCGAGTCGTAGAGCCATGCGGCCATCGCCGCGTTCGCCGCCTGCATCTCGATATCCTGGCCGGGTTTGCCTGCTTGTAGCGCATCGACCAGTTCCTGGACGAAGAAGGGGATGGCGCCCGCGGTCCATTCGGCGCCACGTTCGCGCGCCTCGGCTGCGCGCGGTTGCGCCATCGCCATCAGTGCGGCGGCGTCGACCTGCGTTTCCATGGCCAGCGAAGGTTCGGATTGGTCATCGGTCGTGAAGACGCGTATCAGCATGGTGTCGGCTTTCGTTTCATTGGCTGGATGGGGGCTGGGCCGGGGGCAGCTTGCAGGCGGATGCCGGCGCAGGGTCAACCCGTATGGTACGCGTCCCAGAGCTTGTCGCGGGAACTGTAGATGAGCAAACCACGCAGCGGCGGCGCCGGTGTCACCGGCCGGGGTCCTCAGGCTGAGGCCCTTGGGCTGCGATACTTATAATGAGCGCTGCATCAATCCTCTCAGGAATACCGCGATGACGCTGTCCTTCCATTTACCGATCACGCCCGACCTGGTCCATGGCGCCGTCGAACTCGAGCGCACGGAAGCGGGCCTGCTGCCGCACCGCCTGCCGGCCTGGGCGCGCGCCCAGTGCCAGGATCCGCAACTGGCGATGGCGGAGGCGCAGCCTTCCGGCGTGCGTCTGGCGCTGCGGACAGCGGCGACGGTCGTGGAACTGGTCGTGTTGCCGACCAAGCGCCGCTACGGCGCCATGGCGCCGCGCCCGGACGGCCTTTATGACCTGCTCGTCGATGGCGCATTGACGCAGCAGGCCAGCGCGCCGGGCGGCAAGATCATGGACATCGACATGCTGTCCGGCGCGGCGAAGATGCGGCCGGGAGAACCCCAGCGGCTGCGCTTTGCCGGCCTGCCGCCGGGCGACAAGACCGTCGAGATCTGGCTGCCGCATGACGAGACGACCGAGCTGGTGGCGCTGGATGCCGATGCGCCGGTCGCTCCGCTGGCCGCGACCAGCAAGCGCCGCTGGCTGCACCATGGCAGCTCGATCAGTCAGGGCTCGAATGCAACCAGCCCCACCGGCATCTGGCCGGCCGTGGCCGCGCAGCTGGCCGGTGTCGATCTGCTCAATCTCGGCCTGGGTGGCAGCGCATTGTTGGACCCGTTCACGGCGCGCACGATCCGCGATTTGCCGGCCGACGTGATCAGCCTCAAGCTCGGGATCAACCTCGTCAACACGGACGCGATGCGGCTGCGCGCCTTCGGGCCGGCGGTGCACGGTTTTCTCGACACGATCAGGGAAGGGCATCCGACGACGCCGCTGCTGGTGATTTCGCCGACCTGGTGCCCGATCCATGAAACGACGCCGGGACCGACCATGTTCGATGGCAAGGCGCTGGAAAAGGGCAAGTTGCTGTTCCGGGCGATGGGCAACGACGCCGAGCGCCGGCAGGGCAAGCTGACCCTCGGCGTGATTCGCGAGCAGTTGCAGAAGATCGTCCGGCAGCGCGCGTTGGCCGATGCGAATCTCCATTATCTCGACGGGACGGAGCTTTACGGCCTGGACGACAATGCGCGTTATCCGCTGCCCGACGAGCTGCACCCCGAGGCGGAGGCGCACCGCCTGATCGGCGAACGTTTTTGCACGTTGGCTTTCCGTGCCGGGGTGTTTGGCAATGACGAGACTTGGATTTGAATAGTACTTTTGCTGGAATATAAAACTGTTACCCCTTGACCTGGGAGACTCCCATGACGTTTGAAACCCCCTCGGACAATCTGATCTCTCTGCTGTCGCTCACGCCGCATCCGGAAGGAGGCCATTTCAAGGAGACCTACCGGAGTCAACACCGCGTGAACAGGGCGGGGGAGGTGGCTGACCGTTCTGCCTCGACCGCGATCTATTACCTGCTTCGCGCAAGGGAGAGGTCGACCTGGCATCGGATTCGATCGGACGAGATGTGGCATTTCTATGACGGTGTGCCGATTCGAATCTACGTGCTGGAGCCCGATGGAGGACTCAGCGTTCTCAGACTCGGTAACCCATTGCGGCACGAGGGCGCGCATTTCCAGGTGCTGGTTCCCGCCGGGCGCTGGTTCGCCGCTGAATGCGAGGCGCCGGAGGGCTACAGCCTTGTGGGTTGCACGGTCGCCCCGGGCTTTGAGTTCGAAGAATTCGAGATCGGGGATGAGGCCGTCCTCAGGCAGGATTGGCCCGGGCATGCGGAGCTGATCGCGCGCCTGTCGTAGTGATGAGATTGCGAAGATGCCCTGGATCGATGGCTGCCCTACAAGGAGCGGTTGACCTCGGCCAGAAGCAGACCTTTACTGCCAGTGTTAGGTACCCTAATGACCGTGTTTGCAATCCACCCTACATCGAAGGCAGACGGCTCGTTTGCTGCGGCTTGGTTTGACGATGATGCATTTCACCGTATCTCGTTTACCACCAGCTGTTGAGCTAGTATCAGCGTCCAGTTTAAAATGTTTTAGAAGGAAGATGTGTCGCCTAGAGCAGATAGGAGCTGGGATGGCCACCGAAGTGCTTGCGGAAGAAGCGTGGAATTTCGTCGTTTTCAGACATGGCGACGACTGGGTGCTGACATACCTAGCCGGGAGCGTCGGTCTTTACGAAGTGAGCATTAAACTTAGCAAGGAAGAAGTTGCCCGTATCCGTACCACGCCAGCTTTCGCCAAATCTTTGACAGAACAGTTCCGCCTGACGCACGAAGTGGGCCGTGAAAGGGAACTCCGACCTGCCGTTTGGCCCACCAGAAAGTAATCGCAGTTGAGCCGAACGACAGAGCAGTCTGCGCGCGTTTTGACACACCCTGGGTCGATAGCGGACTGACCAGACCTGCTTTCGACCAGAAGCGGACAGTGAACACCAGTTCAACATTCAAGGATGCACTTCTCATGAATCACGCCCTGACGATTTCCGTGCCTCGCCTCCAGACAGACCGGCTGACGCTGCGGGAATATCGTGTTGAAGACTTCGAATTATTTGCGGAGCACTTGTCGAATCCTGAAAGCTCCGCGCATCTCTGGGCTCGGCAGACCGTCAGACCGCTTGGCGCATCTTCACCTCCCATGCCGGATTGTGGCTCCTGCACCAGGCTGGCTGGTGGTCGATCGAAGACCGGCAGACGGGCCGGCTGGTGGGCAGCGTGGGAGCTTTCTTTCGCGACGAATCAACCGTGATGGAGATGGGATGGAATACCTATCGCGCATTCTGGGGAAAAGGAATTGCGAACGAAGCGGCGGCGGCAGTCATGAAACATGCGTTCGAGGTTCGGCGTGAACCGAAGGTGCGGGCGCTGATCGATTCCGGCAACGAATCATCGCGTCGTGTTGCCGAGCGCCTGGGAATGACGTACGACATGAAGACTGCGCTGAACGGCAAGGAAGTCGATAGTTACGTCCGTCAGCGTACCTGAAGCGGCTGCGATCGCGATACGCCGGTGTCTGCTGTGCTTGTCAGCGGACACACGCCGCATGCAGGCGCCTGCATGAGGGTCGTACTGGGCCTTATCCTGCGACCCAAGGTCGAGCCCGAACTATGTTCCGCCCAGGTAACCGTTCTGCCGCCAGGCCTCGTACACCACGATCGCCACCGTGTTCGACAGATTCAGGCTGCGGTTATCGGGCCGCATCGGCAGCCGGATGCGCTGGGCCGGCGGGAAGGTTTCTCTAAAAGCCGGCGCCAGGCCGCGCGACTCCGGCCCGAACACGAACACGTCGCCCGGCTGGAAGCGCGCGTCGGCGAACGGCGACGAGCCATGCGTGGTGAGCGCGAACATGCGCGACTGATCCGGCTGGACCGCCTCCAGGAAGGCGTCCCAGTTCTTGTGCACCTTCATATTGGCGTACTCGTGGTAATCCAGCCCGGCGCGGCGCATCTTGGCGTCGTCCAGCGGAAAACCGAGCGGTTCGATCAGGTGCAGCTGGGCGCCGGCGTTGGCGCACAGGCGGATCACGTTGCCGGTATTCGGCGGGATTTCTGGCTCGACCAGGACGACATGGAACAACGTATTTCTCCTCATTGGTGTCTGATGCCGATGCGTCATGCATGCGGCGGTGTGCGCGCGAACACGAAGTTCGTGACGCGCGCGGCGCCGGCCTGTTTCAGGACGGTCGCGATTTCGTCGAGCGTATGCCCGCTCGACATGACGTCGTCGACCACGCCCACATGGCGTCCGCGCAGGTCGCCCGCGGCGTCCACCCCGAACGCCCCGCGCACGTTCTTCTTGCGCTCTCCCGGCGCCGCATTCGACTGCGCCGGGGTTTCCCGCACCCGCTGCAAGAGCCGCGGCGCGACCGGCAAGCGCAGCGCGCCGGCCAGCGGTCGCGCCACCTCGAGCGCCTGGTTGTAGCCGCGCTCGACCAGGCGGGCGGGGCCCAGCGGCACCGGGCACAGCACGTCGGGCAAGGCTGGCGCTGCAAAAGCGACGGCGTCCTGCAGCACGCGCGCCATCCACGGGGCCAGCGCCAGCTGGGCGCCAAATTTGAGCTGCAGCACCAGGCTGTCGAGCGGCGCCGCGTAATCGCAGGCGGCCACGGTGGCGTCGAAGGCGGGCCTGCCCGCCAGGCAGGCGCCGCAATGCCGGCCAAGGTCGAGCGCGCCGACCGGATTGGCGCAGCACGGGCAGCGCGTCACGGGCAAAACGTAGGCTTGCTCGCAGGCCGGGCACACGGCTTGTCCCGAATGCCCTCCGCACAAGGCGCAGGCCGAAGGCAGCATGGCGCCCAGCAGGCGGCCGGGCAGTGCGCGAAGGTCCAGCATCGGCTCGACTTCCCACAACCGGTTAAACTGCCGACATTATCTCATTTCGACTTGCTTCCCATGGCTTCTCCTCAATCCCCGTCCAGGCTGAGCGCCCCGATCGACCTGTCCCGCGTGCGCGGGCTGTTCGCCCATCCCAAGCGCATCGCCCCATCGGATTTCTTGCGCCGCGAGATCGCCGAACGCATGCACGAGCGCCTGAGCCTGGTGAAGATCGTTCCCCGGCAGGTGCTGGACGCGGGGTGCGGCGCCGGGGCCGACCTGGGCTTGTTGCAGAAAACCTATCCGGCGGCCCAGATCCTGGGCCTCGATGGGGCAGGGGCCATGGTGCGCGCGGCCAAGGCGCCGGCATCGACCGGCGGCGCGCTCAATCAGTTGTTAAACCGCTTGATGCCGGCCAAGGCCGGCGTCGACCTGCTGTGCGGCGACTACGGCAACCTGCCCCTGGGACCGAACTCGCTCGACCTGCTGTGGTCGAACCTGGCGCTGCACTGGCACCCGCTGCCCGACCGCGTGTTCGCCGAATGGCGCCGCGTGCTGCGGGTGGAAGGCCTGCTGATGTTTTCCTGCTTCGGCCCCGACACCTTCACCGAGCTGCGCACTGCCTTCGCCGCGCTCGACGCCTATCCGCACACCTTGCCCTTCGTCGACATGCACGACTTCGGCGACCAGCTGGTCGAGGTCGGTTTCTCGACCCCCGTGATGGACATGGAACGCATCACCGTCACCTACGACACGCCGCAGGCGCTGCTGGCGGACGTGCGGGCGCTGGGCGGCAATCCGCTGGAATCGCGCCGCCGCGGCCTGATCGGCCGTGCGGCCTGGCAGCGGCTGCTCGACGCCTTCGAGGCGCAGCGCCGGCCGGACGGCAAGCTCGGCTTGAGCTTCGAAGTCATCTACGGCCACGCCTTCCGTCCCGCGCCGCGCACCACCGCCTCGGGCGAATCGATCGTGCGCTTCCAGCCCCGCAAGCCCTGATACCTGCCTTGCATGGCTCATACGTGAATAGTCCCGATTTTCCTTGAATAAAAATTAGTGCTTTAGATATAATCAATTGCTATTTTTCCCGTCGGGCTAATAGAATCGCTTAAAAAAGCGGCAGAATCGGACGAAAAGTAGAAAAAAGAATTGCAGCAGTCGCAGAGTCGCCCGGTCCTGGCAGCAACGTATTGCCAGGTGGGCGAGATGGTTTCCCACCATTCCGCAGCGCAATTACGCGGGACGACCCGGCAAGCCCTTTGCGATCAGTAGGAGCGGGCGCGGTTCGTTCACGAAATTGCTGGGCCCGTTTAAAAATATTCTTATTTTTAGGGTGGTTGGGGACATACATGACATATGCAACGCGACTTCAGGCCGTGCTGTACGGCTTTGCCGTACTCGCAGCAGCCGGCGCCACGCCAGCCCTGGCGCAGCAACAGCCGCTCACGGGCCGGCCTCTCGAGCACCAGCTCAATATGCAGGTTCCCGTCACCGCCGTCGGCGCCGACATCTATTCCCTGCACAACTGGATGATGATCGTCTGCCTGGTGATCTTCCTCGGCGTGTTCGGCGTCATGTTCTACTCGGTGTTCAAGCACCGTAAATCTCTGGGCCACAAACCGGCCACCTTCCACGAATCCACCGCCGTCGAGATCGCCTGGACCGTGGTGCCGTTCCTGATCGTCATCGGCATGGCGCTGCCCGCGACCAAGACCGTGGTCGACCTGAAGGACACTTCGAACGCCGACCTCACCATCAAGGCCACCGGCATGCAATGGAAGTGGGGCTACGATTACCTGAAAGGCGAGGGCGAAGGCATCTCGTTCCTGTCGAACCTGGCCACGCCGCGCTCCCAGATCGGCGAGCCGGGCGTCAAGCCCACCGAGGCGCGCACCGAGAACTACCTGCTCGAAGTCGATAACGAGATGGTGGTCCCGGTTAACAAGAAAATTCGCATGGTGTTCACCGCCAACGACGTGATCCACGCCTGGACGATTCCGGCGTTCGCGATCAAGCAGGACGCCATCCCCGGTTTCGTGCGCGACGGCTGGTTCCGCGCCGAGAAGACCGGCGTCTACCGCGGCAACTGCGTCGAGCTGTGCGGCAAGGACCACGCCTTCATGCCGATCGTGGTGCGCGTGGTGACCGACGCCGAATACACCGCCTGGGTCGAGGGCAAGAAGAAGGAAATGGCGGCGCTGGCCGACGATCCGACCAAGACCTGGACCATCGACGAGCTCAAGACCCGCGGCGAGCAGGTCTACGCCGCCAACTGCGTGGCCTGCCACCAGGCCAACGGCAAGGGCGTGCCCGCCGCCTTCGCGGCGCTGGACGGTTCGCCGAACGTGCTGGGCGACAAGAAGCATCAGATCGACATCCTGCTCAATGGCCAGAAGACCGGCAGGTTCCCGACCGAGATGCCGGCCTGGAAACAGTTGTCCGATACCGAGATCGCCGCCGTGATCACCTATACCCGCAATACCTGGTCGAACAAGGCTGCGGAAAATATCGTTCAACCGGCCGAAGTCCTGGCCGCACGCAAATAATGCAGGGGTAACGACATGAGCACCACGACGATCGACCACGGCCACGACCAGGCGCATGCGCACGACCATGCGCACGACGAACACCACGAGCATCCACACGGCTGGCGCCGCTGGCTGTTCGCCACCAACCACAAGGACATCGGCACCCTTTATCTCTGGTTCTCGTTCATCATGCTGCTCTCGGGCGGCGTGCTGGCGCTGATGATCCGCGCCGAGCTGTTCCAGCCGGGCCTGCAATTCGTGCGCCCCGAATTCTTCAACCAGCTCACCACGATGCACGGCCTGGTGATGGTGTTCGGCGCGATCATGCCTGCCTTCGTCGGCTTCGCCAACTGGATGCTGCCGCTGCAGGTGGGCGCCTCGGACATGGCGTTCGCGCGCATGAACAACTTCTCGTTCTGGCTGCTGCCGCCGGCCGCGCTGCTGCTGGCCGGCTCCTTCCTGGTGCCGGGCGGCGCCACCGCCGCCGGCTGGACCCTGTATGCCCCGCTGTCGACCCAGATGGGTGTCGGCATGGACATGGCGATCTTCGCGATGCACATCATGGGCGCCTCGTCGATCATGGGTTCCATTAACATCATCGTCACCATCCTGAACATGCGCGCGCCGGGCATGACCCTGATGAAGATGCCGATGTTCTGCTGGACCTGGCTGATCACCGCCTACCTGCTCATCGCCGTGATGCCGGTGCTGGCCGGGGCCATCACCATGACCCTGACCGACCGCCACTTCGGCACCTCGTTCTTCAACGCCGCCGGCGGCGGCGACCCGGTGATGTACCAGCACATCTTCTGGTTCTTCGGCCACCCCGAGGTCTACATCATGATCCTGCCGGCCTTCGGCATCGTCTCGCAGATCATCCCGGCCTTCGCCAGGAAGCCGCTGTTCGGCTATGCCTCGATGGTGTACGCCACCGCCTCGATCGCGATCCTGTCGTTCGTGGTCTGGGCCCACCACATGTTCACCACCGGCATGCCGGTGACCTCGCAGCTGTTCTTCATGTACGCCACCATGCTGATCGCGGTGCCGACCGGCGTGAAGGTGTTCAACTGGGTCGCCACCATGTGGAAGGGCTCGATGACCTTCGAGACCCCGATGCTGTTCGCGGTCGGCTTCATCTTCGTGTTCACCATGGGCGGCTTCACCGGCCTGATCCTGGCCGTGACCCCGATCGACATCCAGGTGCACGACACCTATTACGTGGTGGCCCACTTCCACTACGTGCTGGTGGCCGGCTCGCTGTTCGCGCTGTTCGCCGGCTTCTACTACTGGGCGCCGAAGTGGACCGGCCATATGTATCCCGAAGGCCGCGGCAAGATCCACTTCTGGCTGTCGCTCATCACCTTCAACGTCACCTTCTTCCCGATGCACTTCCTGGGACTGGCCGGCATGCCGCGCCGCTATGCCGACTACGCGGTGCAGTTCACCGACTTCAACATGATCGTGTCGATCGGCGCCTTCGGCTTCGGTTTTTCCCAGGTGTACTTCCTGTTCGCGGTGGTGCTGCCGACCATCCGCGGCGGCGCCAAGGCGCCGGCGAAACCATGGGAAGGCGCGGAAGGCCTGGAGTGGACCGTGCCGAGCCCGGCGCCGTTCCACACCTTCGAACATCCGCCGCTGGTGAAATGATGAACCCGCGTAAACCGAACAATCTGCGCACCGCCCTGTGGGTGGGCGGCCTGGCGCTGTTCTTTTTCGCCAGCGTGTTCGTCAAGTTCACGCTGCTGAGCTGAGGCCGGCCATGAACAGCAAGCTCCTGCGCCTGAACCGCACTACGCTCGGCAAGCTGGTGGTGGTGGCGATCGCGATGTTCGGCTTCGGCTACGCGCTGGTGCCGGTCTATCGACAGATCTGCGAAGTGCTCGGCATTAACGTGCTGACCCAGAAGGGCGAGTTCGTGGCGGCGCCGACCAACACCCAGGTGGACACGTCGCGCACCATCACGATCGAGCTGGACGGCAATTCGCAGGGCCCGTGGCGCTTCCGCCCGACCACGCGCAGCATCGACGTGCACCCGGGCGAGCTGGCCACCGTCATGTACGAGGTGGTCAACACCCAGGGCAGGGCGGTCAAGGCCCAGGCGATCCCGAGCTATGCGCCGCAATCGGCCACGCCGCACTTCATGAAGGTGGACTGCTTCTGCTTCCAGGAGCAGACCATGGGGCCGAACGAGGCGCGCCAGATGCCGGTGGTGTTCTTCATCGATCCCAAGCTGCCGCGCGAAGTGAAGAACATCACGCTGTCGTACACCTTCTTCGAGATCGGCGGCGCCTTCAAGGCGGCAGCGGCGCCACCGGCGCCGGCGCCGGCGAAGAATGGATAAGCCACACCAGCGCAAGGCGAATTTTCTCGCCACCATGAAGGCCGTGTTCTGGTCCTTCTTCGGCGTACGCAAGCGCAAGGATTACGAGAGCGATGCCGCCAACCTGAATCCGATCCACGTGATCGTCGCCGGGTTGATCGGGGTCGCGATCTTCATCGGACTGATCATGCTCGCGGTAAGGTTCGCAGTATCGACGGCATAGCTATACCAGACAACGTCGTCCCCGCGGAGGCGGGGACCCAGGTTAATCAGCACAGATGCACAATAATAGAATCACGGAGGAGATAAACATGAGTTCGTCACCAGTGAGTTCCGCAGGCGCCGCGCCTTACTATTACGTTCCCGGCCCGTCGCGCTGGCCGCTGCTGGCCGGCATCTCGATGCTGGTGACGATGGCCGGCGCGTCCGGCTGGGTCAACAGCATGTCGTGGGCGCCGCCGGTGTGCCTGGCCGGCATCGTCGCCATGCTGGTGGTGCTGTACTTCTGGTTCGGCGATGCGATCCGCGAATCCGAAGCGGGCCTGTACGGCAAGCGCATCGACCTGTCCTACCGCTGGTCGATGAGCTGGTTCATTTTCTCTGAGGTGATGTTCTTCGGCGCCTTCTTCGGCGCGCTGTTCTACGCGCGCGCAATCTCGATGCCCTGGCTGGCCGACCTCGACCACCAGATCCTGTGGCCCGACTTCTCGGCGCAGTGGGGCAATACCGGTCCTGCCAACATCGTCGACGGCTTCCGTACCATGGGACCGTTCCCGATCCCGACCATCAATACCGCGCTGCTGCTGACCTCCGGCGTGACGCTCACCATTGCCCACCACGCGCTGCGCGCCGGACACCGCAACAAGACCGCGATCTGGCTGGCGGCGACGATCTTGCTGGGCGCCGTGTTCATGGGTTTCCAGGCGTATGAATACATCCATGCCTACCGCGACCTGAACCTGAAGCTGACCTCGGGCATCTATGGCTCGACCTTCTTCATGCTGACCGGTTTCCACGGCTTCCACGTGACGATGGGGGCGATCATGTTGGGGGTGATCCTGTACCGCGTGATGAAAGGGCACTTTACTGCAGACAACCACTTCGGCTTCGAAGGCGCCGCATGGTATTGGCACTTTGTCGACGTGGTGTGGCTGGGCTTGTACGTTGTTATATATTGGTTGTGATGCAAATGAGGGTTGAACGCGTCGGCGGCATAGCCGCCAACCCTACGTAGGGTTGGCGGCTCCGCCGCCGACGCGTTCAATCAACGCAGGCCGGTCGGCGCAATCCATCCTAGCTGGTGCGCCGCCAGCACGCAAAGGAACAACACGATCGACAAGCCGACCCGCATCGCCAGCGCATTGACGGTGCGGTTGCTGCGCCCCTTGTCGCGCATCAGGAAGAACAGGGCCGACCCGAGGCTGGCCAGGATCAGGACGAAGGCGATGGCGACGAAGATTTTCATGGTGGACCCGCGAAAGGTTGAGGCTTCATTGTAATGCGGTTCGGCTTGCGTTTTCGCCCCGTCGCCTTCGCCGCGGCCCTGGTCGTGGCCATCATCGGCATCCTGCTCGGCAACTGGCAACAGGGCCGGGCCGACCATAAAACCGCTCTGCAGGCGCGCCAGCAGGCGCGCGCCGCCGAGCCGCCGCTCGAACTCACTCCCTCTACCAGGATCGGCCCGGACGACGAATTCCGGAGCGTGCTGCTGCGCGGCGAATTCGTCGCCGGCTGGCCGGTGTTCCTCGCCAATCGCCCGATGACGACCCGGTCCGGGGCGCAGTCCGGGTTCTATCTCGCAATGCCGTTTAAAATAGCGGGTTCGGACACGCACGTGCTGGTGCTGCGTGGCTGGCTGCCGCGGCCCCCCGGGGCCGAATACGGCAAGCTGCCCGCGTTCGCCACGCCCGCCGGCCCCCTCGTGCTCAAGGGCAGGATCGTGTCGACTGCCGGCAAGGTGATGGAGCTGGGCGAGGGGCCGCCGCTGGCGCCCGGCGCCCTGGTCCAGAACCTGACGCCCGAGGCGCTGGCCGCGGCCAGCGGCCTGACGCTGCAGCCCTTCGTGGTGCAGCAGACCCAGGCCGCCGGCCGGCGCGATGTGCTCGCCCGCGACTGGCCCGCGCCTTCCGCAGGCATCGACAAACACCGCGGCTACGCCTTCCAGTGGTATGCACTGGCGGCGCTGGCCGTACTTTTTTACGTGATAACGGGATTTCGACGTGGCTCAAGAAAAAATCGCTGACCTCCATGACCCTGCAGCCGCGCGCCGCCGCGGCCGCATGAAACTGCTGGCCGTGCTCCTGGTCTGCGCGCTGCCGATCATCGTGTCCTATATCACGTTCTATATCGTCAAGCCGGATGGCCGCACCAACTACGGCACCATCCTCGATGCGCGCAGCTTGCCGATTCCCGAGATGGCCACCACCATGCTCGACGGCAAGCCGCGCACCTTGGCCGACCTGAAGGGCAAATGGGTGATGCTGCGCGTCGGCGGCGGCGCCTGCGACGATGAATGCCAGCGCCAGCTGTACGCGATGCGCCAGTGGCGCACCATGCAGGGCAAGAACATGGAGCGCATGGAGCGGGTCTGGCTGATCACCGACAACGAGCCGCTCGATACCGTCCTGATGCGCGAATACGACGGCATGGAGCTGCTGCGCGCGCCCGCCGCAACGGTGGCGCAATGGCTGCCGGTCGCACCCGGCCAGAAACAGGGCGACCACATCTACCTGATCGACCCGCTCGGCAACCTCATGATGCGCTTCCCCTACCAGCCGGAGCCGGGCCGCGTCTACAAGGACATCGCCAAGCTGCTCAAGGCCTCGTCCATCGGTTGAGCCTTCCCGGTTGCGCTTCACAGTCACAGTTAAAAGAAATACATGGATCTGTCATCACTGCTTCACCTGCTCCTGATGGGGCTGCTCGTCGCCAGCTTGCCGCTGGCCATTGTCTGGATGTCGGCCGATCCCAATAAATACCGCAAGCTGGTCTGGGTGATGGTGTTTCTGACCTTCGACCTGATCGTGTTCGGCGCTTTCACCCGCCTGACCGACTCGGGCCTCGGATGCCCGGACTGGCCGGGCTGCTACGGCGAAGCCAATCCCTTCCTGGCTCATGAACACATCGCCGCCGCCGAAGCGGCGATGCCGACCGGCCCGGTGACCGTTGCGAAAGCGTGGATCGAGATGATCCACCGCTATCTGGCGATGGGCATCGGCGCGCTGATCCTGGCGCTGCTGTTCACGTCGGTCAAGCAATGGCGCCGCACCCACAACGAGGTCTTCAAGCCGGCCATGCCGCTGGCACTGCTGGTATCGGTGCTGGTGCAGGGCGCGTTCGGCGCCTGGACCGTCACGCTCAAGCTGCAGCCGGTGATCGTCACCATCCACCTGCTGCTGGGCATGATGCTGCTGGCGATGCTGGTGTGGATGGGTTGCCGCGAAGACTACCTGTTGAAACCCCCGCCGCTGGCGCGCAGCCTGGGGCAAGTGCGGGACCTCGTGCGCCGCCTGCGCGGCCTGCGCATCCTGTCCCTGCTGGCCGCCGTGGTCCTCACCGTGCAGATCGCGCTCGGCGGGTGGGTGAGCACCAACTACGCCACCATGGCTTGCGACACCTTCCCGCTGTGCCAGGGCGCGCTGGTGCCGGAACTCGACTTCGAGCACGGTTTCCACCTGTGGCGCGAACTGGGCATGACGAAGGAAGGTCATTACCTGCCGTTCTCGGCCCTGGTGGCGATCCACTGGGTGCACCGGGCGTTCGCGCTGGCGGTGGTGCTGGTGCTGGGCCTGGCGGCCTGGCGCGCCTGGCATTTGCCGGAAGTGGGCACGACCGCGCGCCGGCTGCTGCTGGTGATGGTCGTCCAGCTGTTCACCGGCATCGCCACCGTGTACTTCGACTTCCCGCTGGCCATCGCCGTCATGCATAACGCCGGGGCGGCCCTGCTGGTCATTCTGGTGACCATGTTAAACTACCGGGTGAAGTTCCAACTCGACGCGGCCCGCGCTGCCCCGGCGCCCGAATTTGCCGAAGCGTTGCCACGCCAGCATGCCCCCTAAATGACGACCCAGACCGCCATCCACAAGCCTCCGAGCCGGTTCTCGCAATACTGGACCCTGACCAAGCCGCGCGTGACGCAGCTGGCGGTGTTCTGCGCCGTGATCGGGATGTTCCTTGCCACCGACGGCTTCCCGGGCTGGCAGACGCTGGTCGCCGGCACGGTCGGCATCTGGCTACTGGCTGCTGCCGCCTTCGCGGTGAACTGCCTGGTCGAGGCCAAGGTCGACGCGCGCATGGCGCGCACCGCGCGCCGCGCCACCGCCTCGGGCGAACTGAGCCAGTCGCAGACGATCGCTTTCTCGCTTCTGCTGGGCGGCCTGGGCATGGTGATCCTGTACGCCTTCGTCAATCCGCTGACCATGTGGCTGACCTTCGTCACCTTCGTCGGTTATGCCTTCATCTATACCCTCCTGCTCAAGCCGAACACCTCGCAGAACATCGTCATCGGCGGCCTGTCCGGCGCCATGCCGCCGGCGCTGGGCTGGGCCGCGGTCGCCAACGAAGTGCCGATGGAAGCCTGGCTGCTGGTCCTGATCATCTTCATGTGGACCCCGCCGCATTTCTGGGTGCTGGCCATGTATCGCCGCGACGAGTACGCCCGGTCGGGCCTGCCGATGCTGCCGATCACCCACGGCATGAAGTTCACCGGCCTGCAGGTGTGGCTGTACACGATCGGCCTGGCCGCCACCACCTTGCTGCCGTTCGCGGTCGGCATGAGCGGCCTGATCTACCTGGCGGCCGCCGTGCCGCTCAACGCCATCTTCCTGCGCCACGCGTGGCGGGTGCACCGCAACTACAGCGACCTGGCCGCGCGCAAGACCTTCACCTGGTCGATCGTCTACCTGTCGCTGCTGTTCGCGGCCTTGTTGGTGGACCATTACTTCAAGTTCTGATGACGGGTCAAAAGATGAAGACACTCCTGGGGGTACTCGGATTCACGGCCGTCGCGCTGCTGGCAGCCGGCTGCGACAAGGTGGGCGCGAAGCTGGGAAGCGCGCCGCCGGCCTTCCACAACACCGACGTCACCGGCGTCGACTACGCGAAGGGTTTTGCGCTCACCGACCATACCGGCAAGCCGCGCACCCTGCAGGATTTCAAGGGCAAGGTGGTGGTGGTGTTCTTCGGCTACACCCAGTGCCCCGACGTCTGCCCGACCACGATGGCCGAGATGGCCACGGTGATGAAGGAACTGGGCCCGGCGAGCGACGAGGTGCAAGTGCTGTTCATCACCGTCGACCCCGAGCGCGACACGCAGGAGCTGCTGTCGCACTACGTGCCGGCCTTCGACAAGCGTTTCATCGGCCTGTACGGCGACGCCGCCGCGACCGCCAGGGTGGCCAAGGAATTCAAGGTGTTCTACGCCAAGGCGCCGGGCACCGACCCGGGTAGCTATACGGTGGACCACACGGCCGGCAGCTTTGTGTTCGACAAGCAAGGCCGCCTGCGCCTGTTCGTGCGCCACGGCCAGGGCCCGGCGCTGATCGCCCACGACCTGCGCCAACTGTTATGATGGTGTAAACACCATCGACGCAGGACGGAATGCAAGCGCGACCAGGAAGAAACTACACCCGCATCGCCATCGTCGTCCTGCTGACGCTGGGCTGCCTCTACGTCCTGCGCCCCTTCCTGCCGGCGATCCTGTTCGCCGCCGCGGTCGCCATCTCCACCTGGCCCCTGTACCTGCGCCTGCTGCGCGAGCTGCGCGGCCAGCGCACGGTCGCGGCGCTGACCATGACGCTCACCCTGACCCTGCTGTTCATCATCCCGCTGTCGATGGTGGCCTACAACCTGGGCGACGACGTCGCGCGCGGCTTCGGTCAATTGCGCGTCCTGGTCGAGCACCGCGAACTGGCGCCGCCGGCCTGGGTCCGCGACATTCCGCTGCTCGGGGCAACGATCGACACTTACCTGCACGACCTGATCGCCAGCCGCGAGCAGATGCTGGCGCTGGCCCAGCGCATGATCGAGCCGGCCCGCACCTGGCTGGTCAAGGGCGGCATCATGCTCGGCACCGGTGTCGTGCAGATGAGCCTGGCGGCCTTCGTCAGCTTCTTCCTGTACCGCGACGGCAATGCGCTGCTGGCCGTGATCGCGGTGACGATGCGCAAGGTGATGGGCGAGGGCGCCGAATCGATCCAGCACACGGTCAGCCAGACCGTGCGCGGCGTGATGTACGGGCTGCTGGGCACGGCGCTGGCCCAGGCGCTGGTGGCGGCGGTCGGGTTCGCGATTGCCGGCGTGCCGGCGGTGCCGCTGCTGTCGGTGCTGGTATTCCTGACGTCCCTGATCCCGCTCGGCCCGCCGCTGGTGTGGGGCGGGGCGACCGTGTGGCTGCTCGCCCAGGGCGAAACGGGCTGGGCGATCTTCATGGCGATCTGGGGCACGGTGTTGATCAGCGGCGTCGACAACGTCGTGCGGCCGATGCTGATCAGCCGCGGCAGCAGCCTGCCGTTCCTGCTCACCCTGCTCGGGGTGCTGGGCGGCGTGATCGCCTTCGGCTTCGTCGGCATGTTCATCGGGCCGGTGCTGCTGGCGGTCGGCTACTCCCTGATGAGCGAATGGACCGGGACCGAGGATCCGATCGTCAAGCACGACGAGGACATCGCACCGCGCTAGCAGCTGCCCAGCTTCCAGACCAGCTTGTCCCTGCCTTGTTCCAGCAGCTGCACCTCGACGCCGTTCTTTGCCGACCGCGTGATCGTCACCGCGCGCCCGAAGTAGACGTAGTCGGTCTTGAGCGCGTCCTTGCTCGCGGTCTGCTTGATCTCGGCGCGGTCGATCTGCAGCCGCAGGTTCTGCAGGATCTGTGCATCGGGCCAGCGCGCCGACAGGCGGACGTGGCGGGTGCGGTCGTCGCCGTTGGCTTCGGGATAGCGCCGCTCGCAGGCGGCGGCGTCCGCGTGCATCAGCCAAGCCAGGCACAACAGGCCTGCAGCCAGCCTGGAAAGGATTGAAAACTGGATGGTCATGGATCGTGCTCGAAGTTCACAAGCGCTCATCGTAGCAGCAGGCGCAGCTGCTCGAAATCGATCGGCTTGGTCAAATGATGATCGAAGCCGGCGTCCAGCGCCAGCGTGCGGTCCTTGTCCTGGCCCCAGCCGGTGGCGGCGATGAGCGTCGTGTCCAACCCGCAGGGCAGGGCGCGCAGGCGGCGGGCGAGTTCGTAGCCGTTGTAATCGGGCAGCCCGATGTCGAGCAGGGCGACGTCGGGTGCGAATTCGGCGGCGACCTCCAGCGCGGCGGTAGCGGTATGCGCCATGCGCGTCTCGCAGCCGAACAGTTCCAGCGCCAGCGCCATGGTCTCGGCGGTGTCCAGGCTGTCGTCCACCACCAGCACCCGCTTGCATGAGACCAGCGCGGCCGGCGCCGCCGATGGTTCCGGCGCGGCGCAGCCGGCGACCAGCGGCAGGCGCAGGGTGAATTCGCTGCCCAGGCCGGGGCCGGGGCTCTCGACCAGGATCTCGCCGCCATGCAGGTCGACGATGCCGCGCGCCAGCGCCAGCCCGATGCCGAGCCCGCCTCGAGCCCGGTCGAGGGCCGGCTCGAGCTGGGCGAACATGTTAAACACCGCGCCCAGCGCGTCCGGCGGAATGCCGATGCCGTTGTCGCGCACGCGCAGTTCGGCGTGGCCGTCCGCGCAGGCGAGTTCGACTTCGACGAGGCCGCCATCCGGCGTGTACTTGGCGGCATTGGCCAGCAGGTTGATGACGACTTGCGCCAGGCGCGTGGCGTCGCCGTCGACCACCGCCGGCGTATCCTGGACCGACAGCCGCAGCGTATGGCGCGCCGCCGCCATCGCCGGCGCCATGTCCTGCGCCGCGCTGCGCACCAGCGGCGCCAGGTCGACCGGCGTGCGCCGCAGCCGCATCCGGTTCTGGGTGATGCGCGAAACGTCCATCAGGTCGTCCACCAGCCGCGTCAGGTGGCGCAGCTGGCGGTCGAAGGCCTGCAGCAGGCGCTCGTCGGCATCGCTCCCGTACTTGAGCCTGAAGACGTCGACCGCGCTGCGCATCGGCGCCAGCGGGTTACGCAGCTCGTGCGACAGGGTGGCCAGGAATTCGTCCTTGCGGCGGTCGGCGGCCGTCAGTTGCAGGTTCAGCGCCTGCAGCTGCAGGTCGGTCGCGCGCTGCGCCTCCAGCGCTTCCTCGGCCACCTTGCGCGCGTCCAGCAGGGCGTGCTCGTAGGCGTGGCGCCCGCTCGACCTGAACACGGCCCAGTGGTCGAGCCAGGCGCCGTCGGCGCCGGGACGGCGCACGATATTGAGCAGCACCGGCAGGTGGCGGCCGTCCAGGGTGAGCAGGTCGACCTGGACCTCGTTCACCGCGCCTTCGCGCTGCAGCAGCGGCACGCAGCGCGTATGGAGGAACAGGCGGGCGCCGACCGACAGCAGGTCGCAGAAACGCAGCTTGCCGGTCAGGGCATCGGATTGCGCGCCGAGCCAGGCGTGGAGGGTGGCGTTGGCGCGCACGATCATGCCGCTGGCGTCGGTCACCAGCAGAGCGCACGCGGCCTGTTCGTAAAAGGCCTCGACGGCGGGCAGGGCGGCGTTCATCGAAGGCTAGCGCAGCGTCTGCGCGAGGAATACGTCGATCGCGCGCGAGCTGGCGGTCGGCGCGCTCATGTGCGGGCAGTGGCCGACGTTGTCGATCACGGCCAGGCTGCTGTTGGGCAGGCGCCGGTGCAGCCACGCGCCGACCGTGCGCGGCGCGATCAGGTCGTCGCTGCACTGCAAGACCAGGGCCGGCACACTCGACTTCGGCACATCCTGACGGTGGTCGGACAGGAAGGCGACGCAGGCGAAATGGCGCGCGATCTCGGGATCGTTGCGGCAGAAGCTGCTGGTCAGTTCCGCGCGCAAGTCGGGACGGTTGGGGGCGCCCATGATCGCCGGGGCCAGGCTCTGCGACCAGCCCAGGTAGTTCGCATCCATGGTGTCGAGCAGCTCGCCGATGTCTTCGCGGCTGAAGCCGCCGACATAGTCGCCATCGTTGATGTAGCAGGGGGAGGGGCCGATCATGGCCTGGGCGGCGAAGCGCTCGGGCGCCGCGATGGCGGCCAGCATGCCGATCATGGCGCCGACCGAGTGGCCGACCAGCACGGTCGGCCCGGTGGCGAACTCATCCACGATCTCGAGCAGGTCGTCGGCGTGGCCGTGCAGCGACGCGTACCGGGCGCGGTCGTAGGCCGCCAGGTCGGAGCTCCCGCAGCCGGTCAGGTCATAGGTGATGACGCGGAACCGGTCCTGGTAGGCGGGCGCGAGAAAGCGCCACATGGTCTGGTCGCAGCCGAAACCGTGGACAAACACCATCGTGGCCGCTCCCTGGCCGGTCACATGGACGTTGTTGCGAGTCTTGACGGACATGCAATGCCTTCCACTATTTTCACGCACACATGCAACGACAATAACATTTTTCGTCGGTAATGTCAGCTAGGGCGGCATGCGATCAGGGTTGTGAAAACGCGTCAGTCGCGCTCGTCGTTCTCATTTGCGCGGGTCAATTGCGGTATGACCTTAACCAGCAAGATGCGCGGCCCATTCATCTTCTTGACCACCACGTCGAACTGCGGGAACGCGATGCGCTGGCCCTGCTTCGGGATGTCGCCCAGCTTTTCCATCAGCAGGCCGCCGACCGATTCCACGTCTTCCAGCCCCATCTGCTCATTGTCGATGTCGATCGCGAGCAGGCGTTCGAGCGAGAAGATCGGCAGGCTGGCCTTGCCGATATAGGTGCCGTCCGGCTGCTTGAGCCAGTCGTTTTCGTTCATCCGGAACTCGTCGCGGATCTCGCCCACCATCGCCCCCAGCAGGTTGTCCAGGGTGACGAAGCCGACCGGACGCTTGCCTTTTTCGCCGATCATGGCGAAGTGCGGCGCGCCGCCGCGGAAGCGCCGGAAGATGTCCTGGGCCGGGGTGCGCGCCGAGATCGATTCGACCGGGCGCAGGAACTGCGTCAGGTCGGTGACCGGACGGCCCGCCTGCAGCGCGAAATACAGGTCTTTCAGGTGAATGATGCCCAGCACCTCCTCGCCTTGCGCGTCGAAATACGGGTAGCGCGAAAAGCGGTTGCGCCGCACGGTTTCCAGGTTCTCTTCCAGCGAGCGGCTGGCGTACAGGGCACTGACTTCGTTGATCGGCCGCATCAGCTCGGATACCTGCAGCGTGCTGAAGTCGAGCGACTGGGCCAGGATGTTGCGGTCGTCCTGGGTGATCTTCTCGCCCGGCGTGGTGGTGTTGGTATTGGTGCGCAGGATGAGCTTGAGCTCGTCGAGCGAGTAATGGGTGTCGTGGCCGCCGGCGCCGGCCAGGCCGGCCATGCGCAGCACGCCGTTGGCGCTGGCATTGAGCAGGGCGATCGCCGGGTACATTGCCCAATAAAAGCCATACAGCGGCATCGCGCACCACAGGGCCACCGATTCCGGCAGCCGGATCGCCAGCGACTTGGGCGCCAGCTCGCCGATCACGATGTGCAGGAAGGAGATCACCGAGAAGGCGACGACGAAGGACACGCCGCGGATCAGTTCCTCGGAGGTGACGCCGACGAAGGCGAACACCGGCTCGAGCAGGCTGGCGAAGGCCGGCTCGCCGACCCAGCCCAGGCCCAGCGAGGCCAGGGTGATGCCGAGCTGGCAGGCCGACAGGTAGGCGTCGAGCTGGCCGTGGACCTTGGACAGGATGCGTCCGCGCAGGCCGGTGGTCTTGGCGATCGCGCGCACCCGGGTCTTGCGCAGCGTGACGATACTGAACTCGGCCGCCACGAAAAAGCCGTTCAGCGCCACCAAAAAGAACGCCAGAACGACGAATAAAATGTTTTCCATGCTGGTTGTATTAACAAAAGGCAAAGCCAGGGGTCATTGTACAACCTGCCCCGTCCTTGGAGCCTGTCCCATCTACCGGGATAGGCGCTTACTCCGCGCCCAGCGCTTCCCTGTGCACGGCGGCCAGGATGGCCTCGACCGCCGGATGCTTGATCTTGCGTTCGTTCGAGATCGCATAGAAGTGCTCGCGCACCTCGGGCACCCGGCCCACCAGTTCGGCCCCGAGCTGGACCTTGATGTCGGCCACCGGCGCGGCCGGGGTGAAGAACAGGCCAAGCCCGCGCCGGCCGAAGGTGTTGAGCAGGGCGTTGTCCTCGAACTCGCCGACCACGTCGGGCCGGATCGCATGGCGCTCGAACCAGTCGTCGATCTTGCCGCGCAGGGCATTGTTGCGGGTCGGGAGCAGGATCGGGGCGCCGTGCAGCGAGGCCGGGAACCCCGCGCGGTAGTCGTTGGCCAGGGCCGGGGCGCCGACCACGAACATCTCGTTCTCGGACAGCAGGTGGCTGAACACGCGCAGGGTGGTCCCGGTCGGCACCGCGCGGTCGGTCAGCACCACGTCCAGCTTGTGCAGGGCCAGGTCGCCCAGCAGGGCTTCGTACTCGTCTTCGTGGCAAACCAGCCGCACCGGCGTGGCGAGCTGGGTCGTCACCTCGAGCAGGCGGTAGGCGGTGAACTTGGGCAGCGAATCCGAGATGCCCACCGCAAGCCGGATGCGCGCGCTGTCCGACGCGTCCAGCGCCTCCTGCATCTGCTCTCCCAGTAGAAAGATCTGGTCGGCATAGGACAGCGCCAGGCGGCCGGCTTCGGTCAGATTCAGGCGCCGGCCCTGCTGATTGAACAGTGCTTTGCCAAACGCCTGCTCAAGCAGGGTAAGCTGCGTGCTGACAGTCTGGATCGCCAGGCCAAGGCGTTCGGCGGCGCGCGTGATGCTGCCTTCCTTGGCGACCACCCAGAAGTAATAAAGGTGGCGGAAATTGGGTAGCGCGTGGTTCATGGCTTCTGTTTTTTGGAAGTAATGTTTCGATTATCTTCGCTTTTTCAATAAAAGCTCAGCCTATACAATATAGCTCGCCGACCCTGTTGGCGCATAACTTATAAAGAGGGAAAAACTTATGAAGTACTTTACCTGGTCATTTATCGTGACCGCAGTCTGCCTCGCGCTATCCGCCTGGTGGGGCTTCGAGCATGGCGGCATGACCGCTGCGCTCACTGCGCTGGGCGTGGCAACCATCCTGGCGGTGATGGAAGTCTCGCTATCCTTCGACAACGCCGTGGTCAACGCCTCGGTGCTCAAGGGCTGGGACGAGTTCTGGATCAAGCTGTTCCTGGGCGTCGGCATCATCATCGCCGTGTTCGGCATGCGCCTGGTGTTCCCGCTGGTGATCGTGGCCGTGGCCGCGGACCTGGGCGCCATGGAAGTGTGGAACCTGGCGCTGACGGATCCGAAAGCGTTCTCGACCCACCTGACCAACCACCACGCCGAAGTGGCGGCCTTCGGCGGCATGTTCCTGCTGCTGGTGTTCCTGAACTTCATGCTTGACCATGAGAAGGAAACCCACTGGCTGGGCAACTTCGAGAAAAAAATCGGCGCGCTGGGCAAGGTGTCCTCGATCGCCGTGATGGTCGCGATCGCCACGCTGATGTTCAGCATGACCTATGTTGAAGAAGCGCAGAAGATGGTCGTTCTGATCGCAGGTATGTGGGGCATCCTGGTCTATGTCGGTGTCGACATGCTCAGCAGCATGCTGGAAAAGAGCGAGTCCGGCGGCGGCGCCGTCGGCGACGCGGTCAAGAAGGGCGGTATCGGCGGCTTCCTGTACCTCGAAGTGCTGGATGCCTCGTTCTCGTTCGACGGCGTGATCGGCGCCTTCGCGATCACCAGCGACGTCGTGATTATCATGCTGGGCCTGGCGATCGGCGCGATGTTCGTGCGTTCGATGACCGTGTTCCTGGTGCGCAAAGGCACGCTGGACGAATACGTCTACCTGGAGCATGGTGCGCATTACGCGATCGGCATCCTGGCCGTGATCATGCTGGCGAGCATGAAGTGGCACGTGCCCGAGCTGATCACCGGTGGCGTCGGCGTGGCCTTCATCCTGGCTTCGCTGTGGAGCTCGCTGCGCTACAAGAAAAAGCACGCCGCGCTGGAAGGCGGCGTGTAAGTAAGGGAGTAGGGTTGGCGGCTCGTCATCTGGTCCACTGGACCCGATGACCCGACGCGGTGATTGTTATCGGCTTCGATATCGTTCCGCATGATCTTGCCGTCAACCATCGCCGCGTCGGCGGGAACCCGCCGACCCTACAAGCGGCGTGTAACGAAGCAATACAGAATCCGCGGCGAGCGGCAGAACACCAGCTCGCTGCGTTTGCAACCCGGTGTTCATTAACTAGGAGAGTCTCATCATGGCAATCAGTCTGCAAAAAGGCGGCAACGTCAACCTGTCGAAAGAAGCTCCAGGCCTGACTTCGCTGAAAGTCGCCCTCGGCTGGGACATTCGCGCCACCGACGGCGCAGCCTTCGACCTCGACGGCGCAGTGTTCCTGCTCAATTCGTCGGGCAAGGTCCGTTCGGACAGCGACTTCATCTTCTACAACAACCTGAAATCGGCCGATGGTTCGATCGTCCACTCGGGCGACAACACCACCGGCGCCGGCGATGGCGACGACGAGTTCGTCACCATCGACCTGACCAAGGTGCCGGCCGACGTCGACAAGGTCGTGCTGGGCGTGACCATCCACGACGCCGAAGCGCGTCGCCAGAACTTCGGCATGGTCGGCAAGGCGTTCATCCGCTGCGTCAACAACGCCACCAACCAGGAAGTCGCGCGCTACGACCTGTCGGAAGACAGCTCGACCGAAGCGGCAATGATCTTCGGTGAAATCTACCGCAACGGCGCCGACTGGAAGTTCCGCGCGATCGGCCAGGGCTTCAACGGCGGCCTGGGGCCACTCGCCCGCAACTACGGCGTGAACGTTTAAGGTATTGTGGGGGCGGTCCATGGGACCGCCTCATGAAAGGAAGCCAAATGCCAGTATTTACCGTGACCGGGGATGTCGATCCCTTCCTGCACGTGTCGATGAAGCAGGGCGAGACCATCTATTGCGAATCCGACGCGATGGTGATGATGGAATCGACCCTCGATCTCAAGGGCAAGATGAAGGGCGGCCTCGGCAGCGCGCTGATGCGTACCTTCGCCAACGGCGAGTCGTTCTTCCAGCAGCATATCGAAGCGGTCCGCGGCGATGGCGACTGCCTGCTGTCGCCGACCCTGCCGGGCGCGATGCAGATCGTCGACGTCGGTCCGAACAACTACATCATCAGCGATGGCGCCTTCGTCGCGGCCAGCTCCGGCGTGGACCTGCGGGTGCGCACGCAAAGCCTGGGCAACGCGCTGTTCGCGCAGAGCGGCGGCTTTTTCGTCACCGAGACGGGCGGCCAGGGCCAGGTGGTGGTGTCGGGCTTCGGTTCGATGTCGGTGCTTGACGTCGAGCCGGGCAAGGACGCGATCATCGACAACTCGCACGTGGTGTGCTGGGACAGCACGCTGCGCTACGAAATCTCGATCACGACCGGCACCAGCGGCGGCTTCCTGGGTAACCTGATCAACAGCCAGACCAGCGGCGAGGGCATGGTCCTGCGTTTCTCGGGGCGTGGCAAGGTCTATGTATGTTCGCGTAACCGTACTGCATTCAAGGCCTGGATGCAGGCGCCCGCAAAATAAGGAGGAATAACGATGTCAGTCAATCTGCAAAAGGGACAGAAGATCTCCCTGGACAAGGAAGGCGGCGGCGGTCTGAGCCGCATCACGATGGGGCTGGGCTGGGATGCGATCAAGTCGAAGGGCTTCTTCGGCTTCGGCGGCGGCAAGTCCGAAGCCGTCGACCTGGACGCCTCGGTGGTGATGTTCGATGAGTCGAACAATGCGATCGATACCGTCTGGTTCCGCCAGCTCAAGAGCCGCGACGGCAGCATCTCGCACTCGGGCGACAACCGCACCGGCGCCGGCGATGGCGACGACGAGCAGATCCATGTCGACCTGAGCGCCGTGCCGGCGAACGTCAAGGCGCTGGTGTTTACGGTGAACAGCTTCACCGGCCAGAACTTCTCGACCGTCGAGAACGCCTATTGCCGCCTGATCAATGCAGCGAATCAGCAAGAGGTGGCGCGCTTCAACCTGTCGGTGACCGGTTCGCACTCGGCCCAGATCATGGCCAAGCTGTACCGCCACAACACCGAGTGGAAGATGCATGCGATCGGCGAGAACGGCACCGGCCGCACCTTCGACGATTTGATGCCGCAGATTAAGATACACCTGTAATCGGCTACGTCGATTGAACAAAGACCGGAGCCAAAGCTCCGGTTTTTTTTCGTCCCTGTTTTTTTTGCGGACGGCAGCGCGTACCCATCGCGCATGAAATTCCGGTCGAGGTTGACACGGTCGACCATTGGCTCTATGGCTCCATCAGCAAGGAAGAGCAGGGGCGGAAATACTGAGTGGCCGGGACATGACAGCTAAACTTGCCCGCTGCCAATATCGGCAGTGGATTTTCCGTCCGCCTACGCTCGAACTGACAAAAAATAAATAGTTAGAATCAGATATGGTGACGCTTTTATTCGTCTCTCACAGCAGCGTTAGCCGACGCTGACTGGCTGACTGCCGATCAGCTTACAGCCACACTCTGTCGTGCACCCCTCGACCGCGACCGGTGTGCCATTGACAGTGAAAGAGTTGAAGGCAGTAACAATCTTGTTAACCCCATGTGGTTTGCCTCCAGGGTAGAGCTGCGGACAGTCGACCTGATCGCCGAGCCTTGCAATCGCGCGTCCCCGAATATCGTGACTAGGCGAGCCGCTGATGACGGTGCCGCCGTGATCGGTTTTATCGTCAACCGTTATGATTTTTAGGGACATAGCGTTTCCAGTAAGCGCAACTCGCTTGTTCAGTTAATCAGCCTTAATTTAAGGGCTAAGTTTGCTTTGTTCTTCCGGCCATTCACGCAAAATTTGTGTTAATTCAAACTTGCTCACACTTTTAGCTTGCAGGAAACACTACGCGCTCTTGCTTGCTTAGCGGATAATCGTTGAGCAACTTCGGCAACGCTTCACGATCTGCTTTCCTCAGCCAAAGCGGTGAAATCGAATTGGGATCTGCAGGAGTCGCGCTGAATTCGCCTTTAAAGTGAAAACATACGTGAAAGGTCTGATGTGCTTCCGCCCAGATCTTATCGAGATAAAGTATTAATCCGGCCGGAAGCAGCGAGTACGTCTTTTGCTGCTCGCCCTCGATCAAAAGTGGTTCTTCGAGTTTGAATGCTATTTTCGACGTGATGGGAAAAACTCCAGTTGCTAAGAGAAGGTATGTCAGAAAGATGGATCCTGACGTCAACATTGCAACAGCCGCATTTTTTTTCATTTGCATTCTGTAATGCTGGGGGTCTACTCATCCTTCCAGTCCCGGACGATTTGCGCCAGATCGTCGCGCGTCATTTTCCGCGCTTTCATGATCTGCACAAGATCCTCTTTTGATAACGGATATTGTTGAAGCACCTTTTGAACATCGTCGGCATCAAGCGAATAGAGCCATGTGGACTCTGAGGCTGTTTCCGGCGGCAGCTGGTCGGCAGGCAGTTCGCCTTTGAAAAATACATCAATCTTGTAGAGTTGGTGCCCTTCAGCAAATCCCTTTTCGAAGTGAAGGACAGTGTTTGCAGGGATCATGTAGTAGGGCGCGCCGCTGCTGTTGGAAATCAGCATCGGCTCTTTGAGACGGTACGAAGGTTTTGTGTCCATTGTAATCTTCCAGAGGAAAGAGGTAAGAACTCCTGCGATGAAAATTAAGGATGCAACAGTGAAGGATACAATTTTCTTTTTCATTTTGCACCACCATATTTTTCGACCTTGTCCGGGCGGTGTTTCGGGTTATTTTCTAACATTTTTTGCAGGTCGGCTGGCATGAAGATGTGGCTGGGCCAGCCAGCACCTCTTGCGCCGACTTTCTCCACGAAGCTCATGCCTGTGCCAATATTGTGCGTCGGCACGTCGAAATCTAGATCCCGGATCGCAACGCGTACCCCTGTCATCGCCGTGGTAGTGCAGTTATTATTCAGGGCATGGTAATCCACTGCCAATCGATATTCCTTCATGTGGTCTCCGTATGCCTTTAAGACCGGGCGGTTGCCAATAAGGGACGTGAAATGGGCGTTTATGTTAGCTGCCGATGCGGCAGGGATTTTGTAAACGAATCCGGTAGTTGTGCGCCCGGTAGCATTTTCGCCGGCGATGTATTTCGTGAATTTAGTCCACACACGAAGTCTGCCTTGACCAAAAGGACCACTTTCGCCATTGTACCTGCCAAAATCATAAACAAACTCATTATCGGGGGTGATTACGCGTAGGGCGACGTGCCCGTAGGTATGTTCTTCACCATGTGATCGATAAGGCCCACCGACCAAAATCTCGATAGTTGGTGATTGAACCTGAATTGTTGTGACCTGTTTGGTCGCAATGCCAATGCCATCTTTAGTACTCTTAGGGGTTGCATTTATCGTTGGCACGATCAAGGATCCTAGAGGTAAATGAGCGTCCGAGCTGGATTTGCTCAGCTTGTCGGAACTTCAAGCGTAGATCCCAGATTTGGGAATTCTATCTTGCAGTGCCCGGCAGGGATGGCCTCGACACGAGCACCTCCTTGCTCATTGACGTTCCCGACATGTTTATTGCCGCTGGGGTCAGTAAGCACATAGGCTTCGTTTGGAATGGGACCGGTTTCATCAACTAATTTGAATTCCACCCAAGTTAAACTTTCGGTGAGATCACTTAGCATCTGTTCGGCAGCAAGCGACGACCCGAATTTGGCAGCGGTTATCGGAATCGCTACGTTCATGCTTTTGCCGCCAGGAAGGCTGTGCGTCGAGGCGTGAGCAACAAACGAACCGCTTGTGCCAATCTCGATCGATCCTCCGGCGAACCTGGCATAACTCCCGCCACCGTTGATCACCACTTCTTCCTTGGCACTGATCGTGATGCGATTCGCTTGCTGAGAAATCTCGAGTTTAGCCAGCACCTTGATACTGTGCGACAGCGCCTGAATGTCTATGTCACCAGAAGCAGCAATAAGCTTCATTCCAGCCTTTTGCACAAACAACCGGAAAGTCTGGCGAATGCTCGCGAAAAGGCTGGTCCCGGCAACCACTGAAACGTCTTTCCCGCTGGTAATGGCCGTGTGACGTTCGCTGGCGATATGGGTGTCGAGCCCACTCGTAGTAGCGATGCCAGCTGGACTGGCGACAACAAGATGCGGAGCTGTCAGCTCGGGAAAGCCATTCGCGCCCCCGGCATCGCCGCGTACCTCGTCGGTCTGCATCTTGAGGGGGACAGCTACATCAGTCTGGCTATTGCCTGCATCATGTGCCCCGTTGTTTTGCGCGACCTCGGCCAAGGATCTGTGCTGTTCGGCAGCGAGCGTGAGCCGGCGTGAGGTCTCGCCCATGTCCTTGATTGGGCCACGCGCTGCCTGCCGCGCTTCGGTCGTGATGAGCAGCCCCTTGGCTACACGTGCCACTCCATGGCCATCGGTGCGCAGTTCCCAGCCTTCGCCGCGTGCGTCCTTGCGCCCGCTGGTGTCTTCGATGCGCGTAATGTGGCCGAGCGACAACTGGCTGCATTGATGGTCGCTCTTCAGCTGGGCCTGGATCTTGTCTTTCGTGTCGTCGAGGACAAGGTGATTGCCGCGCCCTCCGCCCCCAAGCTCCCGGCTGCGCAGGCCGGCGAGCGACTGCTGCTGCGGCAGCGACCACGGCGGCATGTGTGCCTGGTTGTAGAGCGCGCCGAGTACGAGCGGATGGTCGATATTCCCGTTAGGGTAGATAACTGCTACTTCCTCGCCGACACGCGGCAACCGGATCTGCCCGAATTCGCTGCCGGCCGCCGGGCTCATCACCCGGATCCAGGGCGAGCTCCTTTCATCGTAATTGCCCAGCCGGTCCCAGTGAAGCTGCAGCTTGACGCGTCCGTAGCCATCGGTGTGGATATCGGCGCCGGCCGGGCCGACGACGATGGCGGTATGCAGCCCCGTATAGATGACGGGCTCGCTGTTGAAGTTGCGGCCGGGACGCCAGCGGATCTCCTGGCGGATGCACGTAAAGCGGTTTTCGTAGTGCGAAGGTGCGCCCGGGCCGGCCTGGTAATTGTTCGATACCTCGTGGTCGGCGGACAGGATCAGGTAATAGCGGTCGCCGATGCCGCGGCGCGGTTCGGCGTCGTACTCGCGCGAGCGCGTCTCGGCGCTGAAGTGGCCGCCGAGCTTGAACGTGCGGCCGGGCAGCACGAACCTTTCGTTGCCGGCAGCCTCGAAGTATTGCGTGTCTTTCTCCGCCTCGTCCATGCGCCGCCCAGCCAGTTGCTCTCCCTCGCGGAGCAAACGAAAGCCATAGGCACCGAGGTCCTCGTAGATTTCGTAGGTTAAGAAGTCACCTTGCCGGTTGACCGAAGGAGCTTCAACGCGTTGCGCCCTCGGATTCTTGTAGTCGAACGAGGCGAGCGTGGTCTTGCCCGAACCAAGCCGGCGGATGGCCGTCCACGCGTGAACCCCGTCGTCCTCGCGCGAGCCGCCCTGGTCGTGGAACGAGATGACGTACGCTTCCTCGTCGATCGGCCAGGCCAGGAAGCTGTTGTCCGAGATCATGAGCTTGTGGCCGTCGAATGTATGTTCGTACCAGTAGTGCAGGCCAAGCGCTTCCCAGCGCCGGTGCAGGTGGTTGTAGTCGGTCTCGTTATACTGGTTGGCAACGGTCAGCTTCGACTCGTCGATCATCGTATACATGTGCCAGTGGGCCTGGCGGTAATGCTTCAGGGTTTCCTCGGTAATCTCCCGCACGCTTTTATTGTGGAACGACCTGCTGTCCTTGCGCAGGCGCCCGAAGGCGAGCCAGGGTTCGAGCACCATCCGGTAAAACGCGAAGCCGCCATCGCTGCGCAGGAAGCGGAACTCGGTGATATGGCCGTTGAAGTAGCGCAGCGATCCGTCTTCCCGCACCAGGGAGATGGTCACCATCCGGCCCATCAACAGTTTCAGCGGGATGCGCGGATCGTCCGACAGCACCTCGATGTCAAAGCGGAAACTGCGCGACACCTCCTCATGCGCGACCAGCTTGTTCGGCAGAAGGACCGCAGGTGGCCCGTCCTTAAATGGAAAGTCGAGCCGCATGAGCCGGTTGTGTTGGGATGCGCCGCTGAACGCTGACAACGCGGCGCCGACCGCGATTCCCTGGCTTTCACCCATTCATCGCCTCCAATGGCTGTGGTCATAGCGCACTTAAGAATTCAGCGGTCACGTTACCCTGCCGCTGCCAACCGGAATTTGACCGACATCAGCTTGTTTCTCTGCGTCATGTCTGGATCCTTTAGGCAGTTTCCACGCCGGCCTTATCCATGATCGTTCCGATCCCTGCGCTGTGGATGGTCTCCTGTGGCTGATGCCGGCCGCAAGGAGGCGGACATCGACAACGTGCGCTCAATGCGCTGGAAGTGCGCGTACCCATGGCGGATAAAATCTCGACCGCTATTGACGAGCAGATCATGATCGCTTAGTGTATTAACCAACTAATACACTAATACGCGATGTCCAGCCATTCTCCCCAACTGTTCTCGATCGTCCCTGGTTCTACCGAGCCGATCTACCGGCAACTGGTCGAGCAGGTGCGTCGGCTGGTAGCCGGCGGCCATCTGGCGCCGGGCGATGCGCTGCCGTCGGTGCGCGAGGTCGCGCTGCAGCTTGCCGTCAATCCGATGACGGTGTCCAAGGCGTATGGCCTGCTCGAGCTGGAAAGCCTGCTGGAGCGCAGGCGCGGCATCGGCATGATCGTCGCCGACCGGCCGGCCGGCAGGGGCGGGGCGAGCGCTGGCGGCGAGCGCCTGGCGCTGCTGCGTCCCGCGCTGGAACGCGCCGCGCGTGAGGCGCGCGAGCTCGAACTCGATCCCGACACCGTTCTGTCCCTCTTCACAACCATCTTGAAGGAATCACCTTGACCGTACTCCCGATCCAGATGCGCGGCGTCGCCAGGCGCTTCGGCAGCAAGACCGTACTCGACGGCCTCGACTGGGAAGTCGGACCGGGCCAGGTGGTCGGCCTGCTGGGGCGTAACGGCGCCGGCAAGTCGACCCTGATGGAATGCCTGCTGGGCCTGCGCGAGATCGACGGCGGCAGCATCGCGCTGTTCGGCGAGTCTCCCGACGCGCTGTCGGAGGCGACCCGCGCCCGCATCGGCTACGTTCCGCAGAAGTCCGACCTGTTTGACTGGATGACGCCGCTGCAAATGCTGGACTACTTCAAGGCGCTGTATCCGCGCTGGAACGATGCCAAGGTCGAGGGCTTGCTGGGCCGCTGGGGCATCGACCTCGCCATGCGCAATAAACCGATCCGGCGCCTGTCCGGCGGCGAGCAGCAGCGCCTGTCGATCATCCGCGCGCTGGCCCACGATCCCGAGCTGCTGGTGCTGGACGAACCGGTGTCGGCGCTGGACCCGGCCGGCCGGCGCGACTTCCTGACCGAACTGATCGACGGCGTCATCGAGCGCGGCACCACGGTGGTGTTCTCGACCCACATCCTCACCGACCTGGAGCGCGTGGCGCTGGACGTCGCTTTCCTCAAGGGCGGCCGCATCGTGCTCGAAGGCGACCTCGACGACCTGCTCGACGGCGCCGCCGGCCACGTGGCGCCCGGCGCGCGGGCGCCGTCGAACCTCGAAGACCTGTTCATCGAGGTGACCCGGTGAGCCCGCGCCTGGCGCAATATGGACTGCTGTGGCGCTCGGCGCTGGCGCAGGTGCACCCGTATGCCCATCGGCTCGTCCTTTGGCTGACGCCGGTCCTGTCGCTGGCGGTAGCGGCGTTCGCCTGGAAAATATACGACCTGGACACTGCGGCAAGCTGGGGCGCAAACGCACTGTGCAGCATGGTCCTCCTCACATGGGCTTGGGGCTTTCTGCCCGGCGCCTTCAAGCTCAATTCTCCCGCGAATGCCCAGCTGGTACCGGGAATGCGTGCACGCCTGCTGACGCTGGCCATGACGGTGTGGGTGCTCTGCATCGCCGGCCTGGCGCTTGCCAATACAGGCAGCGCGTCGGACATCGTCCTGCGCGTGGCCTGGGCGATGGTGGCGTCGCTCGGCCTGGCGCTGGCGGCAACCGGCAGCGGCGCCGGCTCGGTCGTGATCCTCGCGATCTGGCCCTTGATGGGATTGCCAACCCTGATACCGGACTGGGCATACGCCATGATGGCCCATCCGGCCTTCCTGCCGCTGCTGGCGGCCATGCTGGCGGCGCCGGGCCTGGCGACCATCCGGACGATCTTTCCGCGCGCGGGCGATCGCCATTGGCGCCGGCTGGAAAAGCGCAATGTCTGGCGTGACAAGGATGCGATGCGCAAGCGCGAGGATGGCCGCTTCATGCGCTGGTGGCAGGCCCGCTCGCTGCGTCGGGCGAGCGGCCGTCGCGACCTGGGCGCGATGCTCCTGCACGGTAGTGGATCCGGCCTGCAACTGGGCGGCAGCGCGCTGGTCATCGGCCTCGTGGGTGTGTTCGCGCTGGGGATGATGGCACTCATCCATCTGAGCGGACATCGGAAGGCGGCCGAACTGGTCGTCGAGACCGGCTGGGTCTGGAGCCTGCTGCCGCTATTGCTGTTCCAGTTGCATACGATGCTGCTGACGAGCATGACGGATTCGCCCGCCGGCCAGCCACTACTCAGGCTGGCGCCGGCCATGCCCGCCACCGCGCCGCGCTTCAACCGACTGCTGGCATCGACGATGCTGCGCAGCAGCCTGGCGGCCTGGGCGATGGCGGCGGCCACCTCCATCCTGTGCACGTCCCTGTCCGGCGGCGGCGCGGGTGAGCTCCTGCTGGTGGCCTGCCTGGGCAGCCTGGCTCTGCCGGTCCTCATCCTGCCGCTGCGCGAGCATGCGCGACGGCCGCGCTGGAATTCTGTCGTGCAATGGCTGCTCGTGCTGGCGATCGCAGGAGCTTGCCTGTTGGCGGGCCTATTCGTGGGCAGGATCCTGGACTTGCCGGTATTTCCGACTGCTGCCGGATTGTCGGTCGTGCTGACCGCCGTCCTGACGGTGCGCCGCTACCGTTCCATGATCCGGGGTCCATTCGCTTTTCCAGCGGGAAGGATGGATTGACGGGCGAAAGTCATGTTGCATGCCGTGATCTGACCCTGTCGCTTGACCCTGTCGCTATCAGGTTGCGCGCGCCGACTTCAACAGGCAACCGAGGATCGTCGGGCCTAGTGCCCACGACGCTGCACCAGCGCCGTGCCCACGCCATGGCGCTTGCCTTCGCTGACGGCGGTGACGGTGCCGTCCGGATTGAACACCAGCGCATTGGCCGCGCCGATTTCCTCGGCCGGGCTTTCCCAGCGCTGGCCGAAGCCCGACAGGGCGCGTGCCTGCGCCGTGTCCGTGAAGCGCGGCTCGACCGAGGTCGCGGGCGCATTGCGCTGGCTGATGCGCGGCGCGTCGAGCGCCTGGTCCATCGGCATGCCGAAGTCGACGTGGTTGACGATGGTCTGCAGCACCGTGGTGATGATGGTCGAGCCGCCGGGGCTGCCGATGCTGAAGGCCGGCTTGCCGTCCTTGAGCGCGATGGTGGGCGCCATGCTCGAGCGCGGCCGCTTGCCGGCTTCCGGCACGTTCGGGTGCGCTCCGGTGGCGTCGAAGTCGAAGTCGGTGAGCTCGTTATTGAGCAGGAAGCCGTAGCCCGGCACCACGATGCCGCTGCCGCCCCAGGATTCGATGGTGAAGGTGTACGCCACCACGTTGCCGTCCTTGTCCGACACCGTCAGGTGGGTGGTGTGCGCGCTCTCGGGCGCGAGCTTGATGGCGGCGGCCGGTTGCATGCGCAGGGGGACGCTCAAGTCGTTCTGATAGCGGTAGGGGTCGCCCGCCGCCACCGCGCCCGGCGCGGCCTTGCGCGGATCGATCAGCGCCCGGCGCTCGGCGGCATACTGCTTCGAGAGCAGGCCGGCGAGCGGCGCATCGACGTATTCCGGGTCGGCCAGATAGGCGTCGCGGTCGGCAAAGGCCAGGCGGCTGGCCTCCAGGTACAGGTGTTCGGCGCGGGCGCGCGGCAGCGACCCGAGATCGTAACCCTCGAGGATGTTGAGCGCATGCGCCACCGTCGGGCCGCCGCTGCTGGGCAGCGACATGCCGTACAGTTCGTAGCCGCGATAGCTGCTGCGCAGGGCGGGGCGGATGCGCGCCTCGTAGTTGGCGAGATCGGCCATCGTCATGGCGCCGGGACGCACGGCGTAGCCTTGCGCGACCGGCGGCCGGTTGACGCTGTCGACGATGGCGCGCGCGATCGGCCCTTCATAGAACGCTTTCACGCCGCCTTGCGCGATCTCGCGGTAGGCGCGCGCCATGCCGGGATTGCGCAGCAGCGTACCGGCGGGCAGCGCCTTGCCCTTGTGCAGGTACAGCTCGCTCGTCGGCGCGAACTGCCGGAATTTCTTTTCGTTCTGTCCCACCAGCTTGCTGAAATTCGCGTTGATGCGAAAGCCGCCATCGGCCACCGTGATCGCCGGCGCCAGCACTTGCGAAAAGCGCATGCTGCCGTAGCGCTCGAGCGCCTCGTGCCAGCCGCGCACGGTGCCCGGCACGCCGACCGCGGCCCCGCTCGCGACCGCCGTCTCGAAGTCGAGCGGCTTGCCATCGTGCTGGAACCATCGCGGCCCCACCGCGCCGGGGGCCGTCTCGCGGTGGTCGATGGCGATCACGCGCTTGTCCCTGGCCAGGTAGATCAGCATGAAGCCACCGCCGCCGATGCCGCAGCTGAACGGGTCGGTGACGCCCAGCGTGGCGGCCGCGGCCACCGCGGCGTCCACCGCATTGCCGCCTTCGTTCAGGATGGCGAGCGCCGCCTGCGAGGCCTGAACGCTGATCGTGGCGACGGCGCCCCCGGTGCCGGTCATGACCGGCGCGGCCGCAACGCTCTGGAAGGAAACAGCGAGGACCAGGCCGCACGCCAGTGCAGCCCGCGGCAGGCGGCCCGCCGCCATCAGCGGCCGTACATATTGAAGACCACCGGATACGAGGCCGGTTTCGCCTGCGCCATGCCGCGCGGCTGCGGCACGAACGAGGGATCGAGCTCGACGCGGGCGCCGCGCAGGCCGGGCGAGGTGAAGCCAGGCTTGCCCTGCACCAGCCAGAAGCCCTGCGCCACGTTGTTGATGCGCAGGGTGAAGCGGTAGGCCAGCTGGCCGGCCCACATGCAGCGCGCATTGTCCGGGCAGCGGCTGTCGTCGGCGCCCTCGTAGGTAAGGGTCAGGCGCGAATCCACCGGCAGCTGCGGCAGGCTCAGGGTCTGGCGCTCGCTCAGCGTGTACTGGGCGTCGGGCAGGTGGTCGGGCGTGGCGCAGGCGGACAGCAGGCCGGCGGCGGCAACGGCGAGGACGCAGGGCAGGGTGCGCATCGGTGTCATCCAGGGTTTGACGGGAAACCCATGATAGCAAAACCGCAAGCAAACGGTCGCGACACAGCGAACGGACAAGCCATGGTCAAGTCATAAACAGGTCATATTCGGACGCTATTCTTTTTCCTGTAGTCCAACACATCCCTTAACCCAGTTAGGAAAAACAATGCTCAAGAAGATCCTCGCCGGCGCTGCCGCCACGCTCGTGATGACGACCTCGTTCGCCGCCGACATCACCGGCGCGGGCGCGACCTTCCCGTATCCGGTCTATGCCAAGTGGGCCGAGAGCTACAAGGCCGCCACCGGCACCGGCCTGAACTACCAGTCGGTCGGCTCGGGCGCCGGCATCAAGCAGATCAAGGCGAAGACCGTGGACTTCGGCGCATCGGACATGCCGCTGAAAGCGGAAGAGCTGGACAAGGAAGGCCTGATGCAGTTCCCGGCCATCATGGGCGGCGTGGTCACCGTGGTCAACATCGACGGCGTGACCCCGGGCCAGCTGAAGATGACCGGTCCGCTGCTGGCCGACATCTACATGGGCAAGATCACCAAGTGGAACGCGCCCGAGATCGCCGCCCTGAACCCGGGCGTGAAACTGCCGGCGCTGGATGTCACCGTCGTGCGCCGCGCCGACAGCTCGGGCACCTCGTTCCTGTTCACCGACTTCCTGGCCAAGACCAGCCCGGCATGGAAAGAAAATATCGGTTCGGGCACCACCGTGAAGTGGGCCGTGGGCGTGGGCGGCAAGGGCAACGAAGGCGTCGCCGCCAACGTGCAGCGTATCAAGGGCGCGATCGGCTACGTCGAGTGGGCCTATGCCAAGAAGAACAAGCTGTCGCACACCCAGTTGCGCAACAGGGAAGGCGTCGACCTGCAACCGTCGGACGACGTGTTCAAGGCCGCCGCCGCCAACGCCGAGTGGACCAAGGCTCCCGGCTTCGGCGTGGTGCTGACCGACGGCGCCGGCAAGCAGAGCTGGCCGATCACCGGCGTGTCGTACATCCTGATGCACAAGACCCAGGCCGACGCCAGCAAAGGCCGGGAAGTCGTGAAGTTCTTCGACTGGTCGTTCAAGAACGGCGCCCCGGCAGCTGCCGAGCTGGACTACGTGCCGATGCCGGCCAGCGTCGTCAAGCAAGTGCAGGACGCCTGGAAAGCCAACCTGAAGGATGCCTCGGGCAAGGCCATCCTGTAACTCGCCTTCACGGCAATCGATCCGGCAGCCTGGCTGCCGGATCGTCGTTGGGGCGCGCACCGTGCGTCGCAACAACGCAAAACCTCTCTTTTTGGGCATCCCATGACAACGGCGAACACGATCGTCCTGGTGATCGACGACAAGCCGGCCATTGCCGAGCTGCTCAAGTTCTCGCTGCACGAGGACGAGTGGGTCTGGCATGACGTGCCGAGCCTGGCGCATGCCTGGGACTTCATCGGGCGCGAACGCCCGGAACTGTTGCTGCAGGAATCGATGCTGCGCAATGAAGGCGGCATGCGCCTGCTGGCGCGCCTGCGCGGCGACCGCCGCCTGCGCGCGCAGCCGGTGATCCTGCTGGCGGCGCAATGCGCGGAGGGCGAACGTCCCGCCAGCCTGCCGGCGCCCGTCCCCCATCCCGAATTCATTCCCCAGGCCCCGCTCGAACCCGCGCGCGAGCTGTCGCCCGGCTCGCGCCTGTTGCGCTCGGGCCGTCTGGTGCTCGATCCGCTCAGCTGCAGCGTGCGGGTCGGCAACCACAAGGTCGAGGTCAGGCACGCCGAATACCGGCTGCTGCGTTTCTTGCTGTGCCATCCGGGCCAGGTGTTTACGCGCGCCCAGCTGCTCGAACAGCTGTGGGAAGCCCACGCGTCGCTCGACCAGCGCACGGTGGACGTGCACGTGCTGCGCCTGCGCAAGGCGCTGGGGCGGGCCAAGTCGCTGATCAAGACGGTGCGCGGCGCCGGCTACATGCTGTCGCCGGCCTGAACGGTGGCCTGACGCCATCCTCGGGAATCTTTTTTCGCCGAGTGAGGGCGGCTAGTCTGTTGTGTCTTCGCAAGAAAGCGCTGGCGTTCGCATGTCAGTATCGCGATCTTGACGATACGAGCAGCCTTCCGCGTCCATGTCCGAACCGACACGCCCCTTGCGGCCTCTGCTGCCCTTGCCCGACGGGGGCTGGCAGGCGATGTCCGTCGCCACCCCGATCGACTTCAAGATCCGAGGCCTGGCATTGATGCCCCCGAGGAGCACCGTGCCCGTGATCGTCGTTCCCGGCATCATGGGGACCAACCTCAGGGCAAAGAGCAAGCCACGCTCGCGGGAAGAAGTGAACGACGAGGTCAAGCCTGGCAAGCCAGCCTGGCGGCCGCCCAACACGAGGCCTGGCGGATTGTGGGATGCGCTGGTCTGGGATCAATACGATCCCGGCCAGCGCCAGCGGCTGCTCGATCCCGAGACGCTGGAGGTGGACGACGGCGGCGAACCGCACATCCGACACGAGCAGTGGGGGCCGCACGTCCACCCCCAACTGGCGCGCGAGCGCTGGTGGGGCGAGCTGCATGCCGGTTCCTACATCGACCTGCTATGTGTGCTGGAAACGCGCCTGAACCAGACCTTCTACCGCCGCTACGCGGAGGATATGCGGCGGGTTCGGCCACACTGGCAGGAAGTCATGGACTGCGATCCTGCGAAGTGGGGCTTCGCACGCATGGAGCCGCTGACCGAGGCCGAGCTGGAACGGCATGCGCTCCACCATTATCCGGTCTACGGCGCCGGATATCACTGGTTGCGCAGCGCGCAGGAGGCGTCGCAGCGCCTTGAACAGCGCATCGACGACATCATCGGCTATTGGAAGGCGCACAAGCGCAAGTGCGAGCAAGTCATTCTAGTGACGCACTCGATGGGCGGCCTGGTCGCGCGCGCCTGCGCCAGACGCATTCCTGACAAGATCGCCGGCGTGATCCATGGCGTGATGCCGGCCCTGGGTGCTCCCGTCGCTTACCGCCGGATGGCTTGTGGCACCGAGGTCAACGACTTCGTGGGCCGCTTCGCCGCGATGATTCTGGGCGCGACGACCCACGACACCACGCCCGTACTGGCAACGTCGCCCGGTCCGCTCGAATTGCTTCCGAATCACTTGTACCCGGGACCGTGGCTACATGTGAGCGTCAGGCAGCCGTCTGGTAGTCAGGCCGTGCCGGATGCCGTTCTCGATTGTTTGCATCTGCCCAACGAAGCCAAGCCCGACCCCTACAAAATTTATCGCGACCTGACGTCCTGGTATCGGTTGGTCGATCCTGCATTGGCCGACCCGGCGGGGAAGTACAAGCCCGAGAACAAGAATGGGACTGTGGAAGCCGCCATCGAGAAAGCCATCGACACAGCGGAGCGCTTCCATAAGCAGCACTTGGGAAATTACTACCATCCCAACACCTATGCCTTCTACGGGGCCGATCCCGACCGACGCGCCTTCGGTCAGGTGCGCTGGGCCGGGCGCAGACCGCCCGCGTCGCGTACCGTCCTCACCCCATCCAACGTCAACGAAGGCAGGTTCATCCACCATTACCCTGAAGGCCGGCTCGTTGGCGTCGAACCCGGCTGCGAGATGCTCTTCAGGCCGGAACCCCCCGACACCCGGGGCGACGGCACCGTGCCACACCAGTCCGGCGCTGGGCCGGCCGGCAATATCCGGCAGTTGTTCGAGACACGCGGCCATGACCATCAGGACGCCTACAAGAGCGAGGACATGCTGATGCTCACGCTGCGCCTGATTGTCAGGATCGTACAAGGGCTACCCGAATGAGATATTTGCAGAAGAGGTGGGCCCGGGTATGGGCCGTGGTGTTCGCGGCATTGACGGGCACGTGGGCGGTAGGCGCCGTGCTGGACAGATATGAGGTGGCGAAGATGACGGAAAAGATGCAAACCGTATGTGTCGGCAGGATGCTGATCGACCTGCCGGCTGAAGCGCAATACAGCTTCGTCACAGGAAACATCAGTGGCTTCAGCATCGGTGCATCCGCAGAAAGCGCGGAGGCGTTCAGCGCGCGGCTGGCAGAACGGGAAGCGGAGATAAGGGCCAAACCGGACTGGCTTGGTGGGAACGACAATCTGGAAATTGTCAGGGATGTGAAGACCGACAGTGGTCTTGCAGGAACAATATTCATGCATGAGCGAGTTGTTACCGAGGGCAGCGCTTATACATCGAGCGCTGAGAGGCACTATCGCTATGAGGACTTCACGCTCGAAGCGCACATGCATGGCAATGGCATCACCATCGAGGTAGCGGGCAAGGAATTCCAGCAGGCGGCCTTGGAAAACCTCGTCAGGCTTGTTCACCAGCTTGTGGCCAACCCCGGCAACCGCATGCCCTCCGAGCCTGGTTTCTGCCTCGACCAAGCCTATGTGCGAGAACCGCTCAAGGCCGTCCAGGGCGAGCGGATCGTGATGGTGGCCGGCCTGCCGAGCCGCCCGGACATCGACATCAAGTTCGACACGACCGCGGGCACCAAGCCAGGCAGGGGACTGCTCGAGAGGGCTGCCGCCTCCCACGCGCGGGCGCCCATGTTCGTCAGCGCCCGTTTCACGAAGCTGCGCGCCGCGCCGCGTACGATCGGTGGCCTGACCGGTGACGAACTCGTTGAACAGGTGCTCGAAGAGAACTTTTCCATCATCTACGGGTTCCGATGGGAGGTGGACGGCAGTCAAGACAATGTATTCGTCCCCGAAGTGCACCTGATGATGAAGACCGGCAGTGGCGACGACGGGCCGGTGCCATCCTCGCTGTCGCAGCCAGCGGCCCTCGCGCTATGGGACGAGATCATTTCCAGCATCCGCGTACGGCCCACGCAGCCGCCCAAGGCCGGCGCGGCAGAGGGCACTTGATCACTGTTGCGCAACGGGCGGTGGGAACCGGCGCCGACCTGGCATCCAGCGCCTGGTTCAGCCACCACCGCGACAACAACTCGACCGCCCTGCGGGTCGGCGCCGCGCCCTCGCAGTTCGGAAACTGCGCGTGGACGCGCCGATGGCGCAAGCCTCATGGGCGCGCAAAACGTCCGCACTGTTTAGTAAAGACCGTAAACCGCGGCGCTTCGGGCCCCCGTTCGGCCGCATGGCCGGCCGGATATGCTTAACTCGACCCCGGTACAATTTCTCCACGCCCGCCACCATGAAGACCGTTTTTTCCCTGTTCGCTGCATTTGCCGTGCTGATCGGTGTGGCCTGTGCGCCCGCCGCCGCATTCGAAGCGAGCGCGCCCATCAACGTCGCCAGCTTCAACCTGCGCTACGACAATCCCCAGGATGGCCCCAACGCCTGGCCGGCGCGCAAAGAGATGGTCAAGGCGCTGATCCGCCATCACGAATTCGACATCGTCGGCACGCAGGAGGGCCTGGCCGGCCAGGTCGCCGACCTGGCGGCGATGGAGGAGTTCGACCACGTCGGCGTCGGCCGCGACGATGGCAGGCAGGCCGGCGAGCATTCGGCCATCTTCTTTCGCAAGAGCCGCTTCGCGCTGCTGGACAAGGGCGACTTCTGGCTCAGCGAGACGCCCGACCGGCCTTCGCTGGGGTGGGACGCGACCTGCTGCCATCGCATCGTGTCCTGGGCCAGGCTGCGCGAGCGCGCCAGCGGCCGGGTGCTGTTCGTGTTCTCGGCGCACTTCGACCACGAGGGCGTCGTCGCCCGCCGTGCGTCCAGCGACCTGTTGCTGCGCAAGATCGCCGAGATCAGCCGCGGCGAACCGGCGATCTGCGTCGGCGACTTCAATTCGACGCCCGATACGGCGCAGATGCGGGCGATGGCGACGACCCTGCGCGACGCCTACCAGGTGAGCCGGACGCCGCCCTACGGGCCGGTCGGCACCTATCACGGCTTTCGCTTCGACGCGCCGATGCAGGACCGCATCGACTACGTCTACGTCGACCGCCACTTCGAGGTGCTCAAGTATGCGGCCCTGAGCGACTCGCTCCACGGCCGCTATCCGTCCGACCACCATCCGGTGCTCGCGCGGGTGCGGTTCAGGTAGCGCTCAGTCGAGGTCGGCCGCGTCGTGCCGCTCGTGGACCTGGTCGGCGTCCGGTCCGAACGCGCGGTTGACCTTGCGTCCGCGGATGACGGCCGGCCGTGCGGCGATCTCGTCGGCCCAGCGTTTGACGTGCGCGTACTCGTGCACCGACAGGAACTGGGCGGCCTCGTACAGCTGGCCCAGCACCAGGCCGCCATACCAGGGCCAGATCGCCATGTCGGCGATCGTGTATTCGTCGCCCGCGACGAAGCGCTTGCCGGCCAGGTGGCGGTCGAGCACGTCGAGCTGGCGCTTGGTTTCCATCGCATAGCGGTCGATCGGGTACTGCAGCTTTTCCGGCGCATAGGCATAGAAGTGACCGAAGCCGCCGCCGACGAAGGGCGCCGAACCCATCTGCCAGAACAGCCAGTTCATGGTCTCGGCGCGCGCCACGCCATCCCTGGGCAGGAAGGCGCCGAATTTCTCGGCCAGGTAGACCAGGATCGAGCCGGATTCGAACACGCGCACCGGCGCTGCCAGGTCCGCGCTGCGGTCGACCAGGGCCGGGATCTTCGAATTCGGATTGGCCTCGACGAAACCGCTCGAGAACTGCATGCCTTCGTTGATGCGGATGAGCCAGGCATCGTACTCGGCGCCGGCGTGGCCGGCCGCCAGCAATTCTTCCAGCAGGATCGTCACCTTCACGCCGTTCGGCGTGGCCAGCGAGTACAGCTGCAGCGGATGCTTGCCGACCGGGAGGTCCTTGTCGTGGGTCGGGCCCGCGACCGGGCGGTTGATGCTGGCGAAGGCGCCGCCCGACGAGGCGGGCGGGGTCCAGACTGTCGGTGGGACGTACGATGCTTGGTCAGCCATGTGCTCTCCTTGAACTTGCCGTGACAAAGAATTCATTCTAGCCAAAGCAGCGACAATCCGTTGGCGGCGGCCGAAAACGGGAAGGCGAAGGCGCGCCCGCTGGTTGCAGGATGCGCGGCGCTTGCCGCCTTGGCGCAGGGGAAAATACGGCGCGCGACCGGCGCCAAAGCAAAAACCCGCCGAAGCGGGTTTTTGGGGGGAGGAAGGCAGGCCGGCTTACACGTAAGCCGCCAGCGCACCTTTCATCTTCTTGAGCGCGGCCGATTCGATCTGGCGGATGCGCTCTGCCGACACGCTGAACTCTTCGGCCAGCGTATGCAGCGTGGCGCCCGAGCCGTCGTCGTTGGCCAGCCAGCGCGCCTCGATGATGCGGCGCGAACGCGGGTCGAGCTTGCCCAGCGCCGTTTCCAGGCCTTCGGACTGCAGGCGGGTGACCTGCTCGGCCTCAAGGACCTTGGTCGGTTCCTGCTGGTCCGACGACAGGTAGGCGATCGGCGAGAATTTGTCGTCTTCGTCGTCGGTCGGCGATTCCAGCGCGATGTCGCGGCCCGACAGACGGGTTTCCATCTCGATCACTTCTTCGCGCTTGACGCCCAGCAGCTTGGCGAGGTCGTCGACCTGGCCAGGGGACATCGCATCCAGGCCGGTCTTGTTGCTGCGCAGGTTGAAGAACAGCTTGCGCTGGGCCTTGGTCGTGGCGACCTTCACCAGGCGCCAGTTCTTGAGGATGTATTCATGCATCTCGGCCTTGATCCAGTGCATGGCGTACGACACCAGGCGCACGCCCTGGTTCGGGTCGAAGCGCTTGACTGCCTTCATCAGGCCGATATTGCCTTCCTGGATCAGGTCGGCGTGTGGCAGGCCGTAGCCCAGGTAGCCGCGCGCGATCGACACCACCAGGCGCAGGTGCGACAGCACCAGTTTTTGCGCGGCGTCGAGATCGTGGTCGTCGCGCAGCCGCTTGGCCAGCGATACCTCTTCTTCGTGCGTGAGCATCGGCAGGCGGTTGACGGCCGAGATATACGCGTCGATGTTGCCCAGATTGCCGGTGAAACCGAGTCCCAGAGCACGATTGCTGGTCGGAACCAATGCGGATTGTGCGGACATATTCATTTCCCTCTTAGTAATCTTGCTGCATCCACAATGTGCCACAGCTCATTGCCTTATGGCACCACTGTTACGGCTTGTTACCCGGATGCTTGACTTGAATTTCCGATTGCCTTGGACTATATATTAGCACTCCCCCGGGGTGAGTGCCAGAAGTGGTCCCGGCGCTTAAGAGTGTTCAAAGTATTGCTCTGTGGAATCAAATTGCCGACGGTTCCACTGTAGAGCAGGTTTTGCATGCCCAGTTGATTTAGCTCAGAAGTGAGCCAAGAATGACTGGAATAACGTTAGACACAGGTTACGGCCGTAGTTGCACGTATTCTGTTGAATGGCGCACCTAGCCCCAGCGCGGTCTGTAGGACTGAGGCGCGTAGAGGCGTAGGGGATGGCAGCTAGGCCGTAGGACGTATTGCGATGTCACGCGGCGTGGTCTCGTCCGGTAACGGGGCAGGCGGCCGCACAGGAGGGCCGCCTCGCCATACTACCAACATGGTGACGCTTATCGCTTTTTCAATACCATCCCGGCTGTTTTTTCGCTGCAACTCTGTAGGACCGCGGTCAGCGCTGGCGCGCCAGGTGGCGCCGCACCGACAGCAGGGCGCCGATCAGGCCCAGTCCGGCACTGGTTGCCAGCAGGCCGGCCACTTCCAGTCCACCCAGCGGCATCAACTGGAAATTCGAGCCGTACAGACGCGCGAACTCCCCAATCGCGCCATTGAGCGGGCGCAGGGCCAGGGTCACCACGCCCAGCGCCACCACGCCGGCGCACAGGCCGAGCAGGGCGCCGGTGTAGAAGAACGGACGGTGGATGAAATCGCCCGTCGCGCCCAGCAACGTCGAGACCGAGATTTCTTCTTTCTGGGTCAGCACCTGCAGGCGGATCGTATTGAACACGACCGCGATCACCACGATGCCCAGGGTGGCCGCCAGCAACAGCAGCGCCAGGCGCAGGATGGCCAGCATCGCGGCCAGGCGCTTGACCCAGGCCGAATCGACCTGCACCGTCTCCACGCCCGGCAGTTCGCCCAGGCGTTCGGCGATCAGGTCCACCTGGTCGGCGGCGCCGACGCCGGCGAAGCCGGCCAGTGTCATGACATAGCTGTCAGGCAAGGGATTGTCGCCCAGGGTTTCGAGCACGTCGCCCAGGCCGCTACGCTCCTTGAGCGAAGCGAGCGCCTGCTCGCGCGGCACGAAGGCGATGTCCGCCTCTTTCCCACCCTGCGGCGCGACGATCTGGCGGATCCGCGGCGCCAGCGCTTCGGCATCGGCGCGGCTGGCGTCGTCGCGCATGAACAGGCTGATCTCGGGATCGACCGACAATTGCTCGGACAAGGGACGCACATTGTCGAGCAGCGTGAGGCCCGCGAACGGCAGGGTCAGCGCCAGTGCGACCACCAGCACGTTGAACAGGAAGCTGCCGGGCGACTTGCGCACCGTCGACAGCGCGGCCCCGAGGGCGAAGCGGTGCTGGCGCAGCCACGGGCTCATGCCGCACCTCCGACCAGCTGGCCCTGATCGAGGCGGATGACGCGGGCGGCGCCGTCAAGCACTTGTTCGTCATGGGTCGAAATGACGCAGGTGACGCCGGCGGCGTGGAAGGCGCGCAGCGCATCGAGCACCTTGTCGGCCGCCACGCGGTCGAGATTGGCGGTCGGTTCGTCGGCCAGGATGATTTGCGGCCGGTTGACGATCGCGCGCGCGACCGCGACCCGCTGCTGTTCGCCGCCCGACAGTTCGAGCGGCATCGCTTTGGCGCGGTCGAGCAGGCCGACCCGGTCGAGCGCGGCGCGTGCGCGCTGTGCGGCGTCCGCGGTGCGGGCGCCCGTCACCAGGAGGGGCAGCATGGTGTTGGCCAGGATGGTGCGGTCGTTGAGCAGGCGCTGCTGCTGGAAAATGATGCCGATGTTCCGGCGCAGGAACGGAATCCCGGCCGGCTTGATGCGGCCGATGTCCTGGCCGTTGACGATCACCTTGCCGCTGCTGGGACGCTCCACCGCCGCCACCATCTTCATGAGGGTCGACTTGCCGGCGCCCGAGGGGCCGGCCAGGTAGACCAGCTCGCCCTTGGCGATGTCGAGCGAGACGTCGTGCAGCGCATACGCGCCGCGCGCATCGCCGTGGGTGTACTGTTTGGATACCGACTGGAATGCGATCATGGGTCCTTGCCTGTCAGCCGAGCAGCGCTTCGACGAATTCTTCGGCGTTGAACGGCTGCAAGTCTTCCAGCTTCTCGCCGACGCCGATGAAGTACACGGGGATCGGACGGGTGCGGGCGATCGCCGCCAGCACGCCGCCCTTGGCGGTGCCGTCCAGCTTGGTCACGACCAGGCCGGTCAGTTGCAGGGCGTCGTCGAAGGCCTTTACCTGGGCCAACGCGTTCTGGCCGGTATTGCCGTCGATGACGAGCAGGGTTTCGTGCGGCGCGCCGTCCATGCCCTTGCCGATCACGCGCTTGATCTTCTTGAGCTCTTCCATCAGGTGCAGCTGGGTCGGCAGGCGGCCGGCGGTGTCGACCATCACGACGTCGGTGCCGCGCGCCTTGCCCGACTGTACCGCGTCGAAGGCGACGGCGGCCGGATCGCCCGACTGCTGCGAGATCACGGTGACGTTGTTGCGCTGGCCCCAGACCATCAATTGCTCGCGCGCGGCGGCGCGGAAGGTGTCGCCGGCGGCCAGCAGCACCGACTGGTCGAAGCCTTGCATGTGCTTGGCCAGCTTGCCGATGGTGGTGGTCTTGCCGGCGCCGTTGACGCCCGAGATCATCATCACCAGCGGTGCGTGGCGGCCCAGTTCCAGCGGCTTTTGCAACGGCAGGAGCAGGTCGATCATCAGCTCCTTGAGCGCGGCCTTGACGGCGGCGGCGTCCAGCAACTTGTCTTCCTTGACCTTGCGCCGCAATTCGCCCAGCAGGTGCTCGGTGGCGTCCATGCCGGCGTCGGACATCAGGAGCGCCGCCTCGAGTTCCTCGTACAGGTCTTCGTCGATGCGGGCGCCGACGAACAGCAGGGACAGGTTGCTCGAGGTCTTGGACAGGCCGGCCTTCAGGCGCGCCATCCACGAGGTCTTCTTTTCGGCCTCGGTGGTCGGGCGTTCGGCGGTTTCCGGGAACAGGTCGGCGCCCTCGTGCAGGACGCTGGCTTGGGCGACGACCGGGGGCGCGGCGATGGGCGCAGGGGCAGGCGCAGGGGCAGAGGCAGGGGGAGAAGCGGGTGCGGACGCAGGCGGCGCGGCCGGCACGACCGGTTCCGGCGCCGGTGTTTCAGGCGCTTTTTTTCTCTTGAAGAAGCTAAACATAGTGTCTGGTGGCGGGACTGCGTGCGGACGCCGGCGTGGCCGGCGATGAAAAACTAGCCAATATTTTACCAGAGCAGCAATACGGACCCCGATTGCGCACGAGCGTTCAATGGCCGGCCCTGGTGCTTTGCGCCTGCTGGCGGATCGTCTCCAGCGTGGCGTTCGGCGTGATCAGGTTGCCGTCGTAGCGCAGTTCGATCACGGCCGGCAACTTGTGCTGTTCGGCATGCGCGAGCGCGCGGCGCAGCGCCGGCGCGAAATCCCCGGTCTTGTCGACGACTTCCCCATGGCCGCCGTAGGCGCGCGCCAGGGCGGCGAAGTCCGGATTGTGCAGGCCGGTGCCCGACACGCGGCCCGGATAGCTGCGTTCCTGGTGCATGCGGATGGTGCCGAACATATTGTTGTTGAACACCAGGATCACCACGCCGGCGCCGTACTGGACGGCGGTCGCCAGCTCTTGCCCCGTCATCATGAACTCGCCGTCGCCGGCGAAGGTCACCACGGTGCGCTCCGGCCACACGATCTTGGCGGCCACGCCGGCCGGCACGGCGTAACCCATCGCGCCATTGGTGGGCGCCAGTTGGGTGCGCATGCCGCCGTAGCGATAAAAGCGGTGGGCCCACGAGGCGTAGTTGCCGGCGCCGTTGGTGACGACGGCGTCGTGCGGCAACTGGGCCATCAAGTCCTGCACCACCTGCCACAGGTCGAGCGGCACGCCTTGCTGCAGCAGCGCGGGCTGGGCCTGCCAGGCGGCCAGGTCCATTCTGGCCTCGGCCACGCTGTCTTGCCAGGCCGTGGCGTCGACCGGCGCCATCGCGGCCAGCATCGCGCAGGCTTGCGGCATGCCGCTGGCGATCATGAGTTCGGCCTGGTAGACGCTGCCGAGCTCCTCGGGGTCCGGATGGATGTGGACCAGGCGCTGGCGTGGCACCGGCGAATCGAGCAGCGTGTAGCCGCCGGTCGTCATCTCGCCCAGGCGCGGGCCGATGGCGACCACGAGGTCGGCCTCTTTCACGCGCGCGGCCAGCCTGGGGTTGATGCCGATGCCGACGTCGCCGACGTAGTTCGGGTGCGCGTTGTCGAGCAGGTCCTGGAAGCGGAAGGTGCAGCCCACCGGCAAGTAGTTGGCCTCGGCGAAGCGGGCCAGGTCGGCGCAGGCCTGCGCGTTCCAGGTGCCGCCGCCGAGCAGCACGACCGGACGCTTCGCTTGCTGCAGCATGGCGCGCAGGCGGGCGATCTGCTCGCCCATTGGGGCGCCGTGCGACGGCTGGTAGGGGCGGGTGTCCGGCACGGCCGCCGTCGAGACCAGCATGTCTTCGGGCAGCGCCAATACCACCGGGCCGGGACGGCCGCTGGTGGCCACCTGGAAGGCGCGCGCCAGGTATTCCGGGATGCGCTCGGCGCGGTCGATCTGGGCCACCCATTTCGCCATCTGGCCATACATGCGCCGGTAGTCGATTTCCTGGAACGCTTCGCGGTCGACGAAGTCGTTGCCGACCTGGCCGATGAACAGGATCAGCGGCGTGGAGTCTTGATAGGCGGTGTGCACGCCGATCGAGGCATTGGTGGCGCCGGGACCACGGGTGACGAAGCAGACGCCGGGTTTACCCGTCATCTTGCCGTAGGCCTCGGCCATGAAGGCCGCACCCCCTTCCTGGCGGTTGATCACGAAGCGGATGTTCGAGTCGTGCAGCGCATCGAGCACGTCCAGGTAGCTTTCGCCGGGGACACCGAAGGCGGTGTCGACGCCGTGGACGTGGAGCGCATCGACCAGGAGCTGGCCGCCGGTGCGGGAAGGGTGCGTCATGGGAGTGTCATCCTTGTCAAAGAGGCCCTCCCGGCATTCTAGGCGAGCGGCCCGGGAACGGCTTTTGAAATGGCGACATCAAATTACAGAAACGGCAAGGCGATGGCGGGGCCTGGATCGCCGGGCCATCCGTGCTGTCGACGTTGGTGCTTGCGCTGACTCAACCGGCGCGCCCCGGCTGGTGGCGGGCCCGGCGACGCCGATTGCGTCGCGACCGCCCGGTGCGACCCCGCATCGGGTACAATGCGCCCGTGAAGCAGGCCAGGCAGTCGCTGGTCCACGCCGCAAGGTCGTGGACGGGAGGAAGGTCCGGACTCCACAGAGCGGGGTGACGGTTAACGGCCGTCCGCTGAAAGCCGTCTGGCGCAAGCCAGCGGTATAAGGCGAGGAATAGGGCCACAGAGACGAGCGTATTCAGTTACGGTGAAACGCGGTAACCTCCACCTGGAGCAATTCCAAATAGGCACGCGTTGATGTTGCTCGCGGAGCGTGCGGGTAGGAAGCTTGAGCGCTGGAGTAATCCAGCGCCTAGAGGAATGGCTGTCCATGCGCCACCGCAAGGTGGCGTTACACAGAATCCGGCCTATCGGCCTGCTTTACTTATAATTCCTGGCGCACGTGACCGACGTGCGTCGTTGACGGTCGTCCGGGCCGATCGCCTCGCGTTCCGCGCCGGCCACGCTGTCCGGAGACACGATTGACTCAGTACATCCTCGCCCTCGACCAGGGCACGACCAGCTCGCGCGCCATCCTGTTCGATCGCGCCGGCCTGCCTGTGGCCAGTTGCCAGCGCGAATTCCCCCAGCATTTTCCCCAGCCCGGCTGGGTCGAGCACGACCCGCTCGACATCTGGCGCAGCCAGCTCGCCTGCGCGCGCGAGGCGCTGGCGCAAGGCGGCGTCCAGGCCGCGCAGGTCGCCGCGATCGGCATCGCCAACCAGCGCGAGACCACGCTCCTGTGGGACCGCGCCACCGGTGAACCGGTGGCCAACGCCATCGTGTGGCAGGACCGGCGTACCGCCGGCGCGTGCGACCGCCTGCGCGAAGCGGGCAAGGCCGCGTTCATCCAGGAGCGTTCTGGCCTCGAACTCGACGCCTATTTCGCCGCCACCAAATTGCAATGGCTGCTCGACCACGTTCCCGGCGCGCGCAGCCGGGCCGAGAAGGGCGAACTGGCCTTCGGCACCGTCGACAGCTGGCTGGTCTGGCGCCTGTGCGGGCGCCACGTCACCGACACCAGCAATGCCGCGCGCACGATGCTGTTCAACATCCATGCGCTGGCCTGGGACGACGACCTGCTGGCGCTGTTCGACATCCCGCGCGCGCTGCTGCCCGAGGTCGTTCCCAGCGCCGGCGCCGTCGGGCTGACCGCCGAGGAGTGGTTCGGCCATGCGATCCCGATCGCCGGCATCGCCGGCGACCAGCAGGCCGCCACCTTCGGGCAAGCCTGCCACCGCAAGGGACTGGTCAAGAATACCTACGGCACCGGCTGCTTCATGCTGATGCATGCCGGCGACCGTCCACCAGTCTCGCGCAATCGCCTGCTGGCGACGGTCGGCTGGACGGTCGGGGACCGCACCGACTACCTGCTCGAGGGCAGCGTGTTCATGGGCGGCGCCACCGTGCAATGGCTGCGCGACGGCCTGGGCGTCATCCGCCAGTCGCACGAGGTGGAGGCCCTCGCCGCCAGCGTGCCCGACAGCGGCGGCGTGATGCTGGTGCCGGCCTTCACCGGCCTCGGCGCGCCGCACTGGGATCCGTATGCGCGCGGCGCCGTCCTCGGCATGACGCGCGGAACCAGCGCCGCCCATATCGCGCGCGCCGCGGTCGAGGCCATCGCCTACCAGAGCGCCGAGCTGCTGGCGGCCATGCAGAAGGACGCCGCCTGCGCGGTCACCGAGCTGCGCGCCGACGGCGGCGCCGCGCGCAACGACTTGCTGATGCAGTTCCAGGCCGATCTGCTCGGCGTCGAGGTGGTGCGCCCGCGCGTCACCGAAACCACGGCGCTGGGCGCGGCCTACCTGGCCGGCCAGGCCTGCGGCTATTGGGAATCGCTGGAGGCGATCGAGGCGCAATGGCAGGTCGAGCGCCGTTACGAGCCGGCGATGGACGCCGGCCGGCGCGCCGAGCTGATGGCGCGCTGGGCGCGGGCGGTCGGGCATGCGCGTTCCTGGGCCGCGCCGCACGGGTAGACGGGTAGTCGTAGCGGTTTCGTCCCACTTCCGGGAGCACCGACGCCAGGCAACTACCGCGCTATGATCACGGTGCAGCCGACGTTGTGAGGCAAGGGAAGACTCCCCGCGCGAGGCGGGGAGGAGAAGCATCAGCGCAGCGGATCGGACGGCCTTGCATGCAGCCAGCGCGCGTGCACGAAGCGCGCCGCGTAGTCGAGCGCGTAACCCAGCAGGCCGATCAGGATGATGGCGGCGGTCAGTTCCGAATACGCCAGGCGGTCGCGCGTATCGAGGATGAAGTAACCGAGGCCGGCGGACACGCCCAGCATCTCGGCCGGCACCAGCACGATCCAGATGATGCCGATCGCCAGGCGCACGCCGGTCAGGATCTGCGCCGTGATCCCGGGCAGCACCAGGCGCCAGACGACTTCCCATTTGGTGGCCGACAGCGAGCGCGCCAGCAGCATCCAGTTGGGGTCGAGCTGGGCCACGCCGGCGGCGGTGCTGAGCATCAGCGGCCACACCGCGGCGAATCCCAGCAGGAAGTAGACCGGCGCGTCGCCGACGCCCAGTACCATCACCGCCAGCGGCATCCACGACAGCGGCGAGACCATGCGCAGCAGCTGGAACAGCGGCGTGCTGGCCTGGCTGAAGGCCTTCGACATGCCGATCAGGATCCCGAGCGGCACGCCGAACAGGATGGCGAAGCCCAGGCCCACGGCCACGCGCTTCAGGCTGGTGGCCACGTGCACCCAGATGTCCGGCCCCAGCACCATGACGCGGAAAGCCTCGAAGGTTTCCATCGGGGCGAACATGGTGGCGATCGGCGTGCTTTGTTCCAGGCCCTTGGCGCCCCAGGACCACAGCAGCAGCGCGATCGCGAAGCCGGCGACCGGCCACAAGAAACGTCCCAGCATGCTCAAGCCGCGATCGTTTCGGTACGCAGCAGGTTCGCCGGCAGGCCGAACTTGGCGGGGCCGCCCACGGCGGCGATCGACTTGCGCACGAAGCGGTCGTCGACCAGGTCTTTCGCCACGAACTTCGGATCGAGCCTGGCCAGGAAGCTGATGTCGCCCTCGACCTTGGTCTGGCCGATGGCGCGCACCAGTTCCTCCGTATACGACGCGAACGGGAACGGCTGGAAGTCGATGCGGCGCTGGTTCCAGGCCGGGTGGGCCACGATGCGGCGCTTTTCGTAGTCCGAATAATCGGTGGTGGCCAGCACCTTGGTCAGCGCCTGCAGATTGTGCGGGGTGTACTTGTTCGGGCCAGTGGCGGCCAGCAGCTTGGCGGTTTCCACCTGGTTCGAGCGCGACCACAGCTGGGCATTGACGATGGCGTTGGTCACGCGCTGCGACCATTCCGGCTTGTCGTTCAGGTCGCGCTCGGCCAGGAAGGTCACGCAGCAGGCGTGGTTCTTCCAGACGTCGCCCGAGAAGCGCAGCACCTTGCCGATCTTCGCATTTTCGGCCACCGCGTTGAACGGCTCGGCCACGATGTAGCCGGCGATCGACTTGGTCGCCAGCGCCGACACCATCTCGGACGGCGCCAGCACGATCAGGTTGACTTCGTTCGGCTTGAGCGCGGCGCCGCGCGCGCGGGTGACCACGCTCAGTTTGTTCGCGGTGAGGATCTTCTGCAGCAGGATGTTGTGGATCGAGTACCAGAACGGGATCGCGATCGTCTTGCCGCCGAGCTCGGGCACCGAGTTGATCTCGTTCTGCACCGTCAGAGCGGAGCCGTTGATGTGGTTCCAGGCCACCACCTTGGCCGGGAATTTCGAACCGTAGCGCACCCACAGGGTCGCCGGCGACAGCAGGTGGATCACGTTGACCTGGCCGGCCACGAACGCCTCGACGATCTGGGCCCAGCTGCGGAACAGGCGCGGCGTCTCGACCTTCAGGCCCTGCTGCTCGAACAGCTTGCGGCCGTGCGCCACCAGCAACGGGGCGGCGTCGGTGATCGGAAGGTAACCGATCTTCACCGGCTGGTCGTCGCCCTTGAAGTTCTGCGCCATCGCGTCGCCCGCGAACAGCAGCGGCGACGCCGCCGCGGCGCCGGTCAGGGCCGACATGCGCAGGAAGTCGCGCCGGCTCATGCCGCAATCGCAGTCGGAAGAAGCGCAGATGTGGATCGGGTTGCTCATGGGTTTTCCTTGTTATATGTGTTCGTGTTCGTGGTCCGCGACGGGGCTCAGGCGCCCTCGCGCAGCGCCTTGATGATGTCCAGCCGCAGCGCGACCACGCCGTCGGCGTGTTCGTGGCGCGGTCGCGGCAGGTCGACCTTCCACTCGCGCACGAGTTTGCCCGGCTGGCCGGGCTGGCCCGCCATCAGCAGGATGCGGTCGGCGACCAGGATCGCCTCGTCGATGTCGTGGGTCACCAGCAGCGCGGCGGTATGCCAGCGGTGCACAAGGTCGACCAGCAGGGTCTGCATCTCGGCGCGCGTGATCGCGTCCAGCGCCGAGAACGGCTCATCGGCGAACAGCAGCTCGGGCTGGCGCGCCAGGGCCCGCGCCAGCGCCACGCGCTGGGCCTGGCCGCCGGAGAGCTGGGCCGGATAGGCATGCGCGCGCGACTCCAGGCCGACCGCCTCGATGGCGTCGCGCACTCGCTGCCTGCGCGCGTCGCGGTCGATCACCGGCTGGCGCGCGAAGTCCAGGCCGAAGCCGACGTTGCCTTCGACGTTCAGCCAGGGCAGCAGGCTCGGTTGCTGGAACACCAGCGCCGCGCGCGGATGCGGGGCCAGGAGCGGTTCGCCCAGAAAGCTGACCTGGCCGGCCTGGGCCGGGCTGAGGCCGGCCAGGCCGCGCAGCAGGGTCGACTTGCCGCAGCCGCTGCCGCCCAGCAGGCAGACGATCTCGCGCTTGTCGATGGTGAGCGAAATGTCGTCGACCACGGTCTTGCCGCCGTAGCCGATGCGCAGGCTGGAGGCCGACAGCGCGGCCGCGCTTCGTTCGAGCACGGACGCCGTCATGCCGCGGCGTGCTTCGCGAGTTCGACCTGCAGCTGGGTCAGGCTCGGGGTGACGATCGGGATGAACGCCGATTCGCGCCAGCGGCGCGCGAAGCTGCGGTCGCGGTCGACCAGGTAGGCGCGCCCGCCACTGGCTTGCAGCTCGAGCATGACGGCCTGCTGGACGGCTTCGGCCAGCGCGATGCGCAGCCGGAACATCGGCGCCGCGGCGGTCTTGAAGCGTCCGTCGGCGACGCCGTCCTTCAGCTGCGTCACCAGGTCTTCCAATGCCACCTGCTGGGCCGCGATCCGCTCGAGCAGCGGGCCGCGCATGGCGGTCGACAGCGCATGCGCGGCGCGCAGGCTGGCGCGCGCCAGGCCGATCGACAGGCCGCACTGCAGCCCCAGGAAGGCGGGGCGCACGCCCGGCAGCCAGGCGCGCGCGTTCGGATGCAGCACTTCGCCTTCGCCGATCCGCACGCCCTCGATCTTGACGGCGGCGGTATTGCTGCCGCGCAGGGCCATCAGTTCGAGGTCGGGGCTGCGCGTGACGCCGGCGCTGTCGCTGACGAAGGCGACCACCGCGGGCGGCAGGTCGCCGGCGGAATTCACGGCGGCGGCGGCGATGAAGCCTTCCTTGCGCAGGTTGGTGATCCAGGCCAGCGAGCCGTCGAGCCGCCAGCCTTGGTCGTCGGGGGTGGCCGTGATCTGCAGCGACTCGATCCCGGACAGGAATTTCATCGCGTTCGACAGGCCAGTGGCGCCGCCGAATTCGCCGCGCATCAGCGGGCCGATCCAGCGCGCGCGCATGGCCTCGTTCGGGCTTTGCAGCAGGTATTCGATGAAGGTGCGCTGGCCCCAGAACACGAAGGCGGCGGTGACGGAATGTTCGGCCACCGCGGCGATGGCGTCGATCGCATCGATCGTGGCGCCGCCGCTGCCGCCGAGGTGCTCGGGGACGCCGACGGCGAACAGGCCGGCGCCGGCCAGGCGCGGCACGACTTCGCTCGCCAGCTCGGGCGAGCTGTCCAGCGCGTCGGCGTTGGCCTGCAGCCACTCATGCAGGCCGGCAGGCAGCGTCAGGGAAGCGCGCGTCGCTTGTTCGCCGATCGACATCAGATGGCTCCGCTGGCGAAAGGTTGCAGCTGCGGGTTGATCGCGCTGCCGGCCAGGGTGTTGGCGAAGTTGCACAGGGTGGCCAGGCTGATGCCAAGCACGACTTCCAGCGCCTGCTGGTCGTTGTAGCCGGCGGCCTTGAAGGCGGCCAGGGCGTCGTCGCTGACGCCGCCGCGGGTGGCGATGACGGCTTCCGAGAACCGGCGCACGGCGTCGAGTTTGGCGTCCCCGGTGTCCTGGCCTTGCTGCATGGCGCGGACGGTCTCGACCGGCAGCTGGGCTTTCTTGAGGGCGATGGCGGTATGGCCGGCGATGCAGAAGTCGCAGCCGTGGATGCGGGCGGCGGTGATCTGCACGACTTCGCGTTCCGGCAGGGTGAGGCTGGTCTCGGCATTGATGCCCGACACCGTCATATAGGTCTGCAGCGCCTGCGGCGAATTGGCCAGCACGCCGATCAGGTTCGGCAGGAAGCCGTTGTTGGCGACGGCCTTGTCCACGAACGGACGGCTGCCTTCAGGCGCGGTTTCTTGGGTATGCAGGGTCAGGCGGGACATGGCGGATCTCTCTATCAAAGCGTTGGGTCCGCTATTCTAGCGGCGATTGAAAAACACGTTTGGACACGGTCGTCCTTGTTTTCTGCTCGATCGTCCGAATCGGCCCGGCGTGCGTTGTCCTGGCGTGGAGATGGCGGGCGCGCCGGAAGGTGCCCGGATGCTCGCCCATCACCTTGTGGAAGGCGCGCGAAAAGGCGGCATACGAGCTGTAGCCGACGTGGCCGGCGGTGCGCTCGACCGTCTCGCCGCCGTGCAGGCGCTGGGCCGCGATCTTCATGCGCAGCAGCAACAGGAACTGGGCCGGCGCCTGGCCGCTGGCCTCGCTGAAGTGTTTATAGAAGCTCGAGCGCGACATATGGGCCGCACGCGCCATGTTCTCGGTCGACCAGTCGTGGCCGGGCTCCTGCATCATGCGGTCGAGCAGGGCCGAGAACTCGGGCCGGCTGGCCACGGCCAGCAGGCCGGTGGCGATGTCTTGCTGGCGTGCCACGTGGCGGACGACATAGAAGAACATCAGTTCGGCCAGGCGCGCCACCAGCGGCGACGGCGCGTCGGGGTCGCGCGGCGGCTCCAGCAGGATCAGTTCGAACAGCGCGTTCAAGGCCTGCAGCGACGGGTCGTCGGCGCGCAGCACCAGGCTGTCCGGGAAGGAATCGGCGATCAGCGTGCTGAGCGCACTGCGAAAGTGGAAGAAGCCGCAGGCCAGGGCGGTGGCGTCCGGCGCCGCCTGGCCGAGCTGCTGCATCGGCATGCCGGGACGGGCGCTGGCCGGGTCGGGATCGGGACTGAGAAAGTGCGGCGTGTCGCGCAGCAAGAACACGCCGTCGCGCGGACCCAGGCGGACCGGCGCGCGGCTGGTGACGTGCAGGTAGCACTCGCCATGCAGCACCAGGTGAAAGCTGCCCAGGCCGCGGCCCGCGGTGGACGCCTGCCAGCGGCCGCAGTACTGGCCGACGTGGAAGACCGTCGCTTCGAGCTGCACGCTGTCGATCAGCCAGTGCACCAGGCGGTCGGCATTGTCTGCGGCTGCGTCGGCGCCGGGAGGTTGGGCGGAATGATTCACTCAGCCATTATCGGCTGCGCCTGTCCGGGCGCCTACGAAGAAATGCTGATATGCAAATAAGGAAAACGTCTAGAAGCAGACGGTCAAGCGGCGTGCGCCAGGGTCGGCAAGGGCGACGAATATTGCTTGCAATAATGCTATGCAATTGTTCGGATTTGCGGAATTGCAGGAAACGTGCGCCCGGATCATTGCTGGCGGTGACGGCAATGCGGACATGACAGTCCCTGGCAGGCCGGACGCGCGCTGCCGGTGCGCCGGCATGACAGTTCAGGCGCGCGTCAGGCCGTTCTCGACCGCGCCGCGCAGTTCGCCGAACTGCACCGGCTTGGGAAACACCGGGATGTCGGCGGGCAGGCCCATGGCGTCGATCGTCGCGCGGTCCAGGCCGCTGACCACGATCATGTTCATGCCGGCCGTGCCGCTGTCTTCGCGCAGGGTGCGGATCATGCGGAAACCATCCATGCCCGGCATGTTCAGGTCGCTCACCAGCAGGTCGGGGCGCTGCTCGCCGATGCGGATCAGGGCTTCGAAGCCGTTGTTCGCCTTGACCACCTCGAGGTCCAGGCCCCAGCCGGCGATCTCGAGTTCGTACAGTCGCAGCATCAGGGGATCGTCGTCGACCACCAGCACCCGCGGCTTGCCCGGCGCCGGTGCGCTGGCCGGCGCCGGCGGCGCGCCGATGGCGATGCGCCGGCCCTCGACCAGGCGGTTCACCGAGGCCACCGTGATGCGGCGATGGCCGCCGGCAGTGCGCCAGGCTTGCAGCGTGCCGTTCTCCACCCATAGCTGCACCGTGCGGTGCGACACGCCCAGGGTGGCCGCGGCCTCCTTGGTCGAGCAATAGTCTGCGGCATTGTAGGTCGTCGCAGGTTGCAGATTGGTTGGGATGTTCATATTTTCCGATATTACGTTTTTAGTTTCCCAAAGTCAAAATAGTTAACTGTGGAAAGTGCGTAGTGCGCCACAGTGGTCGGCGCTTGCACGTCCAGGGCCGTGGAAAAGGGGAGGCATCGACCTGTCGTGGCGTGTCGCCAGTCGTTGTGTTTTACCGATAGACTGGATGGTCATACAGTGGTCTGCCAACGCTATAGTTGTTTCTTTGCGTCAATATTTTGAATTCGATTGACATTGCTCAAACGTAAACCTCGTCTGTACAACTCAGGGCTTTCTTTCACTCCAACGGCTAAGTCCCTAATTTTACGGGACATTTTATTGGCCCACATCTACCGCGTCGACGCCTAAGTCCTTGGTTTCATTGGAAAAAGTCGATTTCGTCAATCGTGAATTCGCTTGACCGTCAACATTGCTTCCACTAAAGTGGGAAACGGTGTGAAAAAGTGTCGATTTGTGGGAGGGTTGTGGGGTAATTCCTTCGGCTCCCGGCGCCCGACAAACAACGGCAGATAACTCTCCAAAGCTAGGTAAATACGTGTTCCAGGGCGCGTCCGCAATCAATCTCGATGCAAAGGGCCGAATGTCGATTCCGGCCAAGCACCGTGACGCCCTTACGCTTCAGTGCGAGGGCCGCATGACCTTGACCAAGCACCCCCATGGCTGCCTGCTGTTCTTCCCGCGCCCGGTATGGGAAGAGCACCGTCAACAGATCGCCGCCTGGCCGATGTCGGCGCGCGCGTGGCAGCGCATTTTCCTCGGCAACGCCGTCGATGTCGAGTTCGACAGCGCCGGCCGCGTGCTGATCTCGCCCGAACTGCGTGCCGCGGTCGGGCTCGAGAAGGAAGTGATGATGCTCGGCATGGGCACCCACTTCGAAATCTGGAATGCCGCCAAGCTGGCCGAGGACGAGGCCGAGGCCGTCGCCGGTGGCATGCCCGATGTTCTTTCCAATTTCTCTTTCTGAGGCGCCGATGACGGATTCCTTGACGGTGCCTATGTACCAGCATCGAACGGTGCTGCTTGACGAAGCGGTCGATGCGCTCAACCTCGCGGGCGCACGCGCTTCCGGTATCTATATAGATGGCACTTTCGGGCGGGGCGGCCACAGCCGCCTCTTGTTGTCGCGCCTGGGCCCGCAAGGCCGCCTGATCGCGTTCGACAAAGATCCGCAAGCCATTGCTACTGCATCACAAATCGACGATCCGCGCTTCACGATCGTCCATGACAGCTTTGCAACGATGCACGACGCGCTGGCCGCGCGCGGCATCTTCCGGGTCGACGGCATCCTGCTCGACCTGGGTATCTCGTCGCCCCAGGTGGACGACGCCAGCCGCGGCTTCAGCTTCCGCCAGGACGGCCCGCTCGACATGCGCATGGACACCACGCGCGGCATGTCGGCCGCTGAGTGGATTGCGACCGCGGAGCAACTTCAATTGGAAAAGGTGATACGCGATTATGGAGAAGAGCGGTATGCTTTTCAGATTGCAAAGGCGATTGTTGCTCGCCGCGCAGTCGAACCGATTTCAGGCACACGACAGCTTGCCGCAATCGTGGCAAGCGCGGTCAAGGGCCGCGAAAAAGGCAAGGATCCGGCAACCAGGACTTTTCAGGCTATCCGGATTTTCATCAATCAGGAGCTTGAGGACCTCGAGGCAGGGCTGAGCGCCGCCTACGGCATGCTGGCGCCGGGCGCGCGCATGTCCGTGATCGCCTTCCATTCGCTCGAAGACCGCATGGTCAAGCAGTTCCTCGCCTCCAAGGCCAAGGTCGAACAACCCGATCGCCGCCTGCCGATCCGCGCCGTCGACCTGCCGCAGCCCGAGATGCGGCTGATCGACAAGATCAAGCCGAGCGACACCGAGGTGCAGGAGAACCCGCGCTCGCGCTCGGCGGTGCTGCGCGTGGCCGAACGCCTGGAGACGCCTGCATGAGCGTCAAGCTGAACGTCTTGCTCACCGCCTTGCTGGTGGGCTGCGCGCTATCGGTCGTCAACGCCCGCTACCAGGCGCGCCACCTGCTCATCGAGCTCGAACGCCTGCAGCAGCACGCGCGCCAGCTCGACATCGACTGGGACCAGCTCCAGCTCGACCAGTCGCGCCTGGCCAAGAACGAGCGCATCGAGCAGATCGCCCGTTCCCAGCTCGAGATGGCCCCATTGAGCCCGGCCCGCACCCAGTACCTGACCGAGGGCGCCCCGTGATGCGCGGCGCCGCGAAGCAGAGCAACGCGCGGGTGGCCGCGTCGAAGGGCATGGCTTTCTCGAAGAGCCCGGTCCTGGCGGTGCGCCTGCCCGACTGGCGTTCGCGCCTGGTCCTGTTCGTCCTGTTCGCGGCCTTCGCCGCGCTGGCCGTACGCGCGGTCTGGCTGCAGGGCGTATCGAACCAGTTCCTGCAAAAGCAGGGCAAGAGCCGCTACGAGCGCACGCTCGAGCTGCCGGCCACGCGCGGCCGCATCCTCGACCGCAACGGCGCCGTGCTGGCGACCTCGCTGCCGGTGCGCGCGATCTGGGGCATTCCCGACGACGTGCTGAAGGCGCCGCCGGAAAAGCTGCGCGCGCTGGCGAACCTGCTCGAAATGCCGGAAACCGAACTGCGCAAGAAGCTCGACTCCGACCGCAGCTTCGTCTATCTCAAGCGCCAGGTCGAGATGCCGATCGTCGACCAGATCCTGGCGCTCAAGATCGACGGCATCGACACGCGCAAGGAATACAAGCGCTTCTACCCGCAGGGCGAAGTGACGACCCACCTGGTGGGCTTCACCAACGTCGAGGACAAGGGCCAGGACGGGATGGAGCTGCAGCACCAGAAGACCCTGATGGGCGTGGCGGGCAGCCGCCGCGTGATCAAGGACCGCCTGGGCCACATCGCCGAAGACCTGGGCATGTTCCGCGAGCCGCACCAGGGCCGCGACCTGACCCTGTCGGTCGACAGCAAGCTGCAATACATCGCCTTCACCAGCATCAAGAACGCGGTCGAGAAGTTCAACGCCAAGGCCGGCGCCGCAGTGGTGCTCGACGTCCAGACGGGCGAGGTGCTGGCCCTGGCCAACTACCCGACCTACAACCCGAACGACCGCTCCAAGCTGACCGGCGAGCAGCTGCGCAACCGCGTCATCACCGACACCTTCGAGCCGGGTTCGACGATCAAGCCGCTCACCGTGGCGCTCGGCCTGGAGACCGGCCGCATCACGCCCGACACCGTGTTCGACAACAATCCGGGCTACATGATGGTGACCGGTCGCCGCATCCGCGACTTCCACAATTACGGCGTGCAGACCGTCAGCGGCATCATCCAGAAATCGTCGAACCTCGGCGTGGTCAAGATCGCCCAGATGATCCCGCAGCAGGAAATGTGGGAGCTGTACACCAAGGTCGGCTACGGCCAGCCGCCGCGCTTCGGCTTCCCCGGCGCCGCCGCCGGCCGCGTGCGTCCCTACAAGACCTGGAAGCCGGTGGAATACGCCAACATGGCCTTCGGCCACGGCCTGTCGGTGTCGCTGCTGCAGATGGCGCGCTCCTACATGATCTTCGCCCGCAACGGCGACATCATCCCGCTGTCGTTCGTGAAGGTGGACGAACAGCCGGTGGGCCAGCAGGTGATCTCGGCCAAGACCGCGGCCCAGGTGCGCACCATGCTCGAATCGGTGGTGGGCCCGGGCGGCACCGCCTCGCGCGCCCAGGTCGCCGGCTACCGCATCGGCGGCAAGACCGGCACCGCCGAGAAGATCGTCAACGGCCGCTATTCGCGCACCAACAATATCGGTTACTTCGCCGGCATCGGGCCGATGTCCAAGCCGCGCTTCGTCATCGCGGTGATGGTCGACGATCCGAGCGGCCCCTTGCGCACCGGCGGCTACGTCGCCGCGCCGACCGCGGCCGACCTGTTCTCCAATGCGCTGCGGGCCGCCAACGTGCCGCCCGATTCATCGATCACGGACATCATCATTCCTGAAGTTCCCCTAGAGGAGAGCATGTGATGGCCCCGAGCCTGCACGACACCATCGAATGGATTCGCGCCGCCGCCCCGGACGGCCGTCTCGTTTCCGACTCGCGCCGCGTCAAGCCCGGCGACGTGTTCTTCGCCTATCCGGGCGAGGCCGCCGACGGTCGTCGCTACATCGAAGCCGCCATCGCAGCAGGCGCCGCCGCCGTGCTCTTCGAAGCCGCCGGTTTCACCTGGGACGCCGCATTCAGCGTGCCGCACCTGGCCGTGACCGACCTGAAAAAGAACGCCGGCCCGATCGCGCACGCGGTGCTGGACCATCCTGACCGCGCCATGTTCACCGTGGCCGTCACCGGCACCAACGGCAAGACCTCGTGCGCGCTGTGGACCGCGCAAGCCCTGGCGCGCCTGGGCGACGCCGCCGCCGTGATCGGCACGCTGGGCGTGGGCCTGATCAAGGGCAAGGCTGCGAGCCAGGCCGATACACGGTTCGACGTCACCGGCTACACCACGCCGGACGCGGTGCTGCTGGCCTCGACGCTGGCCGACCTGAAGAAAGCGGGCGCCAGCGCGCTCGCCATCGAAGCCTCGTCGATCGGCCTGGTGCAGGAGCGCACGGCCGGCATGCACGTCGACGTCGCGATCTTCACCAACCTCACGCGCGACCATCTCGACTTCCATGGCGACATGGAAAGCTACGAGGCGGCCAAGGTCAAATTGTTCGAGTGGGATGGCCTGAAGCATGCGGTGGTCAACCTCGACGATCCGGCCGGGCAGCGCCTGGTGGCGCGCCTGCGCGCCAATGCCCCTGGCCTGGCCGTCACCGGCTACACGATCGCCGCCGCGCAGGCGCCGCAAGGCGTGGCCGTGCTGCGCGCCGGCGGCATGCGCAGCAAGAACGCCGGCACCGAGTTCCAGGTCGAGACGGCGCAAGGCAACGCGACCGTGCGCACCCGGCTGGTGGGCAACTACAACGTCAGCAATACGCTGGCGGTGCTGGGCGCGCTGCTGGCCAGGGGCGTGGCCCTGAAGGCGGCGGTCGATGCGATCGAGACCCTGGTCCCGGCGCCGGGCCGCATGCAGCAGATGGGCGGCTCGGACGCGCCGATGGTCGTGATCGACTATGCGCACACGCCGGACGCGCTGGAAAAGACCCTCGACGCCCTGCGCCAGGTGGCGACGGACCGTGGCGGCCAGTTGTGGTGCGTGTTCGGCTGCGGCGGCGACCGCGATCCGGGCAAGCGGCCGCAGATGGGCCGCATCGCGCAAGGCGCCGACCAGGTGCTGGTCACCAGCGACAACCCGCGCAGCGAAGAACCGGGCAGCATCATCGCCCAGATCGTGGCCGGGATGGACACCGCGCAGGCTGCGCGCGTGCAGACGGTCGAGGACCGCGCCGCCGCCATCCTGCTGGCGGTGAAGCAGGCCGCCAGGCAGGACGTGATCCTGCTGGCAGGCAAGGGCCATGAGCCCTATCAGGAAATCAAGGGTCGCAAGATGCCGTTCTCGGATGCGGACCACGCCTCGCTGGCATTGACGGCGCGGCTCACCATGTTGAGGACGCATTGATGCGCGGATCGCTGCAACAACTGGTCGATTCGATCCCGGGCGCGCGCCTGGTCGGGCTTGACGCCTCGTTCGACGGCGTGTCGACGGACAGCCGCAAGGTGCAAGCCGGCGCGCTGTTCGTCGCGCTGGTGGGCGAGACCTTCGACGCCCATGACTTCCTCGACCAGGTCGTCGCGCGCAAGGTTGCCGCGGTCGTGGTCTCGCGCCTGCCGCAAGGTTGGACCCTGCCGGCGATCGTGGTGCCGGACACGCTGGTCGCGCTGGGCCGCATCGCCCATGCGTGGCGCGAGCAGTTCCGGATTCCCCTGATCGGCGTCACCGGCAGCAACGGCAAGACGACCGTCAAGGAAATGATCGCATCGATCCTGGCCGCGGCCGTCGGCGAGGACGCGCGCCTGGCGACCCAGGGCAACCTGAACAACGAGATCGGCGTGCCGCTGACCCTGTTCCGCCTGGATGCCTCGCATCGCGCGGCGGTGGTGGAACTGGGCATGAACCATCCGGGCGAGATCGGCCGCCTGAGCGCGATCGCGGCGCCGACCGTGGGCCTGGTCAACAACGCCCAGCGCGAGCACCAGGAATTCATGCACACCGTGGAAGCGGTGGCGCGCGAGAACGGCTCGGTGCTGCAATCGCTGCCGGGCGACGGCGTGGCCGTGTTCCCGGGAGACGATGCCTACACCAGCTTGTGGCGCGCCCTGGCCAAGGGCGAGGTCATCACCTTCGGCCTGGATGACAGCTGCGACGTCTATACGCAATACACGGGTAGTGGCTTCGGCAGTGAATTCACGGTCGATGCACGCGGCAACTGGTTCAGCGTGTCGCTGGCCGCGGCAGGCGAGCATAACGTCCGTAATGCGCTTGCCGCAATCGCCTGTGCGCTTGGCGCCGGGATCGCGACGGAGGCGATCCAGATGGGCCTGGCGGCCTTTGCTCCGGTCAGCGGCCGCCTGCAGCGCAAGCAGGCGGAAAATGGCGCAACCGTCATCGACGACACCTACAACGCCAATCCCGACTCGATGCGCGCCGCGATCGACGTGCTGGCGGCGTTTCCTGCGCCACGCATCCTAGTGGTCGGCGACATGGGCGAAGTCGGCGCGCAAGGAAAAGAGTTTCACGAAGAAATCGGCGCCTACGCAGCTTCGCGTGGCATCGAGACCGTGCTCGCGACGGGCGAGCTGGCGCGCCACCTGGTCGCGTCGGGAGCACGACATTACGAGCAGTTCGACGAATTATTGGCAGCACTGGATCAAAAACTGGGCGGCAATACCAATTCGACTGTGCTGGTAAAGGGCTCGCGCTTCATGAAGATGGAGCGCGTAGTCCAGCACCTGACCGGATCAACCACCATTGGCAAGGGCGCCCACTAATATGCTTCTCTGGCTCGCACAATACTTCCAGGACTATATCGGTCCGCTGCGCGTGTTCAACTACATCACGTTCCGCGCGGTGTTCGCCACCATCACCGCGATCACGATCGGCCTGGTCGCAGGCCCCATCGTCATCCGCAAGCTGACCGAACTGAAGGTCGGCCAGGCGGTGCGCACCTATGGTCCGCAAAGCCACCTGACCAAGCACGGCACCCCGACCATGGGCGGCGTGCTGGTGCTGATCGCGATCGGCGTCTCGACCCTGCTGTGGTGCGACCTGTCGAACCGCCTGATCTGGCCGGTGCTGGTGGTGACCTTCGGCTTCGGCGCCGTCGGCTGGGTCGACGACTACCGCAAGGTCGTCTATAAAGACCCGGAAGGCATGCGCTCGGGCGAGAAATACTTCTGGATGTCGCTGATCGGCATCGCCTCGGCCCTGTACCTCGCGTTCTCGGTCTCGGCCGCCAACCCGTGGGAAGTGGCGCAGCTGTTCTATGCCTGGGTGCAGTCCGGCTTCTCGATGGACCTGCCGCCGAAGGCCGACCTGATCGTCCCGTTCTTCAAGACCATCAGCTATCCGCTTGGCGTGTGGGGCTTCATCGCGCTGACCTATTGCGTGATCGTGGGCGCCTCGAACGCGGTGAACTTCACCGACGGCCTCGATGGCCTGGCCATCATGCCGACCGTGATGGTGGGCGGCGCCCTGGGCCTGTTCGCCTACCTCACCGGCAGCGTGACCTATTCGAAGTACCTCCTGATCCCGTACATCCCGGGCGCGGGCGAGCTCCTGATCTTCTGCGGCGCGATGGCCGGCGCGGGCCTGGCGTTCCTGTGGTTTAACGCGCACCCGGCCCAGATGTTCATGGGCGACGTCGGCGCGCTGGCGCTGGGCGGCGCGCTCGGCACCATCGCCGTCATCGTGCGCCAGGAAATCGTGCTGTTCATCATGGGCGGCATCTTCGTGGCCGAGACCCTGTCGGTGATCATCCAGGTCAGCTGGTTCAAGTACACGAAGAAGCGCTACGGCACCGGACGCCGCGTGTTCCTGATGGCGCCGCTGCACCACCATTTCGAACAGAAGGGCTGGAAGGAGACCAAGGTCGTGGTCCGCTTCTGGATCGTGACCATGGTGCTGATCCTGGTTGGCCTGTCCACCCTGAAACTTCGTTGAAACCGCTGAGATGAACTACAACGGCAAACACGCATTGGTACTGGGCCTGGGCGAATCCGGGCTGGCGATGGCGCAATGGCTGGCGCGGGCCGGCGCACGCGTGCGCGTGGCCGATACGCGCGCCGAGCCGGCGCGCCTGCCGGCGCTGCGCGCCGCGGTGCCTGACGCCGAATTCGTCGCGGGAGACGCAGTTCAAGGCATATTCACCGCCGCGCTGCTCGATGGCGTCGACTTCGTCGCCGTCAGCCCGGGCCTGGCGCCCGGCCGCGAACTGGTCGAGATCATTCCCGCCGCCCAGGAACGCCGCATTCCGGTGTGGGGCGAGATCGAGCTGTTCGCCCAGGCGCTGGCGCACCTGCGGGAAACCAGCGGCTATGCGCCCAAGGTCATCGCGATCACCGGCACCAACGGCAAGACCACGGTGACCAGCCTGACCGGCCTGCTGTGCCGCCGCGCGGGCCTCACCACCCGCGTGGCCGGCAACATCAGCCCGGCCGCGCTGGACGTGCTGAGGGAAAGCATCGACGCCGGCGCGTTGCCGCAGGCCTGGGTGCTGGAACTGTCCAGCTTCCAGCTGCACACCACGTTCAGCCTGCAGGCCGACGCCGCCACGGTGCTGAACCTGAGCCAGGACCACCTGGACTGGCACGGCAGCATGGACGCCTATGCGGCGGACAAGGCGCGCATCTTCGGCCCCGACACCATCCGCGTGCTGAATCGCGACGACGCGCGCGTAATGCGCATGACCGCCGTCGATACCCCGTCCTTCACCTTCGGCACCGGCGAGCCGGTGGAAGCCGACAGCTTCGGCCTGCTCGAAGAGCGCGGCGTGCTGTGGCTGGCCAACGCCGTGCCGGGCGAGGACGCCGGGAAGAAACGCAGGAAAAACGAGCCGCCGGAGCCGGTCGAGGTCATCGTCAACCGCCTGATGCCGGCCGACGCATTGAAGATCCGCGGCCTGCACAATGCCGCCAACGCGCTGGCCGCGCTGGCCCTGTGCCGCGCCTGCGGCCTGCCGCTGGCGCCGCTGCTGCACGGCCTGCGCGAGTACGCGGGCGAGCCGCACCGCGTCGAACTGGTCGCCACCATCGACGGCGTCGACTACTACGACGACAGCAAGGGCACCAACGTCGGCGCCACGGTGGCCGCCCTGAGCGGCCTGGGCAAGGCATTCACCGGCGCGGACCAGCAGATCCTCCTGATCGCCGGCGGCGACGGCAAGGGCCAGGACTTTTCGCCGCTGGCGCAGCCGGTAGCAAGCCACGTGCGCGCCGTGCTGCTGATCGGCCGCGATGCGCCCGCGGTACGCGCGGCGATCGAGCCGACCGGCGTGCCGGCCTTCGACCTGGACGACCTGCCGCAGGCGGTGCGCCGCGCCGCCGGCCTGGCGCGCGCTGGTGACGCCGTGCTGCTGTCGCCGGCCTGCGCCAGCCTCGACATGTTCACCAATTATGCGCACCGCGCCCAGGTGTTCGTCGACACCGTGCGCGAGATCGCATTGGACAAGGGGCAGGAGATCTGATGGCCTTCCAGATTCCGTTCAAGTTCTCCGGAACCGCCTCCGACGCCACGATAGACGGCCGCAGCAAGCCGTCGAAGATGATGGACTACGACCAGCCGCTGGTCTGGGTCACGCTCCTGTTGATGCTGCTCGGGATGGTGATGGTGTATTCGGCGTCGATCGCGCTGCCCGATTCACCCAAGTTCCGCTATCTTGGCGACCGCAACGAATACTTCCTGTACCGCCAGGCGATGTACATCATCGTCTCGATGGCCGCGGCCGCGGTCGTGTTCCGGGTGCCGATCGCGATGTGGCAGAAGTACGCGCCGATGCTGTTCATCGGCACCCTGGTCTTGCTGGTGCTGGTCTTGATTCCCGGCCTGGGCGTGTCTGTCAACGGCGCGCGGCGCTGGCTGTCGCTAGGGGTCATGAACCTGCAGCCGTCCGAGATCATGAAGATCGCGGTGGTGCTGTACGCGGCCGACTTCACGGTGAGGAAGCAAGAGTACATGCACAAGCTCACCAAGGGCTTCTTGCCGATGATGGTCGCGATCGGCCTGGTCGGCGCCTTGCTGCTGCTCGAGCCCGACCTGGGCGCCTTCGGCGTGATCGTCTGCATCGCCATGGGCATCCTGTTCCTGGGCGGGATCAATATCGTCTGGTTCGGCGGCATCGGCGCGCTGCTGGTGGTGATCTTCAGCGCGATCATCGCGCTGTCGCCGTTCCGCCGCGCGCGCATGTTCGCCTACCTCGACCCGTGGGAAGAGGGCAACGCGCTGGACAAGGCCTATCAGTTGACGCACTCGCTGATCGCCTTCGGGCGCGGCGAATTCTTCGGCGTGGGGCTGGGCGCCTCGGTCGAGAAGCTGCACTACCTGCCGGAAGCGCACACCGACTTCATCATGGCCGTGATCGGCGAAGAGCTGGGCCTGGTCGGCGTGCTGGTGGTGGTGGCCATGTTCTACTGGCTGGTCAAGCGCGCCTTCGACATCGGCCGCCAGGCGATCGCCCTGGACCAGACCTTCGCCGGCCTGGCCGCGAAGGGCATCGGCATCTGGATCGGCGTGCAGACCTTCATCAATATGGGCGTGAACCTGGGCCTGTTGCCGACCAAGGGGCTGACCTTGCCCCTGATGAGCTTTGGCGGCTCGGGCGTCATGTTCAACTGCATTGGCCTGGCGATCCTGCTGCGGATCGACTACGAGAACCGGGTGCGCATGCGCGGAGGCCGCACATGACGCGTCAAACGACCAGGCGCCTGATGATCATGGCGGCCGGCACCGGCGGCCACATCTTCCCCGGCATCGCGATCGCGCAGACCATGCGCGCGCGCGGCTGGGAAGTGAGCTGGCTGGGCACGGCCCACGGCATGGAAACCGAGCTGGTGCCGAAGGCCGGCATCCCGATGGACACCATCGACTTCGCCGGCCTGCGCGGCAAGGGCCTGGGCCACGCCGTCAAGGGCGCCTTCAGGATGGCGGCCAGCTTCCTCACCTGCCGCCGCTATCTGGCAAACCGCCGGCCCGACGTGGTGCTGGGCATGGGCGGCTACGTCACCGTGCCGGGCGGATTGACCGCGCGCGTGCGCGGCATCCCGTTGGCGCTGGTGAACGCCGACGCCGCGCTGCTGTTGTCGAACAAGACGCTGGCGCCGGTCGCGCAGCGCGTGCTGTTCGGGTTCCCGGCGGACTTCGGCAAGGCGGCCGGCAAGGCGGTGGTCACCGGCAATCCGGTGCGCCGGCAGATCCTCGACCTGCCCCTGCCTGGCGCACGCTTCGCCGGCCGCAGCGGCCCCTTGCGGGTGCTGGTGGTGGGCGGCAGCCTGGGGGCGAAAGTCCTGAACGACAGCGTGCCGGCGGCGCTGGCCCTGATCGACCCGGCCACCCGTCCGATCGTGACCCACCAGTCGGGCAAGAAGAATATCGATGCGCTGCGCGCGGCTTATTTGCAGGCCGGTGTCAACGCAAACGTGGTCGACTTCATTGATGACATGGCCGCTGCCTACGCGAACGCCGACCTCGTGATCTGCCGCGCCGGCGCGATCACGGTGTCCGAGCTGACCGCGGCCGGGGTAGCCAGCGTGCTGGTGCCGTTCGTCGCCAGCACCACCAGCCACCAGCGCGACAACGCGGTGTGGATGGACAGGCAAGGCGCGGCGCTGCACCTGGCGCAGGGCGAACTGAATCCGCAGCGGCTGGCGAGCCTGCTGCAAGACACGACGCGCGAGCGTTGCCTGGCGATGGCCCAGGCGGCGCACGGCGTGGGCAAGCGCGACGCCAACGAGGCGATCGCGCGCGAACTCGAACAACTGGTAGAAGCGGGCAGGGCATAGAACGAACATGAAACACAAGATCAAGAACATACACTTCGTCGGCATCGGCGGCAGCGGCATGAGCGGCATCGCCGAGGTGCTGCTCAACCTCGGCTACCAGGTGTCGGGCTCGGACCTGGGCAGCAATGCCGCTACCCAGCGCCTGGCGGGCCTGGGCGCGATCGTGCACCTGGGCCACCAGGCCGGGAACGTGAGCGGGGCCGACGTCGTCGTCACCTCGACCGCCGTCAACGAAGCCAATCCTGAAGTGGTGTTCGCCCGCACGCACAAGATCCCGGTGGTGCCGCGCGCCATCATGCTCGGTGAGCTGATGCGCCTGAAGCGCGGCATCGCGATCGCCGGCACCCACGGCAAGACCACCACCACCAGCCTGGTGGCCTCGGTGCTGGCCGCCGGCGGGATGGACCCGACCTTCGTCATCGGCGGGCGCCTGACGGCCGCCGGCGCCAATGCCGGCCTGGGCACCGGCGAATACATCGTGGCCGAGGCCGACGAATCGGACGCCTCGTTCCTGAACCTGTCGCCGATGATCGAGGTGATCACCAATATCGACGCCGACCACATGGACACCTACGAGCACGACTTCGAGAAGCTCAAGGCCGCGTTCGTGAACTTCACCCATCGCCTGCCGTTCTACGGCCGCGTGATGCTGTGCATCGACGACCAGCACGTGCGCGCCATCCTGCCGCAGGTGACCAAGCCGGTGACCACCTATGGCTTCTGCGAGGAAGCCGAGGTGCGCGCGCTGGACGCCTATGCCGAAGGCACGCAGATGCACTTCACGGTGCGCCAGGACGGCTACCCGGACACCAAGTTCGTGCTGAACCAGCCCGGCATGCACAACGTCCTGAACGCCTGCTCGGCGATCGCGATCGCGCGCGAGATCGGCATCGAGGACACCGCCACCGCCCAGGGCCTGCTGGAGTTTCGCGGCGTCGGCCGCCGCTTCACGCGCTATGGCGAGGTCGCGCTGCCGGCCGGCGGCAGTTTCACCCTGGTCGACGACTTCGGCCACCACCCGGTCGAGACCGAGGTGACGCTCAGCGCCGCGCGCGCGGCCTACCCGGGCCGGCGCCTGGTGCTGGCCTTCCAGCCGCACCGCTACAGCCGCACGCGCGACCTGTTCGAGGATTTCGTGAAAGTGCTGGTCACTCCCGACGTGCTGCTGCTGGCCGAGGTGTATCCGGCCGGCGAGGCGCCGATCGTGGCCGCCGACGGCCGCGCGCTGGCGCGCGCGCTGCGCACCTCGGGCAAGCTCGAGCCGATTTTCGTGGAGGCGATCGCCGACATGCCGGCCGCCATCCTCAACGTGGTGCGTGACGGCGACGTCGTGCTGACCATGGGCGCCGGCTCGATCAGCGGCGTTCCCAACCAACTGACCAATGCGAAAGGCTGAATCGTGACCACCACCCCAACTCTTGACGCAGCGGCTTTCGGCAAGGTCGGCGTGCTGTTCGGCGGACGTTCCGCCGAGCGCGAGATCTCGCTCATTTCCGGCGCCGGCGTGCTGCAGGCCCTGAAAAGCCGCGGCATCGACGCCCATGCCTTCGACCCGGGCACGCAAAGCCTGGCCGAACTGGCCGCGCAAGGATTCGATCGCGTGTTCATCGCGCTGCACGGCCGCTACGGCGAGGACGGCAGCCTGCAGGGCGCTCTCGAGCTGCTCGGCATTCCGTATACCGGCAGCGGCGTGATGGCCTCCAGCGTCGGCATGGACAAGATCACCACCAAGAAGATCTGGCTGCAAGAGAAGGTGCCGACCCCGCGCTACGTGACCATCGACGCCGACACCGACCTCGATGCGGTGGTGGCCGAGCTGGGCCTGCCGCTGATCGTCAAGCCGCCGCTCGAAGGCTCGAGCATCGGCATCACCAAGGTGACGCAAGCCGACCAGCTGAAGGACGCGGTCGCGCTGGTGACCGGCATGGACGAATCGGTGCTGGCCGAGGAATTCGTCACCGGGCGCGAGTTCACCGTGGCCGTGCTGGGTCATGGCGCCTCGGCGCGCGCGCTGCCGATCGTCGAGATCGTGGCCCCGGAAGGCAAGTACGACTACCAGAACAAGTACTTCACCGACGACACTGTGTATCACTGCCCGGCGCCGCTCCCGGAGGAGCTGACCCAGGAAATCCAGCGCCACGCGGTGAACGCCTACCGCGCGCTGGGCTGCGAGGGCTGGGGCCGGATCGACGTGCTGGTGCGCGACAGCGATATGCGTCCCTTCCTGCTGGAGGTGAACACCTCGCCCGGCATGACGACCCACTCGCTGGTGCCGATGGCGGCGCGCGCGGTGGGCATCGGCTACGAAGACCTGTGCGTCGAGATCCTGCGCTCGGCGCGGCTCAAGATGGGCCAGAAGGCAAAGGGATAACGCGCGATGTGGCATGACGTCCGGGCCCTCAACGCAACCGCCAGTTTCCTGACGGCGGTGACGGTGCTCGCCGCCCTGGTATCGGGCGTATGGTGGCTGTCGCAACGGCCGATGTTCGCGCTCGGTTCGGTGACGGTGGAGAGCATGTACGGGATCGACTTGAAGCATGTCAACGAACTGACCGTGCGCAACGGCGTGCTCGGCAAGATCCGCGGCAACTTCTTCACCGCCGACCTGGAACAGGTGCGCGCCACCTTCGAGACCGTGCCCTGGGTGCGCCGCGCCACCGTGCGCCGCGAGTGGCCCAATGCGCTGGTGGTCGAGGTCGAGGAACACGAAGCGCTCGGCACCTGGGGCGAGGACGGCCGCCTGTTGTCGGTGAAGGGCGACGTGTTCACCGCCAACGTGGCCGAGACCGAGGATGAACAGGGACTGCCGGCCTTCGACGGCCCGGTCGGCAGCGAGAAGGAAGTGCTGGCCCGCTTCAACGAACTGCGCACCGCGTTCGCGCAGGTCGAGCTGGTGCCGCAGGAGCTGTCGCTGTCCAACCGGTATGCCTGGACCGTAAGGCTGGACAACGGCATGAGCGTCGCACTGGGACGCGAGCAGGACCGCAACACGCTGAAGAGGCGCGTGCAGCGCCTGGTCGGCGTCTACCCGCAGCTGGTGGCCCGGCTGCAGGAAGGCCGTATCGACACGATCGACATGCGCTATCCGAACGGACTGGCCCTGTCGTCGGCGGCGCTCACGGTGCCGGCGGATGCGACGAAGCCGGTCAAGGCGGCCAAGAAGCCCAAGGAAGCACCAGCAAGCAAGCAAGCAACACCCAATAAAACAACCAAGCAAATCTGAGCAGGCGAACAGCAATGACAAAAGACGCGAAAAACCTGATCGTCGGCCTCGACATCGGCACCTCCAAGGTGGTGGCGGTGGTCGCCGAAGTGATGTCCGACGGACGCCACGAAGTGATCGGGCTCGGTCAGCACGAGTCGAGAGGATTGAAGAAGGGCGTGGTCGTCAATATCGAGGCCACGGTCGAATCGATCCAGCGCGCGCTCGAGGAAGCCGAGCTGATGGCGGACTGCAAGATCCGCAACGTCTACGCTGGCATCGCCGGCAGCCATATCCGCTCGTTCAATTCGAGCGGGATGGTGGCGATCAAGGACAAGGAAGTGACTGCCACCGACGTGGCGCGCGTGATCGAGACCGCCAAGGCGGTCAACATCCCGACCGACCAGCAACTGTTGCACACCGTGCCACAGGAATTTATCGTCGACAACCAGGAAGACGTGCGCGAGCCGATCGGCATGAGCGGCATCCGCCTGGAAGTGCGGGTGCACATCGTCACCGGTGCGGTGTCGGCGGTTCAAAATATTGTAAAGTGCGTGCGCCGTTGCGGGCTCGAGGTCTCGGACCTGATCCTGCAACCGATGGCGTCCGCCGACGCGGTGCTGACCGTCGACGAAAAAGAATTGGGCGTGGTCCTGATCGACATCGGCGGCGGCACCACCGACATCGCGGTGTTTTCGGACGGCGCGATTCGCCATACGGCGGTCATCCCGATCGCCGGCGACCAGATCACCAGTGATATCGCAATGGCCTTGCGCACGCCGACCGGCGAGGCGGAGGACATCAAGATCCGCTACGGCGTGGCCAAGCAGGTACTGGCCGATCCGGGCGAGACGCTCGAAGTGCCAGGTCTCGGCGACCGCGGCCCCCGCGCATTGTCGCGCCAGGCCCTCGCAGCCGTGATCGAGCCTCGGGTGGAAGAACTGTTCGCCATGGTCCACCAGGCCGTGCGCGAATCCGGCTACGAAGGCGTGCTGTCCTCGGGCATCGTCCTGACGGGCGGCAGCTCGATCATGCCGGGCATGATCGAGATGGCGGAAGACATCTTCCTCAAGCCCACGCGCCTCGGCACGCCGGACTATCGGGGCCAGCTGGCCGACGTGGTACGCAGCCCGCGCTATGCGACGGTGCTCGGCCTGTTGCTCGAAGCGAAGAAACAGTACCTGCGCGGACATATCGTCACGCGCCAGGACGGGTCGGTGAAGGCAGTCTGGCAGCGAATGAAGGAATGGATAGCCGGGAACTTCTGATTCACGCGCAAATAAAGCACTTGGTAACAATTTAGGTAGCGAAAATTCATCACGGGTTACAGGTTTTTACATACAATCGCAGTTACCGGTTTGAGGCAGCGATCCAATCACGCCAAGGCCTCTTCCCTGGAACCGCATTCTGAAAATTAGGGAGTCATCATGGAGTTCGATATGGTCGATAACGCAGCACTGGGAACCGTGATCAAGGTCGTTGGCGTCGGCGGCGCCGGCGGCAACGCGGTTCAGCACATGATCAACAAAGGTGTGTCCGGTGTCGAGTTCATTGCCGCAAACACGGACGCGCAGGCCCTGGCGGTTTCGGGCGCCAACAACATCATCCAGATCGGCGACTCCGGCCTGGGCGCGGGGATGCGTCCCGAAGTCGGCCGCCAGCTGGCCGAGCAGTCGCGCTCGCGCATCGAGGACGCCCTGCGCGGCGCCCACATGGTCTTCATCGCCGCCGGCATGGGCGGCGGCACCGGCACCGGCGCCGCGCCGATCGTGGCCGAAGTGGCCAAGACGATGGGCGCCCTGACCGTGGCCGTGGTCTCCAAGCCGTTCTCGTACGAAGGCCAGAAGTGCATGGACGTGGCCGAGGAAGGCCTCGAAGAACTGACCAAGCACGTCGACTCCCTGATCGTCATCCTCAACGAAAAACTGGAAGACATCTACGAAGACGAATCGATGCTCGACTGGATGAAGCACGCCGACGACGTGCTCAACAACGCGGTGGCCGGCATCGCCGAGATCATCAACGTGCCGGGCCATATCAACGTCGACTTCAACGACGTCAAGACCATCATGGGCGAGCAGGGCAAGGCCATGATGGGCACCGCGACCGCCGCCGGCGTCGACCGCGCGCGCATCGCGGCCGAACAGGCCGTCGCTTCGCCGCTGCTGGACGGCATCGACCTGTCGGGCGCCAAGGGCGTGCTGGTCAACGTGACCGCCAGCCGTGGCCTGAAGGGCAAGGAGATCAAGGAAGTCATGGCCGCCGTGCGCGCCTTCGCGGCGCCGGACGCCTCGATCGCCCAGGGCATCGCCTACGACGACGCGATGGGCGACGAGATCCGCGTGACCGTGGTCGCGACGGGCCTGGGCAAGAACAAGAAGTCGATCCAGCTGGTCCAGCCGCAGCAGCAGCTGCGCACCGGCACCTACGATGCGCCGGTGATGCAGGGCGCCGCGGCCGTCGCCGGCGGCCTGACCGCGGGCAAGGCCAGTGCCGACGCCCTGGGCGGCATGAAGCAGCCGGCCGTGTGGCGCCGCGAGCAGGCATCCGAGCAGGTGCAGGCGATGCAGCGCAACGGCGTCGAGACCTACGATATTCCGGCGTTCCTGCGCAAGCAGGCCGACTGATCCGGTCTGCAGTTCGCGATGAAGAGGCCAGCGCAAGCTGGCCTTTTTGTTTGGCGCAGCGCCAAAGTCAACCATGGCCCCGCCCTCAATCCGTCGTACCCGCGAAGGCGGGTACCCAAGGCCGATGGGTCGTGCCGGCGTTCGATTGTCGTGGCGGCGCTGAACACTTGGGTACCCGCCTTCGCGGGTACGACGTGCAGAAGCCGCAGGTCGCAAGTTGTCGTCTTCGCCAGCGCACCCACTGCAGATCGGCGATAATGGCAGGATTCACAAAACATCAACAGGAGAACAGACATGACCATCCAGATCGGCGACCGCCTGCCGGAAGGCACCCTCGCGGAATTCATCGAGAACGAGACCGCGGGCTGCAGCCTGGGCCCGAACACCTTCCAGGTGGCGGACCTGGTCAAGGGCAAGAAGATCGTGATCTTCGGCCTGCCGGGCGCGTTCACCCCGGGCTGCTCGGTGCAGCACGTGCCGGGCTTCGTCAAGCATGCCGACGAGATCCGCGCCAAGGGCGTCGACGAAATCTGGTGCATCTCGGTCAATGACGCTTTCGTGATGGGCGCCTGGGGCCGCGACCAGAAGGCCACCGGCATCGTGCGCATGATGGCCGACGGCAACGCCACCTTCACCAAGGCGCTGGGCCTGGACAACGATTATTCGGCGCACGGCATGGGCACGCGCTCGAAGCGCTATTCGATGCTGGTCGAGGATGGCGTGGTCAAGACCCTGGACATCGACGCCAAGGGCATCGACGCCTCGAGCGCCGAATCGATGCTGCAGAAACTCGGCTGATTCGCGAGCGGATTCACCCCCGATAAAACGGCGCCGCGGCGCCGCTTTCTTCTTGTGATCTCCTTATGATCATCAATACCGAAACCCCCGACCAGCCCGAGGTGCGGGCGCTGCTGGAACAGCTCGACGCCTATTGCGCGGCGCTGTACCCGGCCGAGAGCAACCACCTGCTGGACATGGATGCGCTGCTGGCCGGCGACGTGCTGTTCCTGGTGGCGCGCGACATCGACGGCGCGGCGGTCGGCTGCGTGGCCCTGGTCAACCGCGGCGCCTATGGTGAAGTCAAGCGCATGGTCGTGGACGAGGCGCGCCGCGGGCAGGGCACGGGGAAGCAGCTGCTGGAACACCTGGCGATGTTCGCGCGCATGTCGGGCCTGGCCGTGCTGAAGCTCGAAACCGGCATTCACCAGCCGGCGGCGATCGCGCTGTACGAAGGTTTCGGCTTCAGCCGCTGCGCGCCGTTTGGCGGCTACCGGCCCGACCCCTTGAGCCTGTTCATGGAGAAGCGTCTGTGACCGGGTTGGCAACGGCGCGCGGCCGCAACCTGTACAGTATCCAGGCGATGCTGCTCGCCGTCTTCATGTTCGCCCTGATGGACACGGCGATGAAGCTGCTCGCGGCGCGCTATCCGGCGCTGCAGGTGGCGGCGCTGCGCGCCATGTGTTCGTTGCCGCTGGTCGCCGCCTACGTGGCCTGGCGCGGCGCCTTCACGGGCGTGTTCCAGGTGCGCTGGTCGATGCATCTGCTGCGCGCCCTGCTGGGCATCCTGATGCTGGCCTTGTTCGCCTTCGGCCTCAAGAAGCTGTCGCTGGCCGAAGCCTATGCGATCTTCTTCATCGCGCCGGCCCTGATCACCGCGCTGTCGGTGCTGTTGTTGAAAGAACGCGTCGACCTGGCGCGCTGGCTCGCCATCGGCGTGGGATTGTGCGGCGTACTGGTGGTGCTGCGTCCCAGCGGCGCGGGCTTTCTCACCATCGGCGGCCTGGCGGTGCTGGGGTCCGCCGCCTGCTATGCGGTGTCGGCGATCACGGTGCGGGTCCTGGCGCGCACCGACCGCAGCGAGCACACGGTGTTCTGGCTGATCGTCATGATCGCGGCGGGCGCCGGCCTGCTGGCGGCGCCGGGCTGGGTGCCGCTGCCCGCCAGCGAGATTCCGCTGCTGTGCGGCCTGGCGGTGTCGGGCTTCATCGGCCAGCTGGCGATCACCGAGGCGTTTTCGCGCGGCGAGGCCTCGAGCGTGGCGCCGTTCGAGTATTCGGCCCTGGCCTGGGGCGTGGGCCTGGACTGGCTGCTGTGGCGGGCGCTGCCCGACGGCTGGACCATCGTGGGCGCGGCCATCATCATCGGCAGCGGCCTGTATCTGATCCGCCACGAAAAAGACCACGTCGAGGCGGAACACCCTTAGAGCCTATCCCGGTAGGTGGGGGGAAGCTCATGGTGACATGCGCGTAGGCGATGCATGGCGGGCGTGAGCAAGGCGCGAGGAGGCCGCATGGCGAGCCACGGGTTTGCCACTGCGCGACGATCAACGCCGCGCACGCCCGTCAGGCGCGCCAGGAGCGACTCCCACCTACCGGGATAGGCTCTTGGTCGCGGGGCCGCTGTCGCGACCGCGCCACCCTGGGCCCCGCCAATCGCGGGGGCGGCAGCGCCGCTGTAAGCGCTGGGCTATAATCGGTCCATGCTGAAACAACGAACCATCAAGGAACTGGTCCGCACCACGGGTGTCGGCCTGCACTCGGGCCGCAAGGTCGAGCTGACCCTGCGTCCGGCCGCGCCCGACACGGGCATCGTGTTCCGCCGCGTCGACATGGACCCGATCGTGTCCATCCCGATTTCCGCCTACATGGTCGGCGACACCCGCATGGCCTCGGTGCTGGTCAAGGACGAGGCCCGCGTCTCGACCGTCGAGCACGTGATGTCGGCCTGCGCCGGCCTGGGGCTGGACAACCTGATCATCGACGTGACGGCCGAGGAAATCCCGATCATGGACGGCTCGGCATCGTCCTTCGTGTTCCTGATGCAGCAGGCCGGCGTCGAAGAGCAGGCGCCGCTGCGCAAGTTCATCCGCGTGCTCGAGGACGTCGAGGTGCGCCAGGGTAGCGGCGCCAACGAGAAATGGGCGCGCCTGTCGCCGCACGACGGCTACAAGCTCGACTTCTTCATCGAATTCAACCATCCGGCGGTGGACGGCACCATGCAGCGCGCCACCGTCGATTTCGGCGACATCACCTATGTGCGCGACGTGGCGCGCGCGCGCACCTTCGGCTTCATGCAGGACGTGGAAAGCCTGCGCGGCATGGGCCTGGCGCGCGGCGGCTCGTTCGAGAACGCGATCGTGATGGACGAGTACCGCATCCTGAACACCGACGGCCTGCGCTACGACGACGAATTCGTGCGTCACAAGATCCTGGACGCGATCGGCGACCTGTACCTGATCGGCCATCCGCTGCTGGCCAGCTATACCGCGCATAAATCGGGCCATGCGCTCAACAACGAGTTGCTGCGCACGCTGCTGTCCCGGCCCGACGCCTATGAGATCGTCACCTTCGACGACCTGGGCACGGCGCCGCCGTCCTATGTACGGCAGATGACGCGGGAGTGGGCGCAGAGCTGACTTGATTGGCTGTTCCTGGGCCCTGGATTCCCGCCTCGCGCGGGAATGACGTGCCAAGGCAAGGGGCCGGCCTTCAATGTATCAGCTTGCTACTGGCGGTAAAACCGTCGTTCCCGCGTAGGCGGGAACCCAGGTTCACCCACCGACACCTTTACCTCCGCTTCGCCGCCAGCGCCCTGAGCGCCGCCACCAGGTCGCGGTTCTGCTGCGTCTCCGGCAGCGATTGCGCCAGCTCCTCGAAGGCCTGCACCGCGCGCGGCGGCAGCTCGAGCGTGCGCATCTCGGGCCGGTCGGGCAGGGCGCGCGTCACCTGCAGCTTGATCCGGGTCGACTCCACCTGCCAGCCCTTCTGCACCAGGGTGACTTGCAGTTTCGGCAGCAGCTGCTTGAGGCGGGCCGCCAGCGCCGAGCTGGGCACGGCCAGGGTCAGCACGCCTTCCTGGAACGACAGCACGTCGCAATTGTGAAAGATCGCCGGCAGCGCCGCCGCGCAGTCGCCCTGCAGGCGCGCCATGCGGCCGACGGCCGGCATCAGGCTGGCCATGCGGTCGTTGGCGCGCAAGAAGTCGGTGGCGGCGTGCGACGTCTGCCGGGTGCTGGTCCCGAAAATATGGAAGGGACGCTTGGGAGGAGATTGCTGCATGCTTGGAACATACCACAGCGTCCGTGCTTTGGGCAGACCGGGTGGCGGATCCGCCGCCGCGTACGCGCCGTCGAAGCCAGTCTGACAACGTTTCTGGCTCGGCCGGACTTGTTATCCTGCCTACGATCCCCAAGTGTGGCCGGATCGCATGATAAAATCAGTAGTTATTTGCTTAGGGAAGCACTGATCTATTCATGACGGCGATCCGCCAGAATAGATCAATGCTTTCCTGCTCGGTCTTCGATGCTTATCGCTTTGATATCATCTTGGCTTCTTTTTGCGGCGTATTTTTCTAGAACACAGCATGTCATTCCTGACCCAGATTTTCGGCAGCCGTAACTCGCGTCTGCTCAAGCAGTACCAAAAGACCGTGCGTCAGATCAACGCGCTCGAGCCACAAATGGAGCAGCTTTCGGATGCCGAGCTGCAAGCCAAGACGCCCGAATTCAAGGATCGCCTGGCCAAGGGTCAGACCCTGGATGACATCCTGCCAGAGGCTTTTGCCGTCTGCCGCGAAGCGGCCAAGCGCGTCCTCAAGATGCGTCACTTCGACGTGCAACTGATCGGCGGCATGGTCCTGCATCAGGGCAAGATCGCCGAAATGGGCACGGGTGAAGGCAAGACCCTGATGGCAACGCTGCCGGTCTACCTGAACGGCCTGTCGGGCAAGGGCGTGCACGTCATTACCGTCAACGATTACCTGGCCCAGCGCGACGCGGAACAGATGGGCCAGCTGTATGGCTGGCTGGGCCTGTCCACCGGCGTCAACCTGTCGCAGCTCGACCACGACAGCAAGCAGAAGGCCTACGGTTCCGACATCACCTACGGCACCAACAACGAGTTCGGCTTCGACTACCTGCGCGACAATATGGTCTTCGAGGCGCGCGAACGCGTGCAGCGCACCCTGAATTTCTCCGTGGTCGACGAGGTCGACTCGATCCTGATCGACGAGGCGCGCACCCCGCTGATCATCTCCGGCCAGGCCGAGAACCACACCGACCTGTACCAGCGCCTGAACGCAGTGCCGCCGCAGCTGACCCAGCAGATCGGTGAAGAGACCTCGGACGGCAAGGGCAAGATCGAGGTCCCGGGCGACTACCTGAAGGACGAGAAAGCGCATACCGTGCTGCTCACCGAGCAGGGCCACGAGCGCGCCGAAGCGATCCTGACCGAGATGGGCCTGCTGCCCGAGGGCGCGTCGCTGTACGACGCCGCCAACATCTCGCTGATCCACCACCTGTATGCGGCGCTGCGCGCCCACGTCCTGTACCACAAGGACCAGCACTATGTGGTGCAGAACAACGAAGTCGTGATCGTCGACGAATTCACCGGCCGCCTGATGACGGGCCGCCGCTGGTCGGACGGCCTGCACCAGGCGGTCGAGGCGAAAGAGGGCGTGCGGATCCAGAACGAGAACCAGACCCTGGCCTCGATCACCTTCCAGAACTACTTCCGCATGTACGCCAAGCTGGCGGGCATGACCGGCACCGCCGACACCGAAGCCTTCGAATTCCAGGAAATCTACAGCCTGGAAACCGTGGTCGTGCCGCCGAACCGCCCGTCGCAGCGCAAGGACCGCCAGGACCAGGTCTACAAGACGTCCGACGAAAAGTACAACGCGATGTTGAACGACATCCGCGACTGCTACGAGCGCGGCCAGCCGGTGCTGGTCGGCACCACCTCGATCGAGAACTCCGAGCTGCTGTCCGGCATCCTGACCAAGGCCAAGCTGCCGCACAACGTCCTGAACGCGAAACAGCACGCCCGCGAAGCCGAGATCATCGCCCAGGCCGGCCGTCCGAAGATGATCACCATCGCCACCAATATGGCTGGCCGCGGTACCGACATCGTCCTGGGCGGCAACGTCGGCAAGCAGATCCAGATCATCGAAGCCGACAGCAGCCTGTCGCCGGAGCAGAAAGCCACCCAGTCGCAGCAGCTGCGCGACGAATGGCAGTCGCTGCACGACCACGTGGTGAACGCCGGCGGCCTGCACATCATCGGCACCGAGCGCCACGAATCGCGCCGGGTCGACAACCAGCTGCGCGGCCGTTCGGGCCGCCAGGGCGACCCGGGTTCCTCGCGCTTCTACCTGTGCCTGGATGACGCGCTGCTGCGCATCTTCGCGGGCGACCGCGTGCGCGCCATCATGGACCGCCTCAAGATGCCGGAAGGCGAACCGATCGAGGCGGGCATCGTGTCGCGCTCGATCGAGTCGGCCCAGCGCAAGGTCGAAGCCCGCAACTTCGACATCCGCAAGCAGCTGCTCGAATACGACGACGTCGCCAACGACCAGCGCAAGGTGATCTATACCCAGCGTAACGAACTGCTGGAGTCGACCGACATCAGCGAGATGATCAACTCGCTGCGCGTGGGCGTGTTCACCGACCTGGTGCGCGACTACGTGCCGGCCGAATCGGTCGAGGAACAATGGGACGTCAAGGGCCTGGAAAGCGCGCTCGCGTCCGAATGGAGCCTGGAAGTGCCGCTGCAGCAGATGCTGCAGGACGAGCCGAACCTGAACGACGACGACATCCTCGAGCGCGTGCTGGGAGCGGCCGACGCGTCCTACAACGCCAAGGTCGGCGTGGTGGGCAAGGATTCGTTCGGCGGCTTCGAGCGCAACGTCATGCTGCAGAGCGTGGACACCCACTGGCGCGAGCACCTCGCGGCGCTGGACCACCTGCGCCAGGGCATCCACCTGCGCGGCTATGCGCAAAAGAATCCGAAGCAGGAATACAAGCGCGAAGCGTTCCAGCTGTTCAGCAGCATGCTGGACCTGATCAAGAACGAAGTGATCCGCACCGTGATGACCGTGCGCATCCAGTCGCGCGAAGAAGTCGAGGCGGCCGAGGCGGCGATGGCGGCCCAGGCCGCGCAGCTGGAAAACCTCAATTACCAGCACGCCGACTTCAACCCGTCGGCCGCGCCGGAAGAGCTGCTCAACCCGAACCCGAACCGCAGCGGCGCGGGCGAGGCCGTGTCGGCCGAAGACCACAGCAGCTATATGGGCGTGAAGGTCGGCCGCAACGATCCATGCCCTTGCGGCAGCGGCAAGAAGTTCAAGCAGTGCCACGGCAAGCTGGCGTGATGCCGGCGTAGGGTTGGCGGCTTCGCCGCCGACGCGGTGATAGATATCTGCAAGATCATCCGGCACGATATCGACGCCGATAACGATCAACGCGTCGGCGGCATAGCCGCCGACCCTACGATTCCACCATCCGTTTATACCGTCCCCAATCCCACCCCGCGCCCGGATCGGTATGCGTCTGCCCGGCATGGTTCACATGCCCCTTCACGTTGTAGTCGGCATCCGGCAGCACCGCGTTCCAGCCCCGGCTGCCGTCATACACCCGCGGCGCGATGCCGCGCGCCGCGAGGATGGCGCGCGCCAGGCTGCTCGAGGCCAGCAGCTCCGAATACCAGGCGCCCGGCTGCTCGACGAAGCCTTCGTGCTCGATGCCGACCGTGTGGCCGTTGGCGCTGCCCACATGCCAGGCCTTGTCGCTTTCCCGCACCATCTGCGTGACCTGGCCGTCCGACGAACGCACCAGGTAGTGGGCGCTGACGCCGGCGCTGCAATTGCGGAACCACGAGATCGCCCCCGCATACGAGCCCTGGGTCGTGTGCACGGTCACGTGGCTGACCGCCAGCGTGCGGCCTGAATAATTGCAGCTGGCCGCCGGCAGCCATACCACGTCCGGATGGTCGGCCAGCGCCGTCAGCACCAGTGCGCGCGCCGACAGGACGCCGAGCCGCGCCGCGCCATAGATGCGCGCCAGGTCGACCGGATGCCGCGTCACCGCGAAGTCCTGGCCCTGGCGGCCTTCGCGGATCGCCATATAGATGTCGTAGGTGTGGATCTGCGCGACGTCGCGCTGAAGAATGCCGCACAGGCGCGCCGCGGCGTCTTCCCACGCTTCCAGCGGCGTGTCGCGCGTCCTTCCCCGGCCGTACAGCGCGAGCAGGGCGGCCGCGCCGCGGATATTGTTGGGCGTGTCCAGCGCCAGCCGTTGCGTCGGGGCGTCGAGCAGGGCCGCGGCCAGGCGCAGCGAACGGCCGAAATGCGGATCGTCGCGCAAACCCATGATGCCGTAGGAGCGCGGCAGGCCATGGTGCGTGGCGGCCTGCGGCGATGGCGGATGCCAGCGCGACTCGGCCCAGGCGATCGCTTCGAGCAGCGCCGGCGGCACGTCGAACTCGTGCGCGGCGGCGTGGATGCACTGCCGGCAGCGCCGGGCGTCGGCGCTCAACTCGACCTGGTTCGATGCTGGCATGGCGGCTCCCGTCGGCTCTGCTCCTGCATGTTTTTCTTAATGGCATCTGCGCATGTTGATGTGCAGCAGAAACCTCGCAGCATGGCCAGGTCGCTGGCGTTACAATAACGGATTCGACAATTTTTCCAACGAGATCACCATGGCCGTCAATTCCCCCCTGCCAGTCGCCGCCGACCTGAAGCCCGTCAACGGTGTCGAGATCGGCTTTGCCGAAGCCGGCATCAAGAAGCCGAACCGCAAGGACGTGCTGATCATGAAGCTGGCCGAAGGCGCGACCGTCTCCGGCGTGTTCACCCTGAACCGCTTCTGCGCCGCGCCGGTGCAGGTCAGCAAGGCCAACCTGGAGGCGGTGAAGAACGGCGGCGCGCCGATCCGCGCGCTGGTGGTCAACACCGGCAACGCCAATGCCGGCACCGGCGAGCAGGGCCTGGCCAATGCCCGGGCCACCTGCGCCGAGGTGGCGAAACTGCTGGGCATCGAGGCCGGCCAGGTGCTGCCGTTCTCCACCGGCGTGATCCTGGAACAGCTGCCGATGCCCAAGCTGCTGGCCGGCCTGCCCGCCGCGGCGGGGAGCCTGAAGGCGGACAACTGGTTCAACGCCGCCGAGGCGATCATGACCACCGACACCCAGCCGAAGGCGGCATCGGCCACGGTCACCATCGGCGGCCACGTTGTGACGATGACCGGCATCAGCAAGGGCGCCGGCATGATCAAGCCGAACATGGCGACCATGCTCGGCTACCTGGCGATCGACGCCAGCGTCGCCCAGCCGGTGCTGGACGCGCTGGTGAAACACGCGGCCGACCACTCGTTCAACGCCATCACCATCGATGGCGACACCTCGACCAACGATTCCTTCATCGTGATCGCGACCGGCACAGGAAAACTCGAGATCAATACCGCCAGCGGCGCCGATTACGAGGCGCTCAGGGAGGCCGTGACCGACATCTCGCGCAACCTGGCGCAGCAGATCATCCGCGACGGCGAAGGCGCGACCAAGTTCATCACGATCACGGTCGACGAAGGCCGCGACGTGCCCGAGTGCCGCAAGATCGCCTATGCGATCGCCCACTCGCCGCTGGTCAAGACCGCCTTCTTCGCGTCCGACCCGAACCTGGGCCGCATCCTGGCCGCGGTCGGCTATGCCGGCGTCGACGACCTCGATGTCACCAAACTCGACCTGTACCTGGACGACGTCTGGGTGGCGAAGGCGGGCGGCCGCAATCCGGATTACAAGGAAGAAGACGGCCAGCGCGTGATGAAGCAATCCGAGATCACGGTGCGCGTCAAGCTGGCGCGCGGCGACGCCACGGCCACCGTCTGGACCTGCGACCTGTCGCACGACTACGTGTCGATCAACGCCGACTACCGTTCCTGATGACGCCGCTCGATCCGTTGGACCGATTCCTGCGCCGGGCCGAAGGCCTGCTCGAACGCCTGGAGGCAATGCTGCCGCCGGCCACCGCGCGCGAGCCGGATTGGAAGCGCAGCTTCGCCTTCCGCTGGCGCCGCCGCCCTGCCGGCGGGGGTAACTATCTGCAGCCGGTGCTGCACGCATCGACCATCAAGCTCGAGGACCTGCACCACGTCGCGGCCCAGAAGCGCCAGATCGAGCAGAACACGCGCCAGTTCGTGGCGCGCCGCCCGGCCAACAACGTGCTGCTCACCGGCGCGCGCGGCACCGGCAAGTCGTCCCTGATCAAGGCCTGCCTGAACGCCTTCGCGGACCAGGGCCTGCGCCTGATCGAGGTCGACAAGGCCGACCTGGCCGACCTGCCCGACATCATCGACCTGGTCGCCGGCCGGCCGGAGCGCTTCGTGGTGTTTTGCGACGACCTGTCGTTCGAAGAAGGCGAAGCGGGCTACAAGGCGCTGAAGGTGGCGCTCGACGGCAGCATCACGGCGCAGTCGGACAATGTGCTGATCTACGCCACCTCGAACCGGCGTCACCTGATGCCCGAGAAGATGTCGGACAACGCCAGCTACCGCCACGGCGAGGATGGCGACCTGCATCCGGGCGAGACGGTCGAGGAAAAGATCTCGCTGTCCGAACGGTTCGGATTGTGGCTGTCGTTCTACCCATTCCGCCAGGACGACTACCTGGACATCGTCGGCCACTGGCTGGCGGATTTCGGCTGCACGCCCCGGCAGATCGAGGCGGCGCGGCCGGAGGCCCTGCAGTGGGCCCTGCAGCGCGGCTCGCGCTCGGGCCGCGTGGCCTGGCAATTCGCGAAGGACTATGCCGGCAAGCTGCCGGATGCATCATCGAATGACTGACACGACCAATCAAGCGCCGGTCGACGTCGCCGTCGGCATCCTGATGCGGCCCGATGGCGACGTGCTGCTCGGCCAGCGTCCCGACGGCAAGCCGTATGCCGGCTACTGGGAATTCCCGGGCGGGAAAGTCGAGGCGGGCGAAGACGTGTTCGCCGCCCTGCAGCGCGAGTTCATGGAAGAACTCGGCGTGCGCGTCGTCAGCGGCGACGCCTGGTGCTGCGTCGAGCACGTGTACGAGCACGCCCATGTGCGCCTGTATTTCTACATCTGCCGTGAGTGGCTGGGTGAGCCGCAAAGCCTGGAAGGCCAGGCCTTCGCCTGGCAGGGCGCCTTCGGCGTGAGCCCGCTGCTGCCGGCCACCATCCCGCTGCTCGAATGGCTCGACCGGGTCCGTTATCCGGAACGTTCATAGCGGACAGCCAATCTTAAGGAGAACGTGTGAAAGTCATCATCCTCGGCAGTGGCGTCATCGGCACCGCATCGGCATATTTTCTGGCCAAGGCCGGGCATGACGTCACCGTGATCGAGCGCCAGCCCGGCGCCGGGATGGAGACCAGTTTCGGCAATGCCGGCGAGATCTCGCCCGGCTATGCCACGCCCTGGGCCGGCCCCGGCGTGCCGATGAAGGCCCTCAGATGGCTGGCGATGCGCCACAGCCCGCTGGTGATCCGGCCCAGGCTCGACCCGCAGCAGTGGCGCTGGATGCTGCAGATGCTGGCCAACTGCAATACCCGCAGCTACCAGGTCAACAAGGGCCGCATGGTGCGCCTGGCCGAGTACAGCCGCGACGTGCTGGTGCAACTGCGGCGCGACACCGGCATCGCCTACGACGAACGCAGCAAGGGCACCCTGCAGCTGTTTCGCACCCAGAAGCAGCTCGATGGCGCGCACACCGATACCGAGGTGCTGGAGCGTTCCGGGGTGCCGTACAAGCTGCTCGACCGGCAAGGCTGCACGCAGTACGAGCCGGCGCTGGCGCGCGTGCCCGGCAACTACCTGGGCGGCCTGCTGCTGCCGAACGACGAGACCGGCGACTGCTTCAAGTTCACGCAGGCGCTGGCCGGGCTGGCCAAGGGCCTGGGCGTCAAGTTCCGGCACGAGATCAAGATCGAGCGCCTGAGCGTCGAGGGCGACCGCGTGACCGGCGTCGTCACGAACAAGGGCGAACTGAAGTCCGACGCCTTCGTGCTGGCGCTGGGCAGCTATTCGCCGCTGCTGCTCAGGCAGATCGGCATCGACATCCCGGTCTACCCGGTGAAGGGCTATTCGATCACGGTGCCGATCACGGACGCCTCGGGCGCGCCCGAATCGACCGTGATGGACGAGACCTACAAGGTGGCGATCACGCGCCTGGGCGACCGCATCCGCGTCGGCGGCACGGCGGAGCTGTGCGGCTACGACCTGCGCCTGCACCAGGCGCGGCGCGACACGCTCGAGCATTCGGTGACGAATCTGTTCCCGGACGGCGGCGACGTGCGCCAGGCCTCGTTCTGGTGCGGCCTGCGGCCGATGACGCCGGACGGCACGCCGGTGATCGGGCCGACGCCGTACCGCAACCTGTTCCTGAACACGGGGCCTGGCACGCTGGGCTGGACCATGTCGTGCGGCTCGGGCCGGGTGCTGGCGGACATCCTGTCGGGACGGCAGCCCGAGATCGGGCTGGAAGGGCTGTTCATGGACCGCTATGGGCGGCGCAACAAGCCGGTGGTGGTGCCGGCGGGAATAAGTCGTTAAGCTCGAAGCCGGTCCATACGCTGAACACGTCGTTCCCGCGGAGGCGGGAACCCAAGTCATTTGCGCAGCGACTCCCCAACCAGTACCAGGATGCTGGCAAGCTTGGGTTCCCGCCTTCGCGGGAACGACGCAGGTGGTGGTTCAGCGTTCTTGCGGCGTTTCGTCCAACGGATCCGCCGGCGCGGCGCCGGGAATCACGAATTTTTCTTCGGCCCAGGCGCCCAGGTCGATCTTCTTGCAACGCTCGGAACAGAACGGACGAAACTTGTTCGCATCGGTCCATTCGACTTGTTTGCCGCAGGTGGGGCAGGCTACGACGGTCATCGGTACTACCAATCAAGAATCAGAAATTGCAGAGGGTCAGGTCGAACGGCACGTCTTCTTCCAGCGGCTTGGGCTTGCAATCGCCGTCCTGGGTGGTGAAGCGTACCCACAGCATGTACTTGTTGGCCGAGATTTCGGGGATCGCACCCGTCGACTCGTCCAGGGTCAGGCGCAGCATCTGGTAGATTTTACCCTGTAACATCTGCTGATAGCTGCCCGCCACGGCGATCATCTTGACCGGCGCGCCCGAATTGCGCAGCAGGCGCAGCACCAGGGACAGCGCATCGAGCAGCGGGGCGAGCGGCCCGAACCAGCCCATGATGTCGGCATGGCGCTGCCCGGCCGGGCGCTTTTGCCAGGCGTAGTAGGAGGGCAGGTCGAATTCGCAGGCGCCGCCCGGGATGATGGTGCGCCCGCGGATGCTCATCAGCCATTCGTTGTCGCGCACGTTCTGGCCGGTCTTGCCCTGGCTGGTCACCAGCGCGCCGCTGGCCGCATCCAGTTCGGCCAGGACGGCGTCGAGCGTGTCGGCCGCGACCGCGGGATTGCTGCGGTAGGCCAGCAGCGACTGCTTCTGCCGTTCGAGTTCCTGCAGCAGATCCGATTTCAGATCCGCGCGGCCGGCCACTTCCAGCATGTCGAAGATCGTCGCGAGGGCGACATGGTGCTGCATCGGATGTTCCTGCTGCACGAAGAACTTGAATTTCTCGTACAGGTCCTCCAGCCGCAACAACGTGCGAATCCGCTCGTTGAAAGGGTATTCGTAGACGATCAAAATGACATTCCTCTGAATGTAGGCTGGAAAGCAACTTGGTGATTCTGAAGCATACGAGGCAAAATTACAAACACTGCATCAACCTTGTGACATGCTTAACGCCAGATACCGCGCATGCAAGCGTGTTACCTGGGGGGAAAGAGCTTCCAGGCCGTCGTCGTTGTCGATCACGTCGTCGGCCGCCGCCAGGCGCTGGGCCCGCGTGACCTGGGTCGCCATGATGGCGCGCACCTGCTCGGCAGACAGGCTGCTGCGCTGCATGACGCGCGCGACCTGGGTGTCTTCCGAGCAGTCCACGGCCAGCACGCGCGACACCCGCTCGCGCCATGTTCCCGACTCGATCAGGAGCGGCACCGCATAGATCACATAGGGTCCGGTGGCGATGGCCGCCGCCGCCGCCGTGGCGTCGCGGATGCGCGGATGCAGGATCGCTTCCAGCCGGCCGCGCGCCGCGGCATCGGCGAACACGAGGTTGCGCATGCGCGCGCGGTCCAGGGCCCCATCGGGCGTGGCGAAGTCGGGTCCGAACTCGGCCACGATGGCCGGCATCGCCGCGCCGTGCGGGGCGGTCAGGGAATGGGCGATGGCGTCGGTGTCGACGATCGTGGCGCCCAGGCCGGCGAACAGCTCGGCCACGGTGCTCTTGCCGCAACCGATGCCGCCGGTGAGGCCGACCGAGAACGCCGTGCCGCGCGCCGTGTTCATGCGCCGCCCAGCATGCCGGCGCTGAACCGGCCCAGCTGATCGCCATACAGCATGGCGATCAGGCCGGCCGCCGCCAGGTAGGGCCCGAAGGGAATCGGCTTGTCGCGGCCGCGCCGGGCAAACACGATCAGGCTGATGCCCACCACTGCCCCGACCACCGACGACAGCAGGATGATGGTGGGCAGGGCGGTCCATCCCAGCCAGGCGCCGAGCGCCGCCAGCAGCTTGAAGTCGCCATACCCCATGCCCTCCTTGCCGGTGGCGAGCTTGAACACCCAGTACACGGACCACAGCACCAGGTAGCCGCAAACGGCGCCGATCACGGCGTCCTGCAGCGGCGCGAACGTGCCGTTGATGTTCATGATCAGGCCCGCCCACAGCAGCGGATAGGTCAGGTCGTCCGGCAGCAGCTGGGTGTCGAAGTCGATGAAGGTCATGGCGATGAGCAGCCAGGCGAACAGCAGGCTGGCCATGCCCGCCGCGCCGCTGCCGAAGGTCCATACCATCAGGCCCGAGACGATGGCGGTGAACAGTTCGATCGCCGGATAGCGCGCCGGAATCGGCGTCTTGCACTTGCGGCACTTGGCGCCCAGGGCAAGCCAGCTGATCACCGGGATGTTCTCGACGGCCGTGATCTGGTGGCCGCAGCAGGGGCAGCGCGAGCGCGGCACCATCAGGTTGAAGCGGTCGGTATGCGGCGGCTCCTTGCCGCTTTCCTGCGCCACGTAGTTGTCGGATTCGCGTTGCATCATCTTCGGGACGCGGTAGATGACCACGTTCAGGAAGCTGCCGACCAACAGGCCCAGCAGGGCGGCCACGAGGGTGGGACCCAGCAGGGCAGGGGGCGCAAACAACAACGATTCCAGGGGCATGTCGATCCGGTCCGAGACGAATGGGCGGCGCCATCCGACTACCGGCGGCCTACCGCAGAGTAATTCCTTACAACAACCTCATTGTAGGGGTTTTCCCCGCGTTTGGCGAAGGCGTTCGAAGACCGAAGCCGCACCGACGGCATCGCCACACGATTGCGGTGCCTCATGTGTGGCGCGTGGCGGGCGGCTAGGCTGAAGCCGATCCTTTGCCCTGCCGCCGCCATGCCGCCATGCCGAGCCCGACCTTCACCTTCCTCAACCACGCCGGCTTCCTGCTGCGCACCGACAATGCGCTGCTGCTGGCCGACCCCTGGCTGGACGGCACGGTGCTCAACGACGCCTGGAGCCTGCTCGACCGTTCCACCAGTACCGCCAGGCTGATCGCCGAGCTCAATGCGAGCGGCTTGCCGGTGTTTATCTGGTGTTCGCGCGCCCAGCCCGACCGCCTGTCGGCGCCTTTCCTGCGCCGCTTTCGCGCCGAGTTCCGCGGCATCGCCACCTTCCTGTATCGCCAGGGCCGCGACTGGCGCCTGCAGGGCGAGTTGCGGCGCAACCGCTTCGCCATGGCCGAGTGCCCCGATGGACAGGCGCGCACGCTGGCGCGCGACCTGCGCCTGACGGCGTTCGGCAACGGCGAAGGCGACGCCTGGTGCCTGGTTCGCTGCGGCCGGCGCACGCTGCTGCACCTGGGCGAGCGCGCGCTCGCCACCCGCGCCGCCTGCCGCGCCGTCGCCGAGCGCCTGCGCAGGGCCAACGTGCGCGTCGATGTGCTGCTGACGGGCTTCGCCGACATGGCCTGGTGCGGCAATCCCGACGATTTCGCCCGGCGCGAAGCGGCGGCCGAACAGGGCCTCGAGCGCCTGGCCGTGCAGGCCGAGACCTTCAGGCCGCGGCTGATCGTGCCGGTCGCGTCCTTCGCCCGCTTCAGCCGCGTCGACAATGCCTGGCTCAATCACGGCCGCCGCACGCCGCTGGGCGTGCTGGAATCGCCGCGGCTGGAAGCGCAGCGCGGCCTGATCCGCTTCTTGCAGCCAGGCGCGCGCTTCGACCTCGAATTCGACAGCCCGGCCAGCCTGGCGGCCAAGCACGAGCAGGCACTGGCGCACTGGATGCGCTGCTGGCGCGAACGGCCCGAGCCGCTGCCGCGTCCACGCCCGGCCGCGGTGGCGGAACTGAAAGAGGCTTTCCTCGGTTATCGTGAGCGGGCGGTAGAGCGGCTGCATGGCCTGCCGCGCCTGCTGGAGCGCTTGCGCCTGCTGCGCCCGCTCGTGCTCGCGCTGCCCGACCTGCGCCAGACGGTCGAGTTGTCCTACCTGCGCGGCCTGCGCCTGCTGGCGCGCGATGCGCAGGCCGACGTGGCGATGTGTTCGGGGACGGCGCTCTACCTGCTGCGCGCGGAGGACGGATTCGATACGACCTATGCGGGAGGGTGTTTCTGGGTCATGCGCGGCAGCGGGCTGTCGGCGTTCGGGCGCTTCTTTCTGCCGCAGCGGATGGGCCGGCGCGGGCTGGACCGGCAGCGGCCCTGGGCGACGGGGAGGGTACTGCTGCGCGCGACGTTGGCATGGACGATGCGGAACATTCGGACCGCCTTGAGATAGGCCGTGCAAGGCGCCGGGACGCTCGTCGATGGGCCATGGACTTGGCCATGGCCCCTGCAGGAACATGCTGCATCTCTCACGCCATCTGACAGTCGCTTCCTCCGAACGGTGAACATGATCGGCTGGTGATGAGCGGCTGGTGATGAGCGGCTGGTGATGATCAGCTGGTGATGAGCGGCCGGTGATGAGCAGCTGGTGATGAGCGGCGCTGCATGACGGCGCCGGTCGCCCGCGCGCCGTCATCGTCACATCAGGTTTTCCATCCTGATCGGCAAGTCCCGGATCCGCTTGCCCGTCGCATGAAACACGGCGTTGGCGATGGCCGGCGCAACCCCCACCACCCCAATCTCGCCCACCGACTTCCCGCCGAGCGGGCTCGCATACAGATCCGGTTCGCCCACGGAAATGACTTGGATGTCTGGAATATCCGCGTTCACCGGCACCATATACTCCGCAAAGTTGTCGTTCGTCACCCGTGCGAATCGCCGATCGACATGCATGGCTTCGTGCAGCGCTTCTCCCACCCCCATGATCATGCCACCCTTCCACTGGCTCTCGGCCAGCCTCGGGTTGTACAGTCGTCCCGAATCGAACGCGCCGACCATGCGGCTGACCCGCACCGTGCCGTAGTCTTCGTCCACGCGTACCTCCACGAACTGCGCACACCAGTCGTAGATCGAGCGGTCGCTGGAGGGCGGCTGCATCAGCTTGAAGCTGGCAAAGGCTGCGCGCCGGTCTTCGCTGCTCGCGCCATCGGGCAGCGTATCGCGCACCACGTCGAGCCGCTCGCGTCCGGCCAGCCGCATCAGGTCCGCCATGCCGAGTGGCTGGCCCGAGCCGGCCGCCGGCATGATCATCCCGTTCCTGACCGTGAGCTGGCCCGCCTGCATGCCCTTGAGCGGCGACGCGCTGTGGCTGGTGGCCAGGGTCATCAGTTCCTCGCGCGCCGCCAGCGCCGTCTTGTGCACCGCGCGCGTGAGGATATTCGAGATCTGCGACACCCCGGCGACCGGGGCCAGCGGCAGGCTGCTGTCGCCGAGGCTGACATGCACCTGGTCCAGGGACACGCCAAGGACGTCGGCAACGGTCTGGCTCAGGATCGTATAAGTGCCGGTCCCGATGTCCGGGCCGCTGCTGGCGACCAGCACCGAGCCATCGGCAAACAGCGTGACGCGCGCCGAGCCCGGTGTGTGCACCACCGGGAACGCGCCGCCAGCCATGCCCCAGCCGATCAGCGTGCGTCCATCACGCATCGAGCGTGGCTCGGGGGTGCGCCGGGACCAGCCGAACTTCTCGGCGCCGGCCGCATACGCTTCGCGCAGGCGCCGGGTCGACCACGGCTTGTGCGATTGCGGATCCTCGCTGGCATAGTTGCGCAGCCGGAGCTCGATCGGATCGAGCTTCAGCGCGTAGGCCAGTTCATCCATTGCGCTTTCGAGCGCGAAAGCCCCGATCGCCTCGCCCGGGGCCCGCTTCCAGCTTGGCGTAAACGAATGGACGCGCACCAGGTGATCCGCCGTGCTCAGGTTGGGCACCGCGTACATGACCTTGGCGGTGCCGGAACCGCTTTCGGTATACACGTCCTCGATCGAGGTCTCGTTGAGGTTGTCGTGGATTAGCGCCTGCAGCTTGCCGTCGGCGCTGGCCCCGAGTGCAAGGGTTTGCCGGATCGCCGGCCGCGGCCCGTAGCCGCCGAAGGTCTGGGGCCGGGTGAGCGCCAGCTTGACCGGACGCCGCACCTCGCGCGCCGCCAGCGCCGCCAGCGCGGCATCGGCGTGGGCCGTCACCTTGGCCCCGAATCCGCCGCCGACAAACGGCGCAATCACCCGGATGTCGTCGATTGGCAGCCCAAACCATTCCGAAAACGTGCGCTGCGACCCGGCCACCCATTGGCTGGGCTGCCAGACGGTCAGCTTGCCGTCGCCGCTCCAGGCGGCGACCGTCCCCAGCGGCTCCAGCGGACTGGCGCTCGCGCGCGCGGTGTTATAAACCGCCTCCACGCGCACCGCCGACGAGGCGAGCGCGGCTTTCGGGTCGCCCCTGACGTTGTCCGCGCCCAGGCTGCTTGCGCTTTCCACGCAGTTGCCCGAATGCGCGTCCGCCGTATCGTCCGGTCCGCCCTGGGTTTTGCCGGCAGGGGCACCATGCATGTGCGCGCCCGCGGCGTCATCGATGTCGGCGATCGCCTGCTGCGGCTCATAGTCGACGCGAATCTTGCGCACCGCCTCGGCCGCCTGCTCGATGGTCTGGGCAATCACCACCCCGATCGGCTGGCCGAAATAATGGATGCGCTCGTCCTGCAGCGGCAGGAAGCTTTCCATGACGCTGCCTTCCGGGACCATGGTGCAGCTGTGCAGCTGCAAGCGGTCGGCGTGGGTCAGGATGCGCAACACGCCTGGCATTGCTTGCGCGTCGCTGGCGTCGATCTGGCGGATGCGCCCGGCCGCAATGGTGCTGGCGAGGACGGCGGCATGCGCCACGCCGGGCGGGTCGTTCTCGATTGCGTAAGCGGCCTGGCCCGTCACTTTGGCCACGCCGTCGACGCGGGGCAGCGGATGCCCGAGGCCGGCGCCGTTGCCGGCCGGCGCCGCCGTTGTCTGGTCAGCCATCACTCGATCCCTCCCACGGTCAGGAGCGCCCGCGCGACCACGCGCTGCGCCAACTCGATCTTGAATCCATTCATGCCATGCGAGACGGCGCCGTCGGTGGCGAGCTTGCTGGCCGAACGCACGATCTGCTCATCCAGCGGTCGTCCGTTGAGCGCCGCCTCTACCTGCCGTGCCCGCCACGGCTTGGTGGCGACGCCGCCCATCGCTACCCGCACGTCGCGCACGGTGCGTCCGTCCGCGTCGAGTTCGAGCCCGACGGCGGCGCTGGCAACGGCGAACTCATACGATTCGCGGTCCCGTACCTTCAGGTAATGCGAGCGGCGCAAGGCCGCGGACACCGGAATGTCGATTCCGACGATCAGCTCGCCTGGGGCGATCGGGTGCTCGAACTGCGGGCGGTCCTCCGGCAACAGGAAAAAGTCATTGGCCGGAATGCTGTGCGGCTGCGCGCTGCTCACATGCACGATGGCGTCGAAGGCCACCAGCGCGACCGCGAAATCGCCCGGATAGGTGGCGATGCAATGCTCGCTGGTGCCCAGCACCGCGTGGCCGCGGTTGATGCCTTCGCGCGCCGCGCAGCCCGAGCCGGGACGACGCTTGTTGCAAGCGGCATACGAGAGATCGCGGAAATAATTGCAGCGCGTGCGCTGCATCAGGTTGCCGCCGATGGTCGCCATGTTGCGTAATTGCTCGGAAGCGCCGCGCCACATCGACTCGGACAGGGCCGGAAAGTCGCGCCGGATGTCGGGATGGTTGGCCACGTCGCTCATGTGCACGAGGGCGCCGATGCGGATGGTGTCGGCGCCGATGTCGATCCGGTCCAGGCCTGGCAGGCGGGTGATGTCGACCAGCGCGGTCGGGTCTTCGACGCCGCACTTCATCAGGTCGAGCATGGTCGTGCCGCCGGCGAGAAAGCGTGCGCCGGTGTGGGAGGCAGTCGCCTTCATGGCGTCGGGCACCGATTCGGCCCGCAGATAAGCGAAGTTTCTCATGGCGTGGCCTCCTGTTTCGTGGCCGCCGCGCCGGCCATGTCGCGGATCGCCGCGACGATGTTGGTGTACGTCCCGCAGCGGCAAAGATTGCCGGACATGTATTCGCGGATGCTGGCGTCGGAATCGGCGTGGCCTTCGGCAATGCAGGCGACGGCCGACATGATCTGGCCCGGGGTACAGTAACCGCACTGGAGCGCGTCATGCCGGATGAACGCCTCCTGCATCGCATGCAGCTTGCCGTCCACGGCCAGGCCTTCGATCGTGACCACCTCCTGGCCCTCGACCTGGGCCGCGAGGGTCAGGCAGGACAGCACACGGCGGCCATTCACATGCACGGTGCAGGCGCCGCACTGGCCCTGGTCGCAGCCTTTCTTGGTGCCGTACAGGTGCGCGTATTCGCGCAGCGCATCGAGCAGGGTGACCCGCGATTCGAGCTGCAACGGATAGTCGGACCCGTTGATTTTCAGGTTGATCGTCGAGGCGGTGGTGCCCGTCGCCGCTCCCGCCAGCGCCCCGGCCGGAGCGCGCGCCAGCTTGCCTTCGTCGCCATGGCGGACGTCGAGCCGGGTTCCGGTTGTTTTTCGCGGCAGCCGCAATACCAGCACGCCGTTCGCCACGCTGGCTTCGGCCCGCGCTTCGTCGATTTCCTGCGGCAGGGTCAGGGTACGCCATTGCTCGCCATGGATGCGCTCGAGGGCGAGCATGCGGCGGTACGCCACCGCCCGTTCCTTGTCTGCCTCGGCCCGGATCGAGACGGTATTGCCGTCCACGATCACCGTGATGTGCTCGCGGTCCGCGCCAGGCACATCGGCCATCAGTATATAGCCGTCGTCGCTCTCCTCGACATCGACGAACAGGCGCGGCGCTTGCGCCAGTTCTTCCATCAAATCCGCCTTGCCCGGCGGCCCGCCGGAAAAAGCAACGTTGCTCCTTGGGCCGGAGCGGGTGAGGTTATTTTCCACAATCAGTCTCCTTGTCTGGTTCTGGGCAAGAAAAAACACGGTGGTGTTTGCAGTCGGGGAGCCTCGGGCGAACGCGGGCGCCACCTGCGGCGACGCACTTGGCAATCCAGGGCGGAGGGGGCGGGGAGGCAGGGATGCAGGCTTGGACAACATTCGTGCGGCTCCGTTTCGAGCAACCAACACCGGGAACAAGCATTACCTTGCAGTGTAGGCGAATCGGAGAGGATAGCCAGAAGATTCAGCCAGCGGCGCGGCGCGCCAAGCCTGGATCGGCTGGCGAGCCGCGCGGCGCCAGCCTACCGGTCGAACTGCCGGCCACGTCGAGGCCGGTCAGGCCATTGGTATGGATAAAAGCGGCGACATGCACCGGCAGTCGTTGCCAGAACCAAGCGGAATTGCTGCGAATCGCATGGGAACACTGCGACTTCACAGCAAAGTTTTCTGAGACACTGCGAAGTATTCTGAGAACCTACAGCTCCGTCTTCACACCACCGACCCCAGCTTGAAGATCGGCAAATACATCGCGACCACCAGCCCGCCGATCAGCACCCCGAGAATGACCATGATGAGCGGCTCCATCAGCGACGACAGCGCCGCCACCGCTTCGTCGACTTCATCCTCGAAGAAGTCCGCCACCTTGCCCAGCATGGCGTCGAGCGAGCCTGACTCTTCGCCGATCTGCACCATCTGGATCACCAGGTTCGGGAACACGTCCGCATTCTGCATCGACGTGGTCAGGCTGGTGCCGGTGCTGACCTCGTTCTGGATCTTGCGCGTGGCTTCCAGGTAGACCGCATTGCCGGAGGCCCCGCCGACCGAGTCGAGCGCTTCCACCAGCGGCACGCCGGCCGCGAACATGGTCGACAGGGTGCGCGTCCAGCGCGCGATGGTGGCCTTGCGGATCACGCTGCCGAAGATCGGCAGGCGCAGCAGCACGCGGTCCATCACCTGCTGCATCCTGAGCGAGCGGCGCCAGGCCTGGAAGAACAGGTACAACCCGCCGAACAGCGAGCCGAAGATCACGTACCACCATTGCACCACGAAGTCCGAGATCGCCATCACCACCACGGTCGGGGTCGGCAAGTCGGCGCCGAAGCTCGAGAACACCTGCTTGAAGGCCGGCACCACCCAGATCATGATCACGGCCGTGACGACCAGGGCCACCGCCAGGATCGCGATCGGATAGGTCAGGGCCGACTTGATCTTGCCCTTGAGCGCCAGCGTCTTTTCCTTGTAGATCGCCAGGCGCGTGAGCAGGTCTTCCAGGATGCCGGCCTGTTCGCCGGCGCCGACCAGGTTGCAGAACAGCGGATCGAAGTACAGCGGGAACTTGCGGAAGGCGCGGTTCAGGCTGGTGCCGGTCTCGACGTCGTTGCGCAGGTCCTGGATCAGCTTGGCCATCGACGGATTGCTGTGGCCCTTGCCGACGATGTCGAACGACTGCAGCAGCGGCACGCCGGCCTTCATCATGGTCGCGAGCTGACGCGTGAACATGGTCAGGTCCTTGTCCGTGATCTTGCGGCCGCTGCGGTAGACCTTCTTCTTGACCTTGGTGACCATGATGCCCTGGCGGCGCAGGGTCACGTTGACGATCGCTTCGCCGCCCGCGCGCACTTCGCCGCGCACGACGCGGCCGGTCTTGTCCTTGCCTTCCCAGGCGTAGACGTTCTCCTTGACCTGGGCGCCACGGCTCTTGGGTTGGTGGGATGTTGCCATTGTTCGGGTTCCTGTCCGGGTCTTATTCGTTGGTGCAGCCAAGCACTTCTTCAAGGCTGGTCAGCCCCTGTTTCACCTTCAGCAAGCCCGAGCGGCGCAGCGAGTTCACGCCTTCCTTCTCGGCCTGGGCCGCGATCTCCATCGAATTGCCGTTGGCCAGGATCAGCGCCTCGATACTGGGAGAGATCGGCATGATCTGGTAGATGCCGACCCGGCCCTTGTAGCCCGAACCCAGGCAGCGGTCGCAGCCGACCGGGCCATAGGGCCGCCAGTCGCCGTCCAGGTCGCTGTCGCGGTAGCCGGCGGCCACCAGGGCCTCGCGGCCGATCTCGAGCGGCTGCTTGCAGCCGCACAGGCGCCGCGCCAGGCGCTGGGCCGTGATCAGGATCACCGACGAGGCGATGTTGAACGGCGCCACGCCCATGTTCATCAGGCGCGTCAGGGTCGACGGCGCATCGTTGGTGTGCAGGGTCGAGAACACCATGTGGCCGGTCTGGGCGGCCTTGATCGCGATGTCGGCCGTTTCCAGGTCGCGGATCTCGCCGACCATGATGATGTCGGGATCCTGGCGCAGGAAGGATTTGAGCGCCACCGGGAAGGTCAGGCCGGCCTTGTCGTTGACGTTGACCTGGTTCACGCCCGGCAGGTTGATCTCGGCCGGGTCTTCCGCGGTCGAAATATTGATGCCTGGCTTGTTCAGCAGATTCAGGCAGCTGTACAGCGACACGGTCTTGCCCGAACCGGTCGGCCCCGTCACCAGCACCATGCCGTAGGGGCGGGCGATCGCGTCCAGCAGCAGCGCCTTCTGGTCCGGGTCGTAGCCGAGCGCGTCGATGCCCATTTGCGCCTGGGTCGCGTCCAGGATACGCATCACGGTCTTTTCGCCGAACAGCGTGGGCAAGGTGCTGACACGGAAATCGATGGCACGCGTGGCCGACAGGATGAGCCGCATGCGGCCGTCCTGCGGCACCCGTTTTTCGGCGATGTCCAGCCGCGCCAGCACCTTGATGCGCGACACCAGCTTTTCGCGGATCGACAACGGTGGCGATGCGTGGTCGCGCAGCACACCGTCGACCCGCAAACGGATCCGGTAATACTTTTCGTAGGGCTCGAAGTGGATGTCCGACGCGCCCATCTGTACCGCGTCCATCAGGATCTTGTTCAGGAAGCGCACGATCGGCGCGTCCTCGACGTCACTGGTGGCCTCGGCCGGCGTTGCCGACTGCTGGTCTTCCTCGGCGAATTCGATCTCGGCGTCGTCGCCCGCCAGCTCGCTCAAATCCTGCTCGGCGCCCTTGGCGATCACGGCCAGCAGCGCCAGCAGCGCGTCGTGCGGCACGATCACCGGCTCGACCGTCGCCTCGCTCTGGAACTTGATCTGGTCCAGGGCCTGGTTATTGGTCGGGTCGGACAGCGCGACCGACAGCTTGTTGCCGCGCTTGGCCAGCGCGATCACGCGCTGGGCCTGCATCAGCCTGGCGTCGATGGCGCTGGTGGGCAGGACCTCCGGCGCGAAGGCCGTCAGGTCGAACAGCGGATAGCCGAAGGTCTCGGCGCAGAAGGCGGCCAGCGCGCGCGGCTCGATCGCGCCGCTGGCGAGCACGGCGTCGATGAAGGCCGTCTTTTCCTGGATGGCCTTTTTGTGCAGCATGTCCGCCTGCGCGGCGCTCAGGCGATTGGCCTGCACCAGCGCGCGCGCCAGTCCCGACAGCGGAGCGCCGGTGGTCGTGTTGGGGAGGACTGCTGCCATATGCGCCGTGTGTGGGAACCTCAAGGGAAGCGACAAGGGCGCCGGGCGGGCCGGCGGACCAAGGGATCATGCCTACAGGCACTAAATTTGTAAAGTATTTGGTGCTGGTCAGATGCGTTCGTACCACGTGGACGAATTGGCATGGCGGGCAGGATCGCCCGGAATGGATGGGCGTGGTTTGCGCTGGATGGAGCGGACTGCGTTAACCCGGATGAAACAGTCTTGGCAAAGGTTTCATGGTCGTGGTTGCTTCGATCAGTCCCTCCGCCAATGCCGGGACAGGCGTCAAGGCGCCTCGGCGTAGGCCCCGTCGGTCGCGCGGATGATGGCCATCGGACGCTGGAGCATGTTGGCGTCGCCGGGATTGCGGTGGTTCGTCGCCATGAATGCCGGCAGGCCGATGCGGCCGGCGCGTGCGTTCATGTCGTCTGAAATGCGAAACTGCGCGCACGGCTGGTCTTGCCCGGCGGCGCGTGGTTCTTTGGCGTCTTGACGCGCCGCATCGCGGACGGCCAGCGCTTGCCGGTGATTGACGCTGTCGCCGGTGCGCGGATCGGGCCTGGCGTCGACCCCGGCGCGGTCCTGGGCGTGAACGGCAGGCGCGAGCAGGGAGAGCGCCAGCAGGGCGGCGCGGATGTTCTTTTTCATCTGAGGTACTGCGATTGTTACGTGGCTGCAAGAAAAGAGGGCGCTGGCGAGGGCAGCAGGCAGGGGCGCCCGTGGTTGACGGAGGTGATTCTATCCAGCAGCTAATTTGCTCAGCAACAGTTTTATAACAATTGATAAGATTTATCGTCAAATTGCCAACAGATGTGGCTGAAGTGACACACGCCGGTCAGTTCCACCAATGGCAGGTCGGGCCCGCCGTCGGCAACCTGGCCTGCACCGCTTCATGGACGATCCCCGCGCCGACCGCCTCTTCGGCGCTATAGATGCGAGCCTGGCCGGTCAGGTGCGGCCGGATGTCGGTTTCATGGCCCGCTTCGCGGGTGGTCTCGCGGAAGATGCTGGCGTAGCGGTCGGCGTCGAAATCCAGGCACTCGCGCCACTCCGACACGCGCGCATGGTCGGCCGCCACCAGGTTGCCGAAGCCCCAGTGCAGCGGGTGGATCAGGAAGCGCGTGCCGGGACAGGCATAGCGCTTCTGGCCGGCCAGGAAGATCACCACGCCGACCGATTCGACGCTGCCGATATTGTGGGTGGTGAGCGGGATAGGCAGCGACTTCAGGAAGAAGTAGAGCGCGAAGCCGGCCGTCATGTTGCCGCCCTCGGTCGACATGTGCAGCGCGATCTCGGTCGCGCCTTTTTGCAGCGCCTCCAGGCAACAGTTGCGCACCGTGCAGGCGGATTGGTGGTTGATTGGGCCGATGAAATGAACGATGTGCAATGCCATGCGCGCCTCTGCTCCAGCGGTAGTATCTCGCAGCCAAGCATAGCAATTTTTTTTTCAGCGCGGTGCGTCTTCCTGCGCGGCCCGGACAGCAGAAGTCCGCTAGCTGCCGCGGTAGGTCGAATACGACCACGGCGTCATCACCAGCGGCACGTGGTAGTGCTGGTCGGGGTCGGCGATGCCGAAGCAGAGCGTGATGCGGTCCAGGAAACGGGGGGCGGGAAGGTCGACGCCGCGCGCCGCGTAGTAGTCGCCGGCATGGAACACCAGTTCGTACTGGCCGGCCCGCAGCGAGGCCGCTTCCAGCAGGGGTGCGCCGCAGCGGCCGTCGTCGTTCGTCAGCGTGCTGGTCAGGAGCGTGCGGCCGTCGGCGCCGAGGGCGTACAGCTCGACCCGGATGCCGGCGCCGGGGCAGCCGTGGGCGGTGTCGAGTACGTGGGTGGTCAGTTTTCCCATCCTGGTCCTTGTCGGAAGAGCGTGGAGGAAAGCGCATCATAACGCCGCCGTCGACGGACAGGCGTCGCCGCATTTTTATTGCGCGCCTGAAGCGTATATCGGCGCCGAGAGCCGGCATATGCGTCTGCTCATATACCGTCGTGGTCGTTGCAATATATGATCGAGCGTATTCTTCCTTGTCGAGGGACGCCATGGCAGTTTCCTATCCGCGCGACCTGGCCGGCTACGGCCGCAATCCGCCGCATGCGCGCTGGCCCGGCGGCGCGCGCATCGCCCTGCAGTTCGTGCTGAACTACGAAGAGGGCGCCGAGAACTGCGTGCTGCACGGCGACCCGGCCTCCGAGACCTTCCTGTCCGAGATCGTCGGCGCCAGCGCCTTTCCGGCACGCCACATGAGCATGGAGTCGCTGTATGAATACGGCGCGCGCGCCGGCCTGTGGCGCCTGCTGCGGCTGTTCGAGGAGCGCCGGCTGCCCCTGACCGTGTTCGGCGTGGCGCAGGCGCTGGCGCGCCACTCCGACGCCGTCGCCGCGTTTCGCGAGCTGGGGCACGAGATCGCCTGCCACGGCCTGCGCTGGATCTCGTACCAGAACGTCGACGAGGCGACCGAGCGCGCGCACATGAAAGAGGCCGTCGAGATCATGCGCTCCCTGACCGGCGCCGCGCCGCAGGGCTGGTACACGGGACGCGACTCGCCCAATACGCGCCGGCTGGTGGTCGAGCACGGCGGCTTCGTCTACGACGCCGACCACTATGGCGACGACCTGCCGTTCTGGCAGCGGGTCGATGCGCTTGACGCCAACGGCGTCGTGCGCGCCGTGCCGCACCTGGTGGTGCCGTACACGCTCGACACCAACGATATGCGCTTCGCCACGGCCCAGGGCTTCAATTCAGGCACCCAGTTCTTCGATTACCTGAAGGACGCGTTCGACGTGCTCTACGCCGAAGGCGACCCCGTGGGCCTCAACCGGCCGAAGATGCTGTCGGTCGGCCTGCACTGCCGCCTGGCGGGGCGGCCCGGGCGGACGGCGGCGCTGGCGCGCTTCCTCGATTATGTGATGCGGCATGACCGTGTGTGGGTGACGCGCCGCATCGATATCGCCAATCACTGGAAAACGGTGCATCCTTGTGTGGAATGACGTGCCGGGCGCGCGCACAGGATATTTAGATCTGATGATAATCAATATCGGAATATGATGATATGAGTATGGCTGGCGGATGGTAGCCTTCCGCCCTTGGCGAACAGTAAAGTCCACTTCGAGACAGGCATGTCAGAACCGATCCGATTCCTCTTTCGTGGCGAGGTGCGCGAACTGCGCGACGCGCCGCCGACGCGCACCGTCCTGCAACACCTGCGGGAGGACTTGCGCTGCACGGGCACCAAGGAAGGCTGCGCCGAAGGCGACTGCGGCGCCTGCACGGTGGTGGTCGGTTCGTTGGAAAACGGCGAGGTGGCGCTCAAGGCCGTCAACGCCTGCATCCAGTTCACCCCGACGCTGGACGGCAAGGCGCTGTTCACGGTCGAAGACCTGGCCCAGGCCGACGGCGCGCTGCATCCGGTGCAGCAGGCCCTGGTCGAGTGCCACGGTTCCCAGTGCGGCTTCTGCACGCCGGGCTTTGCCATGTCGCTGTGGGGCATGTACCTCAAGCAGGAGGGCCGCGCGCCGGCGCGCGCCGCCATCGACGATGCACTGTCCGGCAACCTGTGCCGCTGCACTGGCTACCGTCCCATCATCGACGCCGCGCGCCGCATGGTCGAACTCCCGCCGGTCGCTTTCGACAAGGCGGCGCTGGCCGGGCGCCTGCGCGGCCTGCAGCGCAGCACTGGCTTGAGCTACGCGGCCGACGGCCAGCGCTTCCACGCGCCGCGCACGCTGGACGAACTGGTGGCCTTGCGCGCCGCGCACCCTGCCGCCTTGCTGCTGGCCGGTTCGACCGACGTCGGCCTGTGGGTCACCAAGCAGCTGCGCACGCTGGGCGACGTGATCTACCTGGGCCAGGTCGAGGCGCTCAAGCGCGTGCGTATCGATGCCGGCATGCTCGAGATCGGCGCCGGCGTCTCGCTGCAGGATGCCTACGCGGCGCTGTGCGAGCGCTATCCGGCCGAGCTGTCCGAACTCTGGCAGCGCTTTGCCTCGCTCCCGATCCGCAATGCCGGCACCCTCGGCGGCAACGTCGCCAACGGTTCGCCGATCGGCGATTCGATGCCGTGGCTGATCGCGCTGGGCAGCCAGGTGGTGCTCAATGGCGCCGAGGGCATGCGCGTGCTGGCGCTGGAAGATTTCTATCTGGGCTACCAGCAGAAAGATCTGCGCGCAAGCGAGTTCGTGCAAGCCGTGCGCGTGCCGCTGCCAACCGATGGGCTGCGCTTTCGTACCTATAAACTGGCCAAGCGCTTCGACCAGGACATCTCGGCCGTGTGCGCCGCCTTCGCCGTGACGCTCGATGGCGACACCATCCTCGATGCGCGCATCGCCTTCGGCGGCATGGCGGCCACCCCGAAGCGCGCGCCCGAGGCCGAAGCCGTCCTGCGCGGCCAGGCCTGGAGCGAAGCCACGCTGCGCGCGGCAATGGCCGCGCTCACGCGCGACTATGCGCCGCTGAGCGACGCGCGCGCCTCCGGCAGCTACCGCATGCGCGCCGCGCAAAACCTGTTGCACCGGTTCTGGCTGGAAACGCGCCCGGATAATCCGCTGCCGGCCAGCGCCGTCAACGCCTTTGCCAGCCTGTGAGGAAACGACCATGAACGACGCCGGCTTGAAACGCATGGACGCCTGGGCCGAAGTCGGCCGCGCACGCCAGCACGAGTCAAGCGAGCTGCACGTGCGCGGCCAGGCCACCTATACCGACGACATCGCCGAGCTGGCCGGCACGCTGCACGCGGCCCTCGGCCTGTCGGCGCGCGCGCATGCGCGCATCAAGTCGATCGATCTGGCGCAGGTGGCGGCCAGCCGCGGCGTGGTCGCCGTGCTGACGGCGCGCGACATTCCGGGCCTGAACGATTGCGGGCCGATCGTCCACGACGATCCGATCCTGGCCGACGGCCTGGTCCAGTACGTGGGCCAGCCGATCTTCATCGTCGTCGCCGACAGCCACGACAATGCGCGCCGCGCGGCGCGCCTGGCCGAGGTCGACTACGACGACCTGCCGGCCATTCTCACGCCGCAGGCGGCGCGCGCCGCCGCCTCGTACGTGCTGCCGCCGATGCGCCTGGCCCGGGGCGACGCGGCGCAGGCGTTCGCGCGCGCGCCGCACACGGTCAAGGGCGAGCTGCACGTGGGCGGCCAGGAACAGTTCTACCTCGAAGGGCAGATCGCCTATGCGATCCCCGGCGAAGACCGCGGCATGCACGTTTACTGCTCGACCCAGCACCCGAGCGAGATGCAGCACGTGGTCGCGCATGCGCTGGGCCTGCACTCGCATCACGTGACGGTCGAGTGCCGCCGCATGGGCGGCGGCTTCGGCGGCAAGGAATCGCAGTCGGCGCTGTGGGCGGCGGCGGCGGCCATCGCGGCCGTGCGGTCGGGCCGCCCGGTCAAGCTGCGCGCCGACCGCGACGACGACATGCTGGTCACGGGCAAGCGCCACTGCTTCCACTACGAGTATCAGGTCGGCTACGACGACGACGGCCGCATCCTGGCGGCCAAGGTCGACATGGTCACCCGCGCCGGCTACTCGGCCGACCTGTCGGGCCCGGTCGCGACGCGCGCGGTCTGCCACTTCGACAACGCCTATTACCTGTCCGACGTCGAGATCCGCGCCGCCTGCGGCAAGACCAACACCCAGTCGAACACGGCATTTCGCGGCTTCGGCGGGCCGCAGGGCGCGATCGCCATCGAGTACGTGCTCGACGAGATCGCGCGCAACCTCCAGCGCGATGCGCTCGACGTGCGGCGCCTGAACTTCTATGGCAAGACGGAGCGCAACGTCACCCCCTTCGGCCAGGAGATCGTCGACAACGTGCTCCCCGAGCTGGTGGCCGAGCTCGAAGCCGACAGCGACTACCGCGCCCGGCGCGCCGCCGTCCTCGAATACAACCGCGCCAGCCCGGTGCTCAAGAAGGGCCTGGCGCTCACGCCGCTCAAGTTCGGCATCGCCTTCAACGTCAGCCACCTGAACCAGGCCGGGGCGCTGGTGCACGTCTACGTGGATGGCTCGGTCCTGGTCAACCATGGCGGCACCGAGATGGGGCAGGGCATCAACACCAAGGTGATGCAGGTGGTGGCGCACGAGCTGGGCGTGGACCTGGCGCGGGTGCGCGTCACCGCCACCAACACGTCCAAGGTCGCCAACACCTCGGCCACGGCGGCCTCCACCGGCGCCGACCTGAACGGCAAGGCGGCCCAGGACGCGGCGCGCACCATCCGCGCGCGCCTGGCCGATTTCGCCGCCGGCCTGCACGGCGGGCAGGCGAGCGAGGTGCGCTTCGCGGCCGGGACCGTGTTCGTCGCCGGCATGGCGCTGCCGTTCGAGGAACTGGTGGCGAAAGCCTACCTGGCGCGGGTGCAGCTGTGGTCCGACGGTTTTTATGCGACGCCCGGCCTGCACTGGGATCCGAAGACGATGACCGGCCGGCCGTTCTCCTACTTCGCCTATGGCGCGGCGGTGTCGGAGGTCGTGGTCGACACGCTCACCGGCGAATGGAAGCTGCTGCGCGTGGATGCGCTGTACGACGCCGGCCGCTCGCTCAATCCGGCGATCGACATCGGCCAGGTCGAAGGCGCCTTCATCCAGGGCATGGGCTGGCTGACGACGGAAGAACTGTGGTGGAACCCGGCCGGCAAACTCATGACGCATGCGCCGTCGACCTACAAGATTCCGGCGGTCTCGGATTGCCCCGAGGACTTCCGCGTGCGCCTGTTCGACAACGCCAACGTCGAGGACAGCATCCACCGCTCGAAGGCGGTCGGCGAGCCGCCGCTGCTGCTGCCGTTCTCGGTCTTCTTCGCCATCCGCGACGCCATCTCGAGCGTCGGCGGGCACCGGGTCAATCCGCCTTTGAACGCCCCGGCGACGTCCGAAGAAATACTGAAAGCGGTCGCATTCGTCGAGGCGGCGCGCGCATGACGCACGACTGGCTCGATGCGCAGCAGGGCAGCGCCGCCGTGCTGGTCACGGTGGCGGCCGTGAAAGGCTCGGCGCCGCGCGAGCCGGGCGCGAAGATGCTGGTGCGCGCCGGGGATTTCGACGGCACCATCGGCGGCGGCCACCTCGAGCATCGCGCCCTGGACATCGCCCGCCTCATGCTGCAACTGGGCGAGGCGCGCCGCTTCGAGCGCTTCGCGCTGGGGCCAAGCCTGGGCCAGTGCTGCGGCGGCGTCGCCTGGCTCGCCTTCGAGCGCCTGGAAGTCGAGCAGATGGCCTTCCTGCGCGCGCGCCGCGGCCAGGACACGTGGCGCCTGGTCGCCCTCGACGGCGCCGGCGAATGGGCCCTGCGCGACGAGGCGGGCCGCCACCTGGCCGGCGCCGCCCATGCCGGCATGCCATCCTCTTCCCCGGCGTTGCAGACCCGGGTGGTGCAAGGCGAGGGCGCTCGCCGCTGGCTGCTGGACGCCGTCCTCGCCCCGCGCGCGCACCTGATGCTGTTCGGCGCCGGCCACGTCGGCGCCGCCATCGTGCGCGCGCTGGCGCACTTGCCCTGCCGCGTCACCTGGGTCGACGAGCGCGACGACCTGTTCCCGGACCACCATCCCGCCAATGTGACGGTGGAAGCGACCGACACCCCGGAAGCGCTGGTCGAGCGCGCCGCCCCCGGCACCAGCTTCCTGGTCATGACCCATAGCCACGCGCTCGACCTGCGCCTGTGCCACGCGATCCTGTCTCGAGCGCACGGCGATTCCTGCAAGGATTGGTTCGGCCTGATAGGATCGGGTACCAAACGCAGCCAGTTCGAGGCGCGCCTGCGCGAACGCGGCGTCGATGCCGCGCGCATCGGCGATATGGTGTGCCCGATCGGCCTGCCCGGCGTCAAGGGCAAGGCCCCGGCCGTGATTGCCGCCTCCGTCGCGGCCCAGCTGCTGTCCGTGTGGGAAGCTGCCCACCATCCTGAAGAACAACCGGAACTCTCGTAATGTCCACCGTATCATCCAATGTGCAAGCCTACCGTGCCGGCTTGCTGCACTTTCGCGCCGACCCGGCCTTCGACGACGGGGCCGCGCTGTGGCATGAAGACGGCCTGCTGATCATTGAAAATGGCAGGGTCAGGGCCGCCGGCGACTACGCCGCGCTGGCGCCGACCCTGCCGCCCGGCCTGGAGCCGGTCGACTACCGCGGCAAGCTGATCGCGCCCGGCTTCATCGACACCCACCTGCATTACCCGCAGACCGACATGATCGCCTCGCCGGCGCCGGGCCTGTTGCCATGGCTGGAGACCTACACCTTCCCGACCGAGCGCCGCTTCGAGGACCCGGCGCATGCGCGCCCGACCGCCGAGTTCTTCCTGGACGAGCTGCTGCGCTGCGGCACCACCACCGCCGTGGTGTACTGCACCGTGCATCCGCAGTCGGTCGACGCCTTTTTTGAAGCGAGCGAAGCGCGCGACTTGCGCATGGTGGCCGGCAAGGTGCTGATGGACCGCAACTGCCCGGATTTCCTGCGCGACCTTGAGGGCGACCTGGGGCAAAGCGAAGACCTGATCAATAAATGGCACAAGCGCGGACGGTCGCTGTACGCGATCACGCCGCGCTTCGCCCCGACCTCGACCGACGTCCAGCTGCGCCTGACCGGCGAACTGGCGGCGCGCCACCCGGACACTTTCATCCAGACCCACGTCTCGGAAAACAAGGACGAGTGCACCTGGGTGAGCGAACTGTTCCCGCAGGCGCGCAGCTACCTGGATGTGTACGAACGTTTCGGCCTGATGCGTCCGCGCGCGCTGTTCGGCCACTGCATCTGGCTCGACGACGAAGACTTCGCGCGCATGGCGGCCACCGGGTCGGCCGCCGCCGTGTGCCCGACCTCGAACCTGTTCCTGGGCAGCGGCCTGTTCGATTTCGAACGCGCCGACAGCGCGCGGGTGCTGCTGTCGCTGGGCACCGACGTCGGCGCCGGCACCTCGTTCTCGATGCTGCAGACCATGAACGAAGCCTACAAGGTGGCGCGCCTGAAGGGCAGCTACCTGCCGGCGCTGCGCATGTTCTATCTCGCCACCCTGGGCGCGGCGCGCAGCATGCGCCTGGACGACACGATCGGCAGCTTCCAGCCTGGCCTGGAAGCCGACTTCGTGGTGCTCGACCGCGAGGCCACGCCGCTGCTGGCGCGCAGGACGCGCCATTGCAATTCGCTGGAAGAACTGCTGTTCGCGCTGGCGCTGCTGGGCGACGACCGCACGGTTGCCGCCACCTATTCGGGTGGACGCCGGGTGCATGCACGCGCGTGAAACGGACGGGTTTCACAATATTGCCAATGGTGAACGAAGCAGTTAGAGTGGCGCGATTCGATCTCATCCAGAAAGCACACCATGCACAAGCTATTCCCCGGCGGCGCGCTGCTGGCGCTGGCCGTGGCCGGCGCCCCGGCCTGGGCCAAGGAGCCCGCCGCCAGCGCCAATGAAGCGGCCACCGCCCGCCACTACGCGGGCCTGATCGCGGGCGAGCAGCCGAAGCTGTCCGAGCTGACGCTGTTCTTCACCCAGATGCCGAAGGGCGGCGACCTGCACCACCATTATTCGGGTTCGGTGTACGCCGAGACCTATACCGAATTCGTCGACAAGCAGGGCTTCTGCATCGACACCCAGACCTGGCGCATCGAGACCGACAAGGCCACCGTCGCCGCCGAGCGCGCGAAACCGGCGGCGCAGCGGGTCTGCCGCTCGGGCGCCGAGGTGCGCGCCGACGAAGATGCCTGGCGCGAAGTGGCCAAGCGCTGGTCGAACAGGGATTTCTACAACCACACGCATCTGCAGCCGGCGCCCGACCAGCGCTTCTTCCAGACCTTCGGCTACTTCGGCCCGGTGGCCAACGACAACCTGCGTGAAGGTCTGCTTGAGATCAAGGGGCGCGCGATCGCGGAAAATGTCGGCTACATCGAAACGATGTTCCTGCTGTCGCCCTTCATCGCCAACCCGGATTTCGACAGCCAGACCTGGACCCATGTGAACGACGACAAGGCGCTCGACGATGCGCTGCGCGCCAAGCTCAAGGCGTTGGACCAGGACGCCGCCTTCAACAAGTCGATCGACGACTTCGTCGCGCAGATCCATGCGGCCTCGGAAGGCATCGACGACGAGCGCTTCACCATGCGCTACCAGAACTACACGCTGCGCCTGTTGAACCCGTCACAGGTGTTCTCGGCCATGGTGTCGAGCTTCAAGGCGGCGAGCAAGGGCGGGCGCATCGTTGGCCTGAACATCGTGGGCCAGGAAAGCACCCACGTGGCGATGCGCGACTACGTTCTCCACATGAAGATGTTCCGCTTCCTGAAGTCGGTCTACCCGGACGTGAAGGTGGCGATGCATGCGGGCGAACTGGCGCTGGGCGACGTGCCGCCGGAAGGCCTGAAATTCCACATCGACCAGGCGCTGGCGGTGGCGGGCGCCAACCGCATCGGCCACGGCCTGGACCTGGCGCACGAGGCGAATGCCCTCGGCATCATGAAGACCATGCGCGAGAAGGACATCCCGGTCGAGATCAACCTGACCTCGAATGCCTTCATCAGCGGCGTGTCGAGCGCGAACCACCCGCTCAACCTGTACCGCAAATACGGCGTGCCCTACGTGATCTCGACCGACGACGCCGGCGTGACCCGCCACACGCTGTCGCATGAGTACGTGCAGTTCGCCAGCCAGTTCAAGCCGAGCTACGCGGAAGTGAAGAAGGCCTCGTACAACAGCATCCGCTACGCCTTCCTGCCCGTGGCGGAAAAGCAACGGCTGACCCGCCAGCTGGACCAACGTTACACCGAATTCGAAGCAAAGATCGCGGGGCTGAGCGCCCTGGCGGTCCGCGCCAAATAAAGTGTGACTTGCGCGGCCCGGCGCCCGCCGGGTCGCCATCTTGTCATCATCCCCCGCGACTCCCCGGCACTAAGTTAATTAAAAATTAACTTATGTCGTCTTCACGCTACAAAAATCTTCGTTCCCACGGCGCTTCGACGGAATTTTTATCAAAAAAATTCCGCGCAAGATTGCCGCACATATAATCCCGCCTTGTCATATTTGGGCCGACAGCACTCTGATTATGTCGCGTACAGACAACACTTACACAGCGATTTATACGTAAAAGCTCTGAATAGCCAAGCCAAAACGAATTTGTCGGGTTGTTCAAAGCTCATGCATATTGGGCGGGATTGCGCTGTATCTCACTACTCTGTCGTGTAACTTTGTTGAAACATTGTAACGATAAAATCGCAGCCGCTTGCCGGCTGAAGCGCTGGCCGCATCAAGCAAAAAATACAAGCAGTACATCGTAGGGGAGGGCGTCCGCCCGGGCGTCCAACAATAAATTGAAGTTCTTTTTGGGGTAATCAATGATCACTCAACAGCAGATCCGGCTCACCAAATTGGCGCTGGCTTTGTCGGTTGCATTGGCGGCGTCGCCGTCGTTTGCACAGAACACCACGTCCGCCATCGGCGGCCGCATTTCGAACGCTGCGGGCGCACCGGCGGCCGGCGCACAAGTGCAGATCGTGCACGTCGAGTCGGGTTCTGTCAGCAATGTCGTCACCGACGCCGAAGGGCGCTACACCGCGCGCGGCCTGCGCGTGGGTGGTCCCTACACGATTACCATCACCAAGGATGGCGTCACCGAGACCCGTAACGACGTCTACGTCGAACTGGCCCAGACCGCGACCGTCGACGCGACCGTCGGCATCCAGACCGTGACCGTGGCCGGCTCGGCTGTTCGCTCGGAAATCTTCTCGAGCAATAACATGGGCGCGGGCACCTCTATCAGCAATACCCAGCTGCAGACCCAGGCGTCGATCAACCGCAACCTGCAGGACTATGCCCGTGCCGACCCGCGCGTGTCGCAGACCGACAAGGACCGCGGCGAAATCTCGGTCGCCGGCCAGAACTCGCGCTACAACTCGATGACCATCGACGGCGTCGCCATCAACGACACCTTCGGCCTGGAATCGAACGGCAGCCCGACCGCGCGCCAGCCGATCTCGATCGAAGCGATCCAGTCGGTGCAGGTCAACGTCGCCAACTACGACGTGACCCAGAAGGGCTACACCGGCGCCAACATCAACGCCGTGACCAAGTCGGGCACCAACACCTATCGTGGCGGCGTGTACTACGTGTTCCGCAACGACACCATGGCGGGCGATCGCTACGACGTGGTCACCGACACCTACAGCGAACCGCCGAAGTCGAAGGAAACCACCAAGGGTGTGTGGGCATCGGGTCCGCTGATCCAGGACAAGCTGTTCATCTTCGCCCTGGCCGAAAACTTCGAGAGCTCGCGTTCGAGCCCGGACTTCGGACCGATCGGTTCCGGCGCCGGCACCACCGTCGGCATCACCCAGTCGGCCATCGCCGGCGCGCAGCAGATCGCCCAGGGCTATGGCCTCGACATCGGCACCCCGGCCGTCCCGACCGGCGCCATGCTGACCTCGAAAGAGCGCATGGTGAAGTTCGACTGGAACATCACCGACGACCACCGCGCCAACCTGCGCTACGCCAAGACCACGCAGGGCGAGCCGTTCTTCCCGGGCTTCTCGAACACCGGCGTCGGCCTGTCGTCGAGCTTCTACAACCAGGGCAAGGAAATCGAGACCGTCGTCGCCCAGGTGTTCTCGGACTGGACCGCGAACTTCTCGACCGAGTTCAAGTACTCGACCCGCGACTACGATTCGGCCCCGGTCAACGCGACCCGTACGCCATCGATGGCCCTGCAGTTCTCGGGCGCGCTGCCGCCAGGCGCGCCGGCCGGCCTGGCCAGCGGCAACCGCTTCCTGAACTTCGGTACCGAGCGTAGCCGTCACAACAACGTGCTGGGCAACAAGACCACCGACCTGTACGCCGGCGCGAACTGGATCGTGGGCGACCACGAACTCAAGTTCGGCGCCGACCACACCAAGACCGAGATCTACAACGCCTTCCTGCAGGGCGTGTTCGGCGAATACACCTTCGCCTGCCTGGATTCGGCCGATGCGAACTTCTACAGCTTCGGCGCGCTGCCGAGCTGCGCGCGCGCGACCAATGCGCAAGTCGAAGCCGCCGTGCTCGAGAACTTCCGCCGCGGCCGTCCGCTGAGCTACAGCGTGCAGCGCGGTCTGCCGGGCGCATCGATCGAGGACGCGATCGCGCGCTTCGACACCAAGAACACCGGTCTGTTCCTGCAGGATACCTGGGCCGTCAACGACCAGCTGACCCTGACCTACGGCGTGCGTTACGACCGTAACGACATCAACAACCGTCCGCTGTACAACGCCGCCGCGGCCCAGCCGCTGGTCGCAGCCAACCCGGCCACCGGCGTGCGCCAGTCGGGCGGCTTCGGTCTGGACAATACCCGGACCATCGACGGCACCGACCTGGTCCAGCCACGCGTCGGCTTCAACTACCGCTTCGACAATTCGCCGCGCCCAACCCAGCTGCGCGGTGGTTTCGGCCTGTTCCAGGGCGCCGCCGCCGCCGTGTGGATGTCGAACCCGTTCTCCACCTCGGGCGTCGCCACCGCGACCATCAGCTGCTCGGGCGTCGGCGCAACCCGTTGCCCGACCACCGGTGGCCTGTTCAGCACGAATCCGGACAACCAGCCGAACGTGTCGGGCGCCGTGCCTGCCGCCAACGTCGACTTCCTGGATCCGAGCTTCCGCCAGCCGGCGATCTGGAAGACCAACCTGGCCTTCGATACCGAACTGCCATGGGGCGGCCTGGTGTTCGGTGGTGAGCTGCTGTACACCAAGAACAAGCACGCCATCTATTACGAGCACCTGAACCTGGGCGCCCCGACCGCGATCGGCTCTGCCGATGGCCGTCAGCTGTTCTGGAATGCAGCGGGCCTGAATCAGGCCAGCTATGGCGTGTCGAACAATGCCGCGACCCTGATCAGCAACAGCGGCGCAACCAACCGCGCGCTGAGCAACCGCAGCTTCAACAACGTGCTGGTGGCGCGCGATACCGACAAGGGCGACGCGAAAGTGGTCACCATGTCGCTGTCGCAGCCGATGACGAAGGGCCTCGGCTGGTCGGTGTCGTACACCTACACCGATGCGACCGAAGTCTCGCCGCTGACCTCGTCGGTGTCGAACTCGAACTTCAACGGCCGTTCGGTGTTCAACCCGAACGAAGAAGTCGCCGCGACCTCGAGCTACGCCATCAAGAACCGCGTGAACGCGTTGCTGAACTTCCAGAAGAAGTTCTTCGACAACTACAACACCCGTTTCGGCGTGTTCTACGAAGGTCGTGAAGGCCGTCCGTACAGCTGGACGTTCAACAACGACATGAACGGCGACAACCTGTCCGGCAACGACCTGATGTACATCCCGACCGCGTTCGGTTCCGGCGAAGTCGTGTTCTTCGGCGACACCGCGGCCAACCGTTCGAACGAGCAGCGTTTCTGGGACGTCGTCAATGCCAACAAGGGCCTGCATGGCGCCGCCGGTGGTGTCGTAAAGCGTAACAACAGCACCTCGCAATGGGTCAACACCTTCGACGTGCGCATCAGCCAGGAAATTCCAGGCCTGTTCAAGCGCAACAAGGCAACCTTCACGCTCGACTTCATGAACTTCGGCAATCTGCTGAACAAGAAGTGGGGCCGTACCGAAGAAGTCGCGTTCCAGTCGGCCGGTGGCCAGGCGCGTAGCTTCGTCGACTTCGCAGGTACCGATGCACAAGGTCGTTACGTCTACGTCGTGCGTAACGACGTCGAGCGTCAAGACCTGAAGCAGTCGAAGGGCGAGTCGCAGTGGGCGATCCAGGCAACCCTCAAGTACGAATTCTAAGCACGTCGAATTCGTAGCATGAGCATGTCGAAACGGCCGGTGGCAACACCGGCCGTTTTTTCTTTTAAAAAGGTAGGAGCCCAGCCAGCGTAAGGATTTTCCGCGCACGAGCCGCGTGGGATAATGTTGGCTGTCGAGTTCGCTCGAGCTCCGTTTTTCCGGATCCGCCGTTCGCGCCGGTCCGCATCCACTAAAGGTGTTCCGATGATCGTTTCGCGCCGCGCATGCGCCAGTCTTTCCACCCTCACCATGGCGCTGCTGCTGGCCGGCTGCGTCAGCGCGCCCCAGGGGCCGGTGACCCTCAATCTCGTGTCGCTGAACGACTTCCACGGCAACCTCGAACCGAGCCGCTACGTCCTGAAGCATGCGGACGGCAGGGAAGAAGTCATGCGCGCCGGCGGCGCCGAAGCGGTGGCCGCGGCCCTGCAGGCCTGGCGCAAGGAAGACAAGGACCTGCTGCTGGTGTCCACCGGCGACATCGTCGGCGCCAGCCCGGCGCTGTCGTCGCTGTGGGCCGACGAGCCGACCATCGAAGTGATGAACATGCTGGGCCTGCGCGCCAGCGCGCTTGGCAACCATGAATTCGACGGCGGCCGCAAGGAACTGCTGCGCCAGCAGAAGGGCGGCTGCGATTCGCCGCATCCGACCCGCGCCTGCAAGTTCACCCCGGACTTTGGCGGCGCCAGATTCACCTACCTGGGCGCCAACGTGATCGACGCGGCCACCGGCAAGCCCGTGATCCCGGGCTTCAAAATCGAGGAAGTGAAGGGCATCAAGGTCGGCCTGGTCGGCGTGGTGCTGAAGGACACGCCGAACATGGTGGTGGCTTCCGGCGTGGCCGGCCTGCGCTTCGATGACGAGGCCGAGGCGATCAACCGCACGCTGCCGGCCATGCGCGCCGCCGGCGCGCAGGTCATCGTGGCGCTCGTGCACCAGGGCGGCCGCACGGTGGAGTCGCCGCTGCAGGCCGGCTGCGCGCAGCTCAAGGGCGACATCGTCGACGTGGTGAAAAAAATCGACCCGTCGGTCAGGCTGGTGCTGACCGGCCACTCGCACCAGGGCTACCTGTGCGAGGTCGACGGCCGCACCGTGACCCAGGCCGACACCGCCGGCCACCTGCTCACCCGCGTGTCGATGCAGGTCGAGCCGGCGACGGGGGCGATCAGCAACCTCGAGGTGAAGAACGTGGTGATGAAACCGGGCGCGTACCCGGCCGACCCGAAGATGACGGCCTTCGTGGCGCAGGTGAAGGAGCGCAGCAAGGAAGCCCTGAATCGCCCGATCGCCCGGGTGGCCGGCGCCCCCGTGCTGCGCAAGACCAATGATGCCGGCGAGTCGGTGCTGGGCAATATGATCGCCGATGCGGCGCTCGATTCGGCCCGTCACCTGGGCGCGCAACTGGCCTTCATGAACAATGGCGGCATCCGCCGCGACCTCGAGGCCGGGCCCGACGGCATGGTGGCCTTCGGCCAGGCCCAGGTGGTGCTCCCGTTCGGCAACACGACGGTCGTGATGGACCTGAGCGGCGCACAGATCCGCTCCCTGCTCGAACGCCAGTGGGCCGACGGCGTCGATTCGAATTCGTCGGTGCTGCAGATTTCCGAGGGCTTCACCTATGCCTGGGACCCGAAGCGTCCGGCAGGCAGCCGCCTGGTGCCGGGCAGCCTCAGGTTGAACGGCAAGGAGATCCAGGACGGCGCCACCTATCGCATCGCCACCAACAACTTCCTGGCCGAAGGCAGCGACGGTTATCCGGAGTTCCGCCACGGGACGGCGCGCGTCGACACCGGCATGCGCGACCTGGACGGCTTCATCGCCTGGCTGAAGAAGATCGAGGGGCAGGGCGCCGCCATCGCCCCCGGGGTTGCCAACCCGGCGCCACGCATCCGCAAGGTCAACTGAAACGACAAGGAATCACCATGAAAAAACTCGCATGCGCGCTGGCGCTGACCGGCGTCTTCGCATCGGTGGCCGCGCCCGACGCCGCCGCCTGGGGCCGCGACGGCCACCGCGCCATCGGCGCCATCGCCGACCGCCTGCTCAAGGGCAGCAACGCGCACAAGGAAATCGCGCAGCTGTTGCAGCCGGGCGAATCGCTGGCCTCGGTCGCCAACTGGGCCGACTGCGTCAAGGGCACGTTCTGCGGCCCGCAGACGCCCGAGATGGTCGAGTATGTGGCCGGCAATCCGCGCCACGGCGAATACCACTACACCAATGTCCCGTTCCAGCTGGACCACTACCATGAGCATGGCGTGGGCACGAGCGAGGTCGACATCGTGCAGACGCTGGAGCAGTGCATCGCCGTCCTGCAGGGCAAGGTTGACCCCGCCCTGAATCCGCACAAGTTCACCAAGCGCCAGGCCCTGATCCTGCTGGCCCACTTCGCCGGCGACATCCACCAGCCGCTGCACGTGGGGTCGGCGTTTGTTTCCAGGGACGGCAAGTTCGTGGTGCCGAAAAACCGCGCCGAGATCGACGAGACCCTGGTCTTCGACTCGCGCGGCGGCAACAACCTGCTGCTGGATAACGCACGCCTGTCCGCCCTGTCGGACGGCGTGATTCCTCCAGGGGAGCCGGTGGTCGTCAAGGAAGGCGTGCCGGCGGCGCTGACCAAGCCGTTCCACTCCTACTGGGACAGCACCACGGTCGACTATGCGTTCCGCCGCATCAAGACGCGCACGCCGGAGCAGTTCGCCGACGTGGCGGTCGCCAGCCAGCCCCAGCTCAAGCGGGCGCAGGGCGACGTCTCGACCTGGCCGGTGCAGTGGGTCGAGGACGGCCTGGTGTCGGCCAAGCTGGCCTACAAGGACGTGGTGCCGGGCAGCCTGACCCCGCAGACCGGCAAGAAGGGCGAGACCTACTACACCTTCGCGCTGGAGGTGCCGCAGCACTATCCGGTGCCGAGCTCCGAGATCGCCAAGACCCAGCTGATCAAGGGCGGCTACAACCTGGCGGCGATGCTGCAGGCGATCTGGCCGTAACAGCTACATGCGCGCATGGGCGATGAAACGCCTACTTCGCCTGGCCGGGCAGGCCAGGCGATCGCTTCACCGCGTCGAAGAACACGCCCTTCCAGAGGACCACGATGTGGTCGTGACCCTTGACCAGCGCTTCCGTGCAGGACAGGTCGATGACCGTCACGGTCAGGGGCAGGCCCAGTTTCCACGATGAGGCATGCGCGTCTTCGCGCAGGTAGCGCACCGCGTCTTCATAGTGGCGCGTGAACTCGGGCTCGTCGCACACTTCGCCATCCATCGACACCATGCCCGGTTCGACCACGAAGAGCTTGCCGACCAGGCGCGCGGCCTGCCGGTCGTCGAGCGCCGTGACGTTCGAAGCATCCAGCATCCGGGTGATGCGCCATTGTCCCAGGATGTCATCGTTCGGCCTGATCGGCCCGGCGGCGAGTGCAGGCAGGAGCACGCTTGCAGCAAGTGCGAGGATTGCGGCAGGCCGCAGGCAGGCGAGGGTGCGTAAGCTCATGCGGGATCCTGGTTCGATCGGGATGGCGCCAGGAACGGCGCCGCTTCTTCGGCACGGCGCGAGACCAGGCCGCGTGCGACCACCAGCCTGCCATCGATCGTGGTCTTGGTCAGTTTCTTGATATTGATGGCGGCCCCCGCCATATCGCCCTTTTCGACGAGCTTCCACGTGCCCCTGCTGCCGCGCGCGCCGGCGTTGTAGGCCAGGCTGACCAGGGCATCGAACTGCGCCTGGGTGAGCGGCTGCCTGCGTACGCCGTTGCGCACTTCGCGTTCGGCCCGCGCGACCCGGCGCGCGAATTCGGCATCCATCTCGGCCTGGCTGACGGGGCGTCCCAGTTCTTCTTTGGTGCATGGCCCCCGGTGTGCAAGAATGCCCGGACCCCAGGTGCAATGGCCTACCCCCGGTCGCCCGCCGTCGTCATAGTAGTGATAGACGTCCACTTCTCGCTTGCGCATGCGGGCACGCGCTTCAGTGCTCATGCCGAGATGGTCGTTGACGCCTGCCGTGCCTTGTCGTGTGTTTCCGTTCCCCATGATCGCTCTCCGCCAATCCGCGGATCTTCAATTTACCGGCTGGCCGTCCGAGGTCGGTTGAGTGCACTCAACCGATCGGCGCCGGGGCCGCTGAATAATGAGCGCTCTCATCAGAAGGTTGACATGGCAATCGACGTGTATCTGCAAATCGACGGCATCAAAGGCGAGTCGCAAGACGACAAGCACAAGGACTGGATCGAGTGCGTTTCGGTGAACTGGGGGATCCGCCAGCCCCGCAGCGCCACCGCGTCGACCAGCGGCGGGCACACGGCCGAACGCGCCGAACTGCGCGAGATCGCGCTCAGTAAGCTGGCCGATCTGTCGAGTCCCATCCTCATGCAATATTGCGCGATGGGGAAAACAATTCCCAGAGCAAAGCTGGAATTCATGCGGGCCGATGGCAGCGGCAATCCGATCCGCTACTTCGAAATCGAACTCGAGAACGTGCTGATCGGCGCCGTCGAGCCCAGCATCGAACCGGGCGCCATCCTGGATGAGCACGTCAGCCTGAAATATTCCAAGATCAAATGGCGCTATACACAGCAGAAAATCGCCGGCGGCGGTGGCGGCAGCACGGTCGGTGGCTGGGACCTGGCCGCCAACCGCATCGCGGCATGATTGCGCGCCTGCGCGGTGGCCTCGGCTAGAATCTGGTGAACCCGACCAGACCCCGAGGCCCCATGCATCCCACCTTCAAGGCCGCCATTGCGGCTGTATGCCTGCTTCCCTCCCTCCACGCCGGTGCGCAGTCGTCCGAGCCGGCCGACTTGCCGCTGTGGGAATTCGGTCTCGGCGCCTTCGGCCTCACCGCGCCTGCCTATCCCGGCGCCGAAGATCGCAACAACCGCGTGTTGCCCGTGCCCTACCTGCTGTACCGCGGTGAAATCCTGCGCGCCGACCAGTCGGGCATCGGGGCGCGCCTGTTCCGTTCCGACCGGCTCGAGTTCGACGTGGGCCTGGCCGGCGCCTTGCCGTCCGACTCCGACGACGTCGACATCCGCGCCGGCATGCCCGACCTGGGCGCCCTGTTCGAGTTCGGGCCGCGCCTGAAGATCCGGGTGGCCGATTTCGACGGGGGCAGCCAGATGCGTAGCCGCCTGCGCGCGGAACTGCCGCTGCGCGCCGTGATCGAGGCAAGGGGAGGGCTGCGGCGCCAGGGCTGGACCTTCGAGCCCAAGCTGGCGTATGAGACGCGCGGCGAGCGCCGCTTGTGGAGCGTCGAGGGCAATGTCTCGGTCGTGTTCGGCGACAAGCGCATCAACCGCTATTTCTACGAGGTGCAGCCGCAGTACGCCAACGCCGCACGCGCCGCTTATGACGCCGACGCCGGCCTGATGCTCACCCGCGTCGGGCTGTTTGCCACGCGCCAGTTGAATCCCGACCTGCGCCTGTTCGGCTTCGTGCGTTTTGAATCGTATGCCGGCAGCGCCAACCGCGACAGTCCGCTGCACCTGAAGAACACCGGCACCTCGGCCGGCATCGGCTTTGCCTGGACCCTGGCGCGCTCGAGCCGCCGCGCGGCGGGCTACGAGCCGGTCGATCCGGTCACGCCATAAAAAACGCCGGGACCAGCCCGGCGTCAAACGGAGACACGAATCGTCGGCGTCAGGCGGCCTGGCGCATCGCCAGCGCCGGACGGCCGGCATGCTTGAGTGCAGGACGGCCGCCCGCTTGCGGCTCGAAGCGGAAGGTCGACACCAGCTGCGCCAGCAATTGCGCCTGTTCGCGCATCGAGGTCGAGGCCGCCGCCGCTTCTTCCACCAGCGCCGCGTTCTGCTGCGTCACCTGGTCCATCTGGGCGATCGCCTGGTTCACCTGTTCGATGCCGGCCGACTGCTCCTGGCTGGCCATGGCGATGTCCGACATGATCGCGGTGACGCGGCCGATGCTGTCGACGATTTCCTGCATGGTGTGGCCTGCGTCCGACACCAGGCGGCTGCCTTCCTCGACCTTGGCGCTCGAGTCGCCGATCAGGGTCTTGATTTCCTTGGCCGCCGCCGCCGAGCGCTGGGCCAGGTTGCGCACTTCGCTCGCCACGACCGCGAAGCCGCGGCCCTGTTCGCCGGCGCGCGCCGCTTCCACGGCGGCATTCAGGGCCAGGATATTGGTCTGGAACGCGATGCCGTCGATGACCGAGATGATGTCGACGATCTTCTTCGACGAATCGTTGATCGCGTCCATGGTCTGCACCACGCGGCCGACGGTCTCGCCGCCGCGGCCCGCCACCTGCGAGGCGGTCTGCGCCAGCGTATTGGCTTCGCGCGCATTGTCGGCGTTCTGCTTCACGGTCGAGGTCAGTTCTTCCATCGACGACGCGGTCTCTTCCAGCGCGCCGGCCTGCTGCTCGGTGCGCGACGACAGTTCGAGGTTGCCGGCCGAGATCTGGTCGGCGGCTTCGACGATGGTCTCGGTGCCGCTGCGCACCTGGCCGACGATGCCCACCAGGTTGTCGTTCATGTCCTTCAGGGCGCCCATCAGCGCGCCGGTCTCGTTCCGCCCCCGGGCGACGATCCGGCTGCTCAGGTCGCCAAGGGCGACGGTCTGGGCGACGGCCACGGCTTCTTCCAGCGGCGCGGTGATGCGCCGGCCGATCCACCAGGCGAAGGCGGCGCCGGCCACCAGGGCGATCGCGGCCAGGGACATCTGCAGGTTCAGGCTGGTCGCGAAGCCATCGTGGATCAGGCCGGCGTCCACTTCAACCACTTTCTTCTGGTACGCGACGATCGCGCGCAGGCTGTCGATATACGATTTCACGCGTGGCAGCATGTCGGTGGCGAGGAACTGACGCACCGCTTCGTCGTCGCCGGCGGCCTTCTTTTCGAGCACGCTCTTGCGCGCGGCGCGGTAGCCTTCGCGCTGTTCGTCGACCTTGGCGAACAGGGCCATTGCTTCGGCGTCGCCCTTCAGGTTCTCGACCAGTCCCTTGTGCAGCACGTCTGAGCGCTTGGACGAGGTGGCGATATCGTCGAGGAAGAATTTCTCGTCGCCGGGATCGACCATCTTGATCGCGGCGATGGTGCGCGCCGCGTTGGTTTCGATGATGGCCTGCCATTCCTGCAGCATGGCGAGACGCTCCATGCTCTCGTTGGTGAGCTTGTCGGTCAGGTTTTCCGCCTTCTTGGTCTGGATCAGGCCGATGCCGACCAGCAGCACCATTGCCGCGAGCAGGGTGGCGAAGCCGCCCAACAGGAGGCTGCGCAACTTGATATTCTCGATTGTCATAACTTTCCTATAGCAAAAATTCTAACCGCAACGACGACAAACATTTAGTTGTCGTGGGGAAAGTAGGTATTTTCTCAGACTCTAGGACAAATGCCGAGAAGCATTGCATTTTGTATGCAAAATATCGACGAAGTGTGGCGGCAAGGTGACGATCAGATGTCACCCCAGTCCATGGCGGCTGGATGCAGGCGGTGCGCCGGCGCGGGAAGGGGAATCGAGGAGGAGGAGGAGGAGAAGGCCGCCTGCCCGCGAGCGCGGGCAGGCGAGGCGGTCGCTCAGCGCGACTTGACGAAGGGCTTGCCCAGCGCCTTGGGCGCCACCGACTTGGCCATCAGGCCGGCCAGCACGACCACGGTGACGATGTACGGGATCATCTGGATCAGCGAACCCGGGATGCGGCCCACGACCGGCAGGTCGACGCCTTCGATCTGGATCTGGACCGCGGCGAAGAAGCCGAACATCATGCAGCCCAGCACCGTGTGCAGCGGACGCCAGTTGCCGAACACCAGGGCGGTCAGCGCCAGGTAGCCGGCGCCGGCCGACATGTCGCGCAAGAAGAAGCCGCTCTGGACGATCGACAGGTAGGCGCCCGAGAACGCGCACAGCACGCCGGCGATGATCATCGCCGTGTAGCGGGTGCGCTGGACCGGGACGCCGGCGGCGTCGGCCGCGTGCGGGTTCTCTCCGCAGGCGCGCAGGCGCAGGCCAAAGCGGCTGTGGAACAGCACCCAGTGCACGATCGGCAGCAGGGCGAAGGCGAAGTACACCAGCGGCGAGTGGCCGCCGATCAGGCGCGTCCAGACCCAGCCCAGGCCGGGAATGTCGGCCACCAGTTCCGACCCCGGCAGCACCACGGTCGACAGGCGCGCCTCGCCCAGGTCCGGCGTGCGGCCGCCCTGCTGGAAGAAGTACTGGGCCACGACGAAGGTCAGGCCGCTCATCGCGATATTGATGGCGATGCCCGCCACCAGCTGGTTGCCCTTCTGGGTGATCGCGACGAAGGCCTGGACCAGGGCCAGCGCGACTGAGGCGAGGATGCCGGCGGCGATGCCGATCCACGGGTCCTGGTAGGTATAGGCGACGCCGGCCGAGACGAAGGCCGAGGCCAGGATCTTGCCTTCGAGGCCGATGTCGACCACGCCGCTGCGTTCGGCGAACAGGCCGGCCATGGCCGCGAAGATCAGCACCGGCGCATTGCGGATGGTGGAGACGACGATGCTGGCGAACTGGAAGTCTTCCATGGCTTATCCCTTGCGTGCGCTGTTGCCGCGCGTTGCGTTGATCAGTTTCAGCAGCGCCGGCGCGTACATGTTTTCCATGGCGCCGCAGAACAGGATGATCAGGCCCTGGATGAAGATGAAGGTCTCTTGCGGGATGTTCGGCTTTTCCAGCGACAGGTCGAAGCCGCCCTGGATCAGCGCGCCGAACAATACCGACGACAGCAGGATGCCGACCGGATGCTGGCGGCCCATCAGCGCGATCGCGATGCCGATGAAGCCGGCGCCGGCCGGGAAGTTCAGGCTCAGGTAGTGGGTCGAACCGAGGATCGAGTTCACCGCCGCCAGGCCGGCCAGGGCGCCCGAGATCAGCATCGCGACGATGATGGTGCGGCTGATGCGCACGCCGGCATAGTGGGCGGCGTGGGCGTTCAGGCCGGTCGCCTGCAGCTTGTAGCCCCAGCTCGAACGCGACACCGCCACCCAGTAGATCGCCAGCGCGACCAGGGCGAGGATGAAGGCCAGGTTGAGCGGGGTGTTCTCACCGAAGAACGGCAGCCAGGTCGACAGCTGCGGGATCGCCGCGGCGTCCGAGAACACGCGGCTGGCCGGGTTCTGGTCGCCCTCGGGGATCAGGTACTTGACGATGATAAAGTTCATCAGGCCGGCGGCGATGAAGTTGAACATGATGGTCGTGACCACCACGTGGCTGCCGCGCTTGGCCTGCAGATAGCCCGGCAGGAAGGCCCAGGCCGCGCCGAACAGGGCGCTGGCGACGATCGCCAGCGGGATCAGGAGCCAGCCGGAGAGGGTGGAATCGAACGCCAGCATGGCCAGGGTCAGGCCCAGCCCGCCCAGGTACATCTGGCCTTCGGCGCCGATGTTGAACAGGCCCGCCTTCATCGCGATCGACACGGCCAGGCCGGTGAAGACGAAGGTCGAGGCATAGAACAGCGTGTAGGAGAGGCCTTCCGGATTGATGATGGCGCTGCCCACGAGGATCTGCAGCGATTCGACCGGGCTCTCGCCCAGCAGGTGGATGACCAGCGCGGCGACCAGCAGCGCGGACAACAGGTTCAGGACCGGCAGGACGAAGCCCGAAGCCCAGCGGGGAAGTTCAGTCGTTTTCATGATTTGTGCATCCCGCCCATCAGGAGGCCGATGCGGGTGGTGTCGAATTCGTCAATATGGAGTTCGCCGGTGACGCGGCCGCCCGACATCACGACGATGCGGTCGGCCAGCGCGCGCACTTCTTCCAGCTCGGTCGACACCAGGAGGATGGCCACGCCTTCGTCGCGCAGGCGCAGCAGCTGGGTGTGGATGCTCTCGATGGTGCCGATGTCGACGCCGCGGGTCGGCTGGCCGACCAGCATCAGCTTGGGCGCGGCGGAGACTTCGCGCGCGATCACGACCTTCTGCTGGTTGCCGCCCGAGAGCAGGCCGATGCGCACATCGGGATCTTTCGGACGCACGTCGAAGGCCTCGAGCAAGTGGGCGCAGCGCCTGGCGATGGCGTCGAAGTCGAACAGGCCCAGGCCTTTGGTGACCCGGTCCTGGTAGCCGAAATAGGTGTTCTGCATGACCGAGAAATCCTTGATCACGCCGTCGCGCAGGCGGTCTTCCGGCACGTGGCCGATGCCGAGGTCGCGGAAGGTCGCGGGCAGGCCGTCGGCGTTCGCGCGGCCGGCGAAGGGCAGCGGCGCGCCTTCCATCGTCACGGTGCCGGAGGTCGGCAGGCGCATGCCCGCCAGGATTTCCATCAGCTCGCTCTGGCCGTTGCCCGAGACGCCGGCGATGGCGACGATCTCGCCGGCGCGCACGTCGAGAAAGACGTCGGCCAGCAGCTGGACGCCATTGGCGTCCTTCAATTCCAGGCCCTCGACCTGCAGCACCGGCGCGCCGGGCGCGTGCGGTTTGCGCGGCAGGTTGCCCTCGATCGGGCGGCCCACCATCATGTTCGCAAGCTGCTCTTTCGAGGTGTCGCGGGTGGCGACGGCGCCGGCCACGCGGCCTGCGCGCATCACGGTCACCTGGTCGGTGATCTCCATGATCTCGCCCAGCTTGTGGGTGATCAGGATGATGGTCTTGCCCTGTTCCTTGAACAGCCGCAGGATGTCGAACAGCGAGGCGATCTCTTGCGCGGTGAGCACCGCGGTCGGCTCGTCCAGGATCAGGATCTCGGCGCTGCGGTAGATCTGCTTGAGGATCTCGACGCGCTGCTGGGCGCCGACCGACAGGGTCGAGATGACCGCCAGCGGATCGACGTCGAGGCGGTAGCGGGTGCAGATCTCGCGCAGCTTGGCCTCGATTTCAAGGCGCTTCTTCGACAATTTGAAGCCGCCCTCGGCGCCGAGCATCACGTTATCGAGCACGGTCATGTTCTCGACCAGCATGAAGTGCTGGTGGACCATGCCGATGCCCAGGTCGATCGCTTCCTGGCTGGAGCGGATCTTCCGTTCGACGCCATCGATGACGAGCTGCCCGCTGTCGGCGTGGTAGTAGCCGTACAGGATGCTCATCAGGGTGGATTTGCCGGCGCCATTTTCGCCGATCACGCCATGGATCGAGCCCTTGGCGATCGAGAAGCTGACGTCGGCGTTCGCCTGCACGGGCCCGAAGGCCTTGCTGATGTTGCGAAATTCTACGGCTGGCTGCATTGCGGTCTGTCGTAAATATGAAGTGTCTTTATCATTCAAAAGCGCGCCGGGCCGGTTGGAGCCGGCGCGGCGCGCTTTGAATGGAAATGAAAGGATCAGACCGGGCAGCTGCTGCCTGCGCGGTAATCGATGACCTTGATCTTGCCGTTGATGATGTCGCTGCGCACGGCGTTGACGCGCTTTTCGATCTCGGGCGTGACGACCTTGCGGTTGTCCTTGTCCAGCACCCAGTCCACGCCGCCTTCCTTCAGGCCCTTGTGGTGCACGCCGGACTTCCAGGTGCCGTTCTTGACGGCCATGAAGGAGTCGTACACCGCCACGTCGACGCGCTTGACCATCGAGGTCAGCATGGTGCCCGGATGCATGTAGTTCTGGTTCGAATCGACGCCGATCGCCAGCTTGCCGCGCTCCTTGGCCGCCTGCAGCGTGCCCATGCCGCTGCCGCCGGCCACCGCGAACACGACGTCGACGCCGCGCGCGAACTGCGCGCGCGCCAGCTCGCCGCCCTTGGCCGGGTCGTTCCAGGCGGCGGCGGTGGTGCCGACCATGTTCTGGACGACCTCGACCTTCGGCGCCTGGGCCTTGGCGCCCTGGCCGTAGCCGCAGGCGAAGGCGCGGATCAGCGGGATGTCCATGCCGCCCACGAAGCCGAGCTTCTTGGACTTGGAGGCCATGGCGGCGGCGACGCCGACCAGGTAGGAGCCTTCCTGTTCCTTGAACATCACCGATTCGATGTTCGGGCCTTGCGCCACGCTGTCGATCAGCACGAAGCGCACGTTCGGGAACTCACGGGCGACTTTTTGCACGGCCTGGGTTTGCGAGAAACCGATGGCGGCGATCATGTCGACCTTCTTGCGAGCCAGGCCGCGCATGACCTGCTCGGCCTGGGTATCGCTATTGGCCTGGACTTCGAACACCTTGACGCCGGTCTCTTTCGAGAAGCGCTGCAGGCCCTCGAACGCCGACTGGTTGAACGATTTGTCGAATTTGCCGCCCGCATCGTAGACCATGCCGAGCTTGGGCTGCGCGATCGGGCCTGCTGCCGGCGCTGCGACCGCACTGCCTGCGACGCACAGCGCCGCGATGGTCATGCTGAATTGCTTAAATTTCATCAATGGGCTCCTGGAATAGCGATATTGTACATGCGGCATTGTGGCCGATGGTAGGGCTGCGCAATTGCGACCTCGAGCGGCATGGCGGGGGCGACACATCGCGCTGTGCGATTGTGTCAGTCCGGCGATCCGCAGGAGGTTACGGTTTGTATCTGGCGATCATTTTCTCAGCAGAAGGGCAACCGTGTAGCACGGCCACAACAGGCTGGAGAGTCGATCTGGCTGATGTGAGCAAAAACATGCGCAAACTCACGCCATCCCAGCGCAAGCTGTCAAATATGCATCAACCTGCAAGTTGATGACAAATACGATTTTACTTGCCAATTTATTCGTTGGAAATATAACTGCTGCCAACTTTAGCAATTATTTTGTGGCAAGGGCGAAATCGGCGGGCGTCGGGACCGCCTCGGCGGGTGGTTCGGCGGTGGCGACTGCGTCGGCGACGGCCGCCGCGGCGGCCGGCGTTACCGGCAGGCTGAACTGGCGCGTGAGGAAGCCGGCGATCATGTCCTGCGTCGCTTCCAGGTAAGGGATGTTCATGTGGTCGGAGCCGGGCACGACGTCGTCGGCCACCAGCTGGCCGAGCTTGGCCACCAGCAGGTCGGTATGCGTGTGCGGCACCACGTCGTCGCTGGCCGCGCGCAGCACATAGGTGGGCGCCTTGAGCGAAGGCGCGTACTTGATCGACTCGAAGCGGTGCTGCAGCATGTATTCGATCGGCATCACGCGGAAGCGCCGCTTGGCGATCGCCAGGATCGAATCGTAGGGCGTGATCAGGACCACCGAATGGGCGGGGCGCTCCTTGGCGACCTGCACCGCGACGCCCGAACCCAGGCTGCGGCCGACCACGGCGATGCGGTGCGGATCGACCTGGCCGCGCGTGGCGAGCCAGTCGTACAGCAGGCAGCCGTCTTCGATCATGTGGATCTCGGCCGGCACGCCCTGCGACTCGCCATAGCCGCGGTAGTTCAACGCCAGTACGGTCATGTTGGGGAACAGCTTGCCGGCATCGCGCACGACCCAGGACACTTCTTCGGAACGGCCGCCGAAATACAGCACCGCCGGGCGCGGACCGGGAATGGTCGGGGTCATCAGCCAGCCCGAGAGGCGGGTGCCGTCGTTGGCGCGCAAGACCACGGGACGGGTGCGGTGGCCGCTGCTGCGCGGGCTTTTCACCTCGCGCTCGAGCGTGGGATTGAAGACCAGACGGCGCTGGTTGGCGGCGACCGCCGCCGTCAGCCCCAGCCACAGCATGCTGGCAACGCCCGTGATCCCTGCCGCCATTTTCTTCGACATATCCATGACTGACAGTCTACGCCAGCCGCTGAGTTTTGTTTCGTCTGACACCTCTCACTGTTGGTCGGGCCATGCGAAATGGGTCAGAAAGTTGTTTTAAGCCAACATCGGGCGCTGCCGTCGTGCGGGGGTTCCGCTGGCGCGCTGGCGTGCCGATCAGGCGATTGCGGCAATTGCGGTTACGATGGGCATTCACATTCATCCCATGCCCCCTGGAGACGCCGTGCACTATCTGCTCACCTATGACCTCGCCCCCGACTACCTCGAACGGCGCGGCGAATTCCGCGATCGACACCTGAAGCTGGCCTGGGAAGCGCAGGAGCGCGGCGAGCTGGTCCTGGCCGGCGCGCTGGCCGAACCGGCCGATCATGCGGTGCTGGTGTTCGATTGCGCGAGCGCCGAACCGGTCCAGCTGTTCGCGGCGCGAGACCCCTACGTCACGCACGGTCTGGTGCGCGCCTTCCACGTGCGCCAGTGGAATACGGTCGTCGGCGACCTGGCGGGCAATCCCCTCAAGCCTGCCTGAGTTCTTGCCGGATCAACACACGACATGGAGTAAGATTCCCGGCTTGTAGAACATTGCCGGGGAATCCATGCAATCTGCTGTCAATCTGTGGCCACTGCTCGGCGTGGTCGTCGTCGTCGCCGGCTTCCTGCTGCGCGCCAATCCGGTGCTGGTCGCCGTCGCTGCCTGCGGCGTGACCGGCGTCGCGGCCGCCATGCCCGTCATGGCCCTGCTCGAGTCGCTCGGCGCCGCCTTCGTCAAGACGCGCAACCTGCCCCTGATCCTGCTGCTGCCGCTGGCCGCGATCGGGCTCTTGGAGCGCTTCGGCCTGCGCGAACGGGCGCAAACGGTGATCGCGAAAGTGCGCTCGGCCACCGCCGGCCGCCTGTTGATCGTGTACCTGTTTGCGCGCGAGAGCACCGCCGCGATGGGCCTGACCAGCCTGGGCGGCCATCCGACGATGGTACGACCGCTGGTCGCGCCGATGGCCGAGGCGGCCGCGGAAACGCAGCACGGCAAGCTGCCCGAGCGCGTGCGCCACCGCATCCGCGCCATGTCGGCTGCCACCGACAATATCGGCCTGTTCTTCGGCGAAGACATCTTCGTCGCCTTCGGCGCCATCGTCCTGATGCACACCATCCTGCAGGCCGAGGGCATCGAGGTCGATCCGCTGCACATCGCGCTGTGGGGCATCCCGACCGCGATCACGGCCTTCGTGATCCATGCCTGGAACCTGCGCCGGCTCGACGCCGAGATCGGGCGCGAGATCGAGCGTGAGCGCGCGCGTGCGGCGCCGCAGGAGGCCGCATGACCCTCACCATCGACCACTTCTACATCCTGGTGGGTCTGCTGCTCTCGAGCGTGGCCATCATGAACCTGGTGGACCGCAGCAATCCGCGCCGTGTCACCACCGCGCTGTTCTGGGGGCTGTACGCCATGCTGTATCTGGCCGGTGAGCGCATGCCGCCGGCGGCGGTCGGCGCGCTGATGATCGTCATGGCCTTGCTGGCCGGCTTTGGCGGCGTCAAGGCCGGCGCGCCGAAGGCGCTGGGACCGCAGGAGCGCCGCGCCAGCGCCGCGCGGCTCGGCAACCGCATCTTCATCCCGGCGCTGCTGCTGCCACTGGTGACCGTGATCGGCGCCACCGTGCTCAAGGACGTCCAGATCGGCGGCTTGCCCATGCTCGACCCGGCCCACCTGACCCTGGTGAGCATGGGCTGCGGCGCGGTCGTGGCCCTGATCGCCGCCTGCTGGCTGACGCGCGCCACGCCGCTGCAGGGCGTGCGCGAGGGGCGGCGCCTGGTCGACGCCATGAGCTGGGCGGTGGTGCTGCCGCACATCCTGGCGGTGCTCGGATTGCTGTTCTCGGAAGCCGGCGTCGGCAAGGCGGTGGCGCACCTGGCGACCACCTATATCGGCATGGACTCGGCATTCGTCGCGGTGGCGGTGTACTGTATCGGCATGGCGCTGTTTACCATCGTGATGGGCAACGGCTTCGCCGCCTTCCCGGTGATGGCGGGCGGCATCGGCATCCCGGTGCTGATCGGCGTGTATGGCGCCAATCCGGCCGTGATGGCGGCGATCGGCATGTTCAGCGCCTATTGCGGCACCCTGATGACGCCGATGGCGGCGAACTTCAATATCGTGCCGGCGGCGCTGCTCGAGCTGCCCGACAAGAACGCGGTGATCCGCGCCCAGATACCGAGCGCGCTGCCGATCCTGATAGCGAATATCTTCCTGCTGTATTTTTTGATGAACTTGTGAGGCCGCGATGATCAAGACCGTACTGCTTACCGGTTTCGAGCCGTTCAATGGCGCCAGCATCAACCCGGCATGGGAAGCGGTGCGCGCGCTCGAAGGCTGGGAGGGCGTGGTGGGCGAGCATCGTTTCCGGGTCGAGGTGCGCCAGCTGCCCTGTGTGTTCGGGCAGGCGATCGAAGACCTGGTGGCGGCGGTCGACGAGCTGCATCCCGATGTGGCGATCGCGGTCGGCCAGGCCGGCGGCCGGCCCGACATCTCGGTCGAGCGCGTGGCGATCAACGTCGACGATGCCGCGATCCTCGACAACGGCGGCCAGCAGCCGGTGGATGCGCCGATTGCGGCCGAGGGTCCCGCCGCCTATTTCTCGACCTTGCCGATCAAGGCCATCGTGCGCGCGCTGCGCGAGAAGGGGCTCGTGGCCGGCGTGTCGCAGACCGCCGGCACCTTCGTGTGCAATCACGTGTTCTATGGGTTGATGCACCACGTGGCTGGACAGCCGCAGCCGCAGCCGATCAAGGCGGGCTTCATCCACGTGCCTTTCCTGCCGGAACAGGCCGCGGCGCGGCCCGATGCGCCGCCGTCGATGGCGCTGGACGACATCATCGCCGGCGTCAAGCTGGCGGTGGAGGTGACGGTGAGCGTCGACGCCGATGTCCGTGAAGTGGGCGGCGCCACGCATTGAGCGTCGTGCCGGCCTGCTGGCCGCAACCGTGAGTACGAGAAATCCGACAAGCGAACGGCCTTCCCGCTGGCACTATTGTCGAGCAGTCGGTGAATAGAATAAGTTCACCGAAGCTCAAGCGAAAGATGATGTCGTTTCAGAAAGTAAATCCGTCAAGAAGGCGAAGGGAAGGCTGTTACTGTGGGCGAAGCAGCGCCGCCAGCGGCCGGCGCAAGCACGTGCGCAGCCAGACCTGCGCCGGTCATCCTCCCGGCGCGGGCAGCGCCGAACTGGAGGTGACCTGCCGGCGAATCCGGCGCGAGCCGCCGGGCTGATGCGGCCGCCCGCCCGCCGTCAGGGACAACCTCAGGGACGCGGCTGGGCCAGCAGGAACCGCAGCGGGATGCGCAGCGGGATGTCGAGCCTGGCCGACCACGCCCGCTCGCTGTGATCGGTGCCCGGGAACACCCGCTGCATGTAATTCGCATCGGTCTAACCGCGTTCGCGGATGACGTCAGCGCCGAAGTCGAAGCTGGGGCCATACAGCGCGTCGAGCGCGTCGGTGCCGCGGTCCAGGTATAGCGGTGGCCGGCCGGATCCGGCAGGTGCGCGCTCAGGCAGGCAAAGGTGGCCGTCGGGATCGCGGCGTTGCGCTCGAACGTGCCGATCCAGTTGCGGCGTCAGGGGAAGAAGGCGGATTGTATCAACGGCAGACGCCGGGACGCCTGTCGAGCGATCCGGCGGCCGCTGCCGCAAATTGCATCAGCGCAATTTGATATGGCTGACCGCCTTCTCGTCACGCAGCACGAACGCCGCATCCTCGAAACTCGGCGGCCCGAAACGGCCGCGCGCGTCGCGGCTGAAGGCATACCGTTCCTTCGGGATGCCCAGCGCATTGCGATCGAGCTTTCCGTTGTCGTTCTCGTCCTGGAACGACAGCACGGCCCAGGCGCCGGGCGGCACGTCGTCGACGGTGACCACGGTTTCGCCCATGCGCGCCGCGGCCGATGCGGCATATGGGCAGTCCTTCAGGAAGGTCGCCTTGTCGCAGATCGCGACCCGCACCGTGCCCTTGTTGCTGGTGATGCCCTGGACCCTGACCTCGATCGCCGCGGCCGAAGCAAGACCGGCGGCGCCCATGCTCGAGGCCAGCAGGAGGGATAGACCCAGGGTACGAAAGATCGATTGCATGAAGACTCCATCAGGTTAAGTGTGAATCGTGTTTGACCGCCGGGCGGCAGCGCCGCGCAACCGTGCGCATGCGCCGCCATGGTAGGCTGTTGATATCCCGTCATCATGCCCTGGCCGCCATCATTATGCTTTCCAACGCGCTCATCGTCCTTGCCACCATCGCGTTCATGGAAGTGTTTTCCATCGTCGCGCACAAGTACGTGATGCACGGCTTTGGGTGGGGCTGGCACCGCTCGCACCACGAGCCGCGCACCGGCTGGTTCGAAAAGAACGACCTGTACGCCGTGGTGTTCGCCGGGGTCGCCATCGCCCTGATCTGGTTCGGCACCCGCGGCCATCACCCGCTCGAGTGGATCGGCGCCGGCATGACCGCCTACGGCGCCCTGTACTTCATCGCCCACGACGGCCTGGTGCACCAGCGCTGGCCGTTCCGCTATGTTCCGAAAAGCGGCTACCTCAAGCGCCTGTACCAGGCCCACCGCATGCACCATGCGGTGGAAGGCAAAGAGGGCGCCGTGTCCTTCGGCTTCCTGTACGCACCGCCGGTCGCCCGCCTCAAGCGTCAGCTGCAGGCGCAGCAGGGCCAGGTGCGCCGCCCGCGCGGCCCGGACGCAGCCACAGACCGCGCTGCCGCGGCGCCTTCGCTGCACGAGCAGGGCTGAGGCGCGACGCCAGCGCCTGGGCCCCGCCCAGCGCCAACAGCCGCAGCTTGGCCGCCTTCGAGGTGCCCACCCGCTCGTCCCAGGCATGGGGTCCACGCCGCTTGACCTCGATCCCGATCTGGCGGTAGACGTTGCGCGCGGTGGCGATCGCCCAGGCCGAGCGCAGGGGCAGGGCGGCGATGCCCAGCGTGGCCGACGCGTAATACGGCTCGGCATGGTCGACCAGGCGCGCGGCGACGCTCGCCAGCGCCGCGCGGTGGCGCGGCAGGGCCACGTGGTCGGGCGGGATGCCGGCCTCCATCAGCCATTCGGACGGCACGTAGCAGCGCCCGATCCTGGCATCGTCGATGATGTCGCGCGCGATGTTCGTCAGCTGGAAGGCCAGGCCCAGGTCGCAGGCGCGGTCCAGCACCAATTCGTCGCGGGCGCCCATGATCGAGGCCATCATCAGGCCGACCACGCCGGCCACGTGGTAGCAGTAGCGCATGGTGTCATCGATGGTGCGGTAGCGCGTTTCGCCCACGTCCATCGCGAAGCCGGCCAGGTGGTCGAAGGCATAGCGCGGCGCGATCGCGTGGCCCAGCGCCACTTCCTGGAACGCGGCGAACGCCGGGTTGCGCATCGGCTCGCCCGAATACGCGCGCCGGGTGTCGTCGTACAGGCGGTCGAGCTCGAAACTGGCGCCGTAGGCGCTCGGCGTGGCGGCGGCAAAGCCCAGTTCCTGGCCGTCGACCACGTCGTCGCAATGGCGGCACCAGGCGTACAGCATCAGCACGCTGCGCCGGGTGGCGGGCGGGAACAGCCTGGCGGCCGCCGCGAAGCTCTTGGACCCGACCTCGATGGTCTGGGTCGCGTGTTCCATCAGCTTGGTGCCGGCGTACGCACTCATGGGTGCACCCCGGCATGCAGGCCTTCCAGCATCAGGCCGGCGGTCGCCTTGGCCGAGCCGATCACGCCCGGCACGCCGGCGCCGGGATGGGTGCCGGCGCCGACCAGGTACAGGTTGGGCAGCTCGGCGTCGCGGTTGTGCGGGCGGAACCAGGCGCTTTGCGTGAGGATCGGCTCCAGCGAGAACGCCGAACCCAGGTGGGCGTTGAGCTCGTCGCGGAAGTCGTGCGGCGTGAAGATGCGGCTGGTCACCAGCTGGCTGCGCAGGCCCGGCATGTAGCGCCGTTCGAGGTAGTCGAAGATGCGGTCGCGGTAGCGCGGGCCTTCGGTCTCCCAGTCGATCGGCGCGTTGCCCAGGTGCGGAACCGGCGCCAGCACGTAGTGGCTGCCGCAGCCGGGCGGCGCCAGCGACGGATCGGTGACGCAAGGAGCATGCAGGTACAGCGAGAAATCGTCGGCCAGCGTCTTGCCGTTGAAGATGTCCTTGATCAGCTCACGGTAGCGCGGCCCGAAGCACACCGTATGGTGCTGCAATTGCTCGTGGTGCTTGTCGAGGCCGAAGTACAGCACGAACAGCGAATTGCTGAAGCGCTTCTTCTTGAGCGCCTCGCCCTGGCTGCTGCCGCGCCCGTGGGTTTTCAGCAGGTCGGCATAGGTATGCACGACGTCGGCGTTGGATGCGACGGCGTCGGCCATGAACCAGCGGCCGTCTTCGAGCCGCACGCCGCTGGCGAGATTGCCGGCGGTCTCGATGCGCGCCACCGATGCATTCAGTTCCAGCTTGCCGCCCATGTCCTCGAACAGCCGCACCAGGCCTTTCACGAGCGCGCCGGTGCCGCCGCGCGGGAACCACACGCCCCAGCGCCGTTCCAGTGCGTGAATGAGGGTGTAGATCGACGACGTGGCGAACGGGTTGCCGCCCACCAGCAGCGAGTGGAAGGAGAAGGCCTGGCGCAGCTGCTCGTCCTTCACGAAGCGCGACACCATGCCGTACACGCTCTTCCAGGCTTCGAGCCGCGCCAGTTGCGGGCCGGCCTGGATCATGTCGCGAAAGGACAGGAACGGCACCGCGCCCAGCTTCAGGTAGCCCTCGTCGAACACCGCCTTCGAATACGCCAGAAAGCGCCGGTAGCCGGCGACGTCCGCCGGGTTGCGCGCATGGATCTGGCGGTCCAGCGCCTCCTGGTCGTTGGCGTAGTCGAAGTGGCTGCCGTCTTCCCAGCACAGGCGGTAGAAGGGCGCAACCGGCAGCATCTCGACGTAGTCGCCCATCTTCTTGCCGCACAGGGTGAACAATTCCTCGATCGCCGACGGATCGGTGATGACGGTGGGGCCGGCGTCGAACACGAAGCCCTGGTCCTCGTAGACGTAGGCGCGGCCGCCCGGCTTGTCGCGCCGTTCGAGCAGGGTCGTTTGCATGCCCGCGGCCTGCAGCCGGATGGCGAGCGCCAGGCCGCCGAATCCGGCGCCGATCACGACGGCGCGTTTCGGTTCGCGTCCCGGCTTGAAATTCATCTGGTTCATTCTGCGATCCCGATTTGATGTGGTTGTGTCTTGCGGACGGCGGAAAAAGCCGCCAGCACCGGCACCGGCGGCTTGCCGGTCAACAGGCGCGCCTTGTCGGCCAGGGTCGGACGGCCGGCGTAGAAGCGCGCGATCAAGGGCGCGGGCAGGCCATAGAAACGCTGCATCACGCGCCAGCGGTGATCGGGGCTGCCGGCCAAGAACAGCATGCGGTTGAGCATGCGGAAGAAGCGCTGGTCATCCCAGGCGTGCCGCGCCTGTTCGCGAATGGCGGCGAACAGGCTGGGCGGCGACAGGTCGGGCAGGCCGGCGATGCGCTCGGCCAGCCGCACCGCGTGCGGCAGCGAATAGCCAGTGGTCGGGTGGAACAGGCCGGCGCGCAGGCCGACGCTGGGCTGGCCCTGCAACGCGTCCCAGAAGCGGTCGAAGTCGCCGGCCAGCACGATCGGCAGCGAGCCGTGTTCTTCGCGCAGCACGTCGCGCACGCGCCAGCCGCGCGCGTCCACATAGGCGGCGATGTTGGCGCGCAGCCGCTCCGGATCCCAGGCCGCGCTGTCGACGTAGTGCGTGTCTTCGACCAGCACGCGGTCGGGTCCGAAGGGCAGCAGATAGACGAAGCGGTAGCCGCCCTGCTGGGCCACGCTGGCGTCCATGATCACCGGCGCGCTCAAGCCGTGGGCGGCGTCGAGCCGCAATTCCTGGCCCAGGAAGGTCTGGTAGCCGAGCGCGAGGTGGCTGCTGGCGCGCATGCCGCGGCCGTCGATGACGGCGTGCGCGCGCACCGTTTCGCCATCGGCCAGGCGCACGCTGGTCGGCGTCACCTCGTCGATCCAGACGCCGGTGCGCAGCGCCGCGCCCAGGGCCGGTGCGACCACGCGGGCCAGGTCGTGCGAGGCGATGCTGGCGTAGCCTCCTTCGAGGGTGCGGGCGAGGTCGGGAAACACCACGTCGTAGCGCGGCCAGCGGTGCGTGACCAGCGGCGCGATCCAGCGCAGCTGCGCGGCATCCAGATCGCTGTCGTGGAACGACCAGGTATGGTTGCCGCCCAGGCGCTTGCCCTGTTCGAGCACCAGGATGCGCAGCGCGGGACGCTCGGTGCGCAGGCGCCACGCGATCAGGCTGTTGGCCAGGCCGCCGCCGGCCAGGATCAGGTCGTAGTCGACCCCGCTGCGCTCATCCATGGCTGGCCAGGCGTTGGGTCGCGGGTGCGAGGCCGAGCGCGGCCTCGATGAGGTCGGCCGCGCGCGGCGCGCCGCCGGCCTGGCGGATCTGCTCGGCCAGCGGTTCCATGCGCTGCCGGAAGCCTGGCTCGTCCAGCAGGCGGCGCAGCTTGCGCGACAGCTCGGCGCTCGTCGCGAAGCGCGGCGAGGCGCGCAGGCCGACGCCGGCATATTCCACGCGGGCGGCGGCGCCCGGATGGTCGAAGGCGATCGGCAGCGCCAGGATCGGCGTGCGGGTGGCGATGGCTTCCATCACGGTGTTGGCGCCGGCATGCGAGATGACGGCGTCGGCGCGCGCCAGCACGGCCAACTGGGGCACGAAGGCGTGCACGCGGGTGTCGCCGATGCGTTCGAGCGCGCGCGCCTGGGATTCGTCCAGGCCGCCGCAGTGGGCGACCAGCAGTTGCGCGTCCTGGCGTGCGCAGGCTTGCGCGATGCGCTTGAACAGGCCGAAGCGCTGGCTGACCAGGGTGCCGAGCGAGGTGTAGACGAAGGGGCGCGTGCTCGATGCGCTCGGCAGCAGCGCGGCCAGTTCGGCCGGCGTGTGGGCCGGCGCCGCGGCTGCCCCGTGCAGCGGGCCAACGTGATGAAAATGCGGCGGCAGCGCGCGCCGTGGAAAATCGAAGCCCGGCACGACCTGCCCGATCTGGGCCAGCGGCGACAGGCATTCGTGCAGTTTTCCGCGCGGGCGCACTCCCAGCTGGCGGGCCGCGGCGGAGATGGCGCGCTCGTGCGGCCGCATCATCCAGTCGTAGACCATGGTGCTGCCTTCGACGATCTTGAAGGCGCGCTCGCTGTCTTCATGCATGAACGGCATGACGGGCAGCGGCATGCCGGGTTCGCGGTTGACCGGCAGCGCGCAGGCGACCGACACGAACGGCATGCCGAGGCTTTCGGCCACCAGGCCGCCGGCCGCTTCCATCTGGTCGGCGATAAGAAAGTCGACCTGCAGACCGCACAGGGCTGCCGGCAGTTCACGGCACAGCATCGTGGTGCTGGCCGCCATGTCGAGGATCACGCGGCGCAGGCCCAGCGGCGAGCCGGGATTGGCGACCCGCGCCAGCATGGCCGGCAGCGAGCCCGCCGGGTGCGTGTCGCTGCCGATCGCGTGGAAGCCGATCCGCGCATCCTTGACGTAATCGATGGCGTCCGGACGATGCACGAAGGTGACGCGGTGCCCGCGCGCGACGAGTTCGAGCGCCAGCTTCGACAAGGTATTGAAGTGGCTGTAGAGGGCCGGGGCCACGACCGCGAAATGCGCCATGCGAACCGCCGGCCGCTCAGTTGAGGCGCAGCTCGGCCAGGTGCGCGCCCGGACGCGGCTCGCGCGCCTTGGTCAGCTCGGGCGCGAAGCGCTTGCCCGCGCCTTCTTTCGCGAACAGGCTGGACACGAAGCCGCGCGTGCGGCCGTGGGCGCCGATGGCGGCGCCGAGGCAGCGGTCGGCTTCGACCAGGCAGGCCGCCAGGCGGCGCTGGGCTTCGTCGCGGCCCAGCGTGTTGATCAGGGTGGCCTTGCCGACGTCCTTGCCGGTGTCCTTGCCCGTGACCGCGCTGTCGTTGCCGGCGCCGTCGAGGAAGTCGTCCTTGATCTGGAAGGCCTGGCCGGCCGCCAGCGCGAAGGCGCGCAGCTGCTGCGCGACAGCGTCGTCGGCATGGCAGACGATGGAGGCCATGTCGACCGCCACGCCAAGCAGCAGGCCGGTCTTGAGTTCATTGGTGGTGGCGATCGCTTCGGGCGAACGCGCGCCGCCGTGCAGGTCTTCGAACTGGCCGCGCACCAGGCCCTGGTCGCCGACCGTCTGCGCCAGGGTCGCGACCAGGCGCGCACGGGTGGCGGGGGCGATGTCCTGGGCCTGCGACAGCACGCCGAAGGCGCGGCTGAGCAGGGCCACCGAGGCGAGGATGGCGACGTCTTCGCCATACTGGATGTGGATCGCAGGCTTGCCGCGCCGCAGGCTGGCGTCGTCCATGCACGGCAGGTCGTCGAGGATCAGCGACGCCGCGTGCACCAGTTCGACCGCGCAGGCGACGTCGATCAGGGCGGGCGAATTGCAACCCAGGTCGCGCGCGACCAGCATCAGGAGCAGGGGACGCATGCGCTTGCCGGCGCTGAGCGCGGACGAGCGCATGGCCCTGGTGAGCTGGTCGTGAGGGCTGCCGGACAATAGCTGGTCAATCCGTTCGTCCACCGCCCGGCGCAGCGATGCGATGTCATCGAAGGCAGCGGCGTCGCCGGTTTCCACGCCGATCCCATCGTACCGCCGCGTCGCTGTAGTCATACGGAATCCTGTAGAAATTGATGAACTTGGTAACTATCATACCGGAGGTAAAGTTGAGAATTAGTTAATTGAACTCAATCGTGCGGGGTTTGCTTGCGCAAAAAATGTGCAATTTACGCTGTTGCTCGTGGGAAGGCGGTGCAAAGACGGTTCAGCCTGCTTGGGTAAGCCGACCGCGGCGGGGAACCCATCCGGCCGTCAGGCCGGCGGCTCTTCGGGGAACAGGATCTTGAGGAAGGCGCGCACCACCGGCGCATCGTCCTGGGCCGGGTAGCTGATGTACAGGTTGGCCGATGGCGCGTGGGCGTGGATCGGCAGGAAGCGCACGCCCGGCCAGCCGATGCGGCTGGTGGTCTCCGGCATCAGGGCCACGCCCAGGCCGGCGCCGACCATGGCCAGCAGGGTCTGGGGCTCGGCCGCCTCCTGGAAGATGGTGGGCTGGAAGCCGGCGTTCACGCAGCACTGGAGCAGGTAGCGCGGCTCGGCCGACTGGTCCAGGTGCAGGGTCAGCATGGGTTCATCGGCGATCTCGGGCAGGGCGATCGACGCGCGCCCGGCGAGCGGATGGCGGGCATTGACGGCCACGCAGAACTGCTCCCTGAAGCAAAGTTCCTGGCGCAGGTTGGCCTGCTTGAGCACGTCCTGCTCGATGCGCGGCTCGCGCCAGAAGCCGACGTCGATCTGCTTGCTGCGCAGCGCTTCCCACTGGTCGTTCGGGCCCAGCTCGTGGATGGTCCAGCTCACGCGCGGAAACTGGCTCTGGAACTGCTCCAGCAGGCCGGGGATCGGGCCCCACATCGCCGAGCCGACGATGCCGACCCGCAGCCGCCCGACCTCGCCGCGGTCGATCTGGCGGATCGTGTCGATGGTCATGCGCATCTTGCCGAGCAGCTCGGCCGCCTCGACCATCAGCGCGCGGCCGGCCACCGTCAGCTCGAAGCTGCGCGTGGTGCGGGTGAACAGCTTGACCCCCAGCTCGCTCTCGAGCTTCATGATCTGCTGCGACAGCGGCGGCTGCGAGATGTGCAGGCGCTCGGCGGCGCGGCTGAAGCTTTTTTCTTCGGCCACCGCCAGGAAGTACTTGAGCTGTTTCAGGTCGATCGACATGGGGGCCGGTGGTTGGTTGTCGTCAGGCGCTCTTGTGGTGCAGCGCCACAGCCAGGCGCGCGCCGACCAGGGCGTTGTGCTTGACCAGCGCGATATTCGTGGCCAGGCTGCGCCCGCCCGTCAGCTCCTTGATGCGGGCCAGCAGGAAGGGCGTGACCCGCTTGCCGGTCACGGCCTGCTGCTGCGCTTCGCGCAGGGCCTGGCGGATGATGGCGTCGATCTCGTCGGGCGCCATCGCCGCCTCGGGCGGCACCGGGTTGCTCACCACCACGCCGCCTTTCAGGCCGAGCTGCCACTTGGTGCGGATGAAGGCGGCCTGGCTCTCGGGCGAATCGAGCTGGAAGTCGGCCTGGAAGCCGCTGTCGCGCGTGAAGAAGGCGGGAAAGCCGGGCTGGCCGACGGCCAGCACCGGCACGCCTTGGGTCTCGAGGTATTCGAGCGTCAGGCCGATGTCGAGGATCGACTTCACGCCGGCGCACACCACGGCCACACTGGTGCGGGCGAGTTCCTGCAAGTCGGCCGAGATGTCGAAGCTGGTCTCGGCGCCGCGGTGCACGCCGCCGATGCCGCCGGTGACGAAGACCTCGATGCCGGCCAGTTCGGCGCAGATCATGGTGGCGGCGACGGTGGTCGCGCCCAGCCGGCCCTGCGCCAGCACGTAGGGCAGGTCGCGGCGGCTGACCTTGATGGCGTCCGGCGACGAGCCCAGCGTTTCGAGCTGGTCGCCCGACAAGCCGACGCAGATCTTGCCGTTGATGATGGCGATGGTGGCCGGCACGGCGCCGGCGTCGCGGATGACCTGCTCGACTTCGCGCGCGGTGTGCACGTTCTGCGGGTAGGGCATGCCGTGCGAGATGATGGTCGATTCGAGGGCGACGATCGGCTTGCCGGCGGCGCGGGCGGCCGCCACTTCGGGCGCGAACAGGAGGAAGGATTGCATGGTCGGGTCTTTATTCAATCGGTCACGAGGTCCTGGGCCGGGGCGTCGAACAGCCCCGGGGCCAGTTGCGGGCAGACGGTCTGCGCGCAGGCGATGGTCATGGCGGCCAGCATCTGGCCGCGGCGGCAGGCCAGCGCCAGGTCCAGGCCCGGCTGGCCATGGTACAGGGTCCAGCAGACGGCGGCGGCGAAGGCGTCGCCGGCGCCGGTGACATCGACCACGTCGGCCGCGTCGACAGCCCCGCCTTCCAGCAGCTCGATGCCGGCCGCGGTCGTGAACATGGCGCCGCGCACGCCGCGCGTGACGATCACGTCCTCCACGCCGTCGCGCCGCAGCTCGGCGCAGGCCGCGGCGATGTCGGCGTCGGTCGCCAGCGCCCGGCCGGCGCGCGCCGCCAGCTCGCCCAGGTTCAGGATCAGGAGGCGCAGGCCGCTCAGGTCGCGCGGCAGGCGGTCGATCTTCGGTTCCGAGACGGCGACGATCACCATCGGCACGCCGTCGCGCCGGCTGCCTTCGAGCAAGGTGGCGACCGCCTCGCGCGGCAGGTTCAGGTCGGCGACGATCAGGGCGGCGCCGGCGCGCTGCTGTTCGCGGGTCGCGAGAAACGCAGGCGTGAGCGACGCGTTGATCTCCATGTCGGCCAGCGCCACGCACATGTCGCCGTCCTGGTCGAGCACCGCGGTATAGGTGCCGCTGGCGGCGCCGTCCACGCGCAGCGCGCCGCGGGTATCGATGCCGGTTTCGTCGGCATAGGAAAGCAGGGCGCGGCCGGACGAATCGCCGCCGACCGCCGTGATCAGCGCCGTGGGCGCGCCCAGGCGCGCCAGGTTCTCGGCGATGTTGCGGGCGACGCCGCCGAAGGATTCGGTCTGGCGCGCCGGGTTCGAGGTGCCGAGCGCCAGCCTGGCCGTGGTGCGCAGCTTGCGGTCCAGGTTGGCCGCGCCGATGCACAGCACCGGCCGGTGATCGGGCAACACGTAGGCGCGACCGAGGATGCGGCGCTCACGCACCAGGGTGGCGATGTAGTTGGCGACCGCGGAGCGCGACAGGCCGAGATGGCTGGCCAGGTCTTGTTGCGAGATGAAGGGGTTGGAACGGATCAGCTCGTATAACTGTTCTTTTTTCGGCATCGCGCTCGGGTGCGCCATCAGGCGGCCAGGACAATTGTTTGAAGATGCTAGACAATTGTTTAAACCTTGTCAACGAGTCTTTGTTCCAGTGTAAGCAGCTTCCTGGCGGCGTGCCTGATTTATCTTTAAAAGATATAAATCGGCAAGAAAAAGTGTATTTGCCATACATATCGGCATTCATGCATAGTTATAATATCTGGTTGTCCACGCCGCACGCACGCGCTGGGCGCCTGCCTTTCTCGTCCGCGCCCCCACATCACCCAGTTTTCAACAAGGAATATCATGTCCAGCAATACCCCATTCGAAGCCGCCGACGTCATCCGCGCCCGCAAGCCGGGTTTCACCCCGCGCGTGGCGCTGATCCTCGGTTCCGGACTGGGCGTGCTGGCCGAACAACTGGTCGACGCGGTGTCGATCAGCTATGCCGACCTGCCGGGCTTCCCGATCTCCACCGTCCACGGCCACGCCGGCGAACTGGTGCTCGGTACCCTGGCAGGCGTGCCGGTCGCCTGCATGAAGGGCCGCGGGCACTTTTATGAAGGCTACGGTCCGGGCGTGATGACCTCGGCCATCCGTACGCTCAAGGAAATCGGCAGCGAACTGCTGTTCGTGACCAACGCCGCCGGCTCGCTGCGCGTGGAAGCCGATGCCGGCAGCCTGGTCGCGATCACCGACCACATTAATTTCTTGCCGGGCAGCCCGATGGCCGGCCCGAACGACGAACGCTTCGGCCCGCGCTTCTTCAGCATGTCCAACGCCTACGATGCGCAAACCCGCGAGCAGATCAAGCTCGTCGCCGCCGAGAAGGGCATCACCCTGCACGAAGGCGTGTATCTGGCCGCGGCCGGCCCGCACTTCGAGACCGTCGCCGAAATCCGCTCCTTCAGGACGCTGGGCGCCGACGTGGTCGGCATGTCGCTGATCCCGGAAGTGATCGCCGCGCGCCACTGCGGCCTGAAGGTCGCCGCCGTCTCGGCCATCACCAACCTGGCCGAAGGCCTGTCGCCGTTCGCGCTGTCGCACGAGCAGACCCTGAAGTACGCGGCGGTCGCGGCCAAGGACATGGTGACCCTGATCCACGCCTTCATCGAGCAAATGAGCGAGCGCCCGGGCGCGACCCCGCGCGCAGAAGGCTAACCCACACCGAAAAGAGCGAAGACATGTCACGCGCATTCATTCTCCTGCTGGATTCCTTCGGCCTCGGCGCCTTGCCGGACGCCGACAAGTACGGCGACGCGGGCGCCGACACCTTCGGCCATATCGCCGCATGGGCCGCGAAAGAGGGCAAGCCGATGTCGCTGCCGAACCTCGAGAAGCTGGGACTCGCGGCGGCCGCGCACAAGGCCAGCGGCGCATGGGCGCCCGGCTTCGACCTGCGCGAGGGCTTCAGCGGGGCCTGGGGCGTCGCCCGCGAACAGTCGACTGGCAAGGACACGCAGAGCGGCCACTGGGAAATCGCCGGCGTGCCGGTGCTGTTCGACTGGGGTTACTTTCCCAAGACGGTGCCGTCGTTCCCGGCCGAGCTGACCGACAAGCTGCAGGCGTTGACCGGCGTGCCGGGCTGGCTGGGCAACTGCCACGCCTCGGGCACCACCGTCATCAACGAGCTGGGCGACGAGCACGTCGCCACCGGCAAGCCGATCCTGTACACCTCGGCTGACTCGGTGCTGCAGATCGCGGCGCACGAGGAACACTTTGGCCTTGAGCGCCTGTATCAGGTGTGCGAGGCCGCCTACGAGCTGGTCAAGCCCTACAACATCGGCCGCGTGATCGCGCGTCCTTTCGTGGGCGCGAACGGCGACTACAAGCGCACCGCGAACCGCCACGACTATGCCGTGCCGCCGGTCGCGCCGACCCTGCTCGACCATGTGAAGGATGCGGGCGGCGAAGTGATCGCCCTCGGCAAGATCAGCGACATCTTCGCGGCCCAGGGCGTGACGCGCCTGGTCAAGGGCCCGGACAATATGGCGCTGTTCGACCGCCTGCTGGAAGTGGCCGATGAAGCGGGCGACAAGTCGCTCACGTTTGTGAACTTCGTCGACTTCGACATGCACTTCGGCCACCGCCGCGACGTTGCCGGTTACGCGAACGCGCTGCACGAGCTGGACGCGCGCCTGCCGGAATTCATGGCCAGGCTGAAGGATGGCGACCTGGTCGTGATCACCGCCGACCACGGCTGCGACCCGACCGCGCCCGGCTCGGACCACACCCGCGAACACATCCCGATGATCTTCTTCGGCCCGAACGTGAAGGCGCGGGAGCTGCCGACCGCCGACACCTTCTCGAGCATCGGCGCCACCCTGGCGCACCACCTCGGCGTCAAACCACTTTCGAACGGAACCGCACTGCTATGACCCAGCCCCTGGATTTCAAACGTAATGCCGGCATGGCGCTGGACCTGGGCCTGGTGGGCAGCCTCAAGGTCAACCGCAATGCGGCCGACCACCGCGCCGCCAGCCTGGCGAATCGCCGCACGGTCAAGAAGGAATACCAGGCCGCCTGGCTGGTGCGCGCCATCGAGTGCATGGACCTGACCACCCTGAGCGGCGACGATACGCCGGGCCGCGTCGAGCGCCTGTGCATGAAGGCGATGCGCCCGCTACGGGCCGACCTGATGCAGGCCCTGGGCCTGGAGACCCTGTCGACCGGCGCCGTCTGCGTGTACCACGAGATGATCCAGCCCGCCGTCAAGGTGATCCAGGGCCGCCTGCCGATCGCCGCCGTGTCGACCGCGTTCCCGGCCGGCCTGTCGAGCATGGAAACCAAGGTGCGCGAGATCGAATTGTCGGTGGCCGCCGGCGCGACCGAGATCGACATCGTCATCACCCGCCAGCACGTGTTGACCGGTAACTGGCAGGCGCTGTACGACGAGATGGTGGCGTATCGCCAGGCGTGCGGCGAAGCGCACGTCAAGGCGATCCTCGCCACCGGCGACCTGGTGACCCTGGAAAACGTGGCCAAGGCATCCATGGTGTGCATGATGGCCGGCGCCGACTTCATCAAGACCTCGACCGGCAAGGAAGGCGTCAACGCCACCATCCCGGTGTCCCTGGTGATGGTGCGCGCGATCCGCGACTACCACGAGTTGACCGGCTTCCAGGTGGGCTACAAGCCGGCCGGCGGCGTGTCGACCGCGAAGTCGGCGCTGCAATACCTGACCGTGATGAAGGAAGAACTGGGCAACGACTGGCTGCAGCCGCACCTGTTCCGCATCGGCGCTTCCAGCCTGCTGACCGACATCGAGCGCCAGCTGGAGCACTACGTGACCGGAAACTACTCGGCCGCCCATCGCCACGCGCAACCTTAATACCGGACTTCGTCATGCCAACAATCAAAGAGATTCTGAACACCATGGATTACGGTCCTGCACCAGAGAGTACCAAGGAAGCGCTCGCGTGGCTGGACCAGCATGGCCGCCGTTTCGGGCTGTTCATCGACAACGCCTGGAGCGATGCCGGCGCGACCTTCGCCACCAACAATCCCGCCGACGGCAGCGAGCTGGCGCAGGTGACGCAAGCGACGCCGGACGACGTCGAGCGCGCCGTCGCCGCCGCGCGCCGCGCGCAGCCGGGCTGGGTCGCCCTGGGGGGCCATGGCCGCGCGAAAATCCTGTACGCGCTCGCGCGCCTGCTGCAAAAGCACGCGCGCCTGTTCGCGGTGCTCGAAACGCTGGACAACGGCAAGACCATCCGCGAAACCCGCGACGCCGACCTGCCGCTGGCCGCACGACACTTCTATCATCACGCCGGCTGGGCGCAACTGCAGTCTGAAGAATTTCCGGAGTACCGCGCCGTCGGCGTGGTGGGCCAGATCGTGCCGTGGAATTTCCCGCTCCTGATGCTGGCGTGGAAGATCGCGCCGGCGCTGGCCGCCGGTAACGCGGTCGTGTTCAAGCCGGCCGAGTACACGCCCTTGACCGCGCTGCTGTTCGCCGAGATCTGCCAGCGCGCCGGCGTCCCAAGCGGCGTGGTCAACATCGTCACCGGCGACGGCCGCGTGGGCGAGGCGATCGTCAACCATCCGGGCGTCGACAAGCTGGCCTTCACCGGCTCGACCGAAGTCGGGCGCCTGATCCGCAAGGCCACCGCCGGCAGCGGCAAGAAGCTGTCGCTGGAACTGGGCGGCAAATCGCCGTTCATCGTGTTCGACGACGCCGACCTGGATGCGGCGGTCGAAGGCCTGGTCGACTCGATCTGGTTCAACCAGGGCCAGGTCTGCTGCGCCGGTTCGCGCCTGCTGGTGCAGGAATCGGTCTACGAGCGCTTCATTGGCAAAGTGAAGGCGCGCATGCAGAACCTGCGCGTCGGCTCGCCGCTCGATAAATCGAACGACATCGGCGCGCTGGTCGATCCGGTGCAGCAGCAGCGCATCCACGGTCTCGTGGAATCGGCGCGCGCCGAAGGCTGCGAAGTGTGGCAGCCGGACGTGGAACTGGCGGCCACCGGTTCGTGGTACCTGCCGACGCTGATCACGGGCGCCTCGACATCGGCGGCCGTGGCCCAGGCCGAGATCTTCGGCCCGGTGCTGGTGGCGATGAGCTTCCGCACCCCGGCCGAGGCGGTCCAGCTGGCCAACAATACCGTGTACGGCCTGGCGGCCTGCGTGTGGAGCGAGTCGATCAGCCTGGCGCTGGACGTGGTCCCGCAGATCAAGGCCGGCGTGGTGTGGATTAACACCGCCAACCAGTTCGACGCGGCGTGCGGCTTCGGCGGCTACAAGGAATCGGGCTATGGCCGCGAAGGCGGCAAGGAAGGCATGGTCGAATACCTGGTGCCGCTGGCCGAAGATGCGCGTCCATCGGCGCCGGTCGTCGCCGCGAAGGCGAAACCCAGGCCGGCGCCGGACGAGAGTCCGTTCGCCGTCGACCGCACCGCCAAGCTGTACATCGGCGGCAAGCAGGTCCGCCCCGACGGCGCCTACAGCCGCGCCATCCACGGCGCCAACGGCGACTTCCTGGCGGACATCGGCGAAGGCAACCGCAAGGACATCCGCAACGCCGTCGAGGCGGCGCACAAGGCGTCCGGCTGGGCCAGGGCCACCGCGCACAACCGCGCGCAGGTGCTGTACTACATCGCCGAGAACCTGGCGATCCGCGCCGACGAATTCGCGCAGCGCATTGCCCGGCAGACCGGCTCGAACGACGCGGCACGCGAAGTGGCGGCCTCGATCGAGCGCCTGTTCTACTGGGCGGCGTGGGCCGACAAGTACGACGGCGCGGCGCACCAGCCGCCGATGCACGGCATCACCGTGGCGCTCAATGAGCCGGTCGGCGTGATCGGCATCGTGTGCCCGAACGAGAATCCGCTGCTGGGCTTCATCTCGCTGGTGGCGCCGGCGCTGGCGCTGGGCAACCGCGTGGTCGCGGTGCCGTCGGAGCAGTATCCACTGTCCGCGATCGACCTGGTCCAGGTGCTGGATACCTCGGACCTGCCGGGCGGCGCGGTCAACATCGTCACCGGGTCGAGCGACGAGCTGGCGCGCACGCTGGCCTCGCATGGCGACGTCGATGCGGTGTGGCGCCATGATGGATCGCAGGAAGGCTGCGCCGAGGTCGAGCGCTTATCGAGCGAGTCGCTCAAGCGCACCTGGACCGGCGGCGCCAGGGGCCGCGACTGGTTCGACGCGAAGCAGGCCTGCGGCCGCGCGGTGTTGCAGCACGCGAGCCAGGTCAAGAATGTCTGGATTCCGTACGGCGTGTAATCGGCCCGGAACCCCGAACCCTGTCATTCCCGCGCAGGCGGGAATCCAAGTCAGGTAGCGTACCGCGAACGACCTGGATTCCCGCCTGCGCGGGAATGGCGTTTTCAAGCGATTAGCGAAAACGGACACACTCATGTTCCTCCCCCAAGAAATCGTCCGCAAGAAGCGCGACGGCGGCGTTCTCTCCGCCGAAGAGATCCGGTTCTTCGTGCGCGGCATCCCGGACGGCAGCGTCACCGAAGGCCAGATCGCGGCGTTCGCGATGGCGGTCTATTTCAACGACATGACGATGGGCGAGCGTGTCGCCTTCACCCTGGCGATGCGCGACTCGGGCCAGGTCATGGAATGGAAATCGCTGGACTTGCCCGGCCCGGTGGTCGACAAGCATTCGACCGGCGGCGTCGGCGACGTGGTTTCGCTCATGCTGGGACCGATGGTCGCGGCCTGCGGCGGCTTCGTGCCGATGATCTCGGGCCGCGGCCTGGGCCACACCGGCGGCACGCTCGACAAGTTCGATTCGATTCCCGGCTACAGCACCGTGCCGGATCCCGACAAGTTCCGCCAGGTGGTGCGGGACGTGGGCGTGGCCATCATCGGCCAGACCGCCCAGCTGGCCCCGGCCGACAAGCGCTTCTACGGCATCCGCGACACCACGGCAACCGTGGAATCGGTGGCCATGATCACCGGCTCCATCCTGTCCAAGAAGCTGTCGGCGGGCCTGGACGCGCTGGTGATGGACGTGAAGGTCGGCAGCGGCGCCTTCATGCCGACCCCGGAGAAATCGCTGGAGCTGGCCGAATCGATCGTCAGCGTCGGCAACGGCGCCGGCACCCGCACCTCGGCCATCCTGACCGGCATGAACGAATCGCTGTGCCACGCGGCCGGCAACGCGGTCGAGGTGCGCGTCGCGATCGACTACCTGAGCGGCAAGTCACGCCCGGCACGCCTGCACGAAGTGACGATGGCGCTGTGCGCCGAGATGCTCGTCATTTCCGGCCTGGCGTCGACCGAACAGGAAGCGCGCGCCAGGCTGCAGGCGGCCCTGGATTCGGGCCAGGCCGCCGAGCGTTTCGCGCGCATGGTCAGCGCCCTGGGCGGCCCGGCCGACCTGATGGACAAGCCCGATGCGTACCTGGAAACGGCGCCGGTCATCGTGCCCGTCCCCAGCCTGCAAGCCGGCTATGCAAGCGCGGTCGACACCCGCGGCCTGGGCCTGACCGTGGTGGCGCTGGGAGGCGGGCGCGTGCGTCCGCAGGATGCGATCGACTTCGCCGTGGGCCTGACCGGACTGGTGGAACTGGGCGAGGCGGTCGCCCTCGGCCAGCCGCTGGCGACCGTGCATGCACGCACCAGGGAAGCGGCCGAGCGCGCCGTCCGCCAGGTGCAGGCCGCGTACCGCATCGCCTTTGAAAAGCCGGCTGTCGAGCCGATGATCCACCGCGCCATCCGTCCCTGAGCCGAGGACCAGCACATGCAATACGCGAACCTGATCGATGAAGCGCGCGCCGCGCGCGAGCTGGCTTATGCCCCCTACTCGAAGTTCAAGGTAGGCGCCGCGCTGGCGTGCAAGGATGGCCGGATCTTTCGCGGCTGTAACGTTGAAAACGCATCTTATGGCCTGTGCAACTGCGCCGAGCGCACCGCCTTGTTCAGCGCCATCGCCAGCGGCTACCAGCCGGGCGATTTCGCGGCCCTGGCCGTGATCGGCCAGACCGAGGGCCCGATCGCGCCCTGCGGCGCCTGCCGCCAGGTGATCCTGGAGCTGGGCGGCAACGCACTGCCGGTGGTGCTGGCCAACCTGAACGGCGACGTATTCGAGACCACCGCGGCGGCGCAGTTGCCGAATGCGTTCGGCGGACGCGACCTGGGCGCCTGAACAGGCCTTGCGATCCGGGATTCGGCTACCACTGTTCGGGTCCTGGCGGCCCGTTCCGAATCTTCGGGGGGCCGCCCGTGATTACCACATCAGGTCGTCCGGGATCTTGTAATCCGCGTAAGGATCGTCTTCTTCGACCTCCTGCGCTTTCTTCTTGATCTGCACCACGATCGAGGCGTCGCGCTGGGCGATCTTTTCGCCGATCACGCGCGGCACCAGTTCGAAGCTGCCATGCATGTGGACGATCACCAGGCGTCCCGCCACCAGGTGTTCCACGATCTGCGACGTCACGTGGATGCGCTCGATTTTGGTGCCGAAGGTAAAGTTGTAGGGCACGTCGCCCTTGCCCTTCGACTGCTTGTTCTGCTGCACCAGTTGGGCGATCTGCGCCAGGATGGCTTTCTGGGTCGCCGCGGCGTCGCGCTGGGCGTTCAGTTCGCGCGCGCGTTCCGCGTTCTTGCGCTGCAACTCGAGCGCGGCTTCGCGCGCCTGGTTGACCTGTTCCACGCCGGTGCGCAACACTTCCTTGTGTTGCTTGCTCTTGTCCTGGTTGACTTGCTTGACCTTCTTCTTGTCGACCAGCCCGGCTTTCAATAACTGCTCTTGCAGCGAGACCATGTTGTGCTTCCTTGAAATGATGAATGCCGCTCGCGGCGGAGCGGCGACCGTCGTCAGCATAGCAAACTCGCCGTCCGCGGGCGAGCCTCGGGCCTGCCGGTCGAGCGCATTGTCATCGCCCCGCGGGGTGGGCAGGCCTTTCGATGGCAACCCAGTTCGGGTTGGTGCTTGAAATTTGGACAACTGATCCACAATATAAGGGATAGCGATTCTTCAACCAGGAGCCCAGCATGAACCCGTCAGACGAAAAAACCTTGCAGGATTTCCTCGGCCAGCTGGTCCAGGCCAGGGGCGTGACCAAGGATCCCGATGCCGATGCGCTGATCCAGCGCGCCGTGGCCCAGCAGCCGGACGCCGCCTACCTGCTGGTGCAGCGCGCGCTGCTGGTGGAGCAGGCGCTGGGCAATGCCAAGGCCCGTATCGCCGAGCTCGAAAACCAGGGCGCCAGAGGCGGTGGGGGATTCCTCGACGCAAACCAGTGGGGCAACTCCGCGCAGGGCAATCCCTCGAATCCGGTCCCGGGCGTCAAGCAGGGGGCTTACCAGCAGAATGGACCGACCGGCTCTGCTGCGCAGACCCAGCCGGCGAAAAGCGGCGGCTTCCTGGGCGGCGCCGGCGGCAGCATGCTGGGCACGGTGGCGGCCACGGCGGCCGGCGTGGCCGCAGGCAGTTTCCTGTTCCACGGCATCGGCAACCTGCTGGGCAATGACGGGCAGGGCGCGTCGAACCACTTGTTGGCGGACAATGCGGCCGACGGCGGCGGCGCCGAGGCGGCAGGGGGCGGGGCGCTGGCGGACCAGGCCGGCATCGGCGCCATCGACGAACCCGGTGGCGCCGACGACACCCTCGCCGACAACAGCAACGAGGATAGCCTGGGCGGCTTCTTCGACGGCGACGGTTCCGACGAAGGGCTGTTCGGCTAGATGCCTGCCAGCAAGCCGCTGGTGCCGCCAGCAGGATCAAGAAGATCCACGATACACCGCCGCAGCCTTGAAGCGCCTCACATCTGCTGGAACAGCGCGCCGTGGTTGCGGCTCACTTCGAGCTCGTCGGGATAGCCGCGCAGGCGCAGCATCTGGCGTCCGCGCAGGTCGCGCCGCACCTCCGCGATCGCATCCACGCGCACCAGGGTCGAGCGGTGGATGCGCCAGAACTCGTCCGGGTCCAGCTCTTCTTCCAGTTCCTTGAGCGGCTTGCGGATCAGGTGCTGAGCGGTGGCGGTCTGCACCCGCGTGTACTTGTCGTCCGACTGGAAGAACAGCACTTCGCGCGTGCTCACCATGCGCAGGCTGTTGCCGGCCTGGGCCTGGATCCAGCGCAGGAAGGCCGGCCTGGCCGCGGCGGCTGCCGCCGCCCCGTTCTGCGCCAGCAGCTGTTCACCCAACTGCGCCAGCTGCGCCAGGCGCGCCAGTTGCGCGCCGATGTCCTGCGGCGTGTGCTCGAGCCCGCGGCGCAGGCGCGCCACCGTGGTTTCCAGGCGCGCCAGGGTGACGGGCTTGAGCAGATAGTCGATGGCGCCCTGCTCGAAGGCTTCGACTGCATACTGGTCGTAGGCGGTGACGAACACGATGTGGCAGCGCTCGTACATCCGGCGCGCCGCATCGATGCCGCCCATGCCCGGCATGCGGATGTCGAGGAAGGCGATGTCGGGCTTGTGCTCGAGCGCCAGCGCCACCGCTTCGGCGCCGTTGGCCGCCTCGGCCACGATGCGCAGCGCCGGCCATGCCTCGTGCAGGCGCGCGCGCAGCTGGTCGCGCATGGGCGCTTCGTCGTCGGCGATCAGGGCCGTCGGGTGCATGGGCGCCATCAGCCGTCTTCCGTCATGCGATAGGGCAGGCGGATCGACACGCAGGCGCCGCCGCCGGGCAGGGCTTCGATCACGAGTTCGGCATCCTTGCCGTACAACAGCGCCAGCCGCTCGCGGATGTTGGCCAGGCCGAGGCCGCTGCCGGCATGCAGGTTGAAGCCGACGCCGTCGTCGCACACGTCGACGCACAGGGTGGCGCCGTCGACCCGCGCGCGCACCGTGATCGTGCCGCCGGCGACCTTCGGCTCCAGGCCGTGCTTGATCGCGTTTTCGATCAGCGTCTGCAGCATCATCGGCGGGAATGGCGCGCTGCCGAGGAAGTCGGGCACCTCGACGCGCACCGCCAGCCTTTCCTTCATGCGCGCCTGCATGATCGCCAGGTAGGCGCGCGACAGCTCGACCTGCTTGCCCAATGTTCCACCGATCCCGCCGGCGCCCTTGGCCGAGCGCATCTGCGGCAGCGAGGCGCGCAGGTATTCGATCAGGTAGCCGTGCACGCGCGCGGCTTCCTTCGGGTCGGTCTCGATCAGCTGGCCGATCAGGGCCAGGGTGTTGAACAGGAAGTGCGGCTCGACCTGGGCCTGGAGCGTGGCCATCTGCGCCTCGGTCAGGCGCCGCTCGAGATTGGCGACGTCGGCCTTGGTCGAGGCGTCGCGCGCCAGCAGCTCGGCGCGACGCTTGCCGCCGGCCAGTACCTTGACGCCGAACGAGATCAGGATGAACCAGATCGCCGGCTCGGTCAGCTTGACGAACAGGCCGGTCACGAACGCCAGGAACCAGACCAGGTACAGCTGGCGCCACTCGATCAGCGCCAGCCAGTCGAAGAAGCGCCACCACAGCACGCCCGCTTCGCGCATGGCGTCGCGGACGAAGTCGAGTGCGCGGTTGATCTGGGCGGCGGCCATCGTATTACTCTTGCGTGTAGTGCTTGATGCGGCGCGGTTCGCGGCCGAAGATGGCGATGGCGAGGAATTTCAGCAGCAGCAGGCCGACGAACAGCGCCAGCACGATCGGCACGATGGTGATCAGGGCCGCCAGCGCGATCGCGATCAACAGCAGCACCGGCCACGGCATGCGACGCAGCGAACGGGCGCCCGACTTCGCCAGGCGCCAGGTAGTGCGGCCAGCGACTTCCATATTGCGCAGGATCGATTGGAAGCGACTGGTGGGCGTATGAATGGTTTTCATGCGTGCAAGTCCTTTCTAACAATAATGACCCTACTGTAGGGATGCACCCATGTTACGCCAAGAGCGATCCGACGAACGGTGCGATTGCGGGGACGGGCGGTCGTGCGGGCGGACGAACGGGGACGCTGCCGGACCGTCAAGATGCTGGTTTGCTTGCTGTAGCAGTTGCGTTATTGCTCGATCAGCTTGAGCGCCTCTTGCCGCATCACGTCGAGCATGCCGGCCTCGGGCGTGTGCGCGCAGGCGGCCACCGTGGCGTTCAGGATCGGTTCCAGGGGCGGGAAGGACTGGCGCGCCGCGCCGTCGCGGTGCAGGCTGTAGATCAGCGTGCCGATGCTTTCATACGTCACCGGCAACTCGCGCAGGCTGCGTTCCGGGAAGGTGGCGGCCTGCCAGGCGGCATCGACGTTGAAATCGGCGCAGCTCTTGGTGGCGATGGTGGAGAGGTGGTCTTTCTTGAACCTGAAGATCACCAGGCCGTTTTGGTGCGCGCCGTTGGCGGCGACGTCCAGCCGCCTGGCCATGGCCAGCGCCAGCGTATCGAGTTCGGCCGAGCGCGACGATTCGCGCACCGCCGCCACCCGTTTGCGGCCCTTGTCGTCGAGGGCCAGTTCGATCGTCACATTGCCCTGCACGCCGCGCCGCGCGAGCGCCTCCGGATAGCTGGCGTCGGTCGCATGGATCGTGATCTCGCGCCAGGTCGGCAGCGTGGCCTGGGCCGCGGCCGATTGCGGCGCCATGGCCAGCAGGGACAGCGCCAGGACCGGGCATGACGCCACGGCCTTGATCGTGGGACCGGGCCTTGCCATCAGCGCGCCGTCCTGTCGTTCCAGTAGTCGCGCAGCAGGCCATAAAAGACGGTGTCGGCATACTCGCCATGCACCAGCCAGCGCTGCGGCATGAAGCCCTCCTTGCGGAAGCCCAGTTTTTCGAGCACGCGGCCGGAGGCTGCGTTGCGAGGATCGATGTCGGCTTCGACCCGGTTCAGGCCGACCTCGCGGAAGCCATGGTCCAGCACCGCCTGCAGCGCTTCGAAGGCGTAGCCCTTGCCCCAGTGCGCGCTGCCCAGCGCGTAGCCGAGTTCGCAACGCCGGTTCTGGTTGAAGAAGTGGTGCAGGGCAACGGTGCCGATCAGCTCGCGGTTCGACGCCAGTTCGATCGCGAAGCGCAGTTCGTTCTCGTCGCGGTAGGCCTCCAGCGCGCGGGCGATCGCGGCCTGGGCGAAGGAAATGTCGGTCCACGGCTCGGCGCTCCAGTAGCGCATCACGGCCGGGTCGGAGAAGATGGTGTACAGGGCCGGCGCGTCGCTCGCGGCCAGCGGGCGCAGCACCAGGCGTTCAGTGGTCAGGACAGGGGTGAGATAGGTTGACATGGTTCGCATTGCCAGTGTGATAAGCGCTAGCATACCACTGCCGTGGCGCTGGCAGAGAAGGCTGCGATCCACAGCTGCAACCCGGGGTTATTTCCTGATAACACGATGCGTCGTGCATGGTTTTGCGATCGCGCATGCCCGCGGCCGCGTGCTTGTTGCAAGGCTCGCTGTTCTTGTTCAAACTTAAGTGCTTAAGTGCTTAAGTGCTTCAGGGCGCCATCGAGACGAGGAGCGCAATATGCATCAATCCAGGCCTGCAACGATGTCATCCTTCTGGATGCCATTCACCAACAACCGTGACTTCAAGCGCGATCCGCGTCTGCTGGTCTCCGCCAAAGGCATGTATTACCGCGACGTCGATGGCCGCGAGCTGCTCGACGGCGCCGCCGGCCTCTGGTGCGTGCCGTGCGGCCACGGCCAGCCGAAGATCGCCGAAGCCATCGCCGCCATGGCCGGCCAGCTCGACTACGCGCCCACGTTCCAGATCGGCCACCCGGCCGCCTTCGAGCTGGCCGAACGCCTGATGGATTTCAGCGGCCGCCGCTTCGGCCACGTGTTCTATACGGGGTCGGGATCGGAAGCGGTCGACACCGCGCTCAAGATCGCGCTGGCCTATCACCGTGCGCGCGGGGAGGGTGGGCGCACGCGCCTGATCGGCCGCGAGCGCGGCTACCATGGCGTGGGCTTCGGCGGCGTCTCGGTCGGCGGCATCGGCGCCAACCGCAGGCATTTCGGACCCCTGCTGCCGGGCGTCGACCACCTGCGCCACACGCACGACCTGGAGCGCAACGCCTGGTCGCGCGGCGAACCGGAACACGGCGTCGAACTGGCCGACGACCTGGAACGGCTGGTGGCCCTGCACGACCCGTCGACCATCGCGGCGGTGATCGTCGAGCCGGTATCCGGTTCGACCGGCGTGCTGATTCCCCCCAAGGGCTACCTCAAGCGCCTGCGCGAGCTTTGCGACCGCCACGGCATCCTCCTGATCTTCGACGAAGTCATCACCGGCTTCGGGCGCTTGACGACGCCGTTCGCCGGCGACTGGTTCGGCGTCGAGCCCGACCTGATGGCCACGGCCAAGGGCATCACCAATGGCGCGGTGCCGATGGGCGCGGTGTTCAGCAAGGCCTTCATCCACGATGCCTTCATGGAAGGGCCGGCCGGGATCGAGCTGTTCCACGGCTATACCTATTCCGGCCACCCGCTGGCCTGCGCCGCCGCGCTGGCCACCCTGGACGTGTTCCGCGAGCAGGCGGTGCTGGACAACGCGGCGCGCATGCAGCCGTATTTCGAGGAAGCCCTGCAATCGTTGCGCGGCCTGCCGCACGTGATCGACCTGCGCTCGATCGGCATCATCGCCGGCATCGAGCTGGCGCCGATCGAGGGACAGCCCGGCGCGCGCGGCTATGCGGCGCTCAAGCAGGCCTTTGCCGAAGGCCTCTTGATTCGCATCACGGGCGACATCATCGCGCTGTCGCCGCCGCTGGTACTGGAAAAACAGCACGTCGACGAATTGTTCGGCAAGCTGGCCACGGTCCTGACACGACTGGCCTGAATGCGTGGCCTGAAAACGCAGAAGACGCGCCCTGCCGCGCACCACAAGAAAGAGAGACCGATGACCGCCATCACCGACGTCCTGGATTCGTCCGCATCCGAAGAATATGTCCCCCTGGCCGGCGAGCCGGCCGCGCCGACCGGCAAGCAGGTGGCCGTGGTCGGCGCCGGCGTGGCCGGCATGGCCTGCGCCATCCGGCTGGCGCTGCTCGGCAATGGCGTCGTGCTGTACGAAGCGCGCGCGCCCGAGCGCATGGGCGCGCATCTGCATGAACCTGCGCCGGCAAGCGCCTCCGACCAGGCGCTGTTCGAGCGCCTGGCGGCGCAGGGCCGCATCCGTTGCGAATATGGGCGCAGGCTGGGCGTCGACCTCGAGCTGGCCGACCTGCACCTGTGGCACGACGCGATCTTCCTCGGCATCGGCCTGGCCTCCAGCCGGGTGCTGGCGCTGTCCGGCAGCGACCCGGCGGGACTGGTCGACGCCGGGCGCCGGCTCGCCGCCGTGTATGCGCTGGACGACCTGCTGGCGCTGCCGGTGCCGCAGCGCGCGATCGTGATCGGCGCCAGCCGCGGCGCGGTCGGGATGGCGGCGCGCCTGAAGCAGCTGGGCGCCCAGGACGTCACCCTGGCGCTGCGCCACGCCCTGGCGCCCGACGGCCCCGAAGAAGAAGTCGCGCGCGCCTGCTTCGTGCGGGTGCGCGGCTGGGTCGCGCCGCTCGAGGTGCTGCGCGACGTGCGCGGCGCGGTCGAGTCGGTGCGCTTCGAGCAGACCCGCCTGCTGGGCGACCGTGTGGTCGACACCGGCGGCTTCACCGAGATCGCCGCCCACGCCGTGTTCAAGGCGGTGGGCCGCGCCGCCGGGGCCGAACGCGACACGCAGGTAGCCCAGCAGTCGCGCGAGGGCGACCGGATCGAGGTCGACGGGTGCTTCCGCACCGCGCTGCCGGGCATCTATGCAGGCGGCGACTGCGTGGCGGCGCGCCTCGAACGGACGCAGGCGCGCCGCCATGGCCTGCAGGCGGCGCAGGCGATCCATGCCGACCTGCAGGCCTGAGGGGTTCACCTCACCGAGGGTCTCACGTCACTGAGGGTCTCACGTCACCGAGCGTCTCACGTCATATTCTCACGCCGTATTGACGTTTGCGTTACACTCGCGCGCATCGATTCTGCAGTTTAACTTCGCATGCGCACCGTGACTCATCCAACCTTTACCGACAACGACCTCTGGAACGACGACCTCGCTCCGACCACCGCAGAGCAGCGCACCTGGCGCTGGTACCACTTCGCCGCCCTGTGGGTGGGCATGGTGATGTGCATTCCCGCTTACACGCTGTCGGCCAGCCTGGTGGAGGCGGGCATGTCGGGCTGGCAGGCGGTGCTCACCGTGTTCGTGGCGAACGCCATCGTGCTGGTGCCGATGCTGCTGATCGGCCATGCCGGCGCCAAGTACGGCATTCCCTACGCGGTGCTGGCGCGCACCTCGTTCGGCACCAGCGGCGCCAAGCTGCCGGCGCTGATGCGCGCCATTGTCGCCTGCGGCTGGTACGGCATCCAGACCTGGTTCGGCGGCAGCATGATCTATACCTTGCTGGGCGTGATGAACGGCGCTCCGATCGGCGGCGAGCCGCTTGGCTGGCTGGGCATCAACCTGGCGCAGCTGGCCTGTTTCCTCGCGTTCTGGGCGATCCAGCTGTACTTCGTGGTGCACGGCATGGAATCGATCCGCCAGCTCGAGACCTGGACCGCGCCGCTCAAGATCGGGATCTGCTTCGTGCTGCTGTGGTGGGTGCACCGGCAGGTCGGCGCCGACGGTTTCGGTCCGCTGCTCGAGCAGCGTTCGCAGTTCGTGCCGGGCGGGTCGAAGGAAGGGCAGTTCTGGTCCACCTTCTGGCCGTCGCTGACCGCCATGATCGGCTTCTGGGCGACCCTCGCACTGAACATCCCCGACTTCACCCGCTTCGCCAGGTCGCAGCGCGACCAGGTGGTCGGCCAGGCCGTCGGCCTGCCGCTGCCCATGGGCCTGCTGGCGGCGCTGGCGGTGATCGTCACCTCGGCCACCGTGGTCCTGTACGGCGAGGCGCTGTGGGACCCGGTCGACCTGGCCAGCCGCATGACCGGCATCGCGGTGCTGGTGGCCCTGATCGTGCTGCTGGTCGATACGGTCAGCGTGAACCTCGCGGCCAACCTGGTCGGCCCGGCCTACGATTTCTCGGCGCTGGCGCCGCGCCGCATCAGCTATCGCACCGGCGGCTACATCACGGCCGGGCTGGCGCTGGTCATGATGCCGTGGAAGATCCTCGAGTCGACCCAGAACTACATCATGACCTGGCTGGTCGGCTACTCCGCCTTGCTCGGACCGATCGCCGGCGTGCTGATCGTCGACTACTACCTGGTGCGCAAGACCACGCTCGACGTCGACCAGCTGTATCGCCACGACGGCATCTATTCCTATCGCAGCGGCATCCTGAGCGGCTGGAACAACGCGGCCCTGGCGGCATTCGCGCTGGGGGTGCTGCCCAACATCCCGGGCTTCCTGAATGCGGCCTTCCCGGCCAGCTTCCCCGACGTCGGCGAGGCCTTCAAGACGATCTACACGTATGCGTGGTTCGTCGGCGTCGCGATCGCCGCCGTGGTCTACGGCCTCATGATGAAGGGGCGGGGCGTGCGGTGACATCGGCGCCGGCGATCCGTGGTGGCTGCAGCCGGTCACCGCGGGCGACAGGTCGGCGCAGAAGCCGCTGACGACGCCTACGCTGCCGGCGTTGCCGTCCGAGTAAAGTGGCGCAGTAAGTCGAGCAACACCGCGCCGGCGACATCGGCATCGTCGGCGCTCATGGTCTCGAGCGGATTGTGGCTGATGCCACCATTGCCGCAGCGGACGAACAGCATCGCGACCTCGGTCAGCTGCGCCATGCGCATCGCGTCATGGCCGGCGCCGGACGGCAGTTGGAACGCCGGCAGGCCGGCGCGTTCGACCGCGGCCGCCAGCTGTCCCATCAGCCGCGGCGCGCAGGGCACGGCGTCGATCTCGAGCAGCTTGTACAGTTTTTCCTGGATGCCGCGCCGCGCGCAGATGGCGCTGATGCCTGCCAGGATGTCGTCCACCGCCGCCAGCCGGGTCTCGTCGTCGGCGGCGCGGATGTCGAGCGACAGGCGGCAGGCGCCGGGCACGACGTTCACCGAGCCGGCCGGCACCTCCAGCTGGCCGACCGTCCCCACCAGCGACGTCGGACCGTGACAGCGGCTTTCCACCAGCAGCACAATTTCAGCAGCGGCGGCGGCGGCATCGCGCCGCATGCCCATCGGCGTGGTGCCGGCGTGGCTGGCCACGCCCTTCAGTTCGACCAGGTAGCGCGAGCTGCCGGCGATCGCGCTCACCACGCCCAACGGCAGGCCGCGCTCGAGCAGCACCGGTCCCTGCTCGATATGCACCTCGATGAAGCCGAGCACGCCGGCGGGATCGCGCGCGATGGCGGCGATGGCGGCCGGATCGTGGCCGGCGGCCGCCAGCGCGTCGCGCATCGGAATGCCGTCGGCGTCGCGCGCATCGAGCAGGGCCGGATCGAAGCCGCCGGCCACGGCGCCGCTGCCGAGGAAGGTGCTGCGATAGCGCACGCCTTCTTCTTCGGCGAAGGCGATCACCTCGAGATCATAGGGCAGGCGCTCGCCGCGCTGATGCAGCCGGGCGACCAGCGCGATGGGCAGCAGGATGCCGAGCCGGCCGTCGTACTTGCCGCCGTTGCGCACGGTGTCGTAGTGCGAGCCGGTGATCAAGGTCTGCGCGCCCGGCCGTGCGGCGGCGTAGCGGCCGACCACGTTGCCGACGGCGTCGACGTGGACCGCCATGCCGGCGTCGCGCATCCAGCCGGCGATGGCCGCGGCGGTGCGGCGGTGGGCCGGCGTCAGGTAGGAGCAGGTCAGGTCCGCATCGCTGTCGCTGATGGCGCCGAGGGTTTCGCACCAGTCCATCACGGTGACGCCGACGGAGGGTTCGATGCCGAGCAGGGCGTTGAGCCGGATCTCGGCGATGCGGTGCACCTGGCGCAGCGCTTCGCGCAGCTCGTCGTCCAGCGCGTTGTCGAGGCGGCGCACGAAGGTGTCGATGATGCCCTGCCGCGCCAGGCCCCGACCGGTCGGGCCTTTCACGGCCAGGATGAAGGGAAAGCCGAAACGTTCGTTGTACTGCGCGTTGAGCGCGTGCAGCCTTGCGTATTCTTCGGGCGTGCAGCGGTCCAGATTTGATGCGGCCTGTTCGCCGCTCGATTCAAGCGTCAGCTGGCCGGCGATGGCGGCCTTGCCGGCCAGCTCGGGATGGGCGCGCAGCAGCGCCAACCGTTCGTCGCCGGTCGCGCCGTCGACCGCCGCCTGCAAGGCCAGCTTGAGCGCGGCCAGGGTGGAAAAGGGGCTGGCCGCGGCGGCGCGCTGCGCGATCCAGGGAGAATGCTCGTAGATGCCATGCAGCGCTTTGGTGAAAGCGTCGGCGTCGAGTCGGTTCAGCTCCTGGATCGTCAACATCGTCTACTCCTGGCTATTGTTGATTGAGGGCCCTTGCCGCGCTGCTCACCTGGTCGCGCAGCCATTTGTGTTCGGTCGACTGGTGCACGCGCTGGTGCCACAGCTGGTAGAAGCGCATCGGCGGAAACTTGACCGGCACCGTGAAGCTTTTCAGCGGCAGCGTCTTCTCGAAGGCGCGGATGAACTGGCGGCCGGTCGTCAGCACCAGGTCGCTCTGGGTGAGCATATACGGAATCACGCCGAAATAGGGCGACTCGACCGCCACCCGGCGCCGCAGGCCGTGGCGTTCCAGCCAGGCGTCGATCACGCCGTGGTAGCCCGGCAGCATCTGGGTCGGGGCCACGTGGGGCAGGTCGAGGTAGTCCTCGAGCGTCATCGCGTCCGGCGCCGTGCGCCTGGCATACGGGCTGTCGGCGCGCATGGTGCAGATGATCGGATCCTCGAACAGCTTGGACATGTGCAGGTGGGCGGGCGGCTCGTCCCAGTTGGCGATGACCAGGTCCATGTCGCCGTCGGACAGCATGCGCAGGTAGTCCAGGCCAGGGCCGAGGGCGTGGATGACGACGCGGCTGGCGGGCGAGCCGCGCCGCAGCAGCGCCACCACGTTCGGCAGGAAGCGCGCGTCGAGATAGTCGGGGGCGGCGATGTGGAAGGTGCGCGCCGCCTGCTCGGGCACGAACGGCGCCTTGCGCACGAACAGGCTCTCGGCCTCGTCGAGGATGCGCTTGGCCGGTTTCAACAGGCTCTCGCCGTGCTGGGTCGGCACCATGCCGCGCGCGCCGCGCACCAGCAGCGGGTCGCCGGTCAGCTCGCGCAGTTTACGCAGCGACGCCGAGATCGAGGGCTGCGGCTGGTTCAGCTTGAGCGCCACCCGCGACACGTTCTTCTCCACCAGCAGCAGGTAGAGGATGCGGATCAGATGCAGGTCGAGGTTGCGGGGCAGGCTGGACATCGCAGGCGGCCGAGGTGGCACGTATATCAAGAAAGATATGTCGAATATACGCTAAATTTCATGTCGCAGAAATTGGAATCGGCGTATCTTCGATCCATCTCAGCCGTACCGCATTCATGAAAGAAGCCCATGTTCGATACCGGATACCTGGCGCCCTATGCCCTGGAGTGGTTCAACCTGCTGCTGCGCTGGCTGCACATCGTCACCGGCATCGCCTGGATCGGCGCCTCCTTCTATTTCGTCTGGCTCGACAACACCATCAGGCCGCCCGCGCCCGGCTCGGAGCTGGAGCGCAAGGGCGTGTCCGGCGAACTGTGGGCGGTGCACGGCGGCGGCTTCTACAACCCGCAGAAATACCTGGTGGCGCCGGCCGAGCTGCCGCCGGAGCTGCACTGGTTCAAGTGGGAAGCCTATTCCACCTGGCTCTCGGGCTTTGCGCTGCTGGTGGTGGTCTACTACCTGAACGCGAAGGCGATGATGGTCGACCGCAGCGTGGCAGACCTCACCAGCTGGCAGGCGGTCGGCGTCGGCATCGGCAGCCTGGTGGCCGGCTGGATCGTCTACGACCTGCTGTGCCGGACGAAGCTGGCGCAGCACCAGCTGGCGTTCGGCGCCGCCATCTGGCTGCTGCTGGTCGGCAGCAGCTGGGTGCTCACCCACCTGCTCAGCGGCCGCGCCGCCTACCTGCACGTGGGCGCGATGATCGGCACCATCATGGTGGCCAACGTGGCGATGCTGATCATTCCGGGCCAGCGCAAGATGGTGAACGCCATGCTGGCGGGCGACAAGCCCGACCCGACCCACGGCATCAAGGCCAAGCAGCGCAGCGTCCACAATAATTATTTCACCCTGCCGGTGCTGTTCATCATGATCAGCAACCACTATGCGATGACCTACAATCACCCGCACGCCTGGGCCGTGCTGGGCGTGATCATGCTGGCCGGGGTGTTGATCCGCCACTTCTTCAACCTGCGCCACAAGGGCCGCACCGCATGGCGCTATCCGGCCGCGGGCGTGGCGCTGCTCCTGGCGCTGGCGGTCGTGCTGGCGCCGCCGCCGCGGGCCAGCGCCGATCCGGCGGCGGCGGCTGCCGCCGGTCCTGACGCCGCCGCGCGCTTTGCCACGGTGCGCACGATCATGGAACAGCGCTGCGTGTCGTGTCACGCGCAGCAGCCGACCCAGCCCGGTTTCGCGGCGGCGCCGGGCGGCGTGATGCTCGACACGCCGGAGCTGGTGAGCCGGCATGCGGCCCGCATCTACCAGCAGACGGTGCAACTGAAGGCGATGCCGCTGGCGAATCTCACCCACATGACCGATGCCGAACGCGCCCAGGTGGGAGCCTGGTTCGAGGCCGGCGCCATCACGAACGCAGAAACAAACGCAGACGAGGCCCCATGAACAATCCCTTGCACGAGCGCGTCACCGGCTGGATCGACGCGCACTTCGACGAACAGGTGGCTTTCCTGCAGGAGGTGGTGCGCATCCCGACCGATACCCCGCCGGGCAATAACGCGCCGCATGCCGAGGCGGTGGCGACCACGCTGGAGGCCGCCGGCTGGCCGGTCGAGCGCCATGCGGTGCCGGCGCAGCAGGTGCGCGACCATGGCCTGGAGAGCATCACCAACCTGATCGTGCGCCGCCGCTACGGCGCCGGCGGCCCGACGCTGGCGCTGAACGCCCACGGCGACGTGGTGCCGCCGGGCGAAGGCTGGACCCGGCCGCCGTACGGCGCCGTGATCGAAGATGGTTACCTGTACGGGCGCGCGGCGGCGGTCTCGAAGAGCGACTTCGCCACCTACGTGTTCGCGACCCGCGCACTGGAGGCGCTGGGCCTGCCTTTATCGGGCGCGGTCGAACTGCACTTCACCTACGACGAGGAAGTCGGCGGCCTGCTGGGGCCGGGCTGGTTGCTGGAGCAGGGCCTGACGCGGCCCGACTACGTGATCGCGGCCGGCTTCGGCTACGGCATCGTCACCGCCCACAATGCCTGCCTGCAGCTGGAAGTGACCGTGCACGGCAGGGCGGGGCATGGCGCGATGCCCGAGATGGCGGTCGACGCCCTGCAGGCCGCCACGACAGTGCTCAATGCGATCTATGGCGCGCTGCCCGGCCTGAAGGAGATCCGCAGCGCCGTGCCTGGCATCGGCTCGCCGACCATGATCGTCGGGCGCATCGACGGCGGGACCAACACCAATGTGGTGCCGGGGAAGGTCGTGCTGCGCCTGGACCGGCGCATGATTCCCGAAGAAGACCCGGCGCTGGTCGAGGCGCAGGTGCGCGCGCTGATCGAGGAGGCGGTGCGCGGCGCGGGCGGCATCCGCCTCGAGATCCGGCGCCTGCTGCTGTCGCAGGCGCTGCGGCCACTGCCGGGCGTGGCGCCGCTGGTGACGAGCCTGCAGCGTCATGGCCGCGCGATCATGGGCGAGGAGATTCCCGCGCACGGCACGCCGCTGTATGCGGATGCGCGGCTGTATGGCGAACATGGCATCCCGGCGGTGCTGTATGGCGCCGGGCCGCGCACGGTGGAGGAGTCGAACGCCAAGAAGGCCGACGAGCGTCTGCTGCTGGAGGATTTGCGCCGCGCGACCAAGGTAGTGGCACTGACCTTGCTCGACTTCCTGGGCCCACGGCCCTGAAACACCGCCGGCCCGATTCTATTCCTGGCTCAAAAACGTCGTTCCCGCGGAGGCGGGAACCTAAGTCTCCAGCTATGCCACTTCGCTTGACAATATGGCGTGCTAAATAACTTGGGTTCCCGCCTGCGCGGGAACGACGTGTCAGCGGTGCGGGTTACTTCTGCTTGAGCGAGCGCTCGAACAGTTCATAGATCCGGCGGTACTGGTCATACCACGCCTCCGGCTGCACGTAGCCGTGACGCTCCAGCGGATAGCTCGCCAGTTCCCACTTGTCCTTCTTCATCTCGATCAGGCGCTGCGCCATGCGCACCGAGTCCTGGTAGAACACGTTATCGTCGATCATGCCGTGCGAGATCAGCAGGTGGCCCTTCAGGTTGTGCGCGTATTCGATCGGCGACGACTTCTTGTACGCTTCCGGGTCGATGTCCGGGGTGTTCAGGATGTTGGCGGTGTACTCGTGGTTGTAGGTGGTCCAGTCGGTCACCGGGCGCAGCGCGGCGCCGGCCTTGAAGGTGTCCGGCGCGCGCATCAGGGCCATGAAGGTCATGAAGCCGCCGTAGCTGCCGCCATAGATGCCGACGTTGGCGGCGTCGCCCTGGTGCTGGTTCACCATGTACTTGACGCCGTCGATGTAGTCTTCCAGTTCCGGATGGCCCATCTGGCGGTAGATCGCGGTGCGCCACTTGCTGCCGTAGCCTTTCGAAGCGCGGAAGTCCATGTCCAGCACCACGTAGCCGTTCTGCACCAGCAGGTTGTGGAACATCTGCTCGCGGAAGTAGTTCGGATAGCGGTGGCTGACGTTCTGCAGGTAGCCGGCGCCGTGCACGAACATCACGACCGGATACTTCTTGCCCGGCTCGAGCTGGGCCGGACGATACAGCTTGGCCCAGACCGGGTCGCCGCCGGCGCTGGAAGGCACGGCCACGTACTGCGGCTGGATCCATTCGCGCGCCCTGAACTCCGGCGTGCGGGTGTCGGTCAGCTTGCTCGCTTCGCCGCCCCTGCCGCCCGACAGCGGCACGGTCGCGATCTGGATCGGGGTATAGCTGGACGACCAGTGCACCAGCAGCTTGTTCTCGTCCGGCGACAGGGCGAATTTCTCGACGCCGTCGAGCTTCGTCACTTCGCGAACCTCGGGCGCGCCATTCGCGCCATTCGCATTCACGGCGCAGACTTCGTAGTCGCCCGGGTTGTCGCGGTTGCACAGCATGTAGGCGGTGCTGCCGTCGTAGGTCCAGCGCACGTCGCTGGCTTCCCACTTGCCGGTGGTGAGGGCGCGCGGGGCGGCGGCGCTCAGGCTGTCCCTGGTGTACAGGTGCGAGTAGCCGCTTTCCTCGGACAGGTACCACAGCGTGCGGTTGTCCGGCAGCCAGCCGAATTCGACGTTGTCGTAATTGACCCAGGCGCCGTCGGTCAGACGGTGCAAGGGTTGCAGCTTCGCGGCGCCCAGGTCGACGCTGGCGATCCAGCGGTCCTTGTTGTCGACCGCGCGCAGCATGACGGCGACCCTGGCGCCGTTCGCGCTCCAGTCGATCGCGTTGCGGCCACCCGAGACCACCACCGGGCGGTTGCCCTTGAGCGGATCTTTTTTGGCGGCGGCGCGCAGTTCGGCCAGTGGGTCGACGTTGACGCCCGGGAGTGCGTCGAAGGCGATGTCCTGCACCTTGTTGGTGCGCAGATTGACCAGTTTCAGTGCATGCGGCACCGGCATGTTGCGGCCGACGCGGGTGCGCACGTCTTCGGTTTCCTCGTAGCCCGATTCGTTCACGTAGCGCGGCATCTTGCCGGCGCGGCCCTTGTCGGCGCCTTTGGCGGCGGTGACCACCAGCAGCCAGCGGCCGTCGGGCGACAGCGAGCTGCCTTCGATGGTGACCTTGTCGCCCAGGTAGACCGGGCTTGGCGCCATCGAGGCGTCGGCGCGGCGCAGTTCGTCGGTGCGCGCGCGCAGGGCGTCGCGGTCATCCTTCTGGCGCTTGAGGTGCTCGATCAGGCGCAGCTCGGTCGAACGGTAGGGATCGTCTTCGGGCGCGTTCGGGTCCTTGGCGGCGCGCGGCAGGGCGGCCGGGCCGGTCACGCGGCTGGCGCGGTCCCACACATACCAGTCGTTGCCGATGCGGTACTGGACCGCGGCTTCGTCCGCCGTGTACTGGGCGGCGGTGATGCGGCTGGCGCCGCGCGTGACCTGCACCAGCTGGCCCGACTTGAGGTCGCGCTCGAACAGGTCGTTGTTGCGCAGGACCAGCATGCGGCTGTTGTTGCGGTTGTAGACCACGTCGGCGCTGTCGATCTTCGGCAGCTCGGCGTCCGCGACCAGCCGGGCCTGGCCGGCCGCGACCTCGAACACGTCGCGCACCGGCGAGCCGGTGCGCTTCTGCTTGTAGTACACCTGCTTGCCGTCCCAGCTGAACCAGGCGTCTTCCACCGGGGTGCCGATCCAGTCTGGATGGCTCATGGCCTGGTCGAGGGTGATGGGGGTGGATGCCGCCGCCGGCAGCGCGATCAGTGCGGCGAAGGAGGCCGCAAACAGGGTAAGTGCAGGTGTTCGCATGGGGGAGTCTGATGAGTGAAATGGCTTGTTTGCCAATGGTGCTTGCCAAAGATGCTTGCCAGAAATGCGCATGCATTCTAGCGCAGGCACTCGCCGCGACCACGAATCATGACAGGTTTTTTTTGCTGTAAAGACAAGCGCCGGCGGTACGTCAGTACGGCCGGCGCTGGATGCGGATGGCTTATCGCGGCCGTGGTGCGCCGCAATGAAACCTTGCTTTACATGGCCCTGAACGGGCCTTTTGGCGGGCGCGGCAGGAACATGGCGACCCGGGCTGCCACGGCCACGACGGCCAGGGCGATGGTGAGATATTCGAGCGGGTGCATGATCAGCCCCGCATTGCCGGCGCGTAGCCGCCGTGGGCGACGTAGAGTTCTTGCGAGAAGCTGCGGATGGCCGAGATGGCTGTCGCGAAGAAGCGGGTGCGTTGGATGGCTGCAGTCATGATTGTTCCCCTGAGATAGATACTTCGATGTTGCGTTGCAGTATAGGGGCGTCTTCGTCATAAGCAAACTTTAGATTTGTGATTCCAGCGATACGCTTGGTGAATGATTGTTAAGTTGCTCTCATGCAAGATATTCGTGGTGCGAATATCTTGCACCCCGGGTTTCGCATAAGAAGGGCACTGGGCATCACCGGTGCTCGCGCCTGGTGCGGAACTTGCATATAGTATGCGCATGAAATCGCGAGACAGTGCATCACCACACCTGCGGATCGTCGTCGTGCTTTCCGCAACCGCACCCGGCACCGACCCTGACGCCGCCCAGGCCGCGCAGGCGCGGCGCAGCACGGCGCTGCGCATCGGCCTGCTCGAATCGGGCTACGACCTGATCGCCTCGCTCCCGGCCGACGTGTTCCTGCCCGAGCGCATCGCCCAGCTGCAGCCCGACCTGATCATCGCCGACAGCGAGTCCGACGCGCGCGACGTGCTCGAGCACATCGTGATCGCCACCCGCGACGCGCGGCGGCCGATCGTCCTGTTTACCGAGGACGATGCGCCGGCCAGCATGGACGCGGCGATGGACGCCGGCGTCTCGGCCTACATCGTGGCCGGCCTGCAGGCCGAGCGCGTCAAGCCGGTGCTGGACGTCGCGCTGGCGCGCTTCCGGCGCGAGCAGAAGCTGCTCGATGAGCTGAGCGACACGCGCCAGAAGCTGGCCGAACGCAAGACCGTCGACCGCGCCAAAGGGCTGCTCATGACGCGCTACAGCCTGACCGAGGAGCAGGCCTACCAGCGCCTGCGCACGCTGGCGATGAACAAGAACCTGAAGCTGGCGGAAGTCGCGCAGCGCCTGATCGACGTGGAAGACCTGCTGGGTTAGGCCCGCACCTTCCATCCATACAACGACAAGGAGACGTATGACATTGGCAGGCAGGGGAGCCTGGATCGCCGGCACCGACCGCCCCGAGATCGAGACCGTCCGCATCGGCTTCATGCCGCTGGCCGATTGCGCGCCGCTGGTGATGGCGTCGGTGCTCGGCTTCGACGAGCGGCATGGCGTGCGCTTCGAGCTCACCCGCGAGCTGTCCTGGACCGCCATGCGCGACCGCCTGATCGGCCAGCAGCTCGACGCGGCCCATGCGCTGTACGGGATGGTCTACGGCATCCAGAACGGCATCGGCACCCAGCAGTGCGATATGGCGGTGTTGATGAACCTGCACCAGAACGGCCAGAACATCACGCTGTCGCGCGCGCTCGCCAACGCCGCGCGCGACCCCGGCCTGCTGCGGCGCGAGATCGACGAAACAGGGCGCAAGCTCACCCTGGCCCACACCTTCCCGACCGGGAACCACGCGATGTTCCTGTACTACTGGCTGGCCGCGCATGGCATCGACCCGCTCGTGGACTGCCAGGCGGTGACGGTGCCCCCCAGCCAGATGGCGGCCAGCCTGGCGGCCGGGCATATGGATGGTTTCTGTGCGGGCGAGCCGTGGGGCCAGCGCGCGCAGCGCGACGGCGCCGGGGTCCAGGCCGCGTCCAGCGAACAGGTATGGCCGAACCATCCGGGCAAGGCGCTGGGCACGCGCGCCGACTTCGCGGCCAGCCATCCGAACACCTGCCGCGCCATGATCGCGGCGCTATTGGAAGCCGCGCGCTGGCTCGACGCCTCGCGCACCAACCGCGAAGCCGCGGCCGAGGTGCTGGCCAGCCCCGCCTATGTCAATGCGAGCCGCGACACGCTGCAGTTCTGCCTGGCCGGCCGCCATACCGACGAGCATCGTGGGCACGGCGGCTGGCGCGGCCACAACGGCTTGCGCTTTCATGCCGACGGCGAGGCCAACTTCCCGTGGCTGTCGGACGGCATGTGGTTCATGACCCAGCACCGGCGCTGGGGCCTGCTGCGCGAAGCGCCCGCCTACCAGGCGCTGGCGGCCCAGGTCAGCCGCATCGACCTGTACCGCGAGGCGGCCGAACGCACCGGCACGATGCTGCCCGCCTCCCCGATGCGCAGCTCGACCCTGCTGGGCGGCCGCGTATGGGACGGCAGCGACCCGCAGGCCTGGGCCGGCGCACCTGGCGCATCCTGAACGCGGTGCACGCAGGTGCATCATCGTGGGGAGCGCTGCACTGCAATGCAGCATCCTGGCGCCGCATCCAGGTCCGACCTGTCGGCGTACGCCCGTGAACCCCGGGTGGCACGCCTCTTGCTCATACCCATGACAGGATCAATGGCGATTCTCTTCAAGACTCTCACTTAGCGCCGGCCCAACGCGGGGACGGCAACAGGACAACGGCGTCCGCAGCTACTGCCCACGGCAGCAAGCGCGGACGCCTTTTCGTTTTCAAAGGAAGAACAATGGCCAGCAAAGCGGACAGCATCAAGCTCTTTTCCTTCCAGGGCGCGCCCATGCGCGCCTTCCACCTGACCTGGGTCGCCTTCTTCGTCTGCTTCTTCGCCTGGTTCGCCTGCGCGCCGCTGATGCCGGTCATCAAGGGCGAGTTCGGGCTCTCGATGGAGCAGATCGCCAACATCAATATCGCGGCGGTCGCGATCACCATCTTCGTGCGCCTGCTGGTGGGGCCACTGTGCGACCGCTACGGCCCGCGCAAGACCTATACCGGCTTGCTGCTCCTGGGCGCGATTCCCGTGCTGGGCGTGGCGCTGGCGCAGAGCTACGAAGCGTTCCTGCTGGCGCGCCTGGGCATCGGCGCGGTCGGCGCCAGCTTCGTCATCACCCAGTACCACACCTCCGTCATGTTCGGACCGAAGGTGGTCGGCACCGCCAACGCGACGGCGGCCGGCTGGGGCAATGCCGGCGGCGGCGCGGCGCAGGCGGTCATGCCGCTGATGCTCACCGCCATCGTGATGCTGGGCGTGAGCCAGTCGCTGAGCTGGCGCCTGGCGCTGGTGGTGCCCGGCGTGATGATGATCGTGATGGCCTTCTTCTACTGGCGCTATACGCAGGATTGCCCGGCCGGCAACTACGACGAGCTGCGCAAGACCGGCCGCATGCCGGAGGGCGGCGGCAAGGGCGGCTGGGCGAGCTTCGTCGCCGGCTGCCGCAACTACCGCGCCTGGCTGCTGTTCGTCACCTATGGCGCCTGCTTCGGCATCGAGATCTTCATCCACAACATCGCCGCCGTGTACTACGTCGATCACTTCGACCTGACGCTGGGCCAGGCCGGCATGGCGGCCGCCAGCTTCGGTCTGCTGGCGCTGTTCGCCCGCTCCCTGGGCGGCTGGCTGTCGGACAAGGCCGCGCTCTCCGGTGACCTGAACCGCCGCGTGACCGTGCTGTTCGTGCTGATGATCGGCGAAGGCCTCGGCCTGTTGTGGTTCGCCCAGTCCGAGGGCGTCGTGTTCGCCGTGATCGCGATGCTGGTATTCGGCCTGTTCACCCACATGGCCTGCGGCGCCACCTATGCGCTGGTGCCGTTCATCGCACCGAAGGCGCTGGGCGGCGTGGCCGGCATCGTCGGCGCCGGCGGCAACGTCGGCGCGGTGGCGGCCGGCTTCCTGATGAAGGGCACGGGCGACATCAAGCAGACGCTCACGATCCTCAGCGGCCTGGTGCTGGTCGCCAGCGTCTGCGCCATCGCAGCCCGATTCAGCAATACCACCATCGTCGGCGCCGGCAGTGCGCCGGCAGCAGCGTAACGTCCAACAGGGAGCAGAAAATGCATATCGTCGTCATCGGCCACGGCATGGTGGGCCACAAATTCCTCGAAACCCTGGCCGCCAGCGGGCGGCAAGACTTGCGCGTCACGGTGCTGGGCGAAGAGCCGCGGCCGGCCTACGACCGCGTTCATTTGTCCGAATTTTTCGCCGGCAAGAGTGCGGACGACCTCTCGCTGGTGACGCCGGGCTTTTTCGAGCGTGCGGAAACCGAACCGGGCATGGTGCTGCGCCTGAATGCCAAAGTGGTCGGGATCGACCGCGCGGCGAAGACGGTGACCCTGGCCGACGGTTCGGCTGTCGCTTATGACCGCCTCGTGCTGGCCACCGGCTCCTATCCCTTCGTGCCGCCGGTGCCGGGAGCCGATCGCAAGGATTGCTTCGTCTATCGCACCATCGAAGACCTGGAGGCCATGCAGGAAGCCGGCGCGCGTTCGAAGTCGGGCGTCGTGGTCGGCGGCGGCCTGCTGGGCCTCGAATGCGCCAAGGCGCTGCGCGACCTGGGCCTGAAAGCCCACGTGGTCGAATTCGCCCCGCGCCTGATGGCGGTGCAGGTCGACGATCCCGGTGCGCGCGTGCTGCGCACCCGGATCGAAGAGCTGGGCGTCGGCGTCCATACCGGCAAGAACACGCTGGCCATCGTCGATGGCGAGGAAGCGACCCACCGCATGCAGTTCGCGGACGGCACCCACCTGGACACCGACATGATCGTGTTCTCGGCCGGCATCCGCCCGCGCGACGAGCTGGCGCGTGCATCCGGGCTCGAGACCGGCCCGCGCGGCGGCGTCGTGATCGACGACCGCTGCCAGACCTCGGACCCGAACGTCTATGCCATCGGCGAATGCGCCTCTTGGCGCGGCCAGCTGTATGGCCTGGTCGCGCCGGGCTACGACATGGCGCGCACCGCGGCGCGCCATCTGCTGGACACGGAGTGCGGTTTCGTCGGCGCCGACATGAGCACCAAACTGAAACTGATGGGCGTGGACGTGGCCAGCATCGGCGACGCCCACGGCGCCACGCCGGGCAGCCGCAGCTATCAATTCCTCGATGAACGTCGCCAGACTTACCGAAAGATCGTCGTGTCCAGCTGCGGCAAATACCTGCTGGGCGGCGTGCTGGTGGGCGAGGCGTCCGCCTATGGCGAGCTGCTGCAGACGATGCTCAACAAGATCGAGCTGCCGGAAGCGCCGGAATACCTGATCCTGCCCGACGGTGGCGGCGCGCGCCCGGCGATCGGCGTCGACAAGCTGCCCGCCACGGCCCAGGTCTGCTCGTGCAACGACGTCAGCAAGGGCGCGCTGTGCGAGGCGGTGGCCGGCGGCGCGACCACGATCGGCGCCCTCAAGAGCTGCACCTCGGCCGGCACCGCCTGCGGCGGCTGCGTGCCATTGGTAACCCAAGTCCTCAATGCCGAGCTGAAGAAACTGGGCGTGGCGGTCAACAATCACCTGTGCGAACACTTCCCCTATTCGCGCCAGGAGCTGTACCACCTGGTGCGCGTCGGGGAAATCCGCGACTTCGGCGCGCTGCTGGCGCGCCACGGCAAGGGCCTCGGCTGTGACGTCTGCAAGCCGACCGCCGCCAACATCCTGGCCTCGGTGTGGAACGATTTCGTCCTGACCCCGAAGCACGCCAGCCTGCAGGATTCCAACGACTACTTCCTCGGCAACATCCAGAAGGACGGCACCTATTCCGTGGTGCCGCGCATGCCGGGCGGCGAGGTCACGGCCGACGGCCTGATCGCGGTGGGGATGGTGGCCAAGAAGTATGGCCTGTACACCAAGGTCACCGGCGGCCAGCGGGTCGACCTGTTCGGCGCCCGCGTGGACCAGCTGCCCGCGATCTGGGAAGAGCTGATCGCGGCCGGCTTCGAATCGGGCCACGCCTACGGCAAGTCACTGCGCACCGTCAAATCCTGCGTCGGCTCGACCTGGTGCCGCTATGGCGTCGGCGACAGCGTCGGCTTCGCCATCGCGCTGGAGAACCGCTACAAGGGCTTGCGCGCGCCGCACAAGATCAAGTTCGGCGTCTCGGGCTGCACCCGCGAGTGCGCCGAAGCGCAGGGCAAGGACGTCGGCCTGATCGCCACCGACAAGGGCTGGAACCTGTACGTGTGCGGCAATGGCGGCATGAAGCCGCGCCACGCCGAACTGATCGCCTCGAACCTCACGGAGGAAGAAGTGGTGCGCCTGACCGACCGTTTCCTGATGTTCTACGTGCGCACCGCCGAGCGCCTGCAGCGCACCAGCACCTGGCGCGAGAACCTCGAAGGCGGTCTCGATTACCTGAAGGCGGTGGTGGTCGACGACAGCCTCGGCATCGCGCAGGAACTCGAAGCGCAGATGCAGCACGTGGTCGACACCTACGCCTGCGAGTGGAAGGAAGCCGTCACCGATCCGGAAGTGCGCCGCCGCTTCCGCCACTTCGTCAACAGCACGCAGGTCGACGAAAACGTGGTGTTCGTGCCCGAGCGCGGCCAGGTGCGTCCGGCCACCTTCGACGAACGCCGCCGCGTCATTCCCATCGCCACCGCAGCCTGAAGGAGCAACCATGCACCGTGATCTTCAACCAGATACCTGGACCGCCGTCTGCACCGTGGACGAGATCGTGCCCGATACCGGCGTGTGCGCCTTGCTGAACGGCCGCCAGGTGGCGGTGTTCCGCGTCGGCGACGCCGAGCCGCGCGTGTTCGCCATCGATAACTACGATCCGAACTCGCAGGCCGCCGTGCTGTCGCGCGGGCTGGTGGGCAGCATCGGCGAGCGTATCGTGGTCGCCTCGCCGATCTACAAGCAGCACTTCGACCTGCAGAGCGGCGAGTGCCTGGAAGCGCCGGCGCAGTCGGTGGCCAGCTATCCGGCGCGGATCGAGGCCGGACAGGTGTGGGTCGCCGTATGAGCCCGACCATCAAGCCTTCGCTGGTCGTGGTCGGCAACGGCATGGCCGGCATGCGCACCGTCGAGGAGCTGCTGGCGCTGGCGCCCGATCTGTACGACATCACCGTGTTCGGCGCCGAGCCGCGCGTGAACTACAACCGCATCATGCTGTCGCCGGTCCTGGCCGGCGAGAAGACGGCGGACGAGATCGTGCTGCATCCGCGCGGCTGGTACGAGGAGCACGGCATTACCCTGCATGCGGGCGATCCGGTGGTGGCGATCGACCGCAAGCGGCGCATCGTGCGCGCGCACTCGGGCAAGGAAGTGGCCTATGACCGCCTGCTGCTGGCGACCGGCTCGCAACCCTTCATCGTGCCGGTGCCGGGCGCCGACCTGCCTGGCGTGGTGGGCTTTCGCGACCTGGACGACGTCGACGCCATGCTGCAGGCGGCGCGCGAGGGCCGGCATGCGGTCGTGATCGGCGGCGGCCTGCTCGGGCTGGAAGCGGCCAACGGCCTGCTGCGGCGCGGCATGGACGTCACCGTGGTGCACCTGACCGGGAGCCTGCTCAACCAGCAGCTCGACGTCGACGCGTCGCTGCTGCTGAAAGGCGCGCTGGAGCGGCGCGGCCTGCGCATCCTGCTCGGCGCCGAGACCGAAGCGATCCTCGGCGCCGGCAAGGTGGAAGGCGTGCGCTTCGCCGACGGCCTGGAAGTGCCGGCCGACCTGGTGGTGATGGCGGCCGGCGTGCGTCCCAACGTGGCGCTGGCGCGCGCCGCCGGCCTGCACGTCGAGCGCGCCATCGTGGTGGACGACACCCTGCAGAGCTACGACCCGCGCGTCTACGCGGTGGGCGAATGCGTCCAGCACCGCAAGGCCACCTTCGGCCTGGTGGCGCCGATCTGGGACCAGGCGCGCGTGTGCGCCGCCCACCTGGCGGGCCTGGGCCATCGCCGCTACGTGCAGCAGGCCACCGCGACCAAGCTGAAGGTCACCGGCATCGATGTGTATTCGGTGGGCAACATCGTCGGCGGAGCGGGCACGCAAGACCTGGTCCTGCGCGACCGCCGCGCCGGCATCTATAAACGCCTGGTGCTCGAGGGGAACCGCATCACCGGCGCCGTGCTGTATGGCGACGTGCTCGATGGTCCCTGGTATTTCGACCTGATCCAGCGTGGGGCCGACGTGTCGGCGCTGCGCGATCGATTGTTGTTCGGCCCTGCACTGTGTGAAGCGCAGGCCGCCTAGAGAAAGCTACCCATGTCGCACATGCCGATCCCGCTGCAACAAGTTCGCACCACCTGTCCCTACTGCGGCGTCGGCTGCGGCGTGAAAGCCACGCCGCTGGACGACGGCGGGGCGCTGATCGAGGGCGACGCCGACCATGCGGCCAGTCGCGGCCGCCTGTGCGTCAAGGGCTCGGCCCTGGGCGAGACGCTGGGCCTGGATGGTCGCCTGCTCTATCCGGCCGTGCGCCGCGACGGCGCCATGGCGCGCGCCAGCTGGGAGGAGGCGCTGGACACCGTCGCCGCCGGCTTCGGGCGCATCATCGCCGAGCACGGACCGGACGCGGTGGCGCTGTACGTCTCGGGCCAGATCCTCACCGAGGATTACTACGTCGCCAACAAGTTCATGAAGGGCTACGTCGGCAGCGCCAACATCGACACCAACTCGCGCCTGTGCATGTCGTCCGCCGTGGCCGGCCACAAGCGCGCCTTCGGCGAAGACGTGGTGCCGGGCTGCTACGAGGATTTCGAACTGGCCGACCTGATCGTGCTGGTCGGCTCGAACGCCGCCTGGTGCCATCCGACGCTGTTCCAGCGCATCGTCAAGGCGAAGGAGGCGCGTCCCGGGTTGCAGATCGTGGTGCTCGACCCGCGCCGCACGGCCACCTGCGAACTGGCCGACCTGCACCTGCCGCTCAAGCCGGGCAGCGACGTGCGGCTGTTCAACGGCCTGCTGGCCTATCTGGCGTGGGAGGGCGCGGCCGATCATGATTTCGTCGCGGCGCACACCGAGGGGCTGGAAGCGGCGCTGGACGCGGCCGGGATCGATGGCCAGGCGGACCCGGTCGATGGGGTGGCGCTGGCCTGCGGCGTCGATCCGGCGCAGCTGCGCGCCTTCTATGCGCTGTTCGCGCGCACCGAGAAGGTGGTGACGGCGTTTTCGATGGGCGTGAACCAGTCCTCGAGCGGCACCGACAAAGTCAACAGCATCATCAACTGCCACCTGATCACCGGCCGCATCGGCCGGCCCGGCATGGGCCCGTTCTCGCTGACCGGCCAGCCGAACGCGATGGGCGGACGCGAAGTGGGCGGCCTGGCGAACATGCTGGCGGCCCACCTCGACCTGGACAACGCCGACCACCGCGAGGCGGTGCGCGGCTTCTGGGGGGCGCCGCGCATCGCCGCCAGGCCGGGCCTGAAGGCGGTCGACCTGTTCCGCGCGGTGGAGGCGGGCAAGGTCAAGGCGGTATGGATCATGGCCACCAATCCGGTGGTCAGCATGCCGGACGCCGACCAGGTGCGGCGCGCGCTGGCCGCCTGCGAACTGGTGGTGGTATCGGACGTGGTGGGAAACACCGACGTCGCGCCGTACGCGCACGTGGCGCTGCCGGCGCTGGCCTGGGGCGAGAAGGATGGCACGGTGACCAACTCCGAGCGCTGCATCTCGCGCCAGCGCGCCTTCCTGCCGGCGCCGGGCGAGGCGCGCGCCGACTGGCAGGCGCTGTGCGACGTGGCCCGGCGCATGGGCTTCGCCGGCTTCGACTACGAGGGCGCACACGCGATCTTCGACGAGCACGCGCGCCTGTCCACCTGGAAGAATGGTGAAGAAGGCTATCGGCGCGCCTTCCGGCTCGATCCGCTGGTCGGCATGGACCGCGCGGCCTATGACGCGCTGCAGCCGGTGCAATGGCCGCTCAGTTCGCCGACCGAGGGCGCCGCGCGGCTGTTCGGCGACGGCCGCTTTTCCCACCCCGACGGCAAGGCGCGCTTCGTCGCGACCACGCCGCGCGCACCCGTGCACGCGCCGGGCGGCGAGTATCCGCTGGCGCTCAACACCGGGCGCCTGCGCGACCAGTGGCACACGATGACGCGCACCGGCAAGTCGCCGCGGCTGGCCGGCCATGCGCCGGAACCGTTCGTCGACCTGCATCCGCACGACGCCCTGCTGGCCGGCGTGCGCGAGGGCGAACTGGCGCGCGTGAGCTCGCGGTGGGGCGCGATGGTGGCGCGCGTGGCGCATGGCGGCGGCATCGCGCGCGGCGCGGTCTTCGTGCCGATCCACTGGAATGGGCAAACCGCGTCCGACGCCCGCGTCGGCGCCCTGGTCAACCCGGAAGTCGACCCGGTGTCGGGCGAGCCCGAGTTCAAGCACACGCCGGTGCGGGTGGAGCCGTTCGGCGTCGCCTGGCATGGCTTCATCCTGAGCCGCACGGAACTGAACCTGGAGCGGGTGGCGCACTGGACACGCGTGCGCGGCAGCGGCTTTTTGCGCTACGAGCTGGGTGGCCGCGAGCCGGTGTCGCCCGCGCTGGCGCGCACGCTGCTCGGGGCGGACGACGACGCCGACTGGATCGAGTACGAGGACAAGTCGGAAGGCACGCTGCGCGCGGCGCTCGTGGTCGATGGACGCCTGGAAGCCTGCCTGTTCGCGTCGCGCCGGCCCGATCTGCCGGCGCGCGCCTGGCTCGGCGGACTGTTCGCGCAACCCGCGCTGAGCGCGCGCGAACGCGCGACCTTGCTGGCAGGCCGCGCGCCGGCGCTGGGGCCGGACCCGGGGCCGACCGTCTGCTCCTGCTTCGGCGTCGGCCGCAACACGATCTGCGCGGCGATCGACAAGCAGGGCTTGACGACGCCGGCCGAGGTGACCGCCTGCCTGCGGGCCGGCGGCAACTGTGGATCGTGCGTGCCCGAGATCAGGGCGCTGCTGCAGGAGGTGCGCTCAGCCGTGGCGTGACCGGATCACGCTGCTTGTCATGACGCGTCATCGCGGCACTCCGGATGCAGGCCGCGCGAACGCACCACCGGCGCCTCGTTGCCGAACAGCGGCAGCTCGATATATGGCCGCTCGGTGGCCGACACCGCCAGCACATAGGCCTGGCGCTCGAGCCGGTGCTGCAGCACGACCTGCGCCACGTAGGCCGGGGCCAGCACGCGCTGGGCCTTGCGCTTGCCCAGGTCGAGGTAGCCGAAGCGCATCGTGGCCGATTGCACGACGTCGTTCGGCAGCCTGTCCTTCGACTTGCCCAGCACGCTGGCCAGGCGCCCGGCCAGCTGGCGCGCCGCCAGTTCGGCCTCGATGACGGGCGCGCTGTCGAGCACCTCGGCGTCGCTGTGGCGGATGCGCAGCGCGAGCGCGTCGACCGTGCCGTCGCCGGCCAGGCGCAGCGCCACCGAGGCGGCGCCCAGCACCGGAATCCCGTCCACCGCATGGCGCCAGGCGCCGGTGGCGCGCACCAGCAGTGTGTCCGACAGCTTCCGGTCGCGGTCGCTGCCGCGCGCCTTGGTCTGCCACAATCGCTCGAAGGCGAGGCTGCCGCGCTCGCCGACCCAGGCGCCGATGTCGATGCGCTGCGCCGCCTGTTCCAGCTGGCGCACGAGCACCGGCGTTTCTTCGAGGCGCTGCCACGGCGCCTGGAATGGCGCCAGGCCCGACACGTACTGCAGCGCGCCCGAGGCGTGGTAGACCACGGCGCGCGCGCCATCGGGCAGGTGCACCACGCTGCGTTCGCCGCGGTCGGCCAGGTTGGCGCGGTCGTGGCGGCAGATGTCGGCTTCGTGCAGCGCGGTCAGGAAGCGGTTCATGCCGGCGCGTGCGTCGTCGCGGGTGAGCGGGGTGAGCGCGATCACGTCGGCGCGGCCGGGGACCGCATGCGCGCCGGTCTTCGTCAAGGTATCGATCAGGGTTTGCTGGTTCATGGTTCAGCCCTCCGTCCACTTCCACAAGAGACATGCCTGCTGCGCCGGCGCCAGGTCGGGACTCACGCTGCCGTGTCCCCACAGGTGGTCGCGATTCAGGGCGGATAGATCCCAGCGGATGGCGCCGCCGTTCCAGGTGGCGGCGTCGCCCACGCAGACGGTGACCGGATGGTTGTCGACCCACCAGTCGGACACGCCGTCGTGCCAGGCGCTGGAGACGGTGTCGCCGTCGACCAGGTTGTCGGCCACGTCCTCGCCGCATTCGTCGGTGGTGATGCCGTCGAACATATCGCCCCAGGCGCCGCAATAGATGTGCAGGCGCGCGAAGATGTTCCACAGGCCGGTGACGGCGCCCAGGTTGACCGTGTGGCAGGAATAGGCCATCACCCATTCGCTGTTCCAGTCTTCTCCGAGTTGCCACCGATCGGACCAGGTGCACCATTCGCTGTGGGCGATGTCGTACAGCATGCGCGCCCGGCCGTCGGCTTCGGAGTTGCCATGCGTCTCGATCCAGAACAGGTCGACGTCGTCGACCCAGTTGCGGTCGCTGCCGCCCTGGTCGACGTCGCGGATGTCGGTCTCCCAGACGTCGGTATTGGCCCAGTAGAACGCGCGCGTGTGGCCGGCCGAGCGCAGCTTGCTGTCGAAACCGTTGCTTCTGTTAAAGGTGTACGTCAAGTCTCCCGCCGTGCTCACGCCGGCGGCGCGCGCATGGTTGAAATACCGGATTGCTTCTACGCCGAACCTTGCCATGAGGTTCTCCTTTCGTATCGGAAAGCCATGCCGCCGCACCCTGGTGGGTACGGCGGGGTAGCTAGCGATAACAGTAGTCGGAGCGGACGCGGCGGCTCTGGCGAAGATCAGTCTTCGCGAGAATTGCGTATCCGGGAGGCAGCAACGCCGCAGGGCTTTTTACAGTCAGCTCGAACTTGCTCATTGTTGCGCGGTCTTATGCAATATGAGCAAGCTTGTTTCGATCAGAGTCGCCGCCAAGGCGCTTGGTGTCTCGGCCAGCACGCTGCGGCGCTGGGAAGCGAGCGGACGCCTCGTGCCAGTGCGCACCGAGGGTGGCCAGCGCCGCTACGACCTGGCGGCCCTATGCCCCCGGTTCGCCCATGGCGCGCCGGCGCCGCGCCAGACGATCGCCTATGCGCGCGTCTCCAGTCACGACCAGTGCGCCGACCTGGAACGGCAGAAGCAGGTGCTGGAACTGTACTGCGCAAGCCAGGGCTGGTCCTTCGAAACGATCGCCGACCTTGGCTCGGGCATGAACTACCACAAGAAAGGCCTGGCCCGGCTACTCGAGGCGATCCTCGCAGGCACGGCCGGACGCCTGGTGCTGACCCACAAGGATCGCCTCCTGCGCTTCGGCGCCGAGCTGGTATTCGCCGTCTGCGAGGCAAAACAGGTCGAGGTCGTCATCATCAACCAGGGCGAGGACAGCAGCTTTGAGGAAGACCTGGCCAGCGACGTGCTGGAGATCATCACCGTCTTTTCTGCACGGCTGTACGGCAGCCGAAGCCACCGGAACAAGAAGCTGATCGACGGGGTGCGCCGCGCCGTTCAGGAGGCGCAGTGCTGATCGCGCACCGCATCCGGCTCGACCCCAACAACGCCCAGGCCACGTACCTGGCGCGCGCGGCCGGCGTCGCCCGCTTCGCCTACAACTGGGCCCTGGCCGAGTGGCAGAGACAATACGAGGCGTGCAAGGCCAACCCCGCCCTGCCAGCGCCGTCGCAGCTGGCGCTGCGGCGCCAGCTCAACGCCATCAAGCGCGAGCAGTTCCCCTGGATGCTCGAGGTGACCAAGAATGCGCCGCAGATGGCGATCATCCAGCTCGGCGAGGCCTTCAAGAATTTCTTCGCGCGCCGCGCGCGCTACCCGAAGTTCCGCAAGAAGGGACAGCACGACCGTTTTACCTTGACCAACGACCAGTTCCGCATCGACGGCAAACGCATCCAGATCCCGAAGCTGGGCCCTGTTCGCATGCGCGAAAGCCTGCGCTTTGCCGGCCGCATCGTCTCGGCCACCGTCTCGCGCTCTGCCGGGCACTGGTACGCCAGCATCACGGTCGATACCGCAGAGGAAACGCACCTGCCGCCCGCCGACAACCAAGGCGCGGTCGGGGTCGACCTCGGGGTGGCGGCGCTGGCGACCCTGTCGAACGGCGAAGTGTGGACCGGGCCGAAGGCGCTCCGATCCCTGCTCGGGCGGCTGCGCCGGCTGTCGCGCTCCCTCTCGCGCAAGATCAAGGGCTCGCGCAACCGGGCCAAGGCGAAACTGAAGCTGAGCCGGCTGCACGCGAAGATCGGCCACCTGCGCAGCAACGCCTTGCACCAGCTCACCAGCAGCATCGCGCGGCGCTTCCACACCATCGGCATCGAGGACCTGAACGTCAAGGGCATGCTGGGCAACCGGCGCCTGGCGCGCGCGATCGCCGACATGGGTTTCCATGAACTGCGCCGTCAGCTGGACTACAAGGCGGCGTGGCGCGGTGGCCGGGTGGTGGTGGCCGGCCGCTGGTACCCGAGCAGCAAGACGTGCTCGAGCTGCGGCCACATGATGGAGAAGCTCGACCTGGGCACCAGGCAGTGGACCTGCACGGGCTGTGGGACGGTCCACGACCGCGATGTCAATGCGGCCGCAAACCTTGAAACAATGGCGGTAAGTTCTACCGCGACAGCCTGTGGAGGGGCAGGCGCTGGCGCCGTGCACGAGCACGGCGTGAAACTGGCCCCGGTGAAGCAGGAATCCAGCAGCGAGCAGGTTTAGGCAATTTCGACCAGCTTTGCACAAGTCTGGAGGAACGGCTTGCGTGGCGTCGTGCCGCTGGATACGCGGGAGAGTGCCGGCCGGCGGGACGCCGGCAGGCAGCGGCGCTTAGCGCAGGGTGCGGGCAAAGAATTCGTCGGTGCGGCTGTTGGCCAGCGTGGCGTCGGCGTGGTCGTAATGGCTGCCGCCGGGACGGGCGAAGGCATGGTCGCGGCCCGGGTAAACATGCACTTCGGCATCGGCCTTGCCTTCCAGCGCGGCCTTGATCTGCGCCTGCGCTTCCGGCCCGATGTATTCGTCGGCGCCGGCCAGGTGGTAGAGCAGGGGAGCGCCGATGTGCTTGGCCTCGTGCAGGTACTGGTCGGTGCCGCCGCCATAATAGACCGCGAAGGCGTCGCCATCGGTACGGGCCGCGGCCAGGTAGGTCATCAGGCCGCCCAGGCAATAGCCGGTGACGCCGACCTTGCCGGTGCTGCCTTCCATCGTGCGCGCGGCGTTGATGGTGGCGGCGATGTCCTGCACGCCGTGGTCGACATCGTAGGACTGGTACAGCGCGAACGCCTTGGCGACGTCGGCTTCGTTGGCCTCCGAGAGCTGGATGCCCGGGTCGGTGCGCCAGAACAGGTCGGGGGCGACGGCGATGTAGCCCTTGGCGGCGTAGTTGTCCGCGATGCTGCGGATGCCGGCGTTCACGCCGAAGATTTCCTGAAGCACGACGATGACCGGGTAAGTACCGACGACATTGGGACGCGCGACGTAGCAGTCGAAGCTGCTGTCGGCAGTGGTGACGGTGAGGGTTTCGGGCATGATGTTCCTTTTGATTGAAGGTTGGGCGCCAGCCGGCGACGGCAATGCCCGGCTGCTGTGCATATCATAAAGCGGATGGCGGTATTGGAACAAACGCACGTCATTTCCGACGTAACACGGCCCACATCCGCATCCGCCAGGGCGCATGACGACGTCATCGGGGTGCCGGGGTGGCGCCGATGGGGTGACGATCCGGACCCGGGCCGGGAGAGGGAATGGAGGAGGACAGGGAACGGCAAGTCGAACCGGCATGTCTGCCGGCGCCGCCGTTTTCCAGAGCGGAGCGCGCCCGGCCGGCGCGTTCGGTCGGCACCGTCGAGGCCGACGACATGGTCGTGCGCGAATCGTGCTCGAATCGCGCTCGAATCGCAGAAGGATCACGCAAGGCGGCCCTGCCGCCTTGCGCGGCGTTTCGCGTCGTCCCGACGGCATCGACTACATCCTGGCGGCGCACCACCCGGCGCTGCAGCGCCGGAAAATCGAACGCCAGGGGTCGTCAGATCGTGCTCGAGCCCATCAGGATCCGCGTCTCAGGCATCACGGCTCGGGTTGGCGGGGCTGCTCGCCCTGCTCGTCCGACGACACCGTCTTCGAGATTTGGGACGCCCCCACCATCTGCGACGCGTCGGCAGTAATGGCCTCCGCGCGCCGGTTTTCCAGGCGCCCGATCCTGCTGGCGTTGTTGGAGGCCGGAAGCTCTTCGCCATATGACCGGATCGCGATACGGCGGGTGTCGATTCCACGACGAATCAGGGCGTCACGCACCGCTTCTGCACGTTTCAATGCCAGGGCCTGGTTGTAGCGCGGGCTGCCGACACTGTCCGTATGCCCTTCGATCACGACCTCGCGTTCGGGATCGTTTTTCAGCATGGTGGCCAATTCGTTGATCGCGGGAATGGCGCTGGCCGGGAGCTTTGCCGATCCGCTGGCGAAACCTGCCAACCCCTTTTGCGCCAGCTCCGTGAGTGCGCCCGGTTGGGTCCGTTGTATCGTGGCCGCAACCGACAACGTCTGGTCCAGTTCCGCCGCGGCAACCTTCACTGCATCTTCCGCAGCACGCTCGTTGGCAAATTCCTGCGCCGTGGCTGCGCGCTGCTGTGCGATATAGGCGAAATGCCGCGTGGCCGTCAGGTCGCGCTTGTCGTTCCACGCCGTTTTTGCCTTTTGCAGTGAAGCATTTGCGCGTTCCAGTTCGCTGGGGGCGTATTTGGCCACGCGCGGGTCGGCCGACGCCTGGTCGATCGCCTGTCCGGCATTGCCGATCGCCGTATTGGCGGCAGCCATCTCGGACGCCGGCGGGGACGTCGAGCATCCCGTTGCGATGATGCCGGCGACAACCGCGCCGGCGGCTGATCGAAGGATGTGGTTCATCTCTCACCTCTACTGGTTCTGGCTTGCGCGGTTGATTGCCACGCGCAATGTCTGGTTAGTCTTGGCCAGTTCGGCAGCCGCGAGCCTGGCCTGGGCCGATTCGCCTTTGACGCGCGCCAGATTGGCATCGACCTGCGCTTGCTGGGCCAGGCGCATCGCGTCATGCTCACGCCGGCTCCTGGCAGCGGCGTTGGCTTGCGCCAGCTTGTCGGCCGCGACACCGAATTCCGAAGGAGCGGCTTGCTCGGCGCCCGCCATCTGCGCCTGATCGACCGCTTCCCGACTGGCGGCAAGCTGGTGGTTCAACTCCTGGTTGGCGCACGCGGACAAGGCGAGAAGACAGCATCCCGCCAACACGCGTGACGGACGGTAAGAAAGTCTAGCGAGGATCATGGAACGCCTCCCGAGATGCCTGGGTTAAGAGATTTTCATCCTAAGTGAGCGATGTCCTTCCTTCAATCAGACCAAAGGACCATCGTCCAGGGCCGGCGGCGCCGAGCGTGCCGTAACGCTGGAGCGCGGCCCGGAGCGCGCACTGCGGAAGGCGGCGCCGCCTGCCGGCGACGGAAAGCGACACCCTGTCGTAATTCATACGACTTGTAAGTCGTATTTCCTGATGGAAAAATTAGAGAATATAAAAGTGCATCGTAAAAATTGACTGTCGGTACGGACGGCATGGATTTTTACAGAATGTCGGTGAATGGTCCTTGGTGAAAGACAGGCACGATGCCTGTCCGGCGCCCCGCATGTCGTGAGCAATTCTTCCTTGCAATGGCATTCACTGAATCACATGGATGCAACCGACATCAGGGAAAGTCATGAAAGCCAATTTTCCGTTCAGCGGAGGCGACGTGCCGGCCGGTGATCTGCGCACGGCCGTCTCGCGTACCCGCCTTGCCGCCCGGAAGCGCTGCACCGCGCGCCGGGCGTGCGCGGATCGCCCGGACCCGGCCACGCGCGAACGCACGACCGATTGGCGCTGCGCGGCGCCGGCAGCCCCGGCGCCGCGGAGTCCTGCAGGCCCGATGTCGACTTCCTGCGCAAGGATGGCGACCTGGTGACGGTGTCCGTCGTGCCGATTCCGGGCCGGCGCCGCGCCGCGGTGCGCCGCCTGCGGCACTGCCTGATGCTGGCGGTCCTCCTGCTGGCCGGCGCGGCCGGCGCCGCGCCGGCGCCGTTGCGGGTCGTCATGGACAACAACTATCCGCCGTATCTGTTCGTCGACGGTGACGGCCAGCCCGAGGGTTACCTGGTCGATCTCTGGCGCCTGTGGGAGGAAAAGACCGGCGTGCCGGTCGTGCTCCAGCCGATGCAGTGGTCGGCCGCGCAGCAGACCATGCGCGAGGGGCGTGCGGACGTCATCGACATGCTGTTCCGCACAGCGCCGCGCGCTGCCCTGTACGACTTCTCGCGGCCGTATGCGACGCTCGATGCGAGCATCTACGTGGACGCCGCGATCCCCGGCATCCATGACGTGCACGCGCTGCGCGGCGTGGCGGTCGGGGTGCAGCGCGGCGACCCCTGCGTGGACCGCCTGATGGAGCTGGGCGTCGCATCGCTCCATGCCTATCCGAACTACACCGCGTTGCTGGCGGCGGCGGACGCCGGCGAGATCGGTGTGTTCTGCATGGACGACATGCCGGCCAATTATTTTCTGTACCTGTATCGCGGCCAGCAACGGTTTGCCAAGGCGTTCACCCTGTATTCGGGACAGTTCCACTGGGCCGTGCGCAAGGGGGATGCAGCAACACTCGCGCGCGTCGAGCAAGGCATGAACAGGATCACGCCGGACGAACGCGCAGCCCTGCGGCGCAAATGGTTCGGCCAGCCAGTCCAGTTTCGTTCCTACCTGCGCCTGCTGGCGATCGCCGTCGCCTGCGTGCTGGCGGCAACCGCCGCGGCGCTGCTCTGGATCCGGGCGCTGCGCCGTGCGGTTCGGGCAGCCACAGCGGACGTGATGCACAAGCACGCGCAACTGGAACAGACGGCGCGCGACCTCGTTGCCGACCAGGCCCGGCTGCGTTCGGTCCTCGAGGGCAGTCCCGATGCGATGGCGCTCAAGGATGCCGGCCTGGTCTATGTGCACTGCAACCGCGCCTTCGAGGAACTGGTCGGGCTGGGACGCGACAGGATACTCGGACGCCGCGACGAATCATTGTTCGATGACCGCGAATTCGTCGCCCTGTTGGCGCGCGGGGATGCGCAAGTCCTGCGCAGCGGACGCACGTTCCGGAGCGACGACGTCATCCAGGTGCGCCATGGAGAGAAGCGCTGCCTCGAACTCATCAAGGTGCCGATCCGTGACCCGGCCGGCCGGGTGGCTGGCGTGCTGGCGGTCTCACGCGACGTCACCGCGCGGCGCCAGACCGAGCGCGAGCTGAGCATCGCCGCGGTGGCGTTCGAAAGCCAGGATGGCATGCTGATCACTGACGCCGACGCCGTCATCGAGCGGGTCAATGCGGCCTTCACGCGCATTACCGGTTTTGCGGCCCGGGAGGCGGTAGGCAGCAGCCCGCGCATCCTGCGCTCGGGCTTGCACGAAAGCGCATGCTACGACGAGATGCGCAGCGCGCTCACGCTGACGGGGTACTGGCACGGCGAGCTCGTCAACCGGCACCGCGACGGCAACCTGTATACGGTACGGATGTCCATCAGCGCCGTGGCCGATGCGCAGGGCAAGCCGATGCACTATGTCGTCAATTTCCAGGATATTTCAGCCGAGAAACAGGCGCATGCGCTGGCGACGCGTCTGCGGCAGTTCGACGCCCTGACGGACTTGCCGAACCGGGCCATGCTATCGGATCGGATCGCACGCGCCGTCGTCGATCGCGTCGGGACGGCGGAGTACGGCGCGGTCATGATGATGGGCCTGGACCATTTTCGGAAGATCAACGATTCGCTCGGGCATGCGGCGGGCGACCGCCTGCTGGTGGAAGTCGCGCGCCGCTTCCTTGCGGCGAAGCGGGACTGCGATGTGCTGGCGCGTTTCAGCGGCGACAGCTTCGTGTTGCTGTGCGAGTCGCTCGGGTCCGACCGGCACGTCGCCATGACGCGCGCACTGGCCATCGCCGAGGCCGCCAGGCATGCCATGGCCAACCAGGTGGTCCTGGACGGTCATCGGTTCGCCTGCACCGGCTCGGTCGGCGTGACCCTGTTCCAGGATGGCGCCACGGCGGGCGACGCCTTGTTGCGGCAGGCCGAACTGGCCATGTACAAGAGCAAGAAAGGTGGGCGCGACAGGGTGTCGTTCTTCGAGGATGCGATGCAATCCGAGATCGATGAGCGCAACTGGATGGAGGACGCGCTGCGCGAAGCCATCGCGAAGGATCAGCTGGTGCTGTTCTACCAGGTGCAGGTGGACCTGGATGGCCGTGCGATCGGGGCCGAGGCCTTGTTACGCTGGAATCACCCGGAACGGGGAACGATTTCCCCCGCCGTCTTCATTCCCCTGGCCGAAGAAACCGGGCTGATCCTGCCGGTCGGCCGCTGGGCGCTCGCGACCGCATGCCGCCAGCTCGCGCGCTGGGCGGACGATCCGCTGCTGCGGACCCTGACGCTGGCCGTCAACATCAGTCCCCTGCAGTTCAAGTCCGATGGTTTCGTGGACGACGTCCTGGCCGAGGTCGCGCACAGCGGCGCGCCGGTCGGCAGACTGAAGTTTGAAGTGACCGAGAGCCTGGCCATCGACGACTTCACCTCCTCGATATCCAGGCTGAACGCCCTGAAGTCGCACGGCTTCCTGATTTCGCTCGACGACTTCGGCACCGGCAATTCGTCGCTCAACTACCTGACCAAGCTGCCGCTCACCCAGCTCAAGATCGACAAGTCATTCGTCGACGAATTGCCCGGGAGCGAGCGCGATGCGATGGTCGCGCAGACCATCATCGCCATGGGGAAAGGGCTGGAACTGGAAGTGATCGCCGAAGGGGTGGAGACCAGCGAGCAACGCGCCTTCCTGGCCGCGCACGGTTGCCATGCCTTCCAGGGATATCTGTTCGGAAAGCCGATGCCGTTGGAAGAATTCGAAGCCATGGTGCGCGCGGGGCGGTGGGCCGGCACGACGACAGTCCATGGACCGGTCGATGTCGTGTCGCGAGCGGGATGACTTGCGCCATCGCACCAGACAAGCGACCGAAAATGCGGCCATCGCGCCCGCTTCCGGCCGCAGCCACGGTGCACTCAGGGCAGGGAGGTGTCGCCGCCGGCCCGTGCGACAAGCGCGGCCAGTTCCTTCCTCGACAGCGGCTTGGTCAGGCAGGTGACGCCGTCGCCCAGGGGCTGGGGCGGAACCTCGTCGGCGGAGAGCAGGATGCAGCGCAGGCCAGGCTGGAGCGCGCGGGCACGCGCGATGAGCGCGTCGCCATTCATCAGCGGCATGTTCAGATCGGTGAGCAGGACGTCGAAATGCATCGTCTCGCACAAGGCGAGCGCCTCGACGCCGTTGGCGGCGACACGCACCCGATGCCCGGCAGCCCTGAGCGACCGCTCCAGGAGGTAGCGTATCATTTCGTTGTCGTCGACAACCAGAATGTCATGGTTCAAAGCGGTCTCCGCTGCGTGTGCGCCTGGCCCGCGGCGCAGGTCGGCGAGGCCGGCAAGGCCCGCGCTGCCCAGGACATCGCGACCAGCCTGGCTGGATGCCCGGCTTGCCCGCGCATCGCCGCGGCGACCAGAAGGTAGAGCTCGTTCGCGAATGTCATCTCGTTCCTTCGTCGTGGTCCCTGGGGCTTGTCGCCTGCCGTCACTGCCGTTTGCCGCCGTCGGCATGCCGCCTTCCCATGCGTGCAGACGGTCGGGCGCGCCCCCCGGAGCATACGTGAGCCTGCGCCTGCCAGCCATTGGCGGAATGTCGACACCCTGTCGCAATCTGCTTGACTTGCGGCCCGGGTTTCCAGCTGGAAAAATCAGCAGATAAATGCGAATCGCATTACCGACCCTCTCATCCCTATGCCCAATCCTCCGCACGTCCATGCTGCGACCCGCGCTGCCTCGTTCTCATGCGCACGCGGCCCGCGTCTGCGCGCCAGCGGATCCGCATCCGGGGCGGCGGCGCGAGCGCCGCGCCGCGTCCGGCCCGGCCCGGGCGCCGACGCACGCGTGCGCGCTCGCGTCGTCCCCGCCACAGGGAGCGAGTGATGCGCCCGCACATCGTTGCCGTCATGCGCGCCCGCATGCGGCGCCTGGGCGTGCGCGCCCATTCGGTCTGGCTGTGGCCGATAGGCTTCTTCGCGACGCTGGCCTTGTCCACCATGCTGTCGCATTCGCTGATCGACGATATGCGCAGGCAGCAGGCAGTCACCATGGCATCGGCCAGGGTGGAGCGCGAGCTGCAGGAGTTACTGCAATTGACGGTCGACGTCGAGAGCGGCACGCGCGGCTTCGTCATCACGCGCGACCCGGCCTTTCTCGAACCGGCCACGCTGGCGCTGCCGCGCATCGAGGCTGCGCTGGAGCACCTGCGCAGCGTGGCGCGCGACCATGCCGATGTCGCGGCGGCGGCCGCGATCGTCGCGCTCAAGAAGGAAGTGCGGTCGCGGCTTGACGAGGCATTGGAGATACAGGCCGACGCCGCTGCAGGCAGGCCCATCCGTATAGAGAAGATGCGCGCTTCCAAGCAGCTCCAGGACAGCATCCGGGTGCTGGTCGGCAAGGTCAGCGGCGACGAACGCGCGCTGCGCATGGCCAGCACACAACGCGCCACCGCGCTCGAGGTCCAGCTCAAGGCGGCGAACGCGACGACGACGCTGGTGCTCGGGCTCATGGGCGTCATGTGGTTTCGCGCACGGCGCCGCCTGAAGCGGACCGAGGACAGCTATCGTCACCTGTTCGCCAACGCGGCCAACGGCATGGCGCTGGTGGGCGCCGACGGCGGCATCGTCCAGGCCAACGCCAGCTTCGCGGCCATGGTCGGGCATGCCGAGCCGGCGCTGGCGGGCATGGCGCTCGCGGCGCTCGAGCCCGAGGGCGAGCGCGGCGGCGCGGCCGAGGCGCTGCGCGCGCTTGCCGGCGGCCACCAGGACGCGGTACGCAGCGAACGGCGCTTCCTGCGCGGCGATGGCGGCGAGGTCTGGCTCAGGTCGACGATGTCGAGCGTGCGCGCGCGCGCCAACGGCAAGGCGCAGGTGCTGTGGGTCGCCGAGGACGTGACCGAACAGGTGCGTAACGGCGAGTTGCTGCGCCGCTCATCGGTCTTGCTCGGCAACGCCGGCCGCATGGCGGCGATCGACGGCTGGTTCCTGGCGCTGCCCTCCGGCGCGCTCCAGCTCGGCGGCCACATGCAGCAGTTGCTGGGCCTGGACGATCCGGCGGGAGCGGGCCTGATGGACCGTTTTCCGGCGCAGTCGCGCCGCAAGCTGCTGGTGGCCCTGGCGTCGTGCCGCCGCCAGGGCGTTCCGTTCGACGTCGAGCTCGACTTCATCGGCGCCAGTCCGAAGGTGCTGCGGGTGATGGGGCAGCCGGCGGCCGGAAGGCATGGCATGTCGGGCATCGAGGGCGCGGTGCAATGCATCACCGAGCAGCGGCGCATCCAGCAAAGCCTGCGCAAGAGCGAGCAGCGCTTCCGCGCCGCCGCCCAGGTGAGCAATGACGGCATCTGGGACTGGGACATCGCGGCCGGCATGATGTGGCGCAGCCGCAGCATCGCGGCGCTGGTCGGGCGCTGCATAGAGGAGCCCGATTTCGGCCTGGAGGCCTGGCTGCAGCTGATCCATCCGAACGACCGGGCCGGCGTCTGCGAGGCGTTTGCCCCGGTCATGGAGGGCAGGCAGGACGAGCTCAGCGCCGAATACCGGGTCAGGCGCTCCGACGGCAGCTATGCCTGGATCCAGGACAATGCGCGTGCGCTGCGCGACGAGCATGGCGTCATCGTCCGCATCGTCGGGGGCATGCGCGACCTGACCGAGCGCCGGCGCATCCAGCAGGCGTTGATGGGCATGGCGGCCAGCGTCCCGAGCGGCAATCCACAGACGTATTTCCAGGCGCTGCTGCAGCACCTGGTGCAGGCGCTGGGGGCGGACGGCGGCTTGATCGCCAGGCCGGTGGAAGGCATGCCGGGCAGGATGCGCACCATTGCGATCCAGGTCGATAAACAGGAGCTTGAAGAGCTCGAATACGATCTGCCCGGCACGCCCTGCGCGCCCCTCGCAATGGAGGACGAGCACATCATTCCTGACGGCCTGGCCGAACGCTGTCCGGATGCGCCCGGCCTGCCGGGATTGCGCGCGCGTGCCTATGCCGGACGCCGGCTTGCCGGCGCCGACGGACGCTTTCTCGGCGTCGCCTTCGTCCTGTTCCGTGAGCCCCTGGTCGAAAACGAGGTGCTGGACACCGTCCTGCGGGTCATCGCCAGCCGCGCCCAGGCCGAACTGGAGCGGCTCGACGCGGTGGCGTGCCTGCAGCGACAGGCGGCGTTGCTGGACCACGCGCGCGAGGCGATCACCGTGCTTGGCCTGGACCTGGTCGCCCGCTACTGGAACCAGGGAGCGCAGGCCTTGTATGGCGTGGACGCCGAACTGGCGCTGGGACGGGAGGTCGGGCATTGCTACCAGGACCAGGACGTCCCGCGCGCGGCCCTGGCCGCCGTCCTCGAGCACGGCGAGTGGCGCGGGGAGAGCGTGCAGCAATGCAGCGCCGGCCGCAGCCTGTCGGTGGATGAGAGCTGGACCCTGGTGCGTGGCGCGGACGGCCAGCCGGACGTCATCCTGCGGGTCGGCAGCGACGTGAGCGAAAAGCGCGCGGTCGAGGAACAGATCCGGCGCCTGGCTTACTACGATCCATTGACGGGGCTGCCGAACCGGCGCTTGCTGCTGGACCGGGTCGCCCAGCTGCGCCTGCGCAACGCGCGCCAGCAGCGCTGTGGCGCGCTGCTGTTCATCGACATGGACAATTTCAAGCGCCTGAACGACGGGCACGGCCATGACGCCGGCGATGAATTCCTGCGCCAGGCCGCGGCGCGCCTGACCGCCTGCGTGCGCGCCGAGGATACCGTGGCCCGGTTCGGCGGCGACGAATTCGTGATCCTGCTCGAGGGGCTCGACCCCGATCCCGCGGCCGCCGCGCGGCAGGCGCGCGCGGTCGGCACCAGCGTGGTCGGCGCCTTCCGGCGCCCGGTGGAGATCGGCAAGATCGTGCACCAGTCGACCGCCAGCGTCGGCGTGGTGCTCGTGCGGGATGGTGAGGAGCCCATCGACCAGCTGCTGCGCCGCGCCGACCAGGCGATGTACGAGGCCAAGAACGGCGGACGCGACGCGCTGGTGGTGGCGGGAGACGCGCCCGATCCGCCGGCGCTGGACGAGGACCTCGCGCGCGACCTGAGAGAAGGCCGCCTGCGCCTGGACCTGCGCTGCGAGGTGGATGGGGGAGGAGTGCCGGCCGGGGCCGTGGCGACGCTGTGCTGGCCGCGCGCATCAGCGCCGGCGGTCGAGGGTCACGAGGTGTTCGCGGCGGCCGAGCGCTGCGGCATCCTGCCCGAGCTGGAGGCCTGGATGCTCGGGCAGTGCGGCGCCATCCTGGCGCGCTGGAAAGGAAACCCCGCCATGGCGCACCGGCGCCTGACACTGGCGCTGGCGCGCAGCCAGCTGCGCGACCCGCACTTCGCCCGGCGCCTGACCGGCATGCTCGCGGCTGCCGGCGTGGACGCCGGGAGGCTCGCGCTGGAATTGCCCGCGGCGGCCCTGGGGGCCGGCACCGCTGGCGCCAACGTCGATGCGCTGCGCGCGGTCGGCGTGCGGCTCGTGCTCGCCGGATTCGCGATGGACGCGGCGGCGCTCGCCCTGTTGCGGCGCAATATCGTCGATGGCGTGTGCCTCGCCCCGCAGGTCGTGCATGCCTGCCTGGGGTCGGCCGTCGATGCCGCCCTGGCGCGCGCCATGCTGGATCTGGTGCGCAGCCTGGGGCTGCCTGCCATCGCGGACGGCGTGACCGAGCCCGGACAGCAGGCCTTCCTGATCGCGGCCGGGTGCGGGCATGTGCGTGGGCCGCTGCTGGGCATCCTGTGCGACGACCCGCCGGCAGGCGCGGGAGCGGCGCCGGCGGGCATGACGGGAACGGACATCGCCACCGAACTGATGCCATGAGCGATGTAGTGAGCCAGATTCGTCCGGTCCGCCGGTCCGCCGGTTCGTCCGTGCGTTGGGACTGGTATTTTCCCGGCGGGACCGTGCGTTGCGGCGCTTCCTCCGATCGGGCGTTCGCGCGCGCGATCGCCGGCGTCGACAGCTTCGAGGGCTGGATCGCGCGTGTCGCGCCGGTGGACCGCGCATGCGTGGAGGCTGGCCTGCGCGCATGCCTGGCGCGTGCGGACGGACACTGGCGCGCGTCGTATGCGCTGTGCGTGGGCGAGGAAGCGCCGCTCCCGGTGGTGCACGAGGTATTCGCGGTGGAACTCGACGGCGGCCGGCGTCACCTCGTGGGCAGCGTCGCCCCGGCGGCGGCGACGATGACAACGGCGGGCGCCGGGCCGGGCGCATGCGACCTGGCCAACATGTTCGATGTCGCCGGCGACGCGGTGCTGATATGCGATATGCGCCAGCGCGTACTGTACTGGAATCGCGCGGCTTCGGGCCTGTACGGATGGCGCGCCGCCGAGGTGCTCGGACGGCCGCTGCGGGAGCATGTTTGCAAGGACATCCCGGAACCCGAATTCGCCGCGGCGGTGCGCACGCTGATGCGGCACGGCGACTTTACCGGCCGCATGACCCACCGGCGCCGCGATGGTGATGCGCTGGCCATGCATACGCGCTGGATCGTGGTGCGCAATTCCCTGGGCCTGCCATGCCTGACCTTGCTGATCTCGAGCGACGTGCGCGAGCGCGCCGAGCTGTATGAGCAGATGGCGCAGGCGCAGAAGCTCGAGGCGCTGGGCGCCCTCGCGGGCGGCATCGCCCATGATTTCAATAATCTGCTGACGGTTATCATCGGCAACGCCGACGAGCTCGCGGAGGCGCTGCATGGCCGCAGGGAGCTGGCCGAGCTCGCGCTCATGATCCAGAGCGCGGGCCAGCGCGGCGCGGAGCTGACGCAGCGCTTGCTCGCGTTCGCGCGCAGCCAGGCGCTCGCCCCGGAACTGATCGATATCGGCACCGTGCTGCAAGCGATCGAGCCGATGCTGCGCCGCAGCTTGCCGGAAAATATCAAGCTCGCCGTCGATGTCGAGAAAGACGCCTGCACGGTCTTCGTGGATCGCGGACAGCTCGAGACGTCGCTCCTGAACCTGTGCATCAACGCACGCAATGCCATGCCCAGTGGCGGCGCGCTCGCGATCCATGTGGCGATGGCGCTCGCGGGCAGCGACACGGCAGCCCTGGCCGGCTGCGTCGAGGGCGGCCCCTGCATCGCGATCTCCGTCAGCGACAATGGCAGCGGCATCCCTGCCGATATCCTGCCGCTGGTGTTCGATCCGTTCTTCACCACCAAGCCGGGCGGCAGCGGACTTGGCCTGAGCATGGTCCAGGGTTTCGCACGGCAGTCGGGCGGTCGGGCGACGATCTGGTCGGAGCCGGGCAGGGGCACGGTGGTCACGCTGTATCTGCCGTGCGCCGACGGAAAGCCGGTCGCGGCTGCGCGGCCGGGACCGGCCGCGCAGCATCATGTGCGTTCGGTGCTGCTGGTCGAGGACGATGCCAGCCTGCGCGCCCATGTGCATGTACTGCTCGAGGCGATGGGTCATACGGTGACTGCCAGCGCGAGCGCCGAAGAGGCCCTGCGCCTGCTGGAGGCCGGGCTGCATGTCGAGGTGTTGCTGGCGGACATCGGACTCCCCGGGATGAGCGGCATCGATCTGGCCAACGAAGTGCGCCGCCGGTGGCCCGGACTGCGCATCCTGCTCAGTACCGGCTATTCCCCCGAGAGCTTCGGCGGCGCCCATGCGCTGCCCGCAGGCGACGTGTTGCACAAACCCTATGGCAAAGCGGATCTGCGCCGCGCGCTGGATCGCGTCTGAGTGCTGTCCGCCTGAATCCCGCCCGCCCGCATGCCCTCCGTCCGATGCCGGGCGCCGCGACGCCCGATGGCATGCGCACGGAACGCGCGGCGGCGCCGGACATCGCGGCATGCTGGCCGCCCGCGCAACCTCAGGCGATCATGCCGTGCTGCAGCGCATACCGAACCAGATCGGCGTTGTTTTTCAATTCCAGCTTGAGGAAGATGCGGCCGCGGTAGGTATTGACCGAACTGATGCTGATGTCCAGCCGGCCCGCGATCTGCTTTACCGGGCAGCCGGTGGCGAGCAGGCGCAAGACCTGAAGTTCGCGTTCGGTGAGCCTGTCATGCGGATGGCGTGGCTCCGGCGAGGCGATCTCACGGGCCAGCAGGTCGGCCAGCGTATCGCTCAGGTAGCGCCCGCCGGAATGGACCCTGCACACCGCGGTCACGACCTCGTCCGCCGTTCTCGATTTCCACAGGTAGCCCGCAGCCCCGAGCCTGAGCACGGCGATGCCGAACCGTTCCTCGCTGTGCGAACTGAGCACCAGCACGCGCATGGCCGGATAGATGCGCATGGTGGTGCGAAGCGCCTCCAGTTCATCCTGGTTGCCGAGACTGAGATCAAGAATGAAGACGTCGGTCTGCGTCGACGCGAGCACGGCGATCGCCGACGGCAGATCGGCCGCTTCGCCGACCACCGCGATCCCGCTGTCCGTGGACAATACCTTCTTGACGCCTTCCCGCACCAGCTGATGGTCATCAGCGATCACTACTTTTATCATCTTGTTTGGACGCTGTGCGCGCAGGTGCAGGCGTGTGAATTCGCAAAGGGGCAAGTGTAACAATATTGCGCGGACAAGTCTGTTATCGGGCTCACTTAATTGCCTATTTGAAAGATTGATTGGGCAAATGCGGTCCCGTAGGCGGCAGGCGACCGCTACGGTGCGTGCAGGGAGTCGCTGTGCAAAGGGGGGGGGCGGCGCCCCGCTGGCGTGGCGGGTAGCGACGATCCTGGTGCACCAGCGAAGGTCTTGCCAGATTCGCTCCGGCATTGCTGGGAAAGCCGGGTCTGGGTGACGCATCAAGGTGGAAGAAACAAAGCGAATGATCCGTGCACGCGGATTATATAGCCCCATTGATGACTCGTAGCTATGGCAACAGTCGTTTACTCGGTGCGAGATTGACCTGGTGTCGTGTCAGAATCGACCGGGCGCCGTTCGATCGGTGACGGCCTGTCGTAAAAAATGCGATGCACCGACGCGCCGTGCATCGCTATGCTGTCGATCAATCGGACATGTGCGTTCCGCCGCACGTCGGATCGCGTCCCGGCCGGTGTCATCGTCGGCGTCGCCGAAGAGTGATCGACCTGTCCACGGTCCTGGCTTGCGCGCCGCGGCCGGGGGGGCCGCGCAGCCCCGGACGCGGCGCATGGCTCGACGGGGTCTGGCGCTCGCTGTCTGCAACCGCCGGCGCGGGCGCCGGCAAGCAGAATTACGACAGCGTGTCGTAGACGCCCCGATTGACGGACGCCGTGCCGGCATTAAGCTTGCGCTCTGGATACGACCATTTAACGCAAGGCCCCCTTGACCGACGCCATCAATCTTCCGAACAAGCCCAGGATTCTCATCGTCGACGACAATGTCGACGCCGCCGATACGCTCGCGCTGCTTTTCTCACACTTCGACTGTGACCCGGTGGTCGCTTATTCGGGACCGGATGCACTGACCCGCGGGCATGACCTCGAACCCGATCTGATCCTGCTCGATATCGGTATGCCGGGCATGGACGGCTTTGAAACCGCGCGCCGCGTCCGCAAGACGGATTGGGGAAAGGCCTCGCGCATCGCCGCCCTCACGGCCTGGGGCGACGACGCCACGCACCAGTGTATCGTTCTTGCGGGCATGGACGCCCACCATGTCAAGCCCTTGCGCATCGAGAAAATAGCCGACCTCGTCGAATCGTTGCACGCCTCCCGGGACGGTTAGCCGCCACGTATCGCACTGCTATCAAAAGACGGAGCGCCCATGCTCAGCGTTCTTCTCCTGCCCCGAACCATCCTGTCGGCCGTGTTCATGCCTGACGGGCGTGACTTTCCCGCCTCCCGCCAATCCACGTCGGCTGCCACGGTCGACGTCACCGCCAGACCCGTCACGGATCGCGCCCTGGTTCGCATGCGCCGGTGCGCCCGCATGCCGGCGTGCGTCCGATCAGGCGCCAGCGACGGGGCCGGCGTTGCGCTCCCGTTCGGTGTGGTATCTGGTATTGACGTCATGCTAATGTCGCCATTGTGTTGACATTAGTGAGGCTAGCGTTGGGATATGACGGTGGACAGGTTGAGTGACCCGCATTGCATCGACAAGGTGCTTGGGCTGGCATTGATGCTGTCGGGAGACGAGACGGCCATGCTGATCCTCGAGGCCCATGAAGGCGGCCGGCGCCATTATTGTTCTTCCCCGGACGGGGAGTTGCGCGAGGCGATCCTCGCGCTCGACGCACGGACGGCGGGCGACGTCGACCTGGCCGATGGCGCCCTGCACGAGCTCGGGCTTGCCCCGCATGGCGTCGTGCGCACCTTTCGCAAGGTGACGCGCAGCGCGGCCGGGCCGCAAGGCCGGGTGAGTTGCGTCCTGGCGACCGCAGGCCGGACGGCGCGCATGCCCGCGCCCGGCGTCGTCGACGGCCTGCGCCTGGCCGCCGACCTGCTGCTGGCGGCAGTGTGCGGCGATGCCTGCCGTGACGCCCCGCAAGCGCAGCCCGACGGCGCATCCGGCCGGCAAGCGCGGCGCCGGGAGCCGCAACTGCGCATGCAGGCCGAGATGCTGGACAATGCAACCGAGGCCATCGTCGTGCGCGACATGGACAACCGGGTGCTGTACTGGAACCAGGCAGCCGTGCGGCGCTACGGATGGTCCGGCGACGAAGTGCTGGATAGGCCCGTGTCGCAGACGCTGTATGCCTGCTGCCCGGCGGGGGAGTTCGAGCGCGCGATGCGGATTCTCGGGCAACGGGGCGTTTTTTCGGGGCGACTGCCGCATGCGACGCTGGATGGACGCGTCCTCACGATGCATGTCCATTGGATATTGGTGCGGCACGACGATGGCGCGCCGAGGGCGATCTTGTCGGTAAGCTGTGATCCGAGCGAGCGACTCGCACCGGAGCAGCGTGCGCGCCAGACCGAGAAGCTCGAGGCGCTGGGGCGGCTGACGGGCGGCATCGCGCATGACTTCAATAACTGGCTGACGGTGATCATCGGCAATGCAGACGAACTGGCGAATGCCTTGGCCGACGATGAGGAGCTTGGAGAAGTCGCCCGCATGCTCCAGCTCGCGGGCGAGCGTGGAACGCAGCTGACCCGGCGCCTGCTGGCCTTCGCCGGGCGCCAGGCGCTAGCGCCCGAAGTCGTGGTTGTCGGCGAGGTCGTCGACGCACTGCGCCCGCTGATCGCACGCGCGCTGAACGACAGCATCGACGTGCGGCTCATCAACACCGGCGCGCAGTGGCGTACCTGTGTCGACCGCGGCCAGCTCGAGGCGGCAATCCTGAACGTCGTGCTCAATGCGGGCGATGCCATGCCCGGCGGCGGCCGGGTGACGATCCTGCTGACGCTGGCCGAAGCCGGCGCTGCAGACGACGCCGGGCTCGATCTGGAGCCCGGAGAGTACGTGGTGATCGCCATCGCCGACGATGGGCACGGCATGGCGCGCGAGGTCATCGACCGGGCGTTCGAACCCTTCTTCACGACCAGGAGCGAGTCGTCGCGAAGCGGTCTCGGGCTCAGCACCGTCTACGGCTTCGCCAGGCAGTCGCGCGGCGACGTGACGATCGACTCGACAGATGGCGTCGGCACCATCGTGAAGCTGTACCTGCCGCTTTCCGGCATGTCGGCACAGGCGCCGGCGGCGTCCGGGGGCGCACTGCCGGCCCTGCGCGGGTGCGCCGTGCTGTTGGTCGACGACGATGCGACCGTCCTCCAGCTTGTGCTGGGCCAGCTGCGCGAGCTGGGATGCGATGTCACGTGGGCCTGCGATGCCGGGCAGGCGCTGGCGCACCTGGCAGGGGCGGGGCGCGTCGATGTGCTGTTTTCCGACGTCGTCATGCCGGGCATGTCCGGCATCGAGCTGGCCAGGCGAGCCCGTACGCTGCGGCCCCGGCTGCGCATCCTGCTGGCCTCCGGCCATACGGTTGAGGCCATGGGGCGCGACGGGGAGCTCGATGCCGACGTCCGGCTTCTCAACAAACCCTATGGCAAGTCGATGCTGGCCCGCGCATTGGCCGAAGTGCTCGACGATACTGGAGGAACGACATGATGACGACCAAGCGCGCTAGCCCGGCGAGCGATGCAAGGCAGGCAGGGGGACCGTGCGGCCCATCCTGCGGGCGATTCGCGGACCGGATGGCGGGCGCCCGCATCCGGGCAGGTGAGGCGCGATGACGCGATCCCCAATGAGGCAGCCGCCTCCCGGCGCAACCTTCGTCGACGAGGCCGAATTCGATACCGCGCGGCGCCGCATGCTGGCCCACGCATCGCTGACCGAATACCTGGCTTCGCCGGTCCAGTTGCAACAGGTGGCCGACCAGCTCGTGGCGCGCATGCGCGACGACGTCGAGGCGGTGGCGATCTACATGGAGACGCCGGATGGCGGCCTGACCCTGCAATCGCACGCGGGCTTCTTGCGCGCGCCGCCCGAGCACGCGGTATCGGCCGCCACGATCTGCTGCGCGGAATTCGCGGAAGTGACGGACCTGGCGGCATTCGGCGCGGCGCGCCGGCTGCAGGCGCTTGGGCCGAACCGCCCCGAGTGGGTCGGGGACCGGCCTTGCTCGTTCGCGGCGATTCCTTTCGAACTGGCGTCCGGCCCAAGCCCGGGCGGACTCGCGCTGTTCTTCCTGAACGCGTCCAGCCACGATCCGTCTCTGGGCGCCCTGCTCGATCTGTGCATGCAGGGCGTCTCGCGGGCGCTGGCGCCGGTCACCGGCGCCGCGTCGTCCGGGAAGGGCGGGGGCGCGCCGATCCGCGTCCTGCTGGTCGATGACGAAGCGCTGCTGGTCGCCCACGTCAAGCGCATCCTCGAACGGGCCGGCTTTGCATTTCATTCCGCTCACCTGGCGCGCGCCGGCTTCGAGCTCGCGATGGCGATCCGGCCGGACGTGATCCTGATCGACAAGGTGATGCCGGACATCGACGGCATCGAACTGCTGCGCCTGATGCGCCAGCAAGATGAGCTCAGCACGGTCCCCGTCATCATGCTGTCCGGACATGCTGATGAAAAGGTGCGCGTGGCCGCGCTGGAAGAAGGGGCCGACGATTTCGTCATCAAGCCCTTCAGCGCGAGGGAACTCGTCGCCCGCATCGAGGCCAATGTCCGCCTGGTCCGCCTGCGCAGGGATGTCGTCTGGCGACAGGGCGAGCTGTTACGCCTGCAGCAATCGCAGCAGGAATTGCGCACCTTGCTCGACACCGTGCAAAAGGTGCGGCATGACGAGCGGAGGATTCTTTCCCGCGAAGTGCACGACCAGCTCGGCCAGGTGCTGACCGCGGCGAAGATCGATATCCGGCTGTTGCAGGAGCGCCTGGCAAGCCCGCTCGCGCCGCCATCCATCGCGGAAATCAGGCATGAACTCGCGAGCGCGCTGTCCAGCGTCGACATGGCGATTTTTTCTGTCCAGGATATTTCTGCGTTGCTGCGCCCGCCCGCGCTGGAGGAAGGGCTGCTGGCGGCGTTGCGCTGGCAGGCAGCCGACATCGAGCGGCGCGCGAACATCGTGTGTGAAGTGCGGTATGACGACGAATCCTATGTCGAGCCGGCGTCGTTCATTGCCGGAGAGCTGCTACGCATGTGCCAAGAAGCGCTCACCAACGTGCTGCGCCATGCCGAGGCGACCCATATCGTGGTGCAGGTCATCGTCCGCGCCGAGCATCTGCTGGTGCGCATCTGCGACAACGGGATCGGCATCCGTCGCGCGAGCCTGACCGCGCCGTCGTCGATCGGGCTGCGCGGCATGAGAGAACGCGCGGCGAGCATCCGCGCGCAAGTGCGCATCCACGGCAGGGCGGGGAGGGGGACCATGGTCGTGATCCGGCGTCGGGTGGCTTTTTAAAGGCCTGGCGGCGCCAGGCCCGGCGCGCCCGGGCAGCGGGAGGGTGGGGGGCGCGGCTCCCGTGTGCCGTTGCGGCGCATGGCAAGATGGCAGCCTCGAGGGTCGCAGTGCGGTGAGCGCATGGGTGTCGTTCCTGCCGCGGCCAGTGCGTCACGCGGTCATCCTGTACTTCGGCTTACAGCACGCGACGAATCAGGCGGTGAAGTGACGTAGTGCCGCGGCAAAATGAAGCCCTGCTCGGCAAGAAAACGCCGAGTCCGGCATCATGGTGCGTCATTCACTTCACATGGAAAGAAATCTGCATGTCTGATCTCCTGCAAACCTTGCAGTGGCGTTATGCCACCAAAAAAATGGATCCTGCTAAAAAGGTCGCCAAAGAGAAGATCGACCGCATTCTCGAGGCGGTACGCCTGACGGCCAGTTCCAGTGGGTTGCAACAATACGAGATGTTTGTGGTGACGAACGATGCCCTGCGTGAACAGATCAGGGAGCATGCCTGGAACCAGGCCCAGGTGACGGAATGCTCGCATCTGCTCGTGTTCGCCGCGTGGGATACGTATACCGCCGAGCGCATCAATGCGATGTTTGATCTGGTGAACGCCGAGCGCGGCGCCAGAAACGAAGGTTGGGAAGCCTACCGCCAGCAATTGCTGGCGACCTACCCGCAACGCGACGCCCAGACCAATTTCGAGCATGCCGCGCGTCAGGCTTACATCGGCCTCGGCAGCGCGCTGATCGCTGCCGCTGAGGAAAAAGTGGATGCCACCCCGATGGAGGGCTTCGATCCGGCCAAGGTCGACGAGATCCTGCAGCTGCGTGAACGTGGATTGCGTTCGGTAATCCTCTTGCCTGTTGGCTATCGTGCGGATGAAGGCGACTGGCTGGTCGACCTGAAGAAAGTGCGCCGCCCATTGTCGCAGTTCGTTACCGAGTTGGCATAGGCAACAAGCCATCCCGGCAGATCCGGTCATGCTCAATGCTCGGCACGGATCTGTCGCGGACTCTGCGGGTCCCCGGACGACAGTCACGGGATATGGCGCGGTATCGCCGCAGGGCGATGACCGACCCATGCATGAATCAATGCGAAAAGCCAGACCGGCTGACGCCTGGTCTGGCTTTTAAGTGTCTGGTCGGGGTGAGAGGATTCGAACCTCCGGCCTCTACGTCCCGAACGTGCCAACTGCATCCTTTGACCCGCTCCGTTGAGGGGTAAGACTATTATAAATCAATAACTTGCGCTTAGCTGCGCTCTGTTTCGCGCAGCTTCGCGTGGGGGTAGTTCGACGCCTTCTGCCACTGATTTGCCACTGCCGCCTCAAGTGCCACGCCTCCATTGGGGACAGCAAACTGTTCAGATTGCAGCTCAGGATACGTTTTTTCAACCAACTGCTGAATAGTTGGCTGGCACTCCGGGACGCATCCGTTAGCCCCCGACTCAAGTCAGGCTCAGGTCTGACTTATACACATCCATATTTATCCTGGCTTGCTGAGTACGCTTCGAGAGGGTGCCGTCGTAAGAAACGCTGAGTTGGCGCAGCGGTGAACTCGGAAGGGGGCGTAGGCACCTGTGACGACCGCATGAATGACGACGCAGCACTAAGCTAGCTCCTTCTAAAAACATCAAAATAAATTATCAATGTGCTATGCTTCCCGGCATTACATTATGGCAATTCGCCCGTAGCCAGAGCGAAATCGCGGCGATTCTTTTGGGGATGAGATGATTCTTGGGACGGTGATTGAGTGGTCACGTACTTTGCCGTTATGGCAACAAGACGCAGTTCGGCGGCTCTACTCATGTGCGAAGCTCTCTGCGTCGGATTTTGATGACATCTATGCACTTTTACGTCAGGAGCATGGCATCCCGGATGTCAAGCTAAGAGTTGCTGAAACCTTATCAGGAGAGATTTCAGAGTCCAGAACACCAGATGGTGCACGTGTGCGCCTTACAGCTGTCAAAGACCTGAAGAACGTCAACGCGTTGGCAGAAGAGCAGGTTTTGCCAATTCAACAAGCAGGCATTACCGCTATATATGGCCACAACGGTTCCGGAAAATCGGGATATTCGCGGGTTCTGAAAAGAGCGTGTCGCGCGAGGGACCAAAGTGAGCGCATTCTGCCTAACGCGCAACTTGCCTCTTTGTCTAATTCTCCCGCCGAGGCAGTTTTCGAATTGCTCGTGAACGGGGCCACCGAGGACATAAAATGGGTCGACGGAACAGTAGCGTCAGACCTGTTGGCTCATGTATCGATTTTCGATGCGCACTGTGCGAAAGCTTATCTCAATACCGAAGATGAGTTCTCATATCTGCCCTACGGCCTTGACATACTTGAGGAACTCGCAAGGGCATGCACTCGACTGAAGGGCATGCTTGAGGACGATTGAACCGCCCCGGCTTTCGTGGAGGCCGGTTAGTGTGAGTCAGGCCGGGATAGCCTGACTGCTCAACTGCTTGTAATAGTTTGCCTCAGCTTCGG
>NZ_JBWBRF010000007.1:0-233950 GCF_056279385.1 Massilia sp. UYP34 | reverse complement strand
GGTTTCATCATGACGGCACTCGCTGGCTTGGTTCGATGTCAGGATTTTACCCAGCCGCAGGCGTCTCGGCCGAGGTTTTTAGAGGTGGCCTTAAGGCTCAAGGAACCCATAATGGTAAGAATCGTTATCGCCGATGACCACACGATCATGCGCGAGGGCCTCAAGCGCATCCTGGACGGCGCCGAGGAAGTCGACATCGTGGGCGAAGCCACCAATGGCTTCGAAGTACTATCGCTGGTACGCCAGGGCGGCTTCGACCTGCTGCTGCTCGACCTGTCCATGCCCGGCCGCAGCGGCGTCGACCTGATCCGGCAGGTGCGCAGCGAAGCGCCCAAGCTGGCCATCCTGATCCTCACCATGCACGAGGAAGAGCAGTACGCGGTGCGCGCGATCCGGGCCGGCGCCCAGGGCTACCTCACCAAGGAAAGCGCGGGCACGCAGCTGGTGGGGGCGATCCGCAAGGTCGCCTCGGGGCGTCCCTACATCAGTACCGAAGTGGCCGAACAATTGGCGCTGAACATCATGGCGCCGAGCGAGCAATTGTTGCACAAGCAGTTGTCAGACCGCGAATTCGAGGTGTTTTCGCTCCTGGTCAGCGGCAAGTCGATCACCGAGATCGCCAACGGCCTGCACCTGTCGGTGAAAACCGTCAGCACACACAAGACCCGCATCATGCAGAAAATGGGCATGAGCTCACTGTCCGAGATGGTGCAGTATGCCGTCGCACACCGCCTGTTGTCGCCAATGAAGGCGTGACTCGCTGATTTTGTTTGACCGCCGCGCGTGGTTTTCGTGCGGCGCGCCGCTTTTGGCAAGGGCGGCGCGTTCCCCCGTCGCACCCCGATCGTTTTTCGTTTTACCATCTTCGGCCATTCGCGCGACATGCTTGGGAGTAGGATTATTCCTACGACCACGACATCTGTCCTACCTCCATATTCAGGCAACGCTGATATTCGTGCCGGACTCGTGTTGGCATACTGAATTCAGCGTTTCGACTTGCTTGCGATCCAAGTCACGGTGTCAGCCATAAAAAACATGGCATGGCAGCTGCGCTACCGCACACTGCCGTGCCGCCGGGATCGCGTGAAACCTGAGTTCCTTACCGGAGATGAGCATGCAGTCCCAGCCACCGTCAGATCAACGCAATGTCACCCAGCCTACCCTGCATTCCCCGATGGAAGCGGGACGGCAGCGCCAGGGTCGCCTCTGGTCCAACCTGAAAGAAGTGTGCGACCTGCTCCGTATTCCAGCCAGCGTGTCGGTGAGCTCTGAAGAATTACTGTTCCAGCACGTGCAGTTCAAGACGGGCCAGCGCGTGCACACGATCGGCCAGGCCTTCGATACCCTGTACATCGTCAACTCGGGCTTCCTCAAGACCGTGCTGATCGACGAATTCGGCAACGAACAGGTGCTGAGCTTCCCCATGAAGGGCGATATGCTCGGCGTCGACGGCATCCACACCCGTCACTACGCTTCCGAGGCCGTGGCGCTGTCCGACTGCGACCTGATCTTGCTTCCGTTCAAGAAACTGACCGCGCTGGGCCGCGTCCACAGCGAACTCGAGAACATGATGTACGGCGTCATGAGCCGCGAACTGGTGCGCGAGCAGACCATGATCGGCATGCTCGGCGCCCTGTCGGCCGAGGCGCGGGTGGCCCGTTTCCTGGTCTCGCTGGCCGACCGCTTCGCCGCGATGGGTTATTCGAGCAAACTGTTCAACCTGCGCATGACCCGCCACGAGATCGGCAGCTACCTCGGCCTCACGCTCGAGACCGTCAGCCGCACCTTGTCGGCCTTCAACGAAATCGGCCTGATCACCGTCGACCAGCGCACGATCGGCATCAAGGATGCCGAAGCGCTCAAGACCCTGCGCCGCCTGCCGCCTTCGCGTTCGCGCACCAAAAGCAGCGCCAAGCAGAAGGCAGAGCTCGATCAGCCTGGCGATGACCAGGTGCTGGCCACCGTCTGAATCGTCTGCATCGGTATCGCGCCCACGACGATGCCCGCCTGCAAAGGCGGGCATCGTCGTGGGCACGTCCGTCATTCCTTATCGAGCGACAACACCCCATCGTTGACGCGCACCCGGTCGCCCTTGCGGTATCCCGGATTGTTGTCGTACTCGATTGCCTGGATCGCCTCGGTCGTATCGAAGCGCACCGTTACCCGATAACGCTGGGCGGCCTGCACGTCGCTGGCCAGCGGCCGCGCTCCTCCCGTCGCCTCACGCACGATCTCCACCTTCTCGACGACTGCACAACTGGTGCAATAGCGCGCCACGCGTGGTCGCTCGGTCGTGCGCGGCGGCGGCGGCGGCGCGGCCCCCGGGGCCGCGCTGGCGACGCCGGCCTCCTTCGACGCCAGCGGCCGCACGGGTTCCTGCGCCTGCGCCGATGCCGCCGCGCCGCTCACCAGGCCATCGCGCAGCACGGTGGTGGCCACCTGGCTGCCCAGCCGCATTTCGGCGGTCACCGGGCTGTTGGGCTGGAAACGATCGTGATTGCCGATCACATAGCTGCCGCTGTACCGGCCGGGGTCGGTCTCCTGCATCTGGACGCCACGGGTGGCGCCGTCGATGGTCACGTTGACCGTGGCGTTCTGGGTACCGTAGACATGGAAGTGCAGCGCGGCGCCCTGTTCCAGGCGCGGCACCTTTTCGACGTGGAAGCCTTCGATGGCGGGTGTCACGGTGCGGCTCGCCGGCGCGGTCTGCGCCAGGGCCGTACTGCTCGTCGCCAGCAGCATGCCGGCCGGCGCCAGGGCCGCCACCAGCGAACACATCAGAATGCGTTTTTTCATGGCAATCTCCATTAGTTGGCAGACGGCATGACACCGTCTTCATTTCTAGGAGACAGTACCTGTGCGAAAGAGCCAAGTCCGTACGGTTACGAACCGATAGTGTCAGGACACGGCGTGTACCGCGTCGCCCGACGTCACGTAGATGCGCTCGCCCGGCCCCGGCCTGACCGCATGCCCGCCGGTAAAGGCGCCAAAGGACGGCAAGATCAACCCCTGCTCGCCCACCACGAAGCACGGCAGGCGCAGCGCATCGAAGCGCGTTGCCAGCACATACACCGGATGCACGTGGCCGGCCAGCCCATAGCCCGGCGCATCGACGCCCGGGTGGTGGCAAAAGGCGAACGGCCCGATCGCGTGCGGCTCGTCCACCATCGCGATTCCCAGCGCCGCCGCCGGGTCACCCGCATGCAGGTCGTGGTTGCCACGCACCAGCATCAAGGCCAGATCCGGATGGCGCTGGCGCCAGGCCAGCATCGCCAGCTGGGTCGAGCTGGCGTGCGCGGCGCGCGCATGCAAAAAGTCGCCCAGGAACGCCACCTGGCGCGCGCCGTGCGCGGCCACCAGGGCGTCCAGGCCTGCCAGGTTTTCCGACGTCGTGCCGCGCGGCACCGGCACCCCGAGCGAACGGAAGGCAGCCGCCTTGCCGAAGTGGATGTCGGCGATGATCAGCATTTCTTCACCCGGCCAATAGATCGCCTTCTCCGGCAACAGCAGGAGCGATTCGCCGGCCACCTCCACCCGCACGCCGCTCATGCCGCCGCCTTCTCGAGTTCGCGCAACATGCGCGCCACGCGGTCGTTCAGCTTCTCGGTGCTGACCTTTTCGCGGAAGCGCTCGACCATCAGGGCGAACCCGAACGGCGTCGCCCGTTTCACCTCGCGATAGGCGAGCCGCCGCGCATGCAGCTCGGCCAGCGTGTCGCGCAGGCGCGTCAGCTCGAGTTCCTGCTCCATCACCTCGCGCTCGGCCTGGGTGAGCAGCAGGTTGCCGGCATCGTGCTTGCGAAACACCTCGAAGAACAGCGAGGACGAGGCCTGCAACTGGCGGTTCGACTTCGGCTGGCCCGGATAGCCCGAGAACACCAGGCCGGCGATGCGCGCCACTTCGCGAAAGCGCTGCTGCGACAACTGGGTCGCGTTCAGGCTGTCGATCACGTCTTCCAGCAGGCGCGCCGTATCGAACAGCGTCACGCCGGCGCCGGTCGGCGCATCGAACATGCGCGCCCAGTCGACCGGCTCGGGCGCCATCAGCTCGAAACCATAGTCGTTCACGGCGATCGAGAACGTGATCGGCTGCGCGCGGCCGACGCGAAACGCGATCAGGGACGCCAGGCCCATGTGCACCGAGCGGCCCGCGAACGGATACACGAACAGGTGATGGCCCTCGCGGCTCTTCATCGATTCGAGCACCAGCACTTCGCTCGTGGGCAGCGCCGACCAGCGCTGCTGGATGGCGATCAGCGGCTCGATGGCACGCATCTCGGGGCCGTCGAACACGCCCTGGTCGGCCAGGCGCAGCTCTTCGAGCGCGGCGTGGGCCAGCTCGTTCGACATCGGCATCTTGGCGCCCTGCCAGCGCGCGATCGCGCCGCGCGTGCCGGTGGCGCGCTTGACGAAGGCGGTCAGCTCGTGCACGCGCACGAATTCCAGGATGCGCCCGCCGAACAGGAAGCGGTCGCCGGGCTTGAGGCGCGAGATGAACGATTCTTCCACGCTGCCGATGCGCCCGCCGCTCATGTACTTTACCTGGATCGTGGCGTCGGACATGATGGTGCCGATGCCCATCCGGTGCCGGCGGCCAATGGCGCTGTCGGGCACGCGGTAGACGCCCTCGTCGTCCGGCAGCACGCGGCGGTATTCGGGATACACGGTCAGGCTCTGGCCGCCGCGCGCGACGAAGTCGAGCGCCCACTGCCATTCTTCCTGCGCCAGGTGGCGGTAGGACCAGGCCTGCCGCACTTCCTGATACAACTCCTCGGAGCGAAAGCCGCCGCCCAGCGCCACCGTCACCAGGTGCTGCACCAGCACGTCGAACGGCTTGTTGGGCACGTAGCGCCCTTCGATGCGGCGCGCCGCCACCGCCTTCCTGGCCCCGGCCGCTTCCAGCAGTTCCAGGCTGTTGGTCGGCACCAGGGTCACGCGCGAGACCCGGCCGGGCGCATGGCCGCTGCGGCCGGCGCGCTGCAGCAGGCGCGCCACGCCCTTGGCGCTGCCGATCTGCAGCACCCGCTCGACCGGCAGGAAGTCCACGCCCAGGTCCAGGCTGGCGGTGCAGATCACCGCTTTCAGGATGCCGCTCTTCAGGCCCAGCTCGACCCACTCGCGCACCTCGCGGTCGAGCGAGCCGTGGTGCAGCGCGATCACGCCGGCCCAGTCGGGCCGCGCCTCGAGGATGTTCTGGTACCAGATCTCGGCCTGCGAGCGGGTGTTGGTAAACACCAGGGTCGCCTCGTGCCCCTCGATCTCGTTGATCACCGGCTGCAGCATCTGCAAGCCGAGGTGGCCACCCCAGGGAAAGCGCGAGACGTTGTCGGGGATCAGGCAATCGACCACGATTTTCTTGCGCGTGTCGCCTTCGACCAGCACCCCCGCATCTTCCCCTTGCGCACCGCCCAGCAGCACCTGGCGCGCCAGGTCGAGATTACCCATCGTCGCCGACACGCCCCATACCAGCAGCTCCGGGCGCCAGCGCCGCAACCTGCTCAGGGCCAGCTGCACCTGCACGCCGCGCTTGCTGCCCATCAGTTCGTGCCATTCATCGACGATGACCATGTCGAGGTGGCGGAACTGTTCATGGGCAGCCGCATTGCTGATCATGAGCGACAGGCTCTCGGGCGTCGTCACCAGGGCCGCCGGCATGCTGCGCGCCTGGCGCGCCCGCTCGGCCGGCTTGGTGTCGCCGGTGCGCGCGCCGATGCGCCATTCGGGCAGCAGCTCGGCGGCGGAGTCTTCCAGCGCGCGCTGGGTGTCGGCCGCCAGCGCGCGCATCGGCGTGATCCACAGCACGCGCAAGCCCGACTTGGCCCTTCCCGTGTCGAGGCCGGCGCGCTGCAGCGCCGCGAACCAGACAGCGAAGGTCTTGCCGGCGCCGGTATTCGCGTGCAGCAGGCCCGATTCGCCCTTCAGCGCGGCCTTCCACACCGCGCGCTGGAATGGAAAGGCGGTCCAGCCGCGGCTGGACAGCCATGCGTCGATGCGCGCGCTGACTGGATTACGGCTCATGCGGTGGCCGCCTCCAGCAGTCCCTTGAGCGTGTCGAGCGTATCGGCGTCTTCCACCGGCTTGTCGAGGCGCCGGCGCAGGATGCGCGGAAAGCGCACCGCGATCCCCGCCTTGTGACGCGGCGACAGCGCAATGCCCTCGAAGCCGATCTCGAACACCATGGTCGGCTTGACCGAGCGCACCGGCCCGAACTTTTCGATGGTCGTGCGCCGCACGGCGTTGTCGACCTGGGCGATCTCGGCGTCGGTCAGGCCCGAATACGCCTTCGCGAACGGCACCAGCCTGCGCTCGGCTCCTGCCCCGTCCCACACGGCAAAGGTATAGTCGGTGTAGAGCGACGCGCGCCGCCCGCTGCCCGGCTGGGCGTACAGCAGCACGGCGTCGATGGCGTACGGGTCGATCTTCCACTTCCACCAGGTGCCGACAGTCTTGGTGCGGCCGACGCCGTAGTGGGCGGTGCGGCTCTTGAGCATCATGCCCTCGACGCTGCGCGCGCGCGAGCCGGCGCGCAGCGTCGCCAGTTCTTCCCAGCTATCGGCGTGGACCAGCGGCGACAGGCGCAGCTGCGGCTGGTCGAGCTTCGCGACCTCCACTTCCAGCAGCGCGCGCCGCTCGTGCTGCGGCAGGCCGCGCAGGTCGACGCCGTCCAGCTCCAGCAGGTCGTAGCAGCACAGCACCGCCGGCAGCTCGCCCAGCAGCTTGGCCGACAGGGTCTTGCGCCCGATGCGCTTCTGCAGGTCGGCGAACGGCGACGGCATGCTCGATCCCGGCTGCCAGATCAGCACCTCGCCGTCGAGCACCATGCCGTCGGGCAGGCGCGCCGCCGCCAGCTCCGGAAAGCGTTCGGTGATCAGGTCTTCGCCGCGCGACCACAGGAAACTCTGGCCGTCGCGCCGCACCAGCTGCGCGCGGATGCCGTCGTACTTCCATTCGACCAGCCAGTCGTCCAGTTCGCCCAGGTCGGCCGGATCGCCATTCAGTTGGTGCGACAGGAAGAAGGGGTAAGGCTGGCCGCCGCGCAGCTTGTGCTCTTCGTCGGACTGCTCGGCGATCAGCTGCAGGAACCCGCTGGCGGTGGGTTTGACGCGGCCGTCGGTCCAGCCCATCAGGCGCTGGGCAACGAGCTTGCTGTCCACCGCGGCGATCGCGGCCAGCGCGCGCGTCACCAGCAGCTTCGAGACGCCGACCCGGAAGCCTCCGCCGATCAGTTTCACCAGCAGGAAGCGCTCGCGCCAGTCGAGCTCGTTCCAGTAGCTGAACAGCGCTTCGCGGATGCGGCCCGGATCGGCGCCGCGCAAGGGCCCGATGCGTTGTTCCATCCACTCGGCCAGGCCGACGTCCGAGCGCTCGGTGGGCGGCGGCAGGATGTGGGCGATGGTTTCGGCGAAGTCGCCCACCGCATGATAGGACTCGTCGAACAGCCATTCGTCCAGGCCCGCGTAGTCGATGGCGAACTGGCGCAGCAGCTTGGTCGGCACCGCCTGGCGCGGCTTGCCGCCGGCCAGGAAGTACACCGCCCACGCCGCGTTCTCGGGCGCGGCGCTGGCGAAATACCCCTGCAGCGCTTCGAGCTTGCGGGTGGTCGACGTTGTTTCGTCGAGGTCGGCGTACAGGCGCGCGAATTCACGCATCGGCGTCTCCGCCGGAAGCCTGCTGCGCCTCAGCTGTCGCCGCCGCGGCGCCGGCCGGCGGCGTCGGCGGCTCCACCGCCTCATCGGCTTCCTCGTCGCCATATTCGGTATCGAAGCCGGACGCGTCCAGCCCGTTCTGGCACAGCCAGCGCACCAGGATCGGGATCGAGCCGTGGGTGACGATCACGCGCTCGGCGCCGGTGCCCTTGATGGCGCTCATGAGGCCAGGCCAGTCGGCGTGGTCGGACAGCACGAAGCCGCGGTCGACGCCGCGCCGGCGCCGCGCGCCGCGCAGCAGCATCCAGCCGCTGGCGAAGGAATCGCTGTAGTCGCCGAAGCGCTTCATCCACGGCGAGCCGCTGGCCGATGGCGGCGCCACCACCAGCGCACGGCGCAAGGCGGCCTTGTCGACGTCGCTCACCATCACGGTCGGTGGAATCGCGATGCCCTCGGCGCGGTAGGCGCGGTTGAGCGACTCGACCGAGCCATGGCAGACGATCGGGCCGATCGCGGGATCGAGCCCGGCCAGGATGCGCTGGGCCTTGCCGAAGGAATAGGCGAACACCACGCTGCAGCGGCCCTCCTCGGCATTCTTGCGCCACCAGGCATTGATTTCGTCCATCACCTGCTGCTCCGGCTGCCAGCGGTAGATCGGCAGGCCGAACGTCGATTCGGTGATGAAGGTGTCGCAGCGCACAGGCTCGAACGGCGCGCAGGTCTTGTCCGGCTCGACCTTGTAGTCGCCCGACGCCACCCATACCTCGCCGCCGCATTCCATGCGCACCTGGGCCGATCCCAGCACATGGCCGGCCGGATGCAGCGAGATGGTGACGCCGTTGTGGACGACCTTCTCGCCGTACGCGAGCGCATCGACCGAGATATCGCCCAGGCGCGACTTGAGGACGCCGATGCCGGGCGCCGCCGCCAGGTAGCGGCCGTGGCCGACGCGCGCATGGTCGCCGTGGGCATGGGTGATGACGGCGCGCGCCACCGGCCGCCACGGGTCGATGTAGAAGTCCCCCGGCACGCAGTACAGGCCCTCCTTGCGGACGACGACCATGTCTCCCGTCGGCATCGTCTACACGGGCCCCGGTTCGAGGAAATCGGCCATGAAGCTGCGGCTTTCCCCGTCCGCGAAGTCGACCGTCACCTGCTCGCCGGCGATGGCCACTACCACCCCTTCGCCATACTTGGCCGACCTGGCGCGCGCGCCCACCTCGAACTTCGGTTTTGGCGCTTCCACGGCCGGCTCGCGGTCGAATTCGTCGTCGCGGATTTCGATGTCCTGCGGCAGGCTCAGCGCCGGTGGATTCAGGCAGTTGTCGCACTTGCAGCACCGTTCGAAACCGGGCGCGTGGTCACCGAAATAATCGAACAGCAGCTTCCAGCGGCAGTAGCCGCTCACCGCATAGCCCACCATCTGGTCCAGCGCTTCCTTGTCGCGCTCCTGTTTCTGCACATACACCTGGGCCAGGCGCGCATACACGCCGGGGCGCGCCTCGGACGCGCTGGGCACGTATTCCAGCTTGCGGTTCTGGCGCACCAGCTTGGCATCCTTGAGCAGCTTGAGGCAGACCTTGATGTTGGCGTCGGCGATGTCTTCGAGCGCGTCCTCCAGCCGGCGGCTGGTGACGGCGCCTTCCTCGGCCAGGGTGCGCACCGTCTCGTGCACCAGTTGCAGTTCTTGCGCATCGGGATAGTGCTTGACCAGGAAGAACTGCTGGATGCGCTTGTCGTCCTGCAGGAACAGCAGCGTGCACTGGGCGTCGAGCCCGTCGCGGCCGGCGCGGCCCGATTCCTGGTAATACGATTCGAGGTTGGCCGGGATCTGCAAATGGATCACGAAACGGGTATCGCTCTTGTCGATGCCCATGCCGAAGGCATTAGTGGCCACCATCACACGCCGCTCGCCTTCCATGAACAGGTCCTGGTTCAGTTTGCGCTCGGCTGCCGACAGCTTGCCGTGGTAGAGCGTGACCGATTCGCCGGCTTCTTCCAGTACCGCCAGCATCTCCTCGGCCACCTTGACGGTGGCGGCGTAGACGATGCCGACGCCGGGCGTCTCCTGCACCAGGCGCAACGCCTCGCGGTATTTCTCCGTGGCGCTGGTCACCTGCACCACGCGGTAGTGCAGATTGGGCCGGTAGATGCCGGTATTGATCACGTTCAGCTTGCGGCCCAGCTGCTTGCCGATGTCGGCGATCACGTCGTCGGTGGCGGTGGCCGTCAGCGCCAGCACCGGCGGCCGGCCGATCGCCTCGATCGCGGCGGCCAGGCCAATATAGGCCGGGCGGAAATCGTGACCCCATTGCGAGATGCAGTGCGCCTCGTCGATCACGACGATGTCGAGCGTGACCGCGCGCAGTATGGCGATGAACTCGGGCGAGACCAGGCGCTCCGGGGTGCAGAACACGATTTCGCAGGATTCGTTGGCGATCGCCGCGAGTGCGGCGTGTTCTTCTTCGGCGCACAGGCTGCTGTTGACCTGGACCGCGCGGATGCCGACCTCTTCCAGCTTCTCGAGCTGATCCTTCATGAGGGAGATGAGCGGGGAAACGACGACCGTGATCCCCTCCAGCATCTTGGCCGGGATCTGGTAGCACAGCGACTTGCCGCCGCCGGTGGGCATGATGGCCAGGGTGTCCTTGCCGTCGAGTACGCTGTCGATCACGCGCTGCTGGCCGTCGCGCAGTTGCGCGATGCCGAACACGGCGTTCAGGAGGCGTCGGATGGTATTGCGGCGCACGGCGAGCAGGCCGCGGTGCATGAGTGTGGGGTCGTGTCGTGTCATGGTGATGCCGACTTTATTAGCACGGCGACAACTCGACTATAGGACGCCACCTACTTCAAGCGTAGGAGGTCAACGTCTGGCGAATTCGGCGCGTTATGGAGCTAGTGCCAGGCCGCTCGTATCAATTGTGCGACACAAATTCTCCACAAGGTTTAGTCCTACAACCAGACGGATAATTCACCGATGCCGGGTGTCCAGCTAGACATTTACTATTGTGACCATCATCCACATCCCGCCACCTTCAGGAGAATCATCATGTCGCGCCGCCCTATGACCTGGACCGCTGTCCACCTGGCCCTTGCCAGCGCGGCCACGTGGTTTTTGCTGGAGTCCGGCGCGCTGTCGTCGGCCTTGCTGTTCTCTTTCCACTGAGCCCCTGCCCGGTAGCTTCGATACGTCGTTCCCGCGCAGGCGGGAACCCAAGTTCGACGCGCATTGCATACGCATCAAGTATCTCTACTCTACCGGCCTTGGATTCCCGCCTGCGCAGGAATGACATTCACTGGGCGCGGACCAGGCTGGCCGCAGCTGGAACCGAATAAAAAAACGCCGCGTCCCACTGGGATGCGGCGTTTGTCTTTTTGCACCGGCGGGCCGTGAAGCCCGCCGTCGTTCATCAGGCAGCTTTCTGCTCTTCCTCTTCCACCGGCTGGCGGATCAGGTAATCGAAGGCAGCCAGCGACGCCTTGGCGCCCTCGCCCACGGCGATCACGATCTGCTTGAACGGCACCGTGGTCACGTCGCCGGCGGCGAACACGCCCGGCAGCGAGGTGTGGCCGCGGGCATCGACCTCGATCTCGCCATGCGCCGACAGGTCGATCGTGCCCTTGAGCCATTCGGCGTTCGGCACCAGGCCGATCTGCACGAACACGCCTTCCAGGTCCAGCTTGTGCACGGCGCCGGTCGTGCGGTCCTTGTAGCTCAGGCCGTTGACGATCTTGCCGTCGCCGTGAATCTCGGTGGTCTGGGCCGACTTGATCACCTTGACGTTCGGCAGCGAGTACAGCTTGCGTTGCAGGACCGCATCGGCGCGCAGCTCATTGCCGTATTCGATCAGGGTCACTTCCTTGACGATACCCGCCAGGTCGATCGCCGCCTCGACGCCGGAGTTCCCGCCGCCGATCACCGACACGCGCTTGCCCTTGAACAGCGGGCCGTCGCAGTGCGGGCAGTACGCCACGCCGTGGTTCTTGTACTCCTTCTCGCCCGGCACGTTGATCTCGCGCCAGCGGGCGCCGGTCGCCAGGATCACCGACTTCGACCTGAGCACTGCGCCGCTCTCGGTGTGCACCTCGATCAGGCGACCCGCCACCAGCTTGCTGGCGCGCTGCGTGTTCATGATGTCGACCTCGTAGTGCTTGACGTGCTCTTCCAGGGCGACGGCGAATTTCGGGCCGTCGGTTTCCTTCAGCGACACGAAGTTCTCGATCGCCAGCGTATCGAGCACCTGGCCGCCGAAGCGGTCGGCCAGCACGCCGGTACGGATGCCCTTGCGGGCGGCGTAGATCGCGGCTGCCGCGCCGGCGGGGCCGCCGCCGACGATCAGCACGTCGAATGGGTCTTTCTGGCTCAGTTCGGCAGCCTTGCGCTCACCGCCCTTGACGTCGATCTTCGACAGGATCTCTTCGACGTTGGTGCGGCCCTGGCCGAAATGCTGGCCGTTCAGGAACATCATCGGCACGGCCAGGATCTGCTTGTCTTCCACTTCCTTCTTGAAGACGCCGCCATCGATCGTCACGACCTTGATGCGCGGGTTGATGACCGACATCGTGTTCAGTGCCTGCACGACTTCCGGGCAGTTATGGCACGACAGCGAGATGTAGGTCTCGAAAACGTAGTCGCCGTCCAGGGCTGCGATCTGGTCGATGACGGATTGTTCCAGCTTGATGGTGTGGCCGCCGACGTGCAGCAGGGCCAGCACTAGCGAGGTGAATTCGTGGCCCAGCGGGATGCCGGCGAAACGCACGCCGATATCGGTGCCGACGCGATTGATCGCGAACGACGGGGTCCGCTCGTTCGCTTCCTGGCGAACGGTGATCTTGTCGGACAGGGCTGCGATCTCGCCCAGCAGCTCATTCATTTCGCGCGATTTCGGCGAATCATCCAGCGATGCAACCAGCTCAATCGGCTGCACCACTTTTTCCAGATAGGCTTGCAACTGCTTCTTGAGGGTTGCGTCCAGCATGATGTTTTTCCTTTTGTTTATCTACTTTTACTTGCACAGGCCGGGCGTAAAACGGGCCGCCGCAGCGGCCCGTTCACGGGTGCTACTTGACTACTGCTTGACTACTTAGATCTTGCCGACCAGGTCCAGCGACGGGGTCAGGGTTTCGGCGCCTTCGGTCCACTTGGCCGGGCAGACTTCGCCTGGGTGCGAAGCGACGTACTGGGCTGCCTTGACTTTGCGCATCAGTTCCGAAGCGTCGCGGCCGATGCCGTTGTCGTGCACTTCCATGATCTTGATCTGGCCTTCAGGATTGATCACGAAGGTGCCGCGCAGTGCCATGCCTTCTTCTTCGATCATGACTTCGAAGTTACGCGACAGGACGCCGGTTGGGTCGCCGATCAGCGGGTAGTTCACTTTCTTGATCGCGTCCGAGGTGTCGTGCCATGCCTTGTGGGCGAAGTGGCTGTCGGTCGAGACGCCGTACACATTGACGCCCAGCTTTTCGAATTCCGGCTGGAATGCGGCCAGATCTTCCAGTTCGGTCGGGCAGACGAAGGTGAAGTCTGCCGGGTAGAACATCACCACCGACCAGGTACCCTTGAAGTTCTCTTCGGTCAGGTCGATGAACTTGCCGTTGTGGTATGCGGTTGCTTTGAACGGCTTGATCTGGGTGTTAATGAGGGACATGTAATCTCCTGTTTGGGGTTGATGAAACGTATGACAAGCAGTGTACCGCTCCGCCTGCCGTTTGGGAAATTGATTGATTCGATATTCTTGATTGATTTTGGCTATCAGTCAAGTGTTACTTTGCCGTCTTGCAATAGAGTTGGCTCGAAACAAACCCGGACAGTGTGTCGCAAATGGCAAGCGGGTGCAACCAGCGTCTCGTTTGCCCACCCACCTTTTTCGGCAATCGCCCATTGATCCGGGGCGGACAGTAGCCGACCCGGGGCGGGCCGGATATGGGTACAGCGTCAGATGTCGGCTTCGGCGTAGACCGGGACCTCGGTGCAGGGCAGCACCAGACTGAACACCGAGCCTTCGCCGGGACTGCTCGTCACCCGCAGCTCGCCGCCGTGCGAGACCGCCAGCTGGCGCGAGATGTACAGGCCCAGCCCCAGGCCTTTCGGTTCGCCGTTGCGGGCGCCCCGCTCGTAAGGCTCGAAGATGCGTTCCAGGTCGGACGTCGCGATGCCCTTGCCCTGGTCGCGCACGTCGATGCGCACCATCTCGCCGGTGCGCTCGACGCTGACCTCGACCGGCTGGCCGCAGCCATAGCGCAGTGCGTTGGTCAACAGGTTGACGATCACCTGCTCGACGCGGAATTCGTCCCAGCAGCCGGTCACGCCGTCGTGCGGGCGCAGGGTCAGCGAGCTGCCGGTGGTGGCTGCCTGCAGCGACAGGTCGCTCACCACCCGTTCCAGCAGGTTCATGAGTTCGACCTGGGCCGGGCGGATCGACAGCTTGCCGCTGCGCATGCGCGAGACGTCGAGCATGTCGTCGATCAGCCGGATCATCGACTTGATCTGGCGCTCGTCGCGCTGGATCATCGCCTCCATCGGTTGCGCTGCGAAGGCGGCCGTGTTGCCGCGCTTGAGCTGCAGGCTGCGCATCTGCGTTTCCAGGAACAGCGTGTTGAGCGGCGTGCGCAGCTCGTGCGCCACCAGCGACATGAATTCGTCGCGCATCTTGAGCGAGCGCTGCAGTTCCTGCTGGGTCTGGTTCAGCTCGCGTACCAGCGCCTCTTGCTCTTGCCGGCTCTGCTCCAGCGCCAGCACCTGGCGCCGCGTCTCGCGCCGCTGCTGGTCGAGCGCCACGAAGACGTTGACCTTGCTGCGCACCGCGTCCGAGTCGAGCGGCTTGTACATGAAGTCGACCGCCCCGCTCTCGTAGCCCTTGAAGGCGTAATCGAGTTCGCGCCCGGCGGCCGAGACGAACACGATCGGAATGTGGCGGGTTCGGGTGGTCGAGCGCATCACCTCGGCCAGCTCGAAACCGTCCATGCCCGGCATCTGCACGTCGAGGATGGCCAGCGCGAACTCGTGCTCGAGCAGCAGCGCCAGCGCCTGTTCGCCGGAGCCCGCCTGGTAGATGGCGCGCTGCTCATGGCGCAGCAGCGCCTCGAGCGCCTGCAGGTTTTCCGGCAGGTCGTCGACAATTAATATCTTGCTATGTTCCTGGGCGCTCATGGGGTCTCCAACAAGGGCAGCACGGTGCGGATCGCGGATAGCGGCAGCACCAAATGCGGAGCGCAGCGCCGTATTGCCTCTCCGGGCATGGCGCTGGCCTGTGCTTCATCAGGGTCTTGGACGATGGTCAAACCACCGCATTCGCGGATGCGGCACATGCCCTCGGCGCCGTCGAAATTGGCGCCGGTTAATAGTATACCTGCCAGCGCCGGACCGTACACGTCGGCGGCAGACTCCGTCAAGATGTCGATCGCCGGGCGGGCGAACTGCACCGGCGGCTCGCAGCTGAGCGAAAAGCAGCGATCCGGCTCGACCGACAGGTGGTAACCGGATCCGGCGAAATACACGGTGCCGGGCTGGATCGGCTCCTTGTCCCGCGCTTCGCGCACCGGCAGGGCGATGCGCGCGGCGAACAGCTCGGCCAGGCGGCTGTCGCGGTCCGGCGGCACGTGCAGGATGCAGGTCACGGCCGGCCCGAACCCCACCGGCAGCGCCGGCAGCAGGCCGATCAGGGCGTCGACGCCGCCGGCCGAGCCGCCGATGACGACCATCTCGATCCGGCGCTTGCCCATGGCCGCGGCCAGCTGTTGTGCGGGATTCACGGCGACACCTTGCGAAACAGGCGCTCGCGCTTGGCAAGCGCCTCGAAGCGGTCGGCGTAGCCCGAAAAGTCGATGCTTTCCTTGCTGCCCAGGCCCAGGAAGCCGCGGTGGCACAGCGAATCGTGGAACAGGCCGAGCACGCGGTCCTGCAGGCGCCGGTTGAAATAGATCAGGACGTTGCGGCAGCTGACGAAATGGGTCTCCGAGAACACGCTGTCGGTCGACAGGCTGTGGTCGGCGAAGGTCACGTTGTCCATCAGGCTGCGCTCGAACAGCACGCCGCCATAGGCGGCCGTGTAGTAATCCGAGAATGCGGCCTTGCCGCCGGACTTCTGGTAGTTCTCCGTATACAAGCGCATGCGCTCGAGCGGGAACACGCCGCGCCGCGCGGCATCGAGCGATTCGGGATTGATGTCGGTCGCGTAGATGATGCTGCGTTCGAGCAGCCCTTCTTCCTTGAGCAGGATCGCCAGCGAATACACTTCCTCGCCGGTGCTGCAGCCGGCCACCCAGATCTTCAGCGACGGATAGGTCTTGAGGAAAGGCGCCACCTGCTCGCGCACCGCCAGGAAGTATTCCGGATCGCGGAACATCTCGGTGACGGGGATCGTCAGGTATTGCAGCAGCTGGGCGAAGCCGTTCGGCGCGTGCAGCACTTTCGACTGCAGTTCCGACACCGTGGCGCATTCCATCTCGCGCATGGCGACCAGCACCCGGCGCTTCTGCGAAGCGCCGGTGTAGTCGCGGAAATCGTAGTTGTACTTCAGGTAGACGGCCTCGACGAGCATCCGCAGCTCGATGTCGAAGTCGCTCGGGGGTTGGCTCAAATTCGCTCCAGGGTGGGCATCCAGACCCGCAGCAGCGAGTACAGGCGGGAGAGGTCAATCGGTTTGGCCAGGTAATCGTTGGCGCCGGCGGCCAGGCACTGCTCCTGGTCGTCCTTCATGGCCTTGGCGGTGATGGCGATGATCGGCAGGCGGTCGAAACGGCCGTCGGCGCGGATGCGGCGCATCGCTTCCAGCCCATCCATGCCCGGCATCATGATATCCATCAGCACCAGGTCGATCCCCGGCACCTCATCCAGTTTCGCTATTGCTTCAAATCCATTGCGACCGACTTCGATCCTGGCCCCGCGCTGCTCCAGCGCCGACGTCAATGCGAACACATTGCGCACGTCGTCGTCGACCAGCAGGATGGTGCGGCCTTCGAACACTCGGTCGCGTCCGCGCACCGCCTTGAGCATGGTCTGGCGCTCGGTCGACAGCTCGGACTCCACCTTGTGCAGGAACAGCGTCACTTCGTCCAGCAGGCGCTCCGGCGAACGCGCGCCCTTGATGATGATCGAGCGCGAATAGCGCAGCAGCTGCGCCTCTTCGTCGCGCGTGAGGTTGCGGCCGGTATACACGATCACCGGCGGGAAGGAACACAGTTCTTCGTGCGACATGCGTTCGAGCAGCTCGCCGCCCTGCATGTCGGGCAACTTGAGGTCGATGATCATGCAATCGAACACGTCGCTCTTCAGATGGGTCAGGGCCTCGCTGGCGGTGCCCACGGCCGCGATCTCGACGTCGTCGTCGGCGATCAGGGCCACCACGCTGTCGCGCTGGCGCTCGTCGTCCTCGACCAGCAGCACGCGCTTGATCTTCTGGGCCGACTTTTCCTGCAGCTTGCGGAACACCTCTTCCAGCGCTTCGCGGCTGGCCGGCTTGAGCGCATAGCCGATGGCGCCCAGGTGCAGGGCTTCGCCGCCGTTCTCGATGCTCGAGATGACGTGCACCGGAATGTGGCGGGTCGACGGATTGTCCTTCAGTTGCTGCAGCACGGTCAGGCCCGAGCGGTCCGGCAGGCGCACGTCCAGCAGCACGGCGTCCGGACGCTGGCTGACGGCCAGCGCCAGCCCCTCGTCGGCGCTCATCGCCACCAGGCAGCGGTAATCGAGTTCGTGGGCCAGGTCGTACAGGATGCGCGCGAACGGCGCCTCGTCCTCCACCACCAGCACGGTGCGGCGGCCGTCGGCCGATCGGTCGCGGTCGTCCGGGAAGCTGCCGACCGGTTCGGCGCTGCCAGTGGGCGTAGCGGGCGCCGTGGGCGCCACGGCGGTCGGCGCCGCTGCGGGCGCCGGCGTGTAATGCGGCAGCGGGGCCGACACGACCGGCAACTCGGCCGGCGCCGGCAGCGCCGGGATGCCGCGCGGCAGGACCAGGGTGAACACGCTGCCCTCGTTCGGCGCGCTCGATACGGTCACGCTGCCGCCCAGCAGGCGGGTCAGGTCGCGCGTGATCGACAGGCCCAGGCCGGTGCCGCCGAACCGGCGGCTGGTGGTGCCGTCGGCCTGGTGGAAGGCGTCGAAGATCTTGTCCTGCTGGTCGGCCGCGATGCCGATGCCGGTGTCCTGCACCCGGAAGGCAACGTCGCCGTCAGGCGTGGTCGCCACGGACAGGCTGACCGAGCCGACTTCGGTGAACTTGACGGCGTTCGACAGCAGGTTCTTGAGGATCTGCTCCATGCGCTGGCGGTCGGTGTGCAGGCTGGCCGGCACGCCAGGCTCGACGGCGATCCTGAACTCGAGCTGCTTCTGGCGCGCCAGCGGCTCGAAGGTGCGCGCCAGGCCCTCGACCACGCGCCGCACCGGCACGTCTTCCGGCACCAGCTCCAGTTTGCCCGCCTCCACTTTCGAGATGTCGAGAATGTCGTTGATCAGCTGCAGCAGGTCGTTGCCGGCCGAATAGATCGTCTGGGCGAAGCGCACCTGTTCGTCGGAGAGGTTGCCGCTGGTGTTGTCGGACAACAGCTTGGCCAGGATCAGGGAGCTGTTCAGCGGCGTGCGCAGCTCGTGCGACATATTGGCGAGGAATTCGGACTTGTAGCGGCTCGCGCTTTCGAGTTCGACCGCGCGCTGGTGCAGTTGCTCCTGGGCCGCTTGCAGGGCCGCGTTCTTCATGTCCAGGTTCAGCGCCTGCTCGGCCAGCTGGTCGTTGGTCGTGCGCAGCTCGGCCTGCTGGTTTTCCAGCGCCGACTGCGATTCTTCCAGCGCGCGCGACTGTTCTTCCAGCTCTTCGTTGGCGGTGCGCAGCTCTTCCTGCTGCACCTGCAATTCCTCGTTCAGGGTCTGGCTTTCTTCCAGCGCGGCCTGCAGGCGCTGGCGATACAGCACCGCGGCCATGGCTGCGCCGACCGACTGCGCGATGAAGCCCAGGAACTCGCGGTCGCGCTGCTCCACCGGCCGCAGGAAGGCGATCTCGAACACGCCCTTGACCTTGCCGTGGTTGTGGAACGGCGCGATGATCACGGCGCGCGGCGCCGTGTCGCCCAGGCTCGAGCTCACCTTGACGTAGTCGGGCGGCAGCTGGTCGAGGACCAGCAGGCGGTTCTCTTCGGCTGCCTTGCTGGCCAGCGTGGCGCCCGGCGCGATGAACTCGGCGCGCTCGGTGTCGGTATGCCTGAAACCATAGGCGCCGATGCGGCGCATCGCGCCATCTTCGCTGCGCACGTACATGGCGCCGATCACGCCGCCGAGGTATTTGACCACGTAGGGCAGCACGGCCTCGGCCAGCGGCTCCAGGTCGATCTGGCCGGCGCTGCGCATATTCAGTTCGTTCTGGCCGGTGCGCAGCCAGTCCTGGTGGCGCAGTTTTTCGTTGTGCTCGGCCTCGTGCCCCAGCACCTCGTTGTAGGTCTCGGACAGGCGCACCAGCTGGCGCCGGCCGAAGGCGGCCAGGCTGCCGCCGACGACCGCGGACAGGAGCAGGAAGGCGGCCACCGACCAGAAGGTGATGCTGCGCGCCGAATCGCTGCGCTCCTGCAGCAGGCCCATCTCGGACGCCAGCACCAGGTCGAAGTCGCGCCGCATCTCGTCGGTCAGCGCCTTGCCGCGGCCACTTCTGACGGCATCGATATAGCTGATGTCATTGGCGCGGCGGCGGTCGATCATCTCCTGGGCGAAGGCTTCCCACTGCTTCTGGATCTGGGAAATCCGGGTCAGGCGCTCGGCCTGGGCGATGTTGTCCTTGACCAGGTCGCCCAGCGACTCCAGGCTGGACGCCATGCGCTGCCTGGACTGGACGTAGGGCGAGAGGAATTCTTCGTCACCCGCCAGCAGGTAGCCGCGCATGCCCGCCTCCATGTCGGCCGACAGCTTGCGGATCTCATGGGCCCCGCCGATCACCTTTTGGGAATGCTCGACCCAGGTCAGGCTGTTGATCAGGTAGGCGATGATGCCTACAAACACGAGCGCGCTCACGATACTCATGCCCAGCGGCAGCGCGACATTACGGGTAAGGATGCGGCGAAACTCGCTGTTTTTGATGGTTGGACCGGCCATGCTTGTTGTTATGTTAGAAAAAAAATATCCCAAGTGTAACTCAACTACATGATTCGACGCACACCAGAGCGGCACGGTCGTGCGCAAGCCGGTAGCGGCCGGCGCACGATGATCTTATCAAAATAAACACAAATTCCACAAGGCGCCCGGCGCGCCGGTTGTTCGGCCTTAGGTCATCTGGGCTGCCAGGTAGGGCGCAGTGCGACTTTTCTTGTTGCGCGCGACTTCCTGGGGCGGGCCGGAAGCCACCACCGAACCGCCTTCGTCGCCGGCGCCGGGGCCGACGTCGATCACCCAGTCGCTGCCGGCCACCACCCGCATCGTGTGCTCGACCACGATCACGGTGTTGCCGGCGTCGACCAGGCGGTTCAGCTGCACCATCAGGCGGTCGGCGTCGACCGGGTGCAGGCCGGTCGTCGGCTCGTCCAGTACATACAGTGCATTGCCGCGCGTGGCGCGCTGCAGCTCGGACGCCAGCTTGATGCGCTGCGCCTCGCCGCCGGACAGTTCCGTGGCCGGCTGACCCAGGCGCAGGTAGTCCAGGCCAACCTCGCTGAGCACTTCCAGCGCGCGCTCGACCGACGCTTCGTCCTTGAAGAACGCGCTGGCTTCGCCCACCGTCATGCCCAGCACCTCGGCGATGTTGCGGTCGCGATAGCGTACCTGGAGCGTCTCGGCGTTGTAGCGCGCCCCTTCGCAGGTCGGGCATGGCGCGTAGACGCTGGGCAGGAACAGCAGCTCGACCATCACGAAGCCCTCGCCGGCGCAATGCTCGCAGCGGCCCTTGGCGACGTTGAACGAGAAGCGGCCGGCATCAAAGCGACGCTGCTTCGCATCCTTCGTGGCGGCGAACAGCTTTCTCACCTGGTCGAAGAGGCCCGTATAGGTCGCCAGGTTCGAGCGCGGCGTGCGGCCGATCGGTTTCTGGTCGACCCGCACCAGGCGCCGCACGCCCTCCATGCCGGATACGATGTGGCCGGCCAGAGGCAGTTCCTCGTCGCGTTCCAGATCCGGTTCGTCCGGCTGCTCTTCCGGCTCCGCGCCGCCCTGCCCCAGGGCCTGGCTCACCAGTTCGACCAGCACCTGGCTCACGAGGCTCGATTTGCCGGAGCCCGACACGCCGGTCACGCTGGTCAGCACGCCGAGCGGAAAGGCGACTTCGAGGCCCTTCAGGTTGTTGCGGTGCACGCCCGCGAGTTTCAGCCAGCCGCTCGGCGCACGCGGCGTGCGCTGCGGCGGCGGCGCCTCGCCGAACAGGTAGCGCCTGGTCTGCGACTGTTCGACCTTGCGCAGTCCTTCCGGCACGCCGCTGTACAACACCTGGCCGCCGCGCTCGCCGGCCAGCGGGCCGACGTCGACCAGCCAGTCGGCCTGCCGGATCACGTCCAGCGCGTGTTCGACCACGAACAGCGAATTGCCGGCCGCCTTCAGCTCGGCCAGCGCATCGAGCAGGGCTTCGGTGTCGGCCGGGTGCAGGCCGCTCGAGGGCTCGTCGAGCACGTACACCACGCCGAACAGGCTCGAGCGCACTTGCGTCGCCAGCCGCAGGCGCTGCAGTTCGCCCGGCGACAGGGTCGGCGTGCTGCGTTCGAGCGCCAGGTAACCCAGGCCCAGTGCCAGCAGCACTTCCAGGCGCGCGACCAGGTCGGCGGCGATGCGGCGGCGCACGATCAGCTGCTCGTTGTGCAGGTGCGCCTTGTCCTTTTCCTTGTCCTTGTCCTTGCCTAGCGCATACGGCTGGAGCAGCTCGGCCAGGCGCGCCAGCGACAGGCGCGAGATCTCGGCGATGTCGTGGCCGGCGAAGGTGACCGACAGCGATTCGCGCCGCAGGCGCTTGCCTTCGCATTCCGGGCAGGCGCTGCTGACCATGTAGCGCGCCACGCGCTTCTTCATGGAGGCGCTCTCGGTATTGGCGAACGTCTGCGTGACGTAGCGCCGCACGCCGGTGAAGGTGCCCTGGTAGCTGGGCGTGTCCTTGCGCCGTAATGCCGCCTTCGTCTCCTTGGGCGTGAGGCCGGCGTAGACCGGCACCGTCGGGCTCTCGTCGGTGTACAGGATCCAGTCGCGGTCCTTCTTCGGCAGGTCGCGCCATGGCGTATCGACGTCGTAACCGAGGGTGACCAGGATGTCGCGCAGGTTCTGGCCATGCCAGGCCGGCGGCCAGGCGGCGATCGCGCGCTCGCGGATCGTGAGGCTGTCGTCCGGCACCATCGACGCTTCGGTCACGTCGTAGATACGGCCCAGGCCCGAGCAGCGCGGGCAGGCGCCCTGCGGGGTGTTGGGCGAGAACGATTCGGCGTACAGCAGTTCCTGCCCTGGCGGATAGTCGCCCGCGCGCGAGTACAGCATGCGCAGGGAGTTGCTGAGCGTGCTGACGCTGCCGACCGAGGAGCGCGCGGTCGGCGTGCCGCGCTGCTGTTGCAGGGCGACGGCCGGCGGCAGGCCTTCGATCGCGTCGACCTCGGGCACCGGCATCTGGTGGAACAGGCGGCGCGCGTAGGGCGAGACCGATTCCAGGTAACGGCGCTGGGCTTCCGCATACAGGGTGCCGAAGGCCAGCGACGACTTGCCCGAGCCGGACACGCCCGTGAACACCACCAGCTGCCCGCGCGGAATGTCGAGGTCGACGTTCTTCAGATTGTGTTCGCGCGCGCCGCGCACGTGGACGTAGCCGTCTTCGGCCCTGCTTTCGGCCATACGTTTCTTGTTGGAATTTTTGCTGGGCATCTGCCCTCCGACATCATCGAGAATCCACCATTGGACGCCTGCCGGCGCCCGACGTCGGTGCGCTTGCCAACAATGCGGTCAAGCCAGGGTCTCCAGGCGCGCACACAATCCATCGACGCCGCCCTGCCCCGCGAATCGCATGGCGAGCCCGGCGCTCTGCGCCGCGAGCTGCGTGTTCCCGACCACCCCTTGCAAGGCCCTCGCCATGCGCGCCGGCGTGACGCGCGCCGCGTGCAGGCTGGCGCCACCCCCCATCGCCACCACCCGCGCCGCGTTGTCGAACTGGTCGTGCGCCAGCGGCACGACCAGCTGCGGCGTGCCCGCGCGCAGGGCTTCGGCCGTGGTGCCGATGCCGCCGTGGTGGACCAGGGCCGCGACGTGGGGCAGCAAGGAGCGCAAAGGGACGTATTCCTGCCAGCAGACGTGGGGGCCGAGCGTGGCCGGCAACTGTTCGGCGTGCGGCGTCAGGAACACCGCGCGCAGGCCAAGTTCGGCCACCGCCTGCGCCGCCGCCTCGAAGTAGCCGCGCGCCTGGCGGTTGCCGGTGCCGGGGGTGAACACGACCGGCGGCTTGCCGCCGTCGAGAAAGGCGCGCAGCGCGGCGCTCGGCGCGGCGTTCGGGGCGGGATCGTGCAGCGGAAAGCCGGCCTGGTACAGCGGCTGCGGCCAGTCCGGCTGAGGCGCGGCGAACCAGTCGGGAAACAATGCCAGCGACAGGTCGGGAACGAAGGGAATGAAGTCGATCATGCTGGCGACCCGCGGCAAGCCGCGCTGCGCGCGCGCCTTGTTCAGGCCCGGCAGCGCCACCGGGTCGAGGGAGTACGCCGCCAGCGCCCGCCACAGCCAGCGGCGTGCGCCGTGCGGCACCCAGGCGGGCACCGGCCAGGGACCGAGCAGCAGCGGGTCGTGCACGGTCGGCAGGTTGGCGGGCGCCAGCCAGGCCGCCGCGACCTTGAGGCCAGGACAGGCGTGGCGGCACAGGTCGGCCTCCGGCAACGCCAGCGGATGCACCAGCAGCACGCGCCGCGCGTTCGGCTGTTCGCGCGCGAGCGCCTCGACCACCCGCGGCAGCTGCGCCATCGCCGGCCGCGTCGCTTCCCACACCACGGCCAGGCCGCGGGTCGCGTGCCACAGGTCGGGATGGTCGAGCACGGCCATGTCGGCCGGCAGGCCGTGGAAAGTGAGCCCGGCCGCCTTGACGTAGTGCGCATGCTGCTCCGGGCCGAGGAAATCGACCCGGTTGCCGCGCTCGCGCAGCGCGCGGCCGATCCAGAGGAAGGGAAACAGGTCGCCGGCCGAGCCGATCGTCGCCAGGATGAAATGCACCCGCTCTTCTCCTCTTAGAACGACAGCGTGCCTTCGATCGAATCGTCGAGCGTCTTGCCGAGCACCGCGCCGACCGCGACCTTGACGCCGGCCACCGCGTCGCCGTGCTTGTTGTCCCAGTAATAGCCGGCCTTGGGCGTGATCTTGACGACGCTGATGCGCGGATCGTCCTCGCCTTCCGTGAATCAGGTCTTGAGCAGCGGGTTCCACAATTGCTTGATGCGCGCCTTGTCTTGCGAGATCTCGGCGTGGCCGTCCAGTTCCAGGAAACCCGAATGCTTGCCCGACTGGAACAACAGCTTGACGGTCGGATTGGCCTGCACCTCCTGGTTCTTGTGGCTGTCGATGCTGCTCAGGAACCAGATGGCGCCGGCATCGTCGGTCTCGCGCACGCTCATCGGGCGCACGCCGCGGCTCGGACCCTGGCCATTGCCGGTGCAAAAGAAGCACGCATCGGCAGCGTCGATCATGTCCTTGATGCGCTCGATGGCGTCCACACCGGCCAGGTCGCGGCGGTTCTGTTCGGGTTGGTTGCGGTTGATGGAATCCATTGTCTTCTCCTCAAAGCGTGGCCATGTGGCCGATGAGAAGACTGTAACCGGATTGTTACCGACGGTATGTGGGAGGCCGAACGCTGGACGACGCTTCAGAAAAACGCGCCGCCCGGCGCCCGTTCATACCAGGGTCAGAGGAAGCGATCGAGGATCTTGCGGCTGTGCTTGTCGATCTTGAACATATCGCGCACCAGGAAGTTGATGCCGTGGCTGTCCGCCACCAGCAGCGACGCTTCGCCGATGCGGCGGATGTCCTCGTCCACCTTCAGCACGAACTCGGTGTCGCCGCGGTCGGTCTTGACGAACCAGGTGCAGGGCGTGGCGAAGCTCGTCACGTCCTTGATGGCCAGGATCTCGGGGATGAACTCGCGGCCCGCGATTTCCTCGCCGATCAGGGTGCGGATCGCGTCCGGCATGTCGGCCAGGTCGTCGATCCAGGCGACTTCCTTGCCGCCTTCGCGCACCAGCGAGATGCCCCTGGTCGGCGCCTGGATCGGGAAGGCGCGCACCGGCGTCACGCCGACCCATTCCTCGCCGTTTTCGAGCGTGATCACGAGTTTTCCAAAACTGTCGCGGCGCAGCTGGAAGGGGATGGTCGAAACGGTAGTCATTTATGCGTCCTTGTCGTCCAGGTCCTGGTCCACGTTGCGCGCCTGCGCTTCGTAGAGGCGGTGGTAGGCGCCTTCGCGCGCCATCAGTTCGTCGTGATTGCCTTCTTCGACCACCACGCCGCGGTCCAGCACCACCAGGCGGTCGGCCCGGTGCAGGGTCGACAGGCGGTGCGCGATGGCGATCGTGGTGCGGCCCTGCACCAGGTTGTCGAGCGCTTTCTGGATTTCTTTTTCGGTTTCCGAATCCACCGACGACGTCGCTTCGTCCAGGATCAGGATCGGCGGGTCGATCAGCAAGGCGCGCGCGATCGAGATGCGCTGGCGCTCGCCGCCCGACAGGCCCTGGCCGCGCTCGCCGACCATCGAATCGTAGCCCTGCGGCAGGCGCAGGATGAATTCGTGGGCGTGGGCGGCGCGCGCCGACGCGATGATCTCTTCGCGCGTTGCGTTCGGTTTGCCATAAGCAATATTCTCTGCGATCGTGCCGAAGAACAGGAACGGCTCCTGCAGCACCAGTCCGATGTTGCGGCGGTAGTCGGCCACGGCAAATGAGCGAATATCCTGGCCGTCGAGCAGGATCGCGCCTTCGGACACGTCGTAGAAGCGGCAGATCAGGTTGACCAGCGTGCTCTTGCCCGAGCCGCTGTGGCCGACCAGGCCCACCATTTCGCCGGCCTTGATCTTGAGGGAGATGCCGCGGTTGACCGCGCGGTTGCCGTAACGGAAACCGACTTCGCGCAGCTCGATATTGCCCGCGACCTTGTCGACCTTCACCGGATTAACCGGGTCCGGCACGCTCGAAACGTGGTCGAGGATGTCGAAGATGCGCTTGGCGGCCGACGCCGACTTTTGTGTCACCGACACGATGCGGCTCATCGAATCCAGGCGCACGTAGAAGCGGCCGCTGTAGGCGATGAAGGCCGACAGGGTGCCGACCGTGATGTCTCCGCGCGACACCTGCCAGATGCCGAAGCACCAGATCACGAGCAGGCCCAGTTCGGTCAGGAACGACACGGTGGGCGAGAACAGCGACCACACCCGGTTCAGCTTGTCGTTGACCGTCAAATTGTGCTTGTTGGCTTCGCGGAAGCGTGCCGCCTCGCGCTTTTCCTGGGCAAAGGCCTTCACCACCCGGATGCCGGGGATGGTGTCGGCCAGCACATTGGTCACCTCGCCCCAGACGCGGTCGATTTTCTCGAAGCCGGTGCGCAGCTTGTCGCGCACGATGTGGATCATCCAGGCAATGAACGGCAACGGCAGCAAGGTCACCACGGCCAGCCACGGATTGATGGTGAACAGGATCAGGCCCGTCATGATGATCATCAGCACGTCGGACAGGAAGTCGAGCAGGTGCAGCGACAGGAACACGCAGATCCGGTCCGAACCGCTGCCGATGCGCGCCATCAGGTCGCCGGTGCGCTTGCCGCCAAAGAATTCCAGCGACAGCCGCATCAGGTGTTCATAAGTGGTCGAGCGCAGGTCGGCGCCGATGCGTTCGGAGGCCAGCGCCAGCACGTAGGTCTTGGCCCAGCCCAGCAGCCAGGCCAGCAGTGCGGCGCCAAACAGGCCGCCCATGTATAAATAAACAATATTGGTGTCGATGGCCTGCCCGTTCTGGTACGGAATCAGGACGTTGTCCATCAGCGGCATCGTCAGGTAAGGCGGGATCATGTGCGCGCCGGTCGAGCCCAGCATCAGCAGGAAGCCCAGCAGCAACTGCCCTTTGTATGGCTTGGCGAAGCGCCAGAGCCGGAACAGCGTCCAGGTCGACGGCGGCGTATGCAGCACCTTTTCGCAGATCGGGCAGTCTTCCTGGTCCGGTTCGAGCGGGGCCTTGCAACTCGGGCAAGTGTGCTGGTCGGGCGGCTGCACGGGCACGCCGCTGGCCACGCTGTGCACCTGGTCGCGGAAATGGTCGGCGACGCGGATCGCGTGCAGGTTCTGGCCCAGGGTGAAGCGCCAGGCGGCCAGCAAGCCGCCGTCGTCGACCAGCTCGAGATGGCCGACGCCGGCGTGGTCATGGTGGTGCAGCGCGGTGCCGGCGCGGTGCGGCCAGTCGCGCCACCCGCTTTCGCCCGGCGCGCGCGCCAGCAGGCGGCGATCGGTGACCAGCACCAGGCCTTTTGAAAAATGTAATTTCGCGTCGAGGTCAACCTCTACGCTGCTTAAAACGTTTTCCCCTGGTGCAAGCTGTTTCGCGACGTCACTTTGCCACTGTTCAGGTACAGAACTGGCGGCTACCGCAAGCGACGATGGAATAGCAGGTTGTTGAGTTGTCATGTATTGCGCCCGATAACAGGCTTTTGTTCTCGAAGGGTGGACATGGCGCCGGCTCGGCGATGCACGAGGACCGTCGTTACGCCGTTGCGTGAAACGCTCCACAGAGCGGTAAAACGTTTGTGCGTATCGTTTGGATGACACGGAAAACGTGATAGTAGGAATGTTGCGGCGCAGCAGGTTGGCAAGTGGTCCTGTTTCAGGCGGGTCGCGGCCGCTTTCGGCACCGTTTTGAAAGTCGGGCAGACAAGGACAAGTCGCCAGCGCAAGAGAGGCGCCAGGCGGCAAAAGTGATTACATGACCAAGAAGAATGACATCAAATTCCTGCGCGTGACCTATCTGCGCGGACCGAATATCTGGACCTACCGTCCGGTACTCGAGGCCTGGCTCGACATCGGCGAGCTCGAAGACTATCCGTCGAACCTTCTTCCCGGCTTCACCGAGCGCCTGACCGCCTGGCTGCCCGGACTGGTCGAGCACCACTGCGGGCTCGGCTACCGCGGCGGCTTCCTGGAGCGCCTGGTCGACGGCACCTGGGCCGGCCACATCCTCGAACACATCGTGCTCGAGGTGCAGAACCTGGCCGGCATGAAGACCGGCTTCGGCAAGACCCGGTCGACCGGGGAACACGCCATCTACAAGATGGCTTTCCGCACCCGCGACGAAACCGTCGGCCGCGCCGCCCTGGACGTGGCCCACCGCCTGATGATGGCCGCGATCAACGACGCGCCGTTTGACCTCGCCGCCGAAGTCGCGCGCCTGACCGACATGGTCGACCGCCACTGCCTGGGCCCCTCGACCGCCCACATCGTGGACGCCGCCACGGATCGCCGCATTCCTTCCATCCGTCTGACCGACGGCAACCTGGTGCAGCTCGGCTACGGCGCCGCCCAGCGCCGCATCTGGACCGCCGAGACCGACCGCACCAGCGCGATCGCCGAAGGCATCGCCAGCGACAAGGACATGACCAAGTCCCTGCTCTCCTCGTGCGGCGTGCCGGTGCCGGAAGGCGCGATCGTGCGCAGCATCGACGCCGCCTGGGACGAAGCCCAGGACATCGGCCTGCCGGTGGTGATCAAACCGATCGACGCCAATCACGGCCGCGGCGTGTCGCTCAACCTGATGACCGAGGCTGAGGTCAAGGCGGCCTACACGATCGCTTCCGAAGAAGGCGAAAGCAAATCCGTGCTGGTCGAGCGCTACGTGACGGGCAACGAACACCGCCTGCTGGTGGTCGGCCGCAAGGTGGTGGCTTGCGCCCGCGGCGAATCGGTCTGGGTGACCGGCGACGGCCGCCACAGCGTGGCAGAGCTGTGCGACACCCAGATCAACATCGACCCGCGCCGCGGCGAGAGCGAGGAATTCCCGCTCAGCCCCGTCAAGCCGCGCGAGAGCGAAGAGAACCAGCTGCAGCTGCAGCGCCAGGGCCTGACGCCCGACTCGGTTCCGGCCGAGGGCCAGAAAGTGCTGATCCAGGTGAACGGCAACGTCGCCGACGACGTGACCGACCTGGTGCATCCCGACGTCGCCTACGCCGCCGCCCTGGCCGCGCGCATCGTCGGCCTGGACATCGCCGGCATCGACCTGGTGTGCGAAGACATCTCGCGTCCGCTGGAAGAGCAGCGCGGCGCCGTCATCGAAGTCAACGCCAGCCCGGGCCTGCTGGCCCACATGAAGCCGGCCAGCGGCACGGCGCGCAACGTTGGCAAGGACATCATCGACCACCTGTTCGAGCAAGAGCAGACGGCGCGCATTCCAGTGGTGGGCGTGACCGGCTCGAAGGGCTGCAGCCTGATCACGCGCCTGGTCGGCTGCCTGGTCAACATCACGGGCAAGGAGGTCGGCGTCGCCAACGGCGAAGGCCTGTACCTGAACGCGCGCGCCATCTCGAATCGCGATTCGACCGGCGTCGAAGCGGCCCAGCGCATCCTGATCAACCGTAACGTCGAGACCGCCGTGTTCGAATCGAACGCGCGCTCGATCCTGCAGGACGGCCTGCCCTACGACCGCTGCACGGTGGGCGTGGTGACCGACATGAACGGCATCGAGGATGTGGCCGAGTTCTACATCCGTGACCAGGAGGCGATGCGCAACGTGATCCGCAGCCAGGTCGACGTGATCCTGCCGGACGGCGTGGCGGTGCTGAATGCCGCCGACGCGCAGGTCGCCGGCCTGGCCGAACTGTGCGACGGCAGCGTCATCTATTACGCCGCCGACGAGACCAACCCGATCCTGGCCGCGCACCGCCAGAACGGCGAACGCATCGTGTTCACGCGCGACGGCCGCATCGTGCTGGCCGCGGGCGAGCAGGAAACGCCGCTGATCGCCCTGTCGGCAATGAAGCCGTCGACCGTGAAGTACCCGGAAAACGTGCTGGCGGCGGTGGCCGCCGCGTGGGCGCTCGGCGTGCCGAGCGACCTGCTGTGCGGCGGCCTGCGCGCCTTCGACGCGACGCCGAAGAAGTAATCCATCAATAAAGGAACACGGTTTATGGAAGTATCTCGCGTACGGGCCCTGCGTGGCCCCAATCTCTGGAGCCACCACACCTCGGTCGAGGCCATCGTGGCGTGCACGCCGCAGGAAGCATCGATCGACGCCCTGGCCGGTTTCGAATCGCGCCTGCGCGTGCGCTTCCCGCAGATGGGCGCCCTGCAGCCCTATGGCCACCACGACACGGTGCCGCTGGCGCAGGTGCTCGAACTGACGGCGCTGACCCTGCAGGCCGAAGCCGGCTGCCCGGTGACCTTCAGCCGCACCACCGCCACCCTGGAAACCGGCATCTACCAGGTCGTGGTCGAATACAGCGAGGAAGACGTCGGCCGCCTGGCGCTGGACCTGGCGCAGCAGCTGATCGGGTCGGCGCGCGACGACACCCCGTTCGACCTGGCCGCCGCATTGAAGCAATTGCGCGACCTGGACGAAGACGTGCGCCTGGGCCCATCGACCGGCGCGATCGTGCAGGCCGCCGTGGCGCGCAACATCCCGTTTCGCCGCATGACCGAGGGCAGCATGGTGATGTTCGGCTGGGGCAGCCGCCAGCGCCGCATCCAGGCCGCCGAGATCGACGCCACCGGCGCCATCGCCGAGTCGATCGCCCAGGACAAGGAGCTGACCAAGAAGCTGCTGGATGCGGCCGGCGTGCCGGTGCCGCAGGGCCGCAGCGTGGTCGACCCCGATGACGCCTGGGCCGCGGCCCTGGAAATCGGCCTGCCGGTCGTGATCAAGCCCAAGGACGGCAACCAGGGCAAGGGCGTGACGGTCAACGTCACCACCCGCGAGCAATTGGACGCCGGTTTCAGGGCGGCCAGCGAATTTCGCGACGACATCCTGGTCGAGCGCTACCTGCCGGGCCACGACTACCGCCTGCTGGTGGTCGGCGACAAGCTGGTGGCCGCCGCGCGGCGCGAGCCGCCGCAGGTGATCGGCGACGGCAAGCACACCGTGCGCGAGCTGGTCGACGAGGTGAACCGCGACCCGCGCCGCGGCGACGGCCATGCCACGTCGCTGACCAGGATCCGCTTCGACGACATCGCCCTGGGCACCCTGGTGCAGCAAGGGATGCACGCCGACTCGGTCCCGGCCCTGGGCCAGCGCGTGGTCCTGCGCAACAACGCCAACCTGTCGACCGGCGGCACCGCCACCGACGTGACCGACGACGTCCACCCCGAAGTGGCCGAGCGCGCGATCGCCGCCGCCCACATGATCGGCCTGGACATCTGCGGCGTCGACCTGGTGGCCGACAGCATCCTGAAACCGATGGAAGAGGTGGGCGGCGGCATCGTCGAAGTCAACGCCGCGCCGGGCCTGCGCATGCACCTGGCGCCGTCGTTCGGCAAGCCGCGCGCGATCGGCGAAGCGATCATCGACACCCTGTACAAGGACGGCGACAACGGCCGCATCCCGGTGGTGGCCGTGACCGGCACCAACGGCAAGACCACCACCGTGCGCCTGATCGCGCACCTGCTCACCGCGTCGGGCCTGCGCACCGGCATGACCAATACCGACGGCGTCTACATCGAAGGCCGCCGCATCGACAGCGGCGACTGCAGCGGTCCGCGCAGCGCGCGCAACGTGCTGCAGCACCCGGACGTCGACGCCGCCGTGTTCGAGACGGCGCGCGGCGGCCTGCTGCGCGAAGGCCTCGCGTTCGATCGTTGCCAGGTCGCGGTGGTGACCAATATCGGCGCCGGCGACCACCTGGGCCTGAACTACATCACCACGCTGGAAGACCTGGCCGTGCTGAAACGCGTGATCGTCCAGAACGTGGCCGTGGGCGGCATGGCGGTGCTCAACGCCGCCGACCCGACCGTGGCGGCGATGGCCGAGAAGACCCGCGGCGACGTCACCTTCTTCGCCCAGGACGTGGGCTTGCCCGTCATGGCGATGCACCGCGCCCAGGGCCGCCGCGTCGTGTTCGTGGAAGACGGCCACCTGGTCGCCGCGCAGGGCCGCTTCATCGAGCGCATCGACCTGAAGGAAGTGCCGATCACCCGTGGCGGCGTGGTGGGCTTCCAGGTCGAGAACGTGATGGCGTCGGTGGCGGCCGCCTGGGGCGTGGGCACGTCGTGGGACGCGATCCGCCTGGGCCTGAAGACCTTCGTGGGCGAGAGCGACAACGCGCCGGGCCGCTTCAATGTGTTCGACTACCGCGGCGCCACCGTGATCGCCGACTACGGCCACAATCCGGACGCGATCGCCGCGCTGGTCAATGCGGTCGAAGGCATGCCGGCCAAGCGCCGCTCGGTGGTGATCAGCGGCGCGGGCGACCGCCGCGACCAGGACATCCGCCAGCAGACCGAAATCCTCGGCAAGGCGTTCGACGACGTGCTGTTGTACCAGGACCAGTGCCAGCGCGGCCGCGCCGACGGCGAGGTGATCGCGCTGCTGCGCGCGGGCCTGGCCGGCGCCACCCGCACCGGCCACGTGGAAGAGATCAATGGCGAATTCGTCGCCATCGACCGCGCGCTCGACCGCCTGAACGAGGGCGACCTGTGCCTGGTGCTGATCGACCAGGTCGATGCGGCGCTGGCGCACATCACGCGGCGCGTGACCCAGGCCAAGGCGGCCTGACGTTCCGCCGGGCTGGACGGAGTGCTATCCTGCGCGGATGCGCATTCCGTCCCCCGCTTCCCTTCCCGCTCTTCCTCCATTGGGCGCGGCCATGCTGCTGCGGGCGCTCGTCAAGCGCCCGGCGCGCGCGCCGACCAGCCAGATCGGCGCCACCTGGCGCCTTGAGCGGATCGACCTCGATCACGTGCGCCGCTATAACGCCGCGTTTGGATTCGCGGGCGTCGCCATTCCGGTCACCTTCCTCTATCTGCTGGCGCAGCGCGCGCAACTGGCCACCATGCTGGCCTGCCCGATCCCGTTTCGCATTCCAGGCCTGATCCATGTCGAGAACCGGCTGGCGCTGCACGGCCCGGCGCCGCATGACGCGCCGCTGGCGCTGGCGACCGCCTTGCACTTGCCGCCCCCGGCGCCGAACGGCGCCTTGCACTGCGTGCTGGAGACGCGCGCCTTCGACGGCGAGCGCCTGGCCTTTTCCTGCGACAGCACCTATCTGATCCGGCGCGGCAGCCGTGCCAGCCGCGCCGCGCCGCAGCCCGACGCACCGTCCGGTCAGGCGCTCGGCCGCTGGACCGTCGCGCATGACGCCGGCCGGCGCTATGCGGCCTTGTCGGGCGACTGGAACCCGATCCACCTGTGGCCATGGTCGGCGCGCCTGATGGGCATGCGCGCGCCGATCATCCACGGCGCGCACACGCTGGCGAAGGCATGTTCGCTGCTGCAGGCATCGACGGAGCGCGACATCGCCGCGCTCTGGTGCCACTTCCGCCAGCCGGTGGCGCTGGGCGCCGATGTCACGTTGCTGGCAGGCGGCAGCGACGGCGAGTTCGCTGTCATGTGCGGCGGGCGTCTCGCCATGGAAGGAAGGTATTCATGAGCGGGCGCTCCTTGTAGCCGCCTGGGATCTTGGCGGTCGATCACGGCTGCTTGTCGAGATGGGCGCGGAGGTGGCAATGACGTCAAGTGAAGGCGAAAGTCTTCTTGAGTCAGCGTATAAACGTCGTCCCCACGCAGGTGGGGACCCAATCATGCAAGCGTTTCGACGATGTTTGCAGAACTTGGGTCCCCGCCTGCGCGGGGACGACGTAGTTGACTGCTAGCTCAGCAGCTTAACTTCACGGCATTAGCGCGGAGGTGACCTTGCACGCCTGCGACACCGGAAACGACTTCCATGCGATCTGCAACGGGCGCATTGCCCTAGAAGGACGGTGGGAAGCCGCGACAGACCAGTGCCTGCCACAATAAATAAATCAGATTGACTTATCATTAGATTTTAACTATAATTCATGCCCATTAGGCAATAGTTACTTTTAGCAATACCCTGCCGCACCGTATTTTCCATCCATTGATGGGAAATCGCTCTCAGGCCCAGCGTCTGCATCCGTAGTCGTTGACGTCATTGTCGTCAGCATCCCCTCGCCGGTCCAGCGTGCCAGTTCCTTGCGCCGCCTGCGCTTGCACGCCATTTGCACCGACGACGGCGCGGGTCCACCCACTCCCATGAGCGCCAATGGCCGCAGGGTTTCATTCATTCGCCCAATCGAAGGAGAACAACAACGTGGCAAAACAAATCATCATCGACCATGTCTTCAAGGTGTACGGCGACCGGCCCGACGACGCGCTGGCGCTGGTGCGCCAGGGCGCCGACAAGCAAGACATCCTGGCCAGGACCGGCTGCACGATCGGCGTGTTCGACGCCACCTTCACCATCGAAGCGGGCGAGATCTTCGTCATCATGGGCTTGTCGGGCTCGGGCAAGTCGACCCTGGTGCGCATGCTCAACCGCCTGGTCGAGCCGACCGACGGCCGCATCCTGGTCGACGGCAACGACATCAACACGCTGCCGGACGCCGAGCTGCGCGCCTTGCGCCGCAAGGACATCAGCATGGTGTTCCAGTCGTTCGCGCTGCTGCCGCATATCACCGTGCTCGACAACACCGCCTTCGGCATGGAGCTGGCCGGCATTCCCAGGGCGGAGCGCCATGCCCAGGCGCGGCAGGCGCTGGAACAGGTCGGCCTGGCGGCCTATGGCGCCAGCTATCCCGACGAGCTGTCCGGCGGCATGCAGCAGCGCGTGGGCCTGGCCAGAGCGCTGGCCAGCGATCCATCGATCCTGCTGATGGACGAGGCGTTTTCGGCGCTCGACCCGATCATGCGCACCGAGATGCAATCCGAGCTACTGCGCCTGCAGCAGATCAAGCGCCGCACCATCGTCTTCATCTCGCACGACCTGGACGAGGCGATGCGCATCGGCGACCGGATCGCCATCATGAAGGATGGGCACGTGGTGCAGGTCGGCACGCCCGAGGAAATCCTGCGCAAGCCCGCCAACGACTACGTGCGCAGTTTCGTGCGCGGCGTCGATGCGGCGGCGGTGTTCAAGGCCGGCGACATCGCCCGCAAGAGCCAGATCGTGGTGTCGGAATCGCCGACCCGCGGCTCGCGCGCGGCGCTGTCGATGCTCGAGGAGCAAGACCGCACCTACGCCTACGTCGTCAATCCGCAGCGCGAATTCCTCGGCCTGGTGTCGGTCGATTCCCTGCGCAGCGCCCTCGACGGCCATTCCGGCCCGCTGGGCCTGGCGCATGCCTTCCTGACGGAAGTGCAGACCATCAAGGCGGACGAGCCCGTCGCCGGGCTGTTCGGCCAGGTGGCGCAACTGCCGTACGCGGTGCCGGTGGTGGCCGATGACGGACGCCTGTGCGGCGCGATCAGCAAGACCACCTTGCTGAAATTCCTCGACCCCGACACGCCCGCCATTCCCGAGGCCCCGACTCAGAAAGGACCAGCATGAGCACCACCGAAAACAGTATCACGGCAGTCCAGCCGGCCGCAGAACAAGCCGCAGGGCAGGCAGCAGAACAGGCCGCCCAGGCCAACCCCTGGCTGCCGACGCCGCCGGGCGACACCTCCTGGCTCGACGCCGCGCCGGCCGTCACGCCCGGGGACGCCGGCAGCGTCGGCCTGGCGCGCATCTTCGATGGCGCGCTGCCGCTGCAATCCTGGATCAACGACGGCCTGGGCTGGGTGGTCGAGCATTTCCGCCCCTTCTTCCAGGCCGTGCGCGCGCCGATCGACGCGACGCTGACCGGTTCCAGCCAGCTGCTGCTGGCCGTGCCCTCGCTCGTCCTGATCGCCATCATTGGCCTCTTGGCATGGCAGTTCACCAGCCGCGCGCTGGCCGTCGGCACCGTGCTGGCGCTGCTGGCGATCGCCATGCTGGGCGTGTGGCCGGAAGCGATGGTCACCCTGTCGCTGGTGCTCACTTCGCTGGTGTTCTGCCTGGTCATCGGATTACCCTTGGGAATCTTCCTGGCCAGCAGCGACCGCGCGCAAAACATCCTGCGCCCGCTGCTCGACGCCATGCAGACGACGCCGGCCTTCGTCTACCTGGTGCCGGTGGTCATGCTGTTTGGTATCGGCAATGCGCCGGGCGTGATCGTCACCATCATCTTCGCCCTGCCGCCGCTGGTGCGCCTGACCAACCTCGGCATTCGCCAGGTACGCCCCGACCTGATCGAAGCAGCGCGCGCCTACGGCGCCTCGCCCTGGCAGCTCTTGACCCGCGTGCAACTGCCGCTGGCCATGCCGTCGCTCATGGCCGGCATCAACCAGTCGCTGATGCTGTCGCTGTCGATGGTGGTGATCGCCTCGATGATCGCGGTCGGCGGCCTCGGCCAGATGGTGTTGCGCGGCATCGGCCGCCTGGACATGGGCCTGGCCACCGTGGGCGGCCTCGGCATCGTCCTGCTGGCCATCATGCTCGACCGCCTGACCCAGGCCATGGGGCAACCGCGCCGCGGCGTGCGCCACTGGTACCAGACCGGTCCGGTCGGCTTCGTCCTGCGCCGCCTCGGCGGCGCCGCGCGCACCGATGCGGACCCGGGCGCCAAGCCCGCCACCGCACAATAATTCGAAAGGAACCCGATGCGTCAAACCGACCACTTCAACGCCACCTATAAAACACGGCGCGCATTCCGCTGGATCTCGACCCTGGTACTTGCCGGGCTCGCCCTGAGCACCGGCATCGCGACGGCGCAAACCCCAGGCGCCAGCCTGCCCGGCAAGGGCGTCAAGGTGCAGGCCCTGCAAGGCCCGCTGGCCGAGGAAACCTTCCAGACCATGCTGGCCAACCGCGCGCTGGAACAGCTGGGCTACGAAACGCAACCGATCAAGGAAGTCGCCTACCCGACCGCGCACGTCGCCGTCGGCAATGGCGACGCGACCTTCCTCGCGGTGCACTGGGACCCGCTGCACCAGGACTATTACGACAATGGCGGCGGCGACGCCAAGCTGCTGCGCACCGGCCAGTATGCCGGCCCGGCCGCGCAGGGCTACCTGATCGACAAGGCCACGGCCGAGAAGTACGACATCACCCAACTCGACCAGCTGCGCGACCCGGGCATCGCCCGGCTGTTCGACCATGACGGCGACGGCAAGGCCGACCTGACCGGTTGCGATCCGGGCTGGGGCTGCGAAGCCATGATCGAACACCATATGGACGGCTATAAACTACGTCCGACGATCAAGCACGTGCAGGGCAGCTATTCGGCGCTGATCGCCGATACGATCGGCCGCTACGGGCGCGGGGAATCCATCCTGTATTACACCTGGACGCCGTACTGGGTCAGCAGCGTGCTTGTTCCCGGCAAGGACGTCGTGTGGCTGCAGGTGCCGCATTCGTCGAATCCGCAAAACGCCAACACCCGCCTGGCCGATGGCAGCGACTATGGATTTTCGGTCAACACCACGCGCTTCGTCGTCAATCGCGCCTGGGCCGAAAAGAATCCGGCAGCGGTCAAGCTGTTCGAGGTCATGCGCCTGCCGATTGCCGACATCAATGCGCAGAACGAACGCGTGCGCAATGGGCAAGGATCGCAGGCGGACATCGCGCGCCATACGGCAGGCTGGATCAAGTTCCACCAAGAACTGTTCGATAGCTGGATTGCACAGGCGAAGGCAGCCGCGAAACCGTAATCCCTGGAAAGGTGGCCCGCTTCTTGCGGCCACCGGCGTTGCGGACGAAAAACTGTCGAGCAACGACGATCTTTGCCGCGGACTGCCGGGTCGATCGGGTTAAAATGGCAAGTCCTGGCCTTCCACGCGCCAAGCCGTACCGATTCAGACCACATGACCACCGCTCCCAAAGAAATCAACGCCGCCGCCATCAAGCACAGCGCGACGGAAAAGCTCACTCCCATGATGCAGCAATACCATGGCGCGACTTTTTTAAGCATCTCTTCAAGAGGCAGCGACACTTTTCTCGCCTAAAAATCGCGAATTCAGTCCCCCTTTGCTCCCCGCGCGGTTTAACGCGTCGACTGACCAACGATTCATGAATCCCTTGCACACTCAACCTTTCCAAGCGGTTTTGCTGCGACTGGACGAAGACAGACAAACTTGCTCGTTGCCTGGGAAGCCATGATCGGCGGAAGCGGAACGCCGTTCTTCCCGCTCGATTTGCTCGCCAGCGGCGCGGTCAAGCGTGGCGTCAGCGCTTCGGCGGCCGTCAAGGTTTTGGTGGAGTCCTGGAACCTGGTGAGCGCCAGGTCGCTGCTGCGCACGGACCTCGACATCGCCTTGATGCTCGCAAACACGTCGTTTGTCGAAAACGCGCATGAGTTCGTGGTCCTGACGACCTGAGGCAAGATCTTACGTTGTCAATCGTGACGAGCCGCCGTTGTCTCGAGGCATGACACTTGCCGAACATGATCTACGGCTAAGCTTGGACTAAAATCTATTCCGACAGGACGGTCGCTCCGCGCGCTACGCGACGGACGGGCCGACTTTCCTACGTATCCGAGACCAACACTCTTGCCTTTTGGGCCCAAAAGAAGGAAGATTAATCCATGGCTGCTGTAAAGACTGTCAACATCGAAGAAGCCTTTGGCGCATATATCTCTCTCCCCGATCGCATCTCTATCTACGTGCCAAGTCAAGATAAACATGGAGCAAAAATTGACAACGCAAAATGGGTTGATCGAACTCTTACCTTGTTGGCTGAGATTAATGGCGGTGCGACTGCCATGCCACCCGTGCAGGGCGCCTGGCTGAACGACGAAGGAAAACTCATCAAAGAGCAACCAGTTGTCGTGTATGCTTTTATTCGTCCAGATGCATTTGAAACCCGCCTCTCTGAAATAGTTGGCCTGGTTAAAGAGATTGGAATCAAAACCAACCAAGGCGAAATGGCTGTCGAGTTCAACAATGAGCTTTTTTTGATTAAGATCGAGCAATAGGAGGCAGTATGAATTCCGAAGTCAAATTTGTCAGTGGTCGTAAGCAAGCTGCTCGGCTTTCCGCCACCCTCTCTTCAACTCGCCGGGTGGACCCCGAACGTGTGCGGGAAGCGTTTGACGGCATCAAAGTCGGAAACGTCCAAGGATTAGACCTATATAGTGTTCGCGAAGCGATTACACGACTCTTGTCGCCGAAAGGTGGGCGCCCGAGCGTGGAAGGTTCAAGCGCCCAAGTCAAAATTCCGCGACTTGACGAAGATTGGAATAAAATTGAGCGGATAGCGCGCGCGGCATCCGGTCTTCCTCATAAGCCTTCAGTCACTCAAACCGCAGCGCTCATACTGCATGTAGCGTTATCCAGCATTCCTGAACACAAACTCGACGAGGAAATGAAAAAAGCTTTTGGCTAAGCTAGTCGCTCGATTCAAATAACTCGGACTGGACTGATTTGTCGCTATGCAAGTGATTGGACTATTTCCCTGTTTTCGTAGCAACGCTTAGGGAAGGCCGGTTTAGGTTTCATTCACTCGTCCGTTCCAATTCGACGAATCCCGATCTCGGCGCTCGAATTAGATTCCATTCGGCGGGCGCAAGCCGAGCGACGCCTGAGAAGCTGTTTGCATAACTTTGGCTGACAAGTCTGCTCCAGACACATCCTCGTATCGGGCTGGGATGCGCTCTTTCAATCGGAAAAGCCGCTTGTTGGCAGAGCGAGTGAGCTGATGGTAAGTGGTAGCTTGGACACGCCCGCGGACGACGCCATCCTCCTTGATCTCCTTCTCCCCCGCCGTCTTGGCCGCGATCTCGTGTCCAACGACGAAAGCCCTGAACATTGGCGTCCCCTCAAGGGCTCCGCTTTCAAGAAAATCCTGGATGTAGCCATCGGCTTGCGTCATCTCATCACGGCCAATCGCAGAGCGCCCTTTCTTTAACTCGATGATCAGCACGCTCTGGATGCGCGTGAGCATGGTGTCCGAGTGATCGAATCCTTCGGTGCCCACGATCGAGCAGGTCGAGTCTTTGAGCACAAGAATGTCCGGACGTTTCTTAGCGTTGATGAAGGCCTGCGCCGGAAGACTCTTGCCAAAGACCTTCTCCGCAGCGGTTTTGAGACTGACGTTTGAAGCGTATTCGCTGCTGTCGAACTCGGGACCGAAAAGCCATCGCGCCTGCGTCACCAGAGGATGCAGCGTGTGCAGCTCGTCGGCCGCTTCGTCCCCAGAAAGTTTTTCGATCGCGGCGATCACCGCCAATCGCTGATCGATCTCGTCGAGGACCGATAGAGCATCATTAACGGTCCACTGGCTCAGCAGCCGATCAAGCCCTTCGACGTCCGACTCGTCAAGTTTGGTGAGCTTGTCGAGCAACGCCGCGCCGCCGCGGGCCTTCTCGATATTGATCAACGCCTGCACCGCTGCTGAGAGCACGTCCTGTGAGACGGTTGGCGTGGCCTTAACTAAATCGCGGGCGAAACTGGCTACTTCGGCGCGGCCTAGGGGTGATAACTCCTTGAAGTCCTCTCGGTTCTTAACCAACGCCTCTTCCGAGCTCTCCTCCACCAGCGTCGCCGAAATCTGGGCAAAAACCTTCTTGGCGTAGTCGCGTGCGGCCTCGAAGAGGGCCTCGACCTTCTTGCTGCTCTTGAATCGAACCCAGTCCTGCTCGACCTCAGGCAGCCAGCCGTCGTCGGCCTTGATGACGATCGAAAACCGTTTGGCGAAGCGCGCTCGCCCATCGATCACAGCCTCCGAGCCGACCACCCAGCTCGGCACGCCGACTAGGCGCCCATTCACCCAGAAAGCGATGCCTTGGTAGAGCGTGTATTTGGCAGTCCGCGACGTGTCGACGACAAAGGCCTCGGCTGGCGGGCAACCGGCAATCCGCAAGTCCTGCTTCTCGATGAGTCCAGTTTGGTCGGCCAACGCAACCGACACGCCATTGACCCGGACAACGAACTGGGGATCGTGAACGAAGCGGCCCGCTAGTAGCCCACGGATGGCGTCGGCGTTGGGCAAGTGTCGCTGGACGATGACAGAGAGCTTGGTCCCATGGCCTTTTCGGAGGAAAGATCCTTCTTTTTCGATCTTAAAGGGATTCTCTTCGCTTTGGGTGCCGATGTCGAAGTTTGCGCCCTTGTCCTCGCGCCATGTCTCCACCGAATACTGGTCGGCGAAGCACAGCAGGCCGTGGCGGCCGACGCCGTTGCGCCCATAGGCCCTGCGGCGCCAGCCGTGGCGCTCTGGCGGGAACTCGACCATGGCGCTTTGGTGCTTGAGGCGGTTGTAGCCCAACTTCATCCAGCGGCCTTTGAACTGGGCGGCACTCATGCCATGCCCATCGTCCTCAACCGTGAGGGCCAGCTCGTTGGTAGGAGGTATCGTCAGATCGACCAGGGAGGCGCCGGCATCCCAAGCGTTGGCCACGAGTTCTGTGAGAGCAACCTCGGGGTCTTGGGCGATGCGCCCTAGCGTGCGGACGAGGTAGTTCTCCTCGAAGAGCGATCCGGTCGCAGCGTCCGCGATCATTTTAGTCCTTGAAGCCATCCCCTCCCCTTTCATGAGTTTGCCGCACCTTACCGCGGAAAAATGTCGCGCTCCCGCTCAAGGCGTCTGCGTGTTCACGCAATGCAAAGTCGTCCGGACAGCTAAATTTCGAGCGCTGCTCGACGGCCGAATGGGCTCATCGCCGCAAACGCCGCTCGCAAGCGCGCGCTGCCCGCTGGTTGAACGCCTCTCCGTTTCACTCGGGCAGCTTCTTCGCCTGACTCCCAGCCTTTGGTAAAGACAGGGTTTTGTCGCCGAGTTTAAGTTTCGCTGCCTTCACGACGACCACCGCCGGCATTGTAGCGGCTGGCTGGGCAGGGTTCGAGTTGATGCCGGCGGCCACAACCGCAGCTCTGACGTCGGCCAAACGGCCGTCAGGCACTTTGCCAAAACCGCGAAACATCGCGACCGGGCCATATGACGGTTTGAACCACTCGACAGTGAATGGGAGCCACACAAAGCGGGAACAATCAAAGCGCGTCTGCTCATCAAGCGAGTTGCCTCCCTCGCCTTTATCCAACTCAAACTCATGCGACATCAAGACAGGCCCCGACTTCGCGGTGGTTGCCTGTCCGGTGCCGTAGATTAGACCGATCTTGGGGTGGTCTTCGAGCATGTGCATATTCACCGCGACGACGAATACCGGCCTGAATTTCGGGCCAGGAGAGTGAGGTGCATGGTCGTAGGGGAACCAGCATCCGACAAGTTGTCCCTTTTGAGGAACCGGACCAGGCATGCGCACAGACATGCTCATATCCAATCCGTCGCGCTGGCGTTCGCCGGAGCGAACTTCATGCGGAGCGCGGCGGCGGTCTCGAGGGACAGCGGACCACCCTCGTAGTCGACATCGAAATTAGCCTGGGGGCCAAGCGAGCTACCGTAGGTCGCGATCCATTCCTCGTAATCAGCCATGACGAGCTCCGAGCGCTTTAGGATCGGCATCAAGAATGACTTCCTATCCGGGTGCGTGTAGATTTCCGGCTCGGTGTTGGCCGCATCGAGAAGCTCGGAGAACTTCCCGAACCGCTCCTCCCACGGGTAGTCGACGCCGCTTGCGGCCATCGCCAAGATCATCTTGCGATGGATTCCCTTGTTTCGTGATTGGCCGACCCGGTCCATCGCTTTGAACAAGGCTGCCAGGAACGCCTTTAGTTTTGCGATCAGGGCGAGCTTCTGCTGCTCTGTGAGCTGCAGCGCGGTGAGCATTTCGAGGGCGTCAGCGACGGCCTTCGGCGAGCGCGGCTCCGCCGACGAACCGGGCTTCTTACGCTCCCTCTTCTCCTGCTCTTCGGGCAGCTCGTCGAGGCCCCAGCCGTCGGCCTCCTCGACCATGTCGACATCGAAGACGGCAGCAACCCTCCCGTCGACTTCCTTCGCCTTCGCGCGAAGGTGGACGAGGACCTGCTCAGCGAAGGCCGCCTTGTTATCATCGTTATGCTTGGCAAGCTCTGCTCGCGCGAAATCCAGGATGCCCCGTAGGCGCATTCGTGCGGCCAGCCAGGCTCCGGCGGCCTTTTTGAGAAGCTCAGCGCGTGGCAGGTCTTTCGCGACGAGCCCGTCGAGAAAGTCCGACAGCGCGGTGGCCGTCTGTAGCTTCGTCGCCGGGGTCGTGGACTTCCACTTCTTCCAATGGGCGTCGATATCCGCGTCCTTGAAGAACGCGCAGTAGGCAGCGTCCATCTTTGCCATGAGATCCATCGCGTCCAAATCCGACACCGTGATTCCACCGTATTTGGCGAACACCTTCGGAAGGTTCTTCGAGACCACGCCGTCGCGCGAGAAATCGATGATCAGGCAGTCGTTTTTCCACTTGCGCACGCGATTGACGCGGCATGCAGTCTGGAACAGCAGCACGTCATCCATTCCGCGGTCGATGAAGATGGTATGCAGCGTCGGCTCGTCGAAGCCGGTCAGCAGCTTGTCAACCACGACGAGGACCGAGTTGCGCACCTTGAGCCCTGGCTCGGACTCGATCCCCTTGCGCCGAAAGTCGTCGATGATCTCCTGCTGCGACCTGCCCCCGTTCTTCTCCATGCACGAGGGCTCGCCCTGCTTGTCGGTGTAGAGGACGAGGACAGGGATCTTCCTTAGCGTCTCCGCGAGCTCGGCGAAGCGCGGATCAGAGGCCAAGGCGACGAGCTCCTCCTTGATCAGATCCTGGTAGGCGATCGCAGCCTTGATCGAGTGGGCGGCGAACATGGCCTTGCCCTCGCCTAGAGCCCGGCCGCCAGGCGGCCGGATCGCCATGATCGTTTTGGCGGCGATGATCAGCGCCGCCTGCTTGGCCACGAGGCGCTGCCGGCTCGGGTTTTCGTAGATCTCGTCGGCGTTCGGCGCGCGCACCTTATCGTCGTCGGCGAGCTTCGCGACAGTCTGCGCGATCTTGTAGTCGATATGATCCCCGAAGCGCAGAACGTTCTGGATCGGGTTGAGGATGACCTTCTCCTTGATCGCCTGCGACATCGTGTAGGCGAAGAAGGGGGCCCATCGGATGTCATCGCCCGGGGCCTTTGGAGATCGAAATTCTCCGATGCGCGCGAGGATATCATCCTTCGGCGTCGCCGTGAGACCAATAATGAGATTGCGCTTCGCGCCGGCAGGACGCAGCGTTCCCCACTCGTCGAAGAGCTCGATAGTTGCATCGTGGAGGACGCCGTTCTGGCTGCGGTGGACCTCGTCGATCACGATCGCGACGCGCTTTGAGCGCAGAAGCTCGGAAAGCTTCGAGTCGTCGGCAGCCACACGTTTCATCGACGGGAACTTCTGGATGTTGACCACGACAACGCGAGCGGCCCCCTCCAGAGCGCCGCGAAGGTCGGTGAAGGACTCTGCCTCCATAACGAGGCTCTTGGTCGCCCGGAGACGAGCCGCTTCCTCTGCGACGTTCTTGCGCAGGTCCGTTCGGTCAGTGAGCAGGATGACACAATCAAACAGCGGCGCGGCAGCTGGGCTCCGCGGGTCCGCCATGTCGGCCAAGGCCTGCGCCGACCAGACGATGACGTTTGTCTTGCCCAGGCCTGCCGCACCTTGCAGCAGGATCGAGTGTGAGTCCGCGCCGTTGCGGTGGAGCGAGGCTTTGGTCAGGATCTCCTGCATCTTCGCGGGGTCGAGTCCCGGCAGGTCCCGCTCGACGCGCGCGCGGATGTCGTCGGGACTGAACTTGGGCTTCTCCTCACTCGCGTATAGTTCCGCAACGCGCCGCATAGCTTGGTGCAGCATCGCGCGCTGAGCGGGGCGCGGTCGCAGGATCTCGTTGCCGGTGGTTGTGCGGCTCGATCGAACCTGGTTGAAGAAAAAGATCTCCCGGTCAATTCCGTCGGTGGGGTCGAACAACGAGGCAAGGTGGTCGGCAAGCGCAGCGCTGGGGGTCTTGTCCCGAATCTCAGCTGCAGGCGCAAACGACGCGATCAACTTGGCCGGGATGGAGGAGTCGAGGGCCGCCCGGTCGTCCCGCTCGATCGCGTCATCGACGTCGGCAAGCAGCCATTCGAGGTCTTGGACCAACATCAACGAGCCCATGTCCGAGCACGTAATGTGGACTGCCTTCTCATACAGGCAAATCTGTTGCCTAATCCGGTTGCGCTCGGAGGCCTGAAGCGAGCGGTTTCGGAACCCAGGCCATTTGCCCCCGGCATGCTCCCAACGCGCGCGCGCCTCGAGAAGCGCGGCCTTGGCGGCCTCAACCGCATTGTGAGCAATCTTCTTGCGGCCGTGGGTGCGCGCCGTTTGCCCTGTCTGCGCCGTCTTGAGCTCAGAGTAGGCGAAGTAGATGCCGTTCACGAAGAACACAACGTCGGGGCGGCGCGTGACGTCCTTACCCGTAATGGGGAACAGGCGTTGAAAGGTCGCCTCGGGGATTACCCGCAACGCGTTCTTCGCAAACAGAGCGACGGAATCGCCTGCCGCTCCAGCTCGTGGGGCCTCATTCCAGAGGGTGAACGCGAACGCCCCTCTGAACTTCACTTCCTCGCGCAGCACGAAAGCGGCGTTCGGCGCGCTTTCGAGCGCGGGCAGAAGGGCCTCGTCCACGAAAGCTGCTGCGCATGCCTCGTCGGAGTCGAACTGCTTACGAGCCTGCACAAATGCGGACGCGTTACGCGGATTGCCGTCGCGGATGAAGGCGAGAACGTCCTCCATGACAACCCAGCGCTCGGCGTTAACGTCGCCCGGCTTGCCAAGAATCCAACCCAGTTGGCCTGGGCCGTGGTCAGTGAGAAATGGCAGGACGATCCCATTTTGAAAATCACTCTCTTTGATTCTTGGATTCATCACATCCTCACTTTGACGTGGCCATCTCGGGCGAGGGCGCGGATGCAGAGATAGAGCTCGCCGACGCCAACCGCCCCGTCACTGATTCGAAGACGAGCGCCCTCCTCTGCTCGGACAAGGCAGTAAGTAGATCGTCAATGACCTCGATCTCCAAGTCGACGATGGCAATGCGACTGTCGATCTCCGAGGCAATGCGCCGCTGCTCGGGAACATCCGGATAAGGAATCACCATTTCCTTAAACTCATCCCAATACAGGCGAAGGCGAAAGTCCGTGATGCCACGAGAGCGCCGACGCATTTCCTCGATCGCGCGTGGCGACCGAAGTAGATGCTCGACGAATTCCGGCGAAACGTTCCTTCGCGGGCGCGCCACGACATAGGCGGGGCTGACCAGGCCTTCGACCTTAGCGACACCAAAGCCGCCTTGCCAGGCGCGCATTTGGTTGTATACGACGTCGCCTGGAATCACTCGCTTGTATACGCCGCGATCCTCGCTGCGACTGACTTTCCGCTCGAGAGCGTCGTCGTCGAGCTCCTTATCCGAGATGCCTGAATGAATCGACACGCTGAGGACAGGCAGGTCCGTGAAGCCGAAATCGCACGCCTCCCGAAACAAGTTCCCGAGGCGCTCCACGCGCCATGACGCGGGCAAGTTGATATGCCAAGGTTCAGAAGAAGCCGCACGCACTCCCGGCACAGTGGTTCCGAACGTCCACTCCTCGCGCACCGAGGCCTTCAAATCCCGAAGCAGCGCTTTCTTGCCATTTAGCGCCTCCATGCGCTGATCGATCAACGCGCACTCGCGATCGAGGAAGTCCGCAATCGCCCTGCGCACTGGGCGCCCAGGCATCGCGATGGGCATTGAGAGAAATGTCTCTCGTTGAAGCTCCGTCTGCTTCGTGGCACCTAACGCGCAAAGGCTATTGATCGTCTCGTAGTGGCCGACCACCCACCAATACAGGAAGCGCGCATCGTCTCTATCGCGGCAGCGAACGATCGAGACGTGGGAATCGCAGTAACCGCTCGCAGTGGTCAATGCGCATTTGCCTAGGACACCCTCGCCCGTCGATGCGACCAGCAGGTCGCCTGCTTTGAACCGGCCCTTTGGGCCAGCAAGCGGCTTGCACTCTCGCATACGGCTCTGCTCTATGCGATAGCCGGAGATAGTGCCCTGGTTCGCAATCCAGAATCCAGTGCCTTCCTCGTAATCAGGGTGGGCTCCGCGCGCCATCGAGACTACGAGTGTCTTGATCTGCTCAAGAGGCCAGCTCATTCGCCTGCCCCCAGCGCTGCCTCGAACTGACGCTCAAGCTCCACCATCTTGCGATTGAGGCCAGAGATCTCCGCAAGGACGTCCTTCGTCGAACGCGCCCCACTCAGACGTGGAAATGCCTTGTTGAAGTTGATTTCGCTACCCAGTGTGACTTTCGTGATAGTTCCCGGCTCGCGCATCCACCGGGTGAGGTAGTCCTGCACGACCTTCTGGTTCTCGGCTTCATCGGTCCGATACTCGACATGCTCTACGTCGCGCTGCATCAGCGGCTCGAGCGAGGCGTTGACTCGGCACCGATCAACCTTTTTCACTTTGCCCACTTTCGCCTTGACCGCAAGCTTCCCGAGTCCAAGCTCGATGGATTTGCCTGCCTTTGTGGCTACGACCTCGCCGGTAGAGACATCCCAGACCCAGCTGCCCTCCGTGGTGCTCACCCCAATGCGCGATGCGTTCTTCACGCGCTCGTTGAAGTTGGCTGCCAATTCCTTGGGAGAAAGTTCGGGCGCACCCGTCGGAGCACGAAGCTCGCCTTCGGCCACTTGGAACTCTACTTCGTCGATGTGGATTGCCATGGAGTCCCGGCCGAGGTCGAGCAGATCCTGCACTGCGCGCCCGTCCTCATCGTGACGGTGCACCAAAAGCTCCACTTTATTGTATAGCAACTGGTCGACGGTCAACACCTTGCTGATCGGCCCGTCTTCAAAGTTTCTGAGCGCCTCGACGATTCGGGCCCGGTTAGTTGCGTCCACTTCGCAGTTCTTCTTGTTCAAGTTTCGCTTCAGCTTAACGCAGCACCTCTCAGCGTTGATCAAGAGGACCCTGCCTTTGCGAGCGGCCGGCTTGTGTTTGTTCAATACCCAAACGTAGGTAGAGATTTCCGTGTTGAAAAATTCGTTCTTGGGAAGCTGGATGATTGACTCTACGATATCGAGCTCTTTCATCAACCAGCGACGCGTCTCTGACTCGCCTCCGCCCGCATCGCCGGAGAACAGCGTCGATCCGTTATGGACGATTGTCGCCACGCCGCGCTCTGCCAAGTGAAAAGCAGCGTGCTGAAGAAATAGCAGCTGGCCGTCTGACACGGGCGGTAGCCGCTTTTTCGCGAAGCGCCCCGTAGCATCGGCCTCTACGGTCGCCTTGAAGTCCTTCCAGTCGCTACCATAGGGCGGATTGGCTTGGATGACGTCGAAGCGCTCGGAGAGGAAGTGGTCGTGCGTCAGCGTGTTGCCGTGCGCTATGGTCGCGTCCTCGCGAAAACGCGCCTCGATGGCGGCGAGCGCGTAGAGCGCGTCGTTTAGCTCCTGGCCGAAGGTCTGGACCGACAGCTCTGGAAACTCCTGACGCAGCGCGTCCTCGCCCCCGAACAAGAAGTTGCCGCCGCCGCAGGTCATGTCATAACACTTCGCGATGCCATCGGGCGCGTGCCCGCCCCGCTTGCGCATCTCGACCACGAGCGTGTTGCACAGGTCGATAACGTCGCTCGGGGTATATTGCTCACCCGCGGTCTCCGCCGAGATGTCGCCCCACTTGCGTTTGATGTGCTCTTCCATGGTCGTGACCTCCGAGTTGCTGAACGGAGTGAGGTCGATCGCAGCCCACTTCTGGGCGAACGCGAAGAGCAGACTGTTGGGCCGAGCGAAGAGGTCGGCGGCCTTACCCTGTATATCGAGGTATTTGGGGTCGCTCTCCGCGTAGCCCAAACCAAGCAGCTTTTTCGTTTCAGGATCGTATTGGTCAAGGTGCGCCATAAGGCGGGCGCGGAAATTGCCTCCTGGCACCGCGCAGGTCTCGCGCAACCCCTTATCGAGCAACAACAGCTCGGGGTGATAGCCCTTGTTGACAGCCTTTGCGGCTGCTTCGAGCCAGTCGCGGTGGTCCTTGTTGGCTGGATCAAACTTGACCTTCATAGCCTTCTCGAACTCCGCAACCTTTTCGGCCTTGAAGCGGCGCAGTCTTGACTCCAGCAGCATGAGCGCGAAGAAAGGCATCATGTAGCTCGGAAACTCGCTTTCCTTGACGCCAGCCGCCCGCAACGTATCGGCAGTGCGCCAAATGGTTTCTGCATGCGCGAGCAACGCCGCGCCGATCTTCTGTGCCATGTGTCCTCTTCAGTCCTTCTTAGTTCGATGCACGGCGCTCGGTTCGGTCGGCATCGCCGCATCCTCACCCGCTACCGGGGGCCAGCCCAAACCCTCCGCTTGGCAGTGCTTCCTAATGAGCCACTCGAGCGTGTTTGCCATGCTCCGGCCCTCCCTATCGGCGATGAGGGCCAATGCCGCCTTCGACGCTGGGTCGAATCGGAATGTGGTCGGCTGATTTTTGGGATTCTTGGTCGGCATGGCTTCGTCGTGCACTACACCCGAGCTACATTACCAGCCTATTCCCCAAAGTCAATAGCTCTTCAGCGATTTCATGCGTTTTAGGTCCACGAAAACCACCTTGGCTTATCCGGCGGCCTAAGTGAATCCGTGGGAAGCCGTCGCGTCGGTTCGGCCGCAACTTCACCTTCCTGGCTTCGCCTCGTATGCGGCGACCCACTCGGCGTGCTCCTTCAACGCCTTATGCTGATGCTCGATGCCGAGCATGTAACGGGCCATGGACTCGGCGCGCTCGATCGGACTGTTGCGCATCGCCCCCCCCCCCGATGACGATGTCGCGGCTCGGCATGGTTTGGCGCTTTGAGAGAGAGAGATCGTTTGCCAACACTACAGCGTGTCCGTGCGATTTTTGATTGAACGCGGTGGCGAAACATTCGGGGTCTTGCTGGCGCGAGCAATCTGGCTGGACTCGTGGATCGCTAGCAGCCGAGCCGGCGCGGGAGCGATGACTTCGTAAGACATGTCCGCCCTCTTGAATCCTCTCGGTGAGCATGCACCGAACTTCGCTGCCAGAGACACCAACCACTCGCCCTGGCCATCCTCGCGGCCTGCTGGGTAGAACGAGACCTTCACTGTGAAGTCGCCGCTGTTGATCTGCCGTCGCATGGCGGCCGCGGAGGAGGAGACACGCTTTTCAGTCTCGGCGCCGCAGTCCAAATAACTGACGCCGGCCAGCTTTTTGCAGCAGATGAACTCCTCACCATGCTTGACGAGAAGGAGCGCAATTTCTTTGGCAGGCAGAGTGAGCGCATTCATCAAAGCCTCGCGTTTTTACGAAAAGCGACCGTCGCGGCGGCCGCATGTCCAAATTTGATGACGAGACGCCCTCGCAGCATTTTCCGTCCCGCTCTTGAACGCGCCGCATTGCGAGCTCGGCCAAGCCGATCCCGTGTTTTCTCGCGATGGCGGCGATCAAAATGGTTGGGGCCAACTGGACCGCCATGCCCACGCTCAGCGGGCAAGCTCTCGATCACTCGGCAGTCGGTCAAATGGAACCCGCGCGGCGGGCATCCGACGCCTCCATTTCGGAGAGCGAGGATTCCAAAGCGAATTTTGTTTTCAGCGCATCGAGCCCGGCGTCGGTCAAGAATGGAGCCAGCCGAGCATGCCAGCCCGGCCCAGGCCCAACCTCGCGACGCACAAGCTCCATAAAAGCTTTCATCTCGGCGCCTTCGTCGTCCCAAGTGAATTCCGCACTTTTCGAGCCGTAAGTCTTGTCGAACGGGTTGCCGCCCTCGCACAAGCATTTGATCGCCTCCTCAATCCCAAAGACGTAGCCTACATACCTTCCGGCGATGAACGAAGCTTCCCAGTCTTTTTGCTTAGACAGCAGAGGATCGGTGAGTGAGGGAAGATCCGTTGCGGCGCCATTGGCTTGGGCCTCATGGAATTTCTCGACCAGCTGCCTGACCCTGGCGTCCACCGAAAACTGGATCTCGAAACCGGTAACTCGGCGCTCGCCTTGCCAAATCGGGCCGAAGCTAAGTTTCCAACGGCTCGCGCCACCCCGCCTGGCATCTTCGCATTTCGCATTCTTGATGCGGCCCCACTTCGACCCGATGAGCTTGGCGGCGGCTTTCGCGGTGTCCAGCCCTCGCAGTTTGGTGCCTGGGTCACCCGAAAGCAGTGTCGTGATCCCAGAAAACTCGTAACCTCGCAGAGCCACAAACTCGACAAGCGCGCGACTCCATCGATCGGGGCTCTCCGCCATCGGGGGAAGAGCTTTGAGACCGCGCGAGCGCGCCGCCTCTTCGATCACCAGCGACACTGGACGCGCCCCACGACTCTTCGCCAAATCACGCAACCTAGTCGCCCCGTCAATCCAAAAGGCGTCATAGTCCGCCTTGGCTTTTAGCGCGCCCATCGCCGCCTCCGCGTCCCCTTCTACGATCGACTTCGCTAGGGCCAAAGTGGCCAGTTCTTTCGCGCTCGCCTTTTTGTTCATCCGTCCGCCTTGTTTTGGTGTGTCTGAGCTCGTTCGCTGCCCCCGTGCAAGCAGCACGATCCAACTGGCGCCCGTCAACAGCGCGAACGTAGGCGCGCAGGGTCGACAATGCGCACCGCATATAAACAAGTCCGTGCAATCCCGATGACAAACTATAAACCAAAAAGTTCATATTTAAGCAGCGACGCTCCTCCTTGGCGGCGCAAGCGCGCGGTTTATAATCGGCGAACCATCAGCACAATGAAGCCTTCATGAAATTCATCGCCCTGGCGCGCAAGTTCATCGAGTGGAGCAGCGAAGCGCAACCCGACCCGGAACCTTGGCAACAAGTCGGCGCCGCTGGGGGCTGGCTGACCTGGGACCAAATTTTGCAGTCGAAACGAACCGTGATTTTGGCCGAAGGCGGGTCCGGCAAATCGACCGAGTTCACCGAGCGCGACCGCGCTCTCAACGCGCAAGGAAAATTCAGTTTCCATTTGACCGTCAAGAAAGTTGGCTCGGGAGGCTTTGAGAACTCGCTCCCGCCCAGGCAGCGCTTGCGGTTCGCGCAGTGGCGCGCTTCGGATGAGCCGGCATGGATTTTTGTCGACTCTGTCGACGAAGCCAAAAACGCTGGCGTTCCCTTAGCGGACGCGCTCGTCCATATCGCCGACGCCATTGAAGGCGCAGAGGCGCGCGCGCACGTCATCTTCTCGGGAAGGCCCACCGACTGGGAGTATCGACATGACTTGGATGCCGTCATGGCGTTGTTGCCGCCGCCCGCGCCCCCCTCGGCGCCCGAGGCGATCGACTTCGATCAGCTCGTGATCAACGCGATCGAGCGGGAGCGAAAGCAGCCCGCCCCTCCCGAGAGCGCGGCGCTCATTGCCATCATGGCGCCGCTAGACAACCCTCAGGTTGAAGCGTTCGCTCGCGCGAAGGAAATCGATAACGTTTCCGAGTTTCTCAAAGGCTTGGAGGATGCCCACTTGTGGCCCTTCGCTCGCCGCCCATCCGACTTGGACTGGCTTTCGAAGTATTGGCGAGGGCATGGCAAGTTCGCCAGCTTTGAGCGAATGTTGAAGGCGAACCTGAACGAACGGTTGACCGAGGCGGACCCTGCCCGCGCGCGAGGCTCTCGCCTGGACCTTGACAGCGCCATGCGGGCGTTGGAGCGCGTCGGAGCGGCCATGGTTTTGGGCCGCAAGCGGGATGTAGAAATCGACGACAGTGGAAATGGGGGAGTGCCCAGCGATGGACTGCGCTTGGGCGACGCGCTCTCGGACGTCGCACCTGCTTTGCAAAAAGAGTTGCTGAGCGCCGCGATTTTCATTCCGGCTTCGGCTGGCTTGGCCCGTCTGCAAAACGACAACGATGGAATCGTCAGATCCTACTTGGCCGCCCGATGGCTGCGGCGCATGTTGAAGCAAAACTGCCCGTGGAGCGCCGCGCGCGACCTGCTGTTTGCGCAAACCTACGGCGTGCCCACCGTGAAGCCTTCGATGGCGGCCGTCGCGGCTTGGCTCGCGATTTGGGAACCGCGCGCAGCCGAAGAGCTTATCAAGCGCCAACCCTTTGCTCTTATCGAGCATGGAGATCCTTCGAGCTTGCCGGTGTCGGCGCGGCGTTCAGCCCTGCGCGCCATCTTCGCCATCCTGGGCGGTGAGTCGCCGATTGCATTCTTGCATCATGAAGGCCTGATGCGGTTTGCGACCTTGGACATGCAGGAAGATATCAAAGAGCTTTGGGCCGAGCTTGAACACTCTTCGGAGTCCGAGACTCAACGCCAGTTCCTGTTGCGGCTTATCGCCGAAGGTAGGTTGCGCGATTGCGCGCTCATCGCGTTCGAAGCTGGCGTGGCCGCTCGCGCCGACCCCATCACGCGCGCGCTTGCCGTCCGCGCCATCGCCGAGGCGGGCGACGATGCCCTGCGCGCCAGCTATGGGGAATTTTTGCGCCGCGAAGCCCACGCGCTCGACCCAGATTTGGTCTGGAGCGCGTTTCGTCTTCTGTTCCCAGTGGCCTTGACGGTGGACGATCTCTTGGCCTTCCTGCCCCAGCTGAGCGACGACGAGCGAGTGGCCGGCCAAGGCCTCGATTTTTATGGCCCACGACTGGCTCAGCGAATCAACGACCTTTCAGGAGCCAAGAAGCTTCTTCTCGCTCTGTTTGCGAGACTTCCGCAAACGGCCCAGGCCGTCGCGTCCGTGGACCACGAGAGCATGGCGCACTTGACGCCGACGATCGCTACCCTAGCCATGCGGGTGTTGGACTTGGACAGCGCGCTGGAGCCCGACGTCTCGGCCATCGACGCCTCGCTGCGGCTGACTGCTCTCACTTGGCGGCATGGATGGCGGGAGGAAGCTTTGACGACGCTGGCCGAGCGGCTGCGTTCGACTCCTGAGCGCCGCCGCGCCACGATCTGGCGTCTATGCGAAACGCATTTGACGCTTGAGGCTGCGTTGGCCGAACCCCTGAGCGACCTGCGCCAGCTTCATGTGGCTAGATTCGATCCCGGCGTTGGCTTGGCCGATCTGGATTGGCTCACGCGTGACATCCAGTCGCGTTTGCACTCCAACGAGAAATTGCTAGCAGTCCATTTAGCGATGTCGGTTTGGTTTCAAAATAACAAACCCGACTGGGCTCTTCATGACATATTGAATGCGGCCGGCTCATCGGGCGAACTCGTGAGCGCCATTGAAACCTGGGTCGAGCCGCCGCCGCCCTCACCTGAGCAGCTTCGAATGGAAGAAAGCCATGCGCGTTACGAGGCCGAGAGCCGCGAGCGCGAAGCGGAGCGCAAGGCCTCCTGGGTTTCTTTTGCCGCGCGCGTTCGCGACGACCCGGCGCAGCTCGACTCGCCGCGTCCACCCGACGAGAAAGGAGTCGACTCCAACCTTTACCACATCTGGCAACTGCTCGATGGGCTCAGCCGCAACTCGCAGGGCCGGTCAATGTCTGACGTGAAGTTGCTGGAGCCGATTTTTGGACCCCGAGCTCTGTCCAATATTCAACGCGCCTTCATTCGCTACTGGCGACTTGGAGCGCCAAAGTTGCGATGCGAGCGTCAACCCGAGGACTTCAACGCCGTGACCGCCATGGAGCTCATCGGCCTGGTCGGCGTCTCGATAGAAGCGGCGAGCGATCCCACCTGGCCTCGCGGACTCACGGACAACGAGGCCGCGCTGGCGACGATTTACGCCACGTTAGAATTCAACCGCTTTCCGAAGTGGTTTAATGCGTTAGCGCGGCGCGCGCCGGGACCGGTCCGCGCCACGCTGCGGCGCGCGTTCGCCGGCGAATTGAGCCAAGCATTTGTCGGCGATCGTCGCGAAGTTTTGGAGCGCATCGCGAGCTCGTCTGACGAGATCGCCGCGCTGGTCGCTGACGATTTGATCTCCATTCTTCATGCGCCAATTCCACCAGCTTTGGACCTGTTGCGCCTCGCTCTGCGCATCGTCCGCCGCGGCGCCTCCGATCAGCTATCGCTCCTCGCACTCGTTCTGTCGAAGGCTTGCGAATCCGGCGAGCCCGACCGCCTGGCCGCTTATCTCGCGTGCGCGTTCGCCATCAACGGCGACGCCGCCACCGACGCGCTGGTTGAGATTTCTCGCCAACTGAGTTCGGCTGACCAAGCCCGACTCGGACTCTCCCTGATTCCCTCCATTGTCGGCACCGATTGGGACTTCGGCCGTGAGAACGATCGAGAGCCTGCGCTGTCCACCGAGAGCTTGGCGAAGCTGACGCGTTTCGCGTTCCAAGCGGTGCATCCTGCCGAGGACAACGACAGGTCAAATGGCGGGGTCTACTCACCCGACATTCGGGACAATGCTCAAAGCGCGTGCTCGGCGTTGTTGAAGCGGCTAGCGGCGACGCCGGGAGCGGCCACGTTCCACGCGCTGCGTCAATTGGCAGCTGATCGTGAATTCCCGGTTCGCAAAAACTGGCTGCATGAGCTTGGCCAGACTCGCGCCGAAGAGGATTCCGAAAGCGCTCCCTGGACGGCGCGCGACGTCAAAGCTTTCGAGGATGATTTCGACACGATTCCACGAAGCTCCCAGGACCTGCAACGCGTCGCGATGGGTCGCATTGAGGATTTGCAGCATCGCCTGCTTCACGCGGATTTTGGTTTGGGTGTCCAGTTCAAAGCCTTAAAGAGCGAGGTTGAGGTGCAGCGTTGGGTGGCCGGCGAGCTGCAAGCAAAACAAGGACGCAGTTTCACACTGGAGCGAGAGGCGCATGTGGCCGAAGAGAAGGAGCCCGATATCCGCCTCAGCAGCAAGGGCAGCGACGCGCGTCTGCCAATCGAAATCAAGGTGGCTGAGAGCTGGAGCTTGGGAGACCTTGAAAAAGCCTTGACCGTTCAATTGATGGGCAGATACCTTCGCGACAGAAACGCGCGGTGGGGGATTCTTCTCTTGGTCCACCAGAATAAGCCCAAGTTGGGATGGAAAGGCGGGCCAGGACAGTTTTTGACGTTTGACGAAACCGTCGCGCGCGTGCGGGCGCTGGCAGCGGCTATCTCCGCATTGGATAGCTCTGGGGCGCAAATGCAGGTAGGGGTAATCGATGTGTCGGCAGTCGAACTGGCGCGCCGCAAGAGCAAGACTTAGTCCTAAGCTTTCGTCCGCCGAAGGTTGTTCGCAGGGTGAGCCAGTTTGGCTCACCATGGCTTACCTATTGCAGGCTCATTAAATAAAAGCTGTGGGGCCAACCCGAGTCATTAACGCGTTGAGTTTAGGGAAACGACACTGTGAGTTGAGCGAATCGCGTAAGCGCAGGCGCGAATCAAGCTCCCATGGTGCGCTTGCTGGGCACTGGCGATACCTCAGGCTCAGCGGCAACGAACATCCTCAAGGGGAACAAATAACTTTCGCCAGACTCGTCTACGATCCGCACACGCCCGCGCTGCTCCGCTTTCCTGTCTGGAATCGATTCATATTCTTGGCCCACCTCAAGGGAAAAGCTATAGCCTTGATTGGCAATGCACTTTAACTTTGTCATAAATATTCCTTGATCTTCATCTCCACTTTGCCGATACCATGGGCTTCATACCAATGTATCTCTGCCAACGCTGGGGCGCAACCTTGCTCTCTGATGAGCGCCTGCCCTTTCTTCTTCTTCCAGTTCTTTCCGGAGTAAAACTTCTTTAGACGAACGAGACACCGAATGCCGCCACCTTCGGCAATGGTCTCGATGTTGGTGATCGGGCCCACCACTTCGAAGTCTGACAAATTTCACTCGCTTTCCAAAGCAAAACACACACACAGCGCGGCGCATCGTCGGCATGCAGATCCGAAACACTTTCGGCGCGAGGGCGAACGCGCTCTCTGCCAAGTCGTGCGGCGATCGTTAGCGCTCCATTAGGCCACCAGCGCGCTGAGCTACCTCCCGCAGCAAAATTTCAGCGCGCGCCGGTTTGACAAGGTGGGCGTCGAATCCCGTGGCCGCCGACCACTCGCGGGCCTTGGCGTTTCCCCACGCGGTAAGGGCCACGATGCGAGTCCCAGAGAAGCGGCCCGAGCGGCGCAGCGCCGACGCGACCTGATATCCATCCATGCCTGGCATGCCAATATCCAGGAATACCACTTCGGGAACCAATCGATCGGCCACCGCCAGGGCATCGGCGCCGCTGCACGCAAAGAACACTTCGTGGCCTTCCAAGGCCAACAGTTGCGCGACGAGCTCCGCCGCGTCGGGGTTGTCGTCGACGACTAGGATGCGGCGAGAAGGACGTTGTTGGCCCATGGTTCACCTCTTCTGGATCGAACAGCTTGGCGTTGTTCAGCGGCGGCCTCGATTCCATTATGCCTCAACCCATGGGCGCCTCCCGGGCGTTCGCTTCAATTGAAGCGAGGTAAAGAAAGTGGATCAATTGTGCGGCCTCCACGCCACAAGTCGGGGCGACCGAGAGCGCCAAGGGAGTAGAATTGCGCGCTCAACAGAGAGCGCTGGATCGCCTACTCTCGCTCCAAGGCTTCTTATTAAGCGGCAACGCAGGCTGCTAGCTTGCCGGAACTATTCTCACCTGAATGAACATGAACTTGGCCACCGATCAAAATCTCGCCGACGACGGTTTGTCCGACACTGGACGCAAATTCGTCGCGCTGAGAGATTCGACCATCGCTCGCTGGGAGCGCGAAATCCGCTCGCGCATCGATGGCGCCGACGAGCTTCGCAGCCCCGTGCTCACCAACACGATCCCGGCCTTTTTCGACAATATTGCCGAGGCGCTCAGCCCAGGCCACAACCGCCGCGACGCGACGAGCAACACCAACGCGGCGGCCGTCCACGGTGGCGAACGCGCGCGCATGACGTCGTTCAGCCCAGACCAAGTTATCCACGAGTATCAGATTTTGCGCGAATCAATCGCGGCAGAGGCTTCGGGCAAGATCGATTTGACGGCGAGCGACTGGGCGATCATCGACCGCTCGATCAACCGCGCGGTGCGCGAGGCTGTGCGCGAGTTCGTCTCCATTCAAGACGACTTGCGCCGCAAGCTCGCTGCCGCCTTGTCGCATGACATGCGCACCCCGTTGGCGGTGATCCTCAATGGCGCCGAGGTCGTTCAAATGGCGCCGGACTTGGCCATGGCCCAGCGGGCGGCTGCGAAGATCTCGAACAACGCCATCCGACTTAAAGACATGATGGAAGAGCTTCTCGACGCCCTGACCTCGAAAGGCGGCGATCAACTCCCGATGACCCTCTCATCATTCGACATCGTCGACTTGGTGGACGATGTCGCCGTTTCGTATGGCCAGCCGGGCGGAATGAAACTTGACACTTCGTTGGAGCCTGTTGAGGGGTTCTGGTGCCGCGGGTCACTGCGGCGAGCTTTGGAAAACCTGATCAACAACGCCTCGAAATATGGCGACGGCTCGAAAGTGCGCGTCGCGGCGACCCAAACGCGTGGGAGATTGATGCTTTCCGTGCGCAACACCGGTGAGCCGATCCCCAAAGAACGCCACGGCGCGATCTTTGATTATTTGACCCGTGAACGCGCGGATGCGACCGTCGGCTGGGGCGTGGGGCTGCCCTTCGTCAAGCGCGTCGCCGAAAGCCACGGCGGCAGCGTCGCTGTAGACAGCTCGCTTGAAACAGGCACCACCTTCCTGATCGACATCCCCGTCGATTGCCGCCCTTATGTGGTTCCGTCCAGCAGCTCGACAGATCGCGCAGACTGACGACGCACACGCAAGCGCGTTGTGTGGAATCCCGCGATAGGGCTCATCGCCGGGTTTAATTCAAGCTCACTCTCCACCCGCCATCCGATGCGATGGCGTGGCGTTGGGTCGCCACGACAATCTGCATGGACCCAGCTCACTTGGCAGCGCGGACCAAGATAGCCTCGTTAAGCAAGCTCTCGATCTTAGCCGGCTTCACTAAATGAGCGTCAAAGCCACATTCGACGACGCGCGCGCGCGACTCGGCGTCGCCCCAAGCTGTCAGCGCGACTATTCGCACGGCGACCAGCGAAGGATTGCGCCTTAACTCGATGGCCACTTGGTAGCCATCCATTCCGGGCATTCCAATGTCCAGAAACACCACGTCCGGCAGAAAATTGGCGGCCGCAGCCAAGCCCTCGCGGCCGCCGTGGGCCACCTCCACGACATGCCCTTCCATGGCCATGATCGCGCCAAGTAGGTCCGCGGCGTCGGCGTTGTCGTCGATGACCAAAATTCGCCGGACATTCAATCGTTGATCCGCCAACAAAGCTCCAACGCTCATCATTTGTGAATTATTATGGAAATTAACTTCACACTATAGCATTAGGAGAAACATCCTGCTTCTATATCCCAATCCTCATCCGTGGCGTGAATCCAACATTGACAAGGGGGCGTGGTTCCTCGCGTATGATTTTAACGAAAGAAATAATTATCGAAGTGAGATCGCAAAGGCTCGATTCGTATTAAGATCCAGGCAAGATATTCGATCGTTCAAGGACCCGTCTCATGGGCTTGAACGCGCTCCGATGGCGCCTCGTTGGCACCACTGGACGTCTATCCGTCAATCCTCTCGCGATTAGCAGCAGTCCTCATCCACTGGATCGGAACCGCCATGCCGCTTGAACCACGCCTCGAAGCGATGGGGCTTTCGCCAAACGGAGAGAAGCTCTTGGCCCATGGCGAAGAAATCGCCTCGAAGTGGGAGCTTGTGGCCAGATCGCGGATCGTCGGCGCCGACGCCCTGTCCAGCCAAGCCTTGACCTTCATGCTGCCCGCGTTGCTCGTCGACATCGCCGAAGCCCTGACCCCTGATTTTTCCAAACCATTTCGAGACCGCGCCGACATCGCGGCATCCCACGGCGCGGAGCGAGCCCGATGCGCCAATTATGGACCGGAGCAGATCGCGCAGGAATATCAGTTCGCGCGCGAGACGATCAGCGAATTCGCCGCCGCCCACCTCGACTTGACGGCGGAAGATCGCGTGGCCATCGACCGCCTGATCGATTTGGCCCTGTGCGATTCACTGCACGCGTTCGCCTTCACCCAGGAAGAATTGCGGCGCAGGCTGGCGGCCTCGATCTCACATGATATGCGCACGCCGCTGGCGGTGGTGCTCAACGGCGCTCAACTGGTCCAACGTTCTTGCCGACCCGACCAGGCCAAGCGGTGGGCAGAAAAAATCGCCAACAACGCCGACCGGCTGAAGGAGATGGTGGGCGAACTTCTCGACGCCCTCACCTTCGCTCATGGCGACAAGCTGCCCTTGGAGCTATCTAGCTTTGACATGGCCGATTTGGTGAAGGAGGTTTGCGCCGAGTATCGGCAGATGAGCTCGACGCGCGTCCGGACGCGCTGCGATGCGCTTCCTGGAATCTGGTGCCGCAAGTCGATGCGGCGAGCCTTGGAGAATCTGGTCAACAACGCCGTCAAGTATGGCGACGGTCAAGCGGTGGACATCGAGTCTAAGCGCCGAGGGGAAAGACTAATCTTGTCGGTTCACAACAGCGGAGCGCCCATCCCCGCCGAGCAACAAAACAGGATCTTCGAGTATTTCACGCGTGACGTGACCGCGGCGGCGTCCGTCGGGTGGGGGTTGGGCCTTCCTTTCGTCAAACGCGTCGCCGAGAGCCACGGAGGCTTCGTCGCGGTCGAAAGCTCGGCGGGCCATGGCACCACGTTTATCATCAACGTGCCGATTGACTGCGTGCCCTACGTGTAGGTTGACGACCGAAAGCAGCCACGGCGTCGCGACGAGCGCCAATTTGCGTTCGCGTCGACGGAGCGATAGGGTGGATGGGACGTCCCAGCTCAATGCTGGCCTACCGATGCTCTTCCACCGCGTGGCGACCCATGACCTCCATCACCGCAATCGACATCGTCCAGTTTTTCTGGCCTGAGGAACCTTCCGCTAACGGGGTTGCTCCTCGCGGCGCGTCGCTGGACAAACTGCGCAAGCCTTGGTCCATTCAAGACATTCATGAAGCTGGCGAGGCCGCCCTGATGCGCCACTCCACCAATAGCCATCGAAAGCTCCTCGCGCCTCTTTGGGCGCAACTGGACGATCGGGAATGGCTGGAAAAGATCAAGGCGCGCCACCGCCAAGAGTTCCATGAGCGACGCCTTGGCGCGCCGCTGTCGAATTTCCATCTCGCTATCGCCAGCGGCGATATCGAGAAAATCTACTCGCTCACTGGCGGCGATATCCCTGATTCAGATATCCGCGACGCGCTACTTGTGGCGGCCGTCGAGGGCAACGCGGCGTTGATCGACGCGCTGGCCTCAAATGGGGCGCTTGCTCAATCGACGAACAAGCAGGGCATGACGCCTGCGCACATCGCTGCCGCGGCGGGCAACCGCTCGGGGCTCGGAGCAATCCTGCGATATGGAGCTGATCCCAACGCTGTCGATCTCCAAGGCGCAACGCCGCTGATGCTCGCCATTGGAGCGATGTCGACCGCATGCGCGGAGCTTTTGCTTCCCCTATCCAATCCGAGCGCTCGGGATCTGGACGGTTACGAAGCCAAGAACTACGCGCCAGCATTCCATGCCGACCCCGACGATCCCGGTTTCGAAGACGCAATGCGCTTCTCCCAGTTGCTGCAGAGTTTGGAGGAAGCATCGACGCTTCAAGCGGCATGCGCGGACACCGCATCGGTCAAACCTCGAACGTTATGAAGTCAGCGCGGTGAACGCGAACGCCACCTCAAGGGTGGCGTTCCATCACACATTTTTTTCCTCAGCAGGGCCTTAAAAAGATCGGTGCCGATGGCGAGACGTTGCATCCTTCGATGTTGCAGTTGAAAAACTCCTCGGCTCCCTCCAGGTCCATGCCGTCGCGGCGCATCAGCCGCCGAATGACCGCGCCATGATCATAGACCACGCGAGTATCGCCCTCCACCTCCGCCACGCCCAGGAGGGCGTCGTCGTGCCCGTCGATGAAGACGAGCTTTTCGTCGCCAGAGAAGTCCGAGCAAAAGCGTCGACGGCAGGCGCATGAGCCTTCCAACTCGCCACAGTTCTCGCAGATTGTCTTTTCCATCAAGCGCTCCTCGCGTTGTCGTATTCTTCGACCCATTGTTGGTGCTGCCCGATCGCCGATCGCTGCTTTTCCAAATCAAGCATGTAGCCAGCCATGTGCTCCGCATCCCTGGCGGCTGAGAAGATGGCCATGGGGTCGGCCGCTACCACTTTTAACCAGCTTTGCAGGTAGGCGGCGTGGTTGTCGATGTGCGCCTGAGACACTGGCACACCCGTCTCCGCCGCCATAATCGCTGAGCAGATTTCCGCACGCAGCTCCTCCACCGCATAAGCCTCGTCGCCCCACTTTTTCGACAGCGCTTCCTTGCGGTCCAGGCGCTTCGCATGGAGGGTGCTGTGGGCTCCCTCATGCATGGCGGTCGCGTAGTAGTCGTAGACGCTGTTGAACTTCTTCTTTGGAGGCAGCCGGATCTCGTCGAGATCCGGGATGTAGCATGCCTGCGCGCCTTTGCGGACGACGATCAGTCCGGTTTTCTCCTGCAGGGCCGCTATCACCGAGTCAGCGCGTGCGACGGGGTCGAAGTCCAGCGGCGCCGGCGCTTCGAGCTCCGGAACCCCATCGATCTGCTGAGCATTGAACACGGTGTAGCGCCTGAGCGCGAACGCCCGACGCTGCCCGCCCGCCTCTTGCCCTTGCTCGGCATCGCCGCCGGCCTGCCCTGCCTCCTGGGGACTGAGCTCGACGAGCTTGACGATGGCCGTTCCTTTCTCGCCGCGGCGCACTTGCCATTTGTTGGCCTGGGCTTGCTGGTAAGTCATCCAGCGCGGATCATCCCGCCCGGACATGGCGAGAAGCAGTCGATTAATGCCCCGGTAGCCGTTGCCCGAGGTGGGGTTCGTGGGGCGCAAGGCTTGGGAGTTCCAAGGCTTCTGCCAGGGCGTGTCGCCTCGCTCCATGGCCTCGATCAGTTGCTTGGCGATTTCTGACTTGACGTCCACTCGCGCTGCGACGGTTTCGCTTGCCACTGCCGGGGCGCTCATCGCGCGCCTCGCTGCAACGAGTCGCGATCGTTATTGCCCCCATCAGTCGGGGCCGGTGGAGGCGAGACTTGGCTGGGCCCGCCGCCACCGCCATCATCCTCGCGCAACTTCGCGAAAAGCGCCGACTCGCTGAGCGCGATCCAGTCGGCATCCGAAAAAATGGTTCCGCCATCCAACCGGGACGCTCGCCGTTCTTGGGCGCTCCGAGTCCACAAAGTCCTAAGCCGCGCGAGAATCGCGGAGAGTTTCCTGTTGTCGATGTCTTCATCGAGCGCTTCTTGGGGCGTTTGGCGCCGAAGATGCTCCTTGTCGGAGCCGTCTGCCGCAAACAGAGGATACAGATCATCGCATCCGCAATCCGTCGAACTTCCACACCTCGTGCATCGCTGTTTCTTTTCCATGCGCATCTCCGGTTGATGCGCCCCCATGGGCGCTTCGCGGAATGCTGGCCGTCGTCGTCCTGCGGCGGGGAGCCCGCTAAACGGCGCGTAGGATGCGCGCCGTCGGAGATCTGTGAGGGCCGGCGACGCGCATGGAAGTCAGTGGGTGTCCACGTTAGCCAGCAACGCTTCGATCTCCGCGAGGCTGGGCATGGAGGCCGTGGCTCCATCTTGTCGATGCGGCTCCTCATCCAGGTCGTCGACAAGGTCAAGCAGATCCGCCAGTTCAGCCGCTTGCTCGGCCGACAGCGCATCCCCTCCATTCAGGGGCAGCTCGCTCCCGTCGCTAGACAGGACCGCGCCAACCGAGGCGCCTGCGACGGGCTCGGCGTCGGCCAGCATGGCCACGTTCTCAGACTCTTCCCGGTCCGGGACGGAGGCGTCCAGCGACTGGACATCATCGAAGACAAAGCGGCGTGTCCAAGGCGCTGGGACGTGAGCGCGCCGAGCGTTATCCATGTCAAAGCGCGGCCAGAACAACTCGTAGGCGTTCCCCGCGACACAAAGGGCCAACCGCACGCCCCGCCCGTCCGCGGTCAGGCCCAGACGGGAGGCCAGCTCCGAGGGCTTGTATAGGGCGAGCTCGTCGCGCGAGAATGAGAGCGTTGTCGAGCGGCCCGATCCGGCCCCGACCGACGCCGACACGTTCGCTCGCTCCACTTCGCGAGTGCCCAACGCCTTGCAAAGCTGTTCGGACGTTTCGCCTGGCATCATCTGGCCCAACAAGATCGAACCCGCCATTGACACGATGGCCTTCACCGTCTTGTCCCCATGGATCTCTTCAAGCTGGCCGAGGTCTTGGCAAGCGACAACGCAGCGGACGCCGCGAGAGCGCCCAACATCGAACAGTGGCCGAAGCGGGATCTTCCCCATCTGGGCCGACTCGTCGGCGATGAACCATATTTTGCGACGGGGATCGTCGTCCATCTCGACGCTGTTGACGATCGCGGCCATCACGCCAACGATCCCCTCCAAACAACTTTTAGCCAAGTCTGGATACGCCCCGTGCCCCTGCAAAATGATCTGTTTTCGCTTGTCTCGCCCATGCGTCCATTCCACGAAGCTGACTCGACGCGCTTTGGGGATATTGCCCCAAGCCTGCGCCAAGTCCCGCACCGGCGACATGAACGACGCGAGGTTGATCAGGATGCCTTGCGTCGTCACCGAAGCGCGCTCCACGGCGCGGACAGCCTCCGGATGGTGCTCCTCCATCATCGGCAAAATATCGGTCTGCGGCGCCGACGCGATCTCGTCGAGCTCTTTCCAGCCCCAGTCGTTGCGGCGCGTGGCTTTGAGGTAGACCATGAACCCCACGAGAAGCTGGCGCGCGGCGTTGGACCACATGGGATCTTGCGCTTCTCGGACAAAGGCTGCCGCGAGCCGGCGCATGTCGCCGATGTTGCGCATGTCCTTCGCCACGTCCCACGCGACCGAGCGCGCGTCCCAAGGCGCCAAGATGGCGGGCCGGCCAAACCCCTTTGTGAATTCGCCTTTGGGGTCGAAGATCAGCGCGCGTTCGTTCGCGTTGACGACCTTCGCGATCAGCGGCTTCAACGCGGTCGACTTTCCACTGCCCACGCCTCCGACGACGAGCATGTGCCGGGTCCACATATCGGCCGGATAGGGAACGTTTGGCGCGACGTCGTGGTCCGGACGAACAGCGGCGCGCTTGGACAGCATCTTGCGCAGCTCGCTCTTGGCCGCCTCGCCTTCGAGTCTGGTCGGCCCGCGAAGCACGGTCAACCCGTCGCGGGGCCGCAGCATCCTCGGGGCCAGCAACGCGGCAGGAAGGCAAGCTGCCAACGCGGCGGCGCAGGCCCGCCATTGCAGCGCGAATTTGGCCGAAGGCCCGAGCCCCGCCAAACCTGAGGCGTAGTCCGAAGCTTCGCGCGCGAATGCCGGCGCGAAGGCTTGATGGATCGCCCAGCGCATCGCCATCCCCGCATGCTCCCGAAGTCCCCCGACGGGCGCTTCGAGCCCCGGCCACGGCCGCCACGAGAGCGCCAGGGCCGCCACTCCCGACACCACCCCCAACGCGACACCGGCAAACGCCCACGATGACACGCCCACGCGCTTTGTCGTTGGCGCCACCAGCGGCATCGCTCCAAGGTCGCGCCATGTCTTGTCTCTTCGCTCCATCGCCTCGCCTCCTGCGCGGGCAATGCAGGCGAGACCTTTCAAGCGCCATCGCATTCGCTTCGCCCCGACGGCCGGCGTTTCGCCCCTCCGGTCGGGCCGCCGGGCCGCGGCGGCGTCTGAACCGCCATCTGAGCAAAGCCCACATCACATCAACTTTGGAATGCACAATGACCCAACACGCCACGCCGCAGGACATCATGGACGCCTTCGCCAATCTCTCCGATCGGGAGCGGCGCGTCATCCATGCGATCGCCCGCAAGCATCTGGGCGGCACCCGCTTTTCCGAGCCGCTCGACCTGGTCCACGAAGCGCTTTATCTCGCGGTCGAGGGCCGGCGCAACTGGCCTTTGGGTTTGGACTTCGCGATCTTTCTCGCGATGACGATGCGCAGCGTCGCCTATGCCGACCGCACCGTCAGCGAGAACGCGATGGCCGTCAGGGCGCCGGTTGAAGATATTTTGGAATGGACGACTGGGGACCATGCCTCGCACGCCTCTGCCGAAGACTGCGCCGCGCAGGCGCAGGACTTCCAGATCGCTTGGAGCAAAGTGGCGTCGGCGCGGGGACGCTTGGCCGAGCGCGATCCGATCGCCGCGCGCGTGCTCGATGGCTTCGTGGCCGAGGCACCGGCCGCGGAGCTGCGCCGAGAGCTCGGGCTGTGCGCGGCCCAGTTGGACGCGGCGAGAAAAAGGGTCTTGCGCGCGCTGCGGAATACAGCGAGACTTTGACGCCGACGGGGCGTTCAAAAAGGCGCAGCCTTCGCTACCGCCGGCGCTCGGAGCCTGCGCCCATGAAAAACAAAGCGAAGCGAAACAGCGAGAACAAATCCATCGACGACCATCCTCTCCCGGTGGAGGAGTTCGCTCGCTTGGTCGAAGGCCTCGACGCTTCTGATATCGAAGCGGCTTGCGTCCGAGACGGAGCGGCCCCTGGTGGCGTTCCCCCTGCCTGGAACAGCGACGCGCTCATGACGGCGCTTGATCAGCGGGCGGCCGAAGTCCGCGCCAGCGATCAAGCATCCCGTTCGGAATGGGGCGTATGCCCAAGCGAGCCAGTCGGTCAAACCTGCGAATCGCCCCGTCGCTTGGTCATCGCCCGTGGGCGCGAGCTAGCGTCGCTGGGCATCGAGGACGGCGCGACGTTGGAGGCTCACATGGATTTGATCCCGAGCGAAGGCGATCTTGTCATCGCCGAGATCGCAGGCCTTGGCCGATTTCTCCGTTGTTTGCGCCTCATCGGCGGCGCCATCGTGCTCTGCTCCAATCACCCGGAGCGGCCCGCGATTGTTTTGGACAGTTGCAGGCCCTATTGGGTCAAAGTGGTCACGCTGCTTCCGCGGCGCGAGTAGACGCTAAGCCGAATCGGTTCAATCGGAGCTCGGCGCCAGCGTCTTGAACATGCGGCTGCGGTCGCCTGTCAACGGCGAGGCGTAAGTCCCTTCAAATTCCAACGCGGCAAGGACGAATCGGACCACCAGCTCGCGCGCGAGGCGGACATGCGCCATCATGTCCTCGTTCGGGTCCTTCGGCAGATACTGGCCACGATGGACGACGTGGTCGCGAGCGCGCTTGGCGGCGCCAAGCGCATCATCGGAGATCTCGTCCATGGGGACGCCCCAGCGTTTAGCGAGAATGTGGATTTTGTCCTTCAATGGCCGACGGTTGATATCTTCCAGTTTGTCTCGCATCGTCGCCAACTCCGCTTCGATGTCCTCGCCGGGAACGCCCAGCCCCTCCAGCGACCGCTTTGCCGCATCCAACATGGCGGCACGCAATGCCTTGGCTTGCTTGTCTTTGCGTAGCTCCATATCGGTTCGGGATAGATTGTTGGTCAAAAGGTGCTCCAATACGGTCATCGCCGAAGTTAACTTTGCCTCGCGGTAGCCATGCTGCATGGTGAACCACTCGATAGCGATGTTGATGCTCTTCGCCCGCGGCTTCTCGTCGAAGTGGGACGAAACCGCACGGCGAAAAATCGTCTCATAGTTGAAAGGCGTAAAAATGTTCATCGGCTGGTTATCATCGTCGTCACTTCGATATCGAGCCACGACTTCAATCCGCCCGTCCCAAACGGTTTCCACCAAAGGGGCATGCACTTGGGCACTGCGGGCGAAAGATAAGATGGCGCGCACATGCTTGAACAAGCTTTCAACGTCCTCTCGCCAGGGAGCAAAATCAGCGTTCGGAGGCGGTCCATCGATCACGAGCGCGCCTGCCACGTGATTTTTTTCCGATGTAGTCACGATCATGGGACCGGACAGCTCAACCGTTCCAAGGCGGCAGGTCGCGGAGATTGGCCTGATGCAATCGAAGCCTCTCAATAGGAAACGCACTCCCGCCCTCGCGTTCGGATCTGCTCGGGAGACAAGTTTGCATTTCGTGCACAACAGCTTTGGCTGCATGGTCGCAGGCGCGCTGTCCGAGAACGAGCTGCTTAACCTGAGGATGATGACCGAGTCGCTGTGAAAGGTCATTCCGTCACGGGTTTGGCCTGTCAGCGTGAAGTTCGCAAAACGTCGCGTCGCTTCTTGCCCGTCGGACGCGGCGCTGATGAACTTTGTCGACTCTTCGTAAGGCAACTTGTCCAGCTTCACTTCGGGCGCGCCCTTTTTTGTTATCGCCACCGAAAACCGCACGCTGCGGCTTTGACCTTCGAATTCGATCGTCCCCGCGAACTTCTTTGGTGCCATATGCCATCGTTTCACGCGCGGTTCCCATTGATCTCAATGATAAGCATTGTAGTTTAGGTCGCAAACGCGGCTCTCCGGCCGCCTGTTTCAAGCACTTACGGCCTGCGTCGTCAACGTCGGGGTAGATTAATGCCGATCGACCACGACATGGCAGCGTCCAGTTTTTTGTAGGCCGCAAGATCGGTTGGCGCTTCGACAGCGCGCCGCACTCCCTATGAACCCTGATGAGTTGGCGCAACTGTGCGCGGCGCGGCGCGTCGCAAAATCGAGAAGAAATCGTTGCTAAAATTAATTTTGCTGGACCCGAGCTCGGCTTGTGCTATGCTTCCGGACTCACTTTTTTTTCGGCGCCTTGACCTCCGGTCGAATACTAGAATATTTTTAGTGCGCCCCCCTCCGTATGTGATAAAAGATCATATACGTAAAGTGCTTTCGCAAATGTTGAGCAATGCACCACAAAAGGAGTATTGACAATGGCCAAAGAATTGCAGATGACGACTTTAGGACTGATGACGCACAGCGCTCACGCTGCTGCTCAATGCTTAATGAATGACATGCCGATCACCGTAGCGCCCTCGTCGAGCAAATCGCCGACTGTGGCTCCGGCTCCGCGCGAACTGACCGATGTCGAGGTTCAGTCGATGTGGGCAAAGCATCCTGGCGTTTCTTTCTCCGATTTTCTCTAAGGCGCAGATAGCATGACGTTTGCGTCGATGCCCTCCAAGTGGTCGATCGCCTCGTGCCTGTTTCCCCGCGAGGAAAATCCGACCCTTCCTGGTCCTGGTCCTCATCCAGTTCTCATCGCGGGTGTCATTCCCGAAAAGAGGTTGGTTCTGGCTGCGTATGGGAGTGGGCAGACCAATGTGACGCTGGCGCGAGCGTTGGAGCCATACCAGATTGAGATCACGCAGCGCACCTCGTATCTCAAACTTACTACTCGCTTCGATTTTCGCAAAGCCGTCCCGATCGAGTGGAGTGAAGAGTGGTTCAAGCCAATTGGTCACAACGTGCCCATCATCATGGGCACGTTGGATCGCGCTCAGATTATTCAAGCTAGCAGGGCAATGAAAGAGTGGAACGACCGACTCACGGCTGGCGCCGCCCCATGGGGAGCCGCGCAAATTGCTGTCGCACCGGCACACACGGCAATACCTCAGAAAGCTTCGCCAGTGATCGTCGTTCGACAGCGGCGCAACTACTCAGCGCCTGGCAAAAGTGAAGAGTAGACTGAACAAGATCAAGCGAGTTAGGGCTGGCTTACTCCTTGGCTCATAGAGCTGTAGTGACGAATATCAGTCGTGCGAGCAGATAAAAAAAAGGCGTCCACAGGGACGCCATTTTTATCTGCTCGGTTGTTTACGTCGACGGCTAGAAGGGTCGATGCCCATCGAGCGCATGGCGTCGTCTGCAGCCTTGTGGACCGCCGCGTCGACCTCCGCCTTTGACAGCGCTCGGCCCTCCCCTCCGTCGCCCTCTTGATCGTCCCCGGCCAGCTCGCGCCATGGCTTGGCCCCGAAGGCCGGCACGACGCCGCGTCCCGAGCAGTGCCACTCCACGAGGTCGTCGATGAAGATCTTGGGCGCCGCGTTGAACATTCGGTAGGGAAGGAAGAACCGTCCGCTGCGCATGTGCCCGTAGATCGCCGACGGTGATATTCCCAAAATCCTCGCGAGCTGGCTGACTCCGATGTATTCCGAATCCAGCTTGTATTGAGCGATCAGCTTGGCGCGATAGCGATCCCGTTGCGCCATGCCAGCCACGTTTGGCGTTTCGGACGGATTCTGAACAGGCGAAGCATCCGCTGCGTGCCCGGCTTCCGCCTCCCTCTCCTGCGGATCTACTCCCAGCCCCTTCCCCTGGCTGTGGTCCTGCCCCTGGGCCCGGGCCCGGCCCTGGGTATGGCCGTTATCCAATCGGCGCCTAGCGCGCAGCTTTTCCACATCGAATTCGTGATTCATCGTCCGCCTCCTCGCGATCGCCGCCCATGCGGCGCGCTGGCGTTTGCTCGGCCGGCCATGCGCGGCGCCAGCGCGAGCCTGTCTTGCGGCATCGAATTGGACGCGCGGGCGACCATTGGCCGCGTGTCGGAGGTTCTGGAAAATTTCGGCTCAAAAGCCGAGCTGGGGAGCCTTTAGCAAGCGCGGCCCGGTCAATGGCGCGACGGAGTGGGTCCAGGGCGCGCCGTTTTTCCTGAGCGCTTTCAGGAGATTTGAGAATCGCGACGACGGCTATTGACAAACCGCTTGGCGCTTGAGAAGGGTTAACCCGCCCGAATGCGTAAACCATCGTTTACGCATTCATCGATTGCCAGGAGAACGCGATGGAAACTTCTCAAACCGTCCCCGACGACGACCCGCATGGCTGGCCGAGTGTCTACGAGCCCGACCCTATGCCTGCGGCGCAAGCAACCGCGAAGCCAGCGGTTGGCGCGCCCACAACCCAACGGACCCCAGAACCGTCCCCCGGGGGGCGAGACAACGCGCATGTCCAAGGAGGCGACGAGGATTGGTCCGAAGGCGCCAACACGCCTTTCGAAGCACCCAAGGACGCCGAAGCCAGCGACGCTCTCGCGGCGAGAGGCCTGGGCCAGGGCGACTCGGCCGGCAGACGCGCCTTCGGCAAAATCGCCTCACCCGCCGCGTCCACGATGTCCAAAATTTTGCCTCACGCCGACCACGAGGACATGTTCCCCGCATTCATGTCGAGAAGCGCCCTTTTCGGGGCCTTGCGGCCAAACCTTGGGGATGCCTGCGCGGGACCGCTCAAAGCGGCCGGGGACGTCTCCCTGACGTTCCAGGGCCCACGACTTTCGATGGCGGACAAACGCGTCTGGGAGGCCTTGATCCGGATCGCCAAGCGAGACCGGATCGACGCATCGGAACCTTTCGACGCCCGCCTTTCGGAAGTGGCGCGGTTGGCGGGTTACGGTCAAGGCCAATCCCGACCGGCCTGGGCCTCGATCGAACGGCTTGCGCGCTCGAAGCTCGACGCGACGGTCTACGGCGCGAAGGCCAACGGCTGGCTGGTGATGTCCAGTGAGCGACGCGGGCGAATCGCAAGGGTCCGATTCGATCCGGCGTTCATCCGGCCCGCCCTGTCCCTGACGATGCAAGCGTCGATGGCCGGCGCGGTGGGCGATGGCCCGCGCTCGTTGCTCGGGCAATGGCTGCGCGACTACCTGTCCACCCACAAGCCTCCCGCCAGGCCGCTCACCTTGGGCTACCTGCGCGAGCTGAGCGGCTACGTCTCGAAGCCCAAACATTTTGTGGCCGCGCTCGAAGCCGCGATGGGCGAGCTGGCGTCCGTTCGCCCCGACCTGGTCGCGTCTTGGTCGATCGACAAGGGCGAAGCGGTCGGCAACGCGAGCGATCGTTGGACCCTGCTTGCGATCCGTGGTCCCGCGATGCCCGTGGTGAAGCACCCGCCCAAAACGGCCCCGGCCGAGGTGCCTGCAGCCACGACTGCAACGAAACGACGGGGCGGACCAAGCCTGTGATTTCAAGTCGTCTTGGCCGGCAATGCTCGCGCTTATGCCTGTTTAAAATTTAGCATTTTGCGAGATCGATAGCTGAACTTATGAAAGCCTTCCTCGACGAGGATGGGCCGCCCAAACACGCATACCCGATTATTCATTTGCTCCAACCCGCGTTGAGTTGGCCGACTCTCCTATGAAGTCATCGTTTTCGTCCGATCGGCCGATCAAGTCGAAATTGCCAGCGCTTCACTGCGAAGTGTCGACGAGTCGGCAATCCAAACGCCGAGGCATGGAAGCGAACATTCAAATGTCTGAGCACAGACACCAGGACAGCCTCGCGCTCGCCTGTTTTTTGCGTCGTTCCCAGACCGAAAAATCGTGAAGTTTGGACGCCGAAAGAGGCCTCGTTGGCGACCTGCGTCATCGGATGCCCAAGCGCCTCGGATTTGTCCCCGCATGAGAAATCGGCGCCAGAGAACCTGCGTTGAATTGGCCGGAATCGGTGTTGAATTGGCCGCAACCCGCGTTAAGTTGGCCGACTTGTCTCAAAACCCGCGTTGGATTGGCCGCAAACCCGCGTTGAGTTGGCCGATTTCCCTATGAGCCATAGGTTTTAAATAGAACTACAAAACCCATAGGGAAACGCCGCGGCCTGTGATCGGCGCTTTGGCGCCGCCGACGTCCGCCGTGTCGAACAAGCGCGGCGCCAGCGCCGCTAGCTGCCTGACGGCCCAAAAACCCAGCGACTGCGGCAGGCCCTATGGGGCCTCGCCGTAACGGGGCAGCCGCGTTAACGATCGAGGCGCTAGATTGGTCCTGAGCCCGCCTTGCGAGATACGCGTTCGAGTATGATGACGAAAACAGGGCGGAGCGGTCCTGTGGCGCGCAGGCCATGAGGACTGCATCGACAAACACGCGCAAGGAGCACGAATGGATTTTCCATCCACTGATTGTGAACGCCAGGTATTGAAGCGTTTGAAAGTCCAAGGCAGCTTCGCCCTGTCCTTTGGAGTCATGCACTACATTCACGCAGCCTGCCAAGCGGGGTTTCCCTCGTCGATGACAGCCCTTCATTGCGCCCGTCTTCTGGCGTGGCCAAAGATATTCCAAAAATTGCGCGACAAATTTCCTGAACTCGCGGACTCGTCTCTGATCGAAAAAGAGCTTCGAGAGCTGCATTTGAACAAGGGGATAAACTCGAAATTTCTCGAGCGGCTGTCACAATTTCTCGAGGCAGCCGGCGGCCACGAAAAAGAGGTGAGGCTGCTCGAAGAACGAATCAAGCAGCGGACAGAAAGAAGGAAAGTGTGGGACGCGGCCATGGCGGCCAGCGCCGAAGCCCACAATCCACGTTTTGAGCACGAGCTCCTTCTCGACTATGAGGTGTTCAATCTGTCGCTGGAACAAGCTCAACGAGAATTGATGCGCATGGCCGACGCGGAGGACCACGCAAACGGCCAGACCGCATCGATCACCAAGGCAACTCTGACTTAAGCGAACGGTGAGGCCGCCCACTCCATCAACATTTTTTTCTGCGACTCAGGCCAGGAAAACGGCGCGCTGGCAGCCAGCGAGGCCAGCGCGAGCACTGACTGACATTCCCGCCACGGCAACCGGCGCACGATCTCGCCCAAGTCGATAGGGTATTCGTCGCGCAAGCCTCCTAGATTTAACGCGGCGCGAGCGAGCCGAGGGCGAAATTCAGAGCTCTCCAAGCTCTCGAGAAACACGAGCTGTCCAAAACAAAGATCTTCTTTTCGGGGTCGGCTCATCGCGGCGCTCCTATGTCTGCTTGGCCAACATAGCGCAGCGCATCGCCGTTTACAACGAGCAGGCGCGGGCCGTGGACTCACGCTTGCTTCACGATCTGGTCCCTACGGGACGGTGGAAGCAGTTCCACTTGCCTCGGTTTCGTCACTTAAATCCTGCGTTGAATTGGCCGGAATCGGTGTTGAATTGGCCGCAACCGGCGTTGAGTTGGCCGACTTGTCTCAAAACCCGCGTTGAATTGGCCGCAAACCCGCGTTGAGTTGGCCGATTTCCCTATGAGCCATAGGTTTTAAATAGAACTACAAAACCCATAGGGAAACGCCGCGGCCTGTGGTCGGCGCTTTGGCGCCGCCGACGTCCGCCGTGTCCTCGAAGCGCGGCGCGCAGCGCCGCTGGCTGCCTGATGGCCCAAAAAACCCAACGACTGCGGCAGGCCCATGGGCCTCGCCGGAATAGCGACGGCGCCCCGCGCCGCCATGACAGCCTCAGCGAAATCAGTTTGCGGCGTTGAGACCTGGGACGCGACTTTGACATCGACGACTCTTCTGGGTAGCCTGAACCGCTGCTAAACGATTTCGTCCTTCTTTCCTCTTTGCCCGCGCCAACCCATGCCTCTCAAATGCCATCGCGACGACCAACCCCTCATGGCTTTCGACTTCGAGTCCGAGGAAGCGTGGGAGGCGCTGCGCCGCGAGAACGCGCGGGAGAAGAACCTCCGGATGCCGTGCTGCGGCGCCGGCGTCACGCTTCGAACCAGCGCGCTGGGGACCAAGCACTTCGCGCATGCGCGCCGCGGCCCTTGCGCGACGGCGCCGGAATCGGCCGAGCACTTGCTTGCGAAGCGAACGATCGTCGAGGGCGTTCGTCAGACGGACTGGGAGGCGGTCGCCGAGCACGCCGGATGCTCACAGGACGGCGAGCCTTGGATCGCGGACGTTCTCGCTACCAATGAGCATCGCCAAGTGGCCTTCGAGGTCCAATGGAGCCGGCAGGAGAACCCGGAGACAAGGCGCAGGCATCAGCGCTACGCGGCCTCGAGCGTGCGCGCGCTATGGTTCTTCCGCCAACATGCCTTCCCGATCGAGAAGGAGGTCCCCGCGTTCCGCCTGGTCTTCGATGAGGAAGCGTCGCGCTTCATGGCCCAGTTGCCCTCCCCGTCCCACAACGAGTGGATGAGCGCCAAGGACAAGGACGAGCCGCGCTATTGGCGCCAATCCGTCGAGCTCTCGCGCTTCGTCGAAGGCGCGCTGACTGGACGCCTGCGCTTCGCCCCGGCGCTTGGGCAGACGATGCCCGTCGAGGTCCTCACTGAAACGACCGTTTGCTGGAAGTGCAAAGAGGACACGCGCCTCGTCCTGGGCCTCACGTTCGCCGCCAGCCGCGTCCTGCCGGGATGCGCCGACATCGAACTCAACCTCCATTCGTTCGGGGACAACTTGAAAGATGGCGCCAGCGTCGTCGCCCGCATTCTTCCGGCCTCTTTGTTGAAGTCCCATGGTATCGGCGAACTGCGCCCGCGCCACAGCCGCACCGAGGGCGGCTCCTACCTCTCCAACGGCTGCGTCCGCTGCGACGCCCTGCAGGGGCGCTTCTTTGAGCATGAGCATGGCTATGATTTGGAGAAGACGCTCGAAGTCGAGGCTCGCTTCGAGCCCGAGTGGGGCCCGCTCATGGAAGACGCCGCGAGCGACATCTATCGCTGGTGGTTCGACGAGCGCGCCTGATGATTTGGTCCGGGACGAGCGGAAAAAACGACGCTTTTCGTGCCGCTCGTCGGCCAGTTTAACCGCGCGAAACGCAGCGCGTTTTCCGCAGAATGCTCGTTCTGCCAAGTAAAAAAAATCAAAAGCACATATATAGCATCATATAAAATAAAGTTATGACAGCCATAACATTAATTTTCCTATAAATTCCTCGAATAAGTCAACACACTCCTCCACCATGAATGCGAGTGCGCTTGATAGCTCTGTTCAGATAAGTAAAAAAACTAAGCCTTGTGCTAGCAGACCGTTAGCGCTTTCATTGTATTCGAGTTGGAATACGCACCGCGAATCTGAGCGCCACATTGGATCAAAAAATTTGACTGCCTTTCATCGTTTTTGTGGCGATGCAAACCCGCTTGTCAGCAAGTTGCCTCCGACTCAAAACCATTCACTTCAATCGGAGATCCCATGGGAATCAAAAAAATAATCCTTGCCAATGGCGCAATAAAATTTGCAGCAGATGCTCGAGTTCGCGGCACCCCACGACGAACCGCAACGTTTGACACCAAAGAAGACGCTGAAAAATTCATTTCAGAAATCCGAGTCGCCGCTCGCAAAGCATTGAACTCAGAAGCCAAATACAAGCTGGCTCAAGCGGCGAAAATCGGTGGCCAACGAACCTATGAACGGGCAAAACTGTCCGACGTCATCGCCGCCTTCCGTGAGTCCCCAAAATGCTCCCCCCGAGGAAAAGATGCATTAGTGCGCGCTGCTGAACTTGTTGGCGACGTGGATATCGCAAGCGCTAACGAGGACTGGGTCGAACGCTACGTGTCCCAAATGCGTCACCATGGACGCAACGGCAAACCTTACGCCTATAGCACTATCAAAGCTCATCTCATTTATTTCGAGTTGGCATGCAATTGGTGGGCGAAACAAAATCGAGTTACTCCTGCGCAAAATGAGTTTTCAACCGAATGTTTTCCCGAGCAATGGGAGGTCAAGCGGACTCGAAGAATTGAAACCGGCGAGTATGATAAAATCATAAATCGAATCGCACAAAAGGAGCACAGCGAGCACTGGAAATGCCTTATCGACCTTTGTTTGGAAACTGGCGCACGACTGCAAGAGTTGATCCTTGCCGAGTGGGGTGAAATTGGACGAGGCGATCAAATCTGGACTATCCCGCTTGGGCACACTAAAAAGCGGACGGAGCGCAAGGTTCCCCTTTCCAGCAAAGCCCGATCGATAGTTACTAAGCTGAGATTGCTGAGCAGGGATGATGAAACACGAATTTTCTGGGTTTTTCCTACGCCTCGATCGGTCTCTGTAATTTTTCGCCGGATGGCGAGGCAGGCCGGAGTTCAGAACTTCAGGTTTCACGATCTCAGGCATGAATCGATCAGCAAAATGATCATTAATTATCCAGATGTTCCCGTCAGGGCTGTGATGGAAATCGTTGGACATAAGTCCTACGATGCGTTTGTGCGATATTCTCACCTGCGAGAAGACGAACTGATTGGCCTCTTTGACTGAACTCTTCCCCGCTTCGGCGGGGTTTTCGTTCGGCGGAGCGGATCGCTCGCCAGCAATGCCTCTTCGAGGAGGCATCCATGCGCGAAGAAAAATCGGTCTCGGACATCCAGCGAAAGCGGCAGGCGTCCAAAGCGTCATACGTCAAAAGCAAAAATGACCATGAACATGCGCTGCTGAGGCTGCGCCCTGGTTCGCTCGCCAGGCTGGACGCGGCAAGGGCTCCCTTGGGACTGTCCCGATCGGCCTACGTCGAGTCCCTTCTGGAAGCCGCTTGCCAATCGCAGTCATCGCCTGCCGCGAACCTCGTCCTTACGCCGAGTTCCATCAGTGACGAGTTCGAAGCGCTTTTTGGCGGCGGCGCCTGAGCCATGCTGTCGATCACGAAGATTAACTCCGCCTCCAATCAAGCCAAGCGCGGCGACGCTGGCGGATATCTGCATTACCTGGGCGGGCCATCGACGTCCACGAAACAACGCGGCGACTTCGACGACTATGCCCGCGGCGACGCCAAGCAAGCTGGCCCCCAGCCCACTTGGGCCTGCTCCGGCGCTTCGCTGCTGGGCCTTTCCGGCGCCGCCCTGCCCGAGCAAGTGGAGCGTCTTGCCCAAGGATTTCATCCCCTCACTGGCGAAGCGCTGGTCAAGGGAGCGGGAGCCGATCATGTGATGGGATTGGATATGACGTTTTCCGCGCCGAAAGACGTCTCGGCCGTCTTCGCCGGCGCCGACTCCGCCACCCGCGACGCCGTCGCGGACGCGGTCATGCAAGCCGCCAAGACCGCCTTGTCCCACGTCGAGACGCAATGCGTCACCCGCCATGGGCGCGCCGGCGCCGAGAAGCGTTTCGCCAAGGCCACCGTGGCCGCTTGCTATCCGCACTTTGCCAGCCGCGCGGGTGAACCGCAGCTCCATGTCCACGGGTTTCTCTTCAACCTGGGCAAACGTGAAGGCCAAGATGAATGGAGCGCGTTGGAGCAGCGGGCCCAGTTCGAGCGCAAGATGAGCGTCGGCATTCTGTTCCGGACGGAGCTTGCCAGCCGCATGAAATCGCTGGGCTTTGAGGTCGAGGCTGAGGGCAAATACTTCACCTTGCGCGGCATCGATCAAGCGCAGCGCGACGCGCTGTCGTCGCGCTCAAAGCAAATCGCCGAATATGTCCGCGAGGGCGGCATGCTGGGCGTCGACGGCGCCGCCGCGCGAGAAGTCGCCGCCCTCAACACCCGCCGAGCGAAAGCGGAGCCGCCCCTGCCGGAACTTCTGGCCAGCTTCTCCGAACAGGCGGCCGCCATCGGGCTGACGCCGCAAAGCGTCGCGGCGATGAGAATGCCGCTGCCCTCGCCTGGCCTTGGCTCCGACTTGCCCAGCCTTGCCAGCGGTTCGTCTGGGTCGTCGCGCGACGCTTATCCAGCCAGTGCAACCGAGGGCCAAAGTAAGGCGCAAAGCGACGCGCGAGAGCCCTTCCAAATCGACCACCGTGACTTGATGGACCGCCTCATGGAGTCGCAGTCGTGCGCGACCTCGTCGGACGCGCTGGCCCTCATCTGCGAGATGGCCATGGGCCACTGGGACGCGGCGCAATGCGTCGCTGAACTGGACAACTTCTTGGCTTCGCCCCTCGTGGTTCAGCTGGGGCGCACCGAGCAGCTCGCGGAGGTCTTCACCTCCACCGCCACCCTCGCCGCGGAGACCGAGTGCTCGGAGGCCGTCGAGCGATGGGCCGGAGACGCTGCGCACCGTTTGAGCCGCGCCGCAATCGATCTCGAATTCGACCGGCTCGAAGCGGAGATATCCGCCAAGATCGGCGCTCCGGCTTCGCTTGTCCAGCAGCGCGCCGCGGCGCTGCATGTGGCTTGCGAGACGGGCCGTCACGCCTTCGTCGAGGGCTGGGCCGGCACGGGCAAGACGACCATGCTCAAAGCCCTTGGCGACTCGTATAAAACCTCCGGCTTCGACGTCCTGGGATGCTGCCAGTCCGCGGCCGCCAGCCAGAACCTCGCGCGCGAGACCGGCATCCGCTCGCGCACCATCGCAAGCCTCCTGCACGCCGTGAACCAAGGCAAAGCGAAGCTGAGCGACAAGACGATCATGGTGCTCGACGAGGCCGGAATGGTCGGCTCGAAGGATTTCTATCTGCTGCAGCGGGCCGTGCTCAATGCCGGCGGCAAACTGGTCGCCGTCGGCGACGCCAAACAGCTCCAACCGATCGCCGCCGGCGGCATCTTTCGAGCGCTGTGCGAGCGCCACGGCAAGATCGAGATATCGAACATCCAACGCCAGCGCACCGACTTTGCGCCCCTGCTCGATTGGCTGCGCTTGCGCGGAGATCTGACCAAGCGAGCCGCCGCCGCGCTGCGGACCTTGCCCGAGGATGCCAAGCTTGGAGCCTTGGAGTCGCTTTGCTCCATCCTGCCCAAGCTGGCCAGGGCGTTTGCCAGGTGGCGCGAGCGCTACGACCACCGTTGGCTGCGCGACGTGGTGCGCGCGTTCGCCACTGGCGAGGCCAAAGACGCGCTGTCGGCGCTCGACGAGCGTGGCCGCTTGAAGCTGATATCCGGCCACTGGGCCACGGTCGACGCGCTGATATCCGACTGGGCTGCCGACAAGGCGGCGCTGCCGTCGAAAACCATGATCGCCGGCACGCGCGCGGAGGTCCGCGAGCTCAACGCGATGGCCCGCGCGCTGCTAATATCCGCCGGCCACGTCCGCGACGGCGTGGGCTTGGATATCGAGATCATGCACCGCGACGAGACGCGAGAGTTCAAGCGCTTCGCGCCGGGCGACCGCGTGGTGTTCACCAAGAACGACAAGAATCTGGGCGTGGCCAACGGTGTCGCCGGCACGATCCTGGCGATCGAACAAGCCGCATACACCCCACTGCTGCGCGTCCAGCTCGACGACGCCAACGAGCGCGGCGAAACCATCGCCATGGTCCCGCCCTCGTTTGGCCGATTCGACCACGGATACTGCTTGACCAACCACAAGAGCCAGGGCCGCACGTTCGATGCCGCATATGTCCTCGTCAACCCGTCGATGGCCGACCGCGAGTGGACCTATGTCGCCGCCAGCCGATCGCGATTTTCGACGACGCTCTACGTCAACCGCGGCGCGCTCGCTCCGATCGACATCGACTCCCATCAGACGCCGGCGCCAGCCCCCGGCGTGGGGGATCGCTCTGCCTTGCTTGAAAAGCTCGCTTTTGGCATGTCCAAGAGCCGCGGCAAGGGGACCGCATTGGATTGGGCCGCGCAAGCCGAAAACAGCGCGTCTTCGCGCATTCCAGCGGCCAATGTCACGCCCCACGCTGCCGCGCGCTTTTTGGCAGCGCTTTCAGCCAGTGCTGCACGCGATCACGAGGCGGAGCCTGAGCGGTAAGCAATCTTGACCCTGGTTTTGGCTCGCGATGTGTTCGAGATCAGAAACGTCGAAGCCCAACTCGCCTTTTGAAGTGTTTAAGGACATGTCATGAAACAGAAACGAAGCAATCCGAGTGTGGCGCCTGTCCCGTCAACGCGCGCGGCAGCCATGGCCCCTTATGCGCCCGCGGTCGATTCCGCCTCGTGGCTGGCGGACATCGAAGCAGCGTGGGCGCGCGAGGCTGTGACGTTGCGCCTGACGGTCGAACGCAAGCGGAAGCTGCGCGCCTTGTTCGACCACGGCGAAGAAAATCTGTCGCCGACCGGGGCTTTGGATCTAGCGATTGAGCGGGCCATCGTCGCCAGCATTCTCGAGCCAGACGACGAGACCAGATGTTCGCCGGAGCGCGACGTGCCGCCCCTGGTCGACGAACTCCGGAACGCGACCCAAGTTTTCGCCAGCGCTTCGGAAGACTGGGCCAGCATCCGGGCGCAGCTCGCGGGCGTAGCCGCCGACTGCGCGGAGCTTCGGTCGGCCATCTCTTCGGCTGCCATGTTGCGCGACGGCGTCCCGGCCATTGAGCTGGACGCTCCGATGCCCCTAAAATCTTGGCTCGATCGCCAAGCTGAGCCATGGCGCGCATGGGTGCTCGCCAAAGCCAGGTGGATCGCCAAAAGGTCGGCTGGCTTGGCCTCAAAGGCCGCCATGTGGGAATTTGAGATTCAACGGGTGGACGACTCCGGCGGCTCGAAGCAGCCTCAGCCCTCGCCCACCACGGTTTACGTCGGGCCGGCTCCAAACCATGCGCCAATTTCGCAAATCGAAATGGGCGAAGTTCTCATTCTCGTTTGCAGCCGATCTCGCGAGGGCTGGGCCATTTCGGCGCGAGCAATCCATGACGGCGCGAAGGTGGGCGAGGTTCTTGCGACGTTCACACTGGAATAACGATCGAGAATTTTATGTCGCGCGGCTGCGCGATATCCGCGCGAAGAATGCGGCATGTCCCGTTCTAAAAAAGAGACATCAGTTTCAACTCAAAATTGACCATTGACACTTTAATATCTAAAATTGCTCGGTATGAGCCTGAATCTCGCAATCTTAGGTAGCAAGGTCGCCGCATATCGCCAGCAGCTCAGCGATACCGTCGACGAAGTCGCCATCGCTACGGGAGTCGCTGGCGAGCGGATCGCGGCCATCGAGGCGGGCAAGTGCGAGCCTACCGGCGATGAGATTCTCATCCTGAGCGACTACTTTCGGTGCGACTACAAAGTCTTTCTCTCCAACGACGCAGCAGCGGGTTCTCCGCCGGCGCAAGCTCTGTATCGCGCCAAGAATGAGGACTTCAACAAAGACGATCGCCGCGCTATCTGCGACTTTCTCTACTTGTGCGAAACTGAGCATGAGTTGGCCAATGAGCTTGGTAGGCTCCCCAAGCCATTCGAGCTCCCCCCTGCCACCCACGTCAAACGCTCCGCCGCCGAAGGCGTCGCCGCCGTGCGCGCCCACCTTGGCCACCGGGGACAAGAGCTCCCTTATGACGTGTTTGGCGACTGCCGGCGACTCGGCATTCATGTTTTCCGTAGGCGCCTAGGCGACTCCAACATTTCTGGCCTGTTCATTGTCCATCCGGTGGCTGGAAAGTGCGTGTTGGTGAACTCCAGCGAGGACATGTATCGTCAACGATTTAGCGCGGCTCACGAGTTAGCCCATGCGCTGTTCGACGCCGGCACTGTCGCGCGCGTCTCCTTGCGCTCGGAAGGATCTAATCCACTGGAGCGGCATGCAAACGCCTTCGCTTCCGAATACCTCATGCCTACTCATCTTCTTCGACAGCTTCCCAAATTGTCCGCATTGAGCGATGACGAGATCAAGCGGTGGGCCAACCATTTCAAGGTAAGCTGCGACGCGCTCGGTGTGGCGGCGCAAAGAGCCCGAATCGTGGACAACCAGCAGAGCCGTCGCATTCGCGACCTTCGGGTCGCGGCGGCCGACAAAGTCGATCCTGAGATCCCAGCGTCATTGAGCGAAACGCAGCGTCGGCAAAAGTCCACGCTGCTTGACTTGGGGCTATCGGATCACTATGTCGCGCTGTGCTTCGACGCCCATCGGAATGGATTGATCAGCGCGGGACGGTTGGCCGAGGCCCTGCTCCTCAGCCATGGCGAGCTTCAAGAAGTCGCGGCGCTTTATGGAAGATCGTTGAATGGCCATTGATCCATCCAATTTTCACCGCGTGAACGTCGCCGACACGTGCGCGGTTTGGAACATCCTGTCATCGGAAACTTTGCACTTGGCCGCCAAGAAAGCTGGCTGCTCTTTTTGCGTCACCGGCGTCGTGCAGTATGAGCTTTTGGTCAAACCTCGGTCTCAGCGCAAAGCTTGCGACGTTGAGCTGCGCGCTCGTCTCGAACGAGAGCAGGCGGCGGGAGGATTCCCTAGCCACGCTTGCACACTTGATGACCTTCGCATGGTGAGCGCGTTGGAAGAGCGCAAAAAGCTTGGCAAGGGGGAGCTATCCTCGATCGCGCTGGCCATGAGGCTCTATCAGGCTGTTATCACCGATGACCGTAAAGCAGCCAAACTGTCCCGAGAAGCGGGCCACAATCTTACCCAAACCACGCCCCATCTGCTCTCCTGGTTGGAATTCAATGACGCGCTGTCCGAGGCGGACAAGCAATCAGTCATGCAGCAGCATGCCGAATTGAACGGCACATTGGTCAGGCCGTTCCACGACGCGCTGGATATGGCGCGCCAGTGCAAAGCAAACGCGGGAAGCGCGGCTGCGCCGCCGAAGGCGACTACTCCAGCCTAATAGGCTGGGCACCGCGCCCGCGCCGCACAGCAAACAGGCACGCCAACTCTACGGAGTTCCAATGTCGAATAAGTCGGTCTTTGATTCTGATCAAAGAAGCAAACGCAAACGTAGTGGGCGACGACATTGGTCTGTGCAAGCCGCTCCCTTGAAAGGGCTAAGTTTTAGCCAATCAAACTAGCGTTGATTGATATCGCCTCGGCAACTGGGATCACGATTTTCTTTCGTCCATGCCCAGCGTTGCTCACTTCCTCAACTTTGACCAAACCCAGCTTTTTCAATCGCCCAATATCTTTGGACACGGCGCTATGCTCTCGACTGACGGCATTGGCCAGTTCCGAGATTGAGTGCGTCTTCTTGAACGCCAAGCGCAAGAGCTCAAAACGCTTTGGCGTCAATTCAGAAATGAAAGTCGCGAATTCCACGCTATTGAAAGTGACGGCATAGGGCAAGCTGGGCGCGCTGGCGTCCAGCGCCTTCGCCACCTCTATCCCTTTCCGTGTCAGGTCTTGGAGTTCGGGATCATTTAAAAAGTCATCTCGCGTAATTTTCTCGCTTGAAAAGTCATCTCGCGTAGTTTTCTCGCTCATGGTAATTTTCCTCCATTCACATGCCGCATGGCGACGTTCATCCATTCTTCCTGAAATTTCTTGTAGAGTTCTTCATAGCTCGTGAACTCCTCAGGAGTGATCGTGCCGAAATAGTGTTTATGCGAGTGACCGTGGCTGTTGTCATACCCCAAGACCCTTCCATTGTCGCCAGCGTGAATGACGGGGTTGATGTATGCCAGCGCGTAGTGGACAACTTCTCTCGACGGCAATTTTCTGACAACCAATTCTTTGAGGACCCCTCCGCCCAACTTGCCTTTGATTTGAACGTCATCAGGCGCATAGCGCTCTAACTTGGACACCGACAGTGACTTTTTCCCCTTTCCAGCCATGATCCCTCACTTCCTACCTGTTGTCAACCTGTGCTTCCCGATCGCCAGATGAAGGGCGAGGCGGCTGATCTTCCTTGGCAAGCACAACATGCGTTCAAGCCCTGATATCTCAAGGCACTACGATGACTAAAAACGTTATCAATCATACACCTTGACATCATGGTTAACCAGCGCGAGTCCAATCGCGCACCGCGCCCGCACCGCGGAAAGGTGCGTCAGGTGTATATCAAAAAAACGTATGAACAACCGCTAGCCATCGCGTCGCCCCGCGTCGCAGGCATGCCGACTACACGGCCCTGAGGCTCTGTGGGCTGCGTTGCAGCGCTTCGCCGATGGCCCGGGCTTGCCTCCCCACCTTTCGGCCGCGGATCAAACGGCAGATGCCCATGCAAGACGCCACGCCCGATCCAAGCCGCTGCCTCGACCGTGACCCGCTAGCGACGGAGCGCCACCGGCCGCTTCGCCCCTAAACGCCAGCTCTCGCCTTCTCGTCGAGCAAAAATTTGTCGACGGAGACGGTCTCGGCTTTGGCGAGCAAGCTGGATTTGAAAACGGCTTCAAGCGCAGCGATCTTCGGCGTTGCCGAGCTCTCCCATTGCGCCAGCAACTTGGCAGAGACATCCTTGGGAAGGGGGCCAAGCTCCACCGAGATATTGCGCGCGCCAGGCGTTCGCTCAACGCGACCGTGATAGCGCAGAGAGCCATCGCCCCATCTCAACACGTAGTCTTGCGCGACCCTCCACTCGGTCGAGCGATGGTCGATGACGACGCGCATTTCGCCGGTTGCGTATTCGATCGAATGCCCCGGCTGGGGCACTGGCATGGAAATGGATTCTCCGCTGTAGGTCCTGCCGTAGACGTTGACCAGCGTGCCGCGATGTTCTGTTTTCACGACTTTGCTGAACGCCACGGAACATTCCAGCAAGGGGCGGATCAGAGTCACTGGCCCCTCGTTGAAGCTCGAGGAGGCGTCGGACCAGTGCGCGCGTCTGGCGCGAACCCGCAATTCGCCAGCGGTCAAATCCACCGCGATCTCCAAACCATCCGCCGTGAACGTCCAGTCCGCCATGCGGCCGCTTGTGTCGCGCAGCACCGACTCTCCCTTGCTAAACCCCATGTCGCGACGGCCCCGACTCCATCCGTCTGCGGCTGCGACTGCGATCAGCGGTCCCCAGGCTGCGAGAAGATAAGCCATCCCCCCCGCTGGGGGATAGCGTCCAAGCAGATAAAAGGACCCGAGGAATCCCCAGAAAAAGCATAGGAGCTTCAAGCTCCCCAGCGGAAATAAAATTGGACCGAATCCCACCGCGGCGATAAAGACCACTCTCGACACCAGGACGTTTCCAAACAGGCCCAAAAAGACCTCGCCGACGGCGCTCAACGACACCGCCGTGATCAGGCATCCCCAGACAACTCGAAGCAACAAAGCCATATGCTCTTCTCCATGTGGCCGTCGACCGGCGTAGACTGATGTCATGTCTTGGCCGATCGACGGTCGGTCCTGTTCAGTTGGCGACTGACCAGCCGGCGTCGGTTTTCACGAAGCGAGCATTCGCCACGGCGCCTTGGGCAGTCGAGACGTCGCAATCGAAGCCTCCACGCTCGGCTTTCTCGCAACCGACGAGCTTGACCTTGGCGATCGTCTCTTTGTAATCCGGCGCGACCATCCTGACGCCACTGGCTTCGGCTTGTTTGATCATCGCGTCGCGCACATCCGACTCGCTCGGTCCGCCACTGCAGGCCGCCAAAGCGATCGCGGTTGCGGCGATAAAAGCTGCGCGAACGCAGACCATGGATGCATCCATTTCTTCTCCTTAGTTGTGTGGTTTGGATATCTGACGCGCCCGCCTTTGGGACGCTCCGCTCGCAGACGCGCGAATCGGTGAAGTGAAAACGAATATTAAACTAATTTGGTTGACAGTCAACTTTTAAAGTCCTTCAAAGCGCAGCGTCGACACTCGACCATTGAAGTCGAGGAGGCTTCATGCAACATTCAATTCACACCCAGCCCAGCGACGCCCCGTCCAGCAACGTCCTGGGCATTCGCAAAACGATCGGCTTGGCCATTTCCAACGCTCGACAAAACGCCGGACTTACCCAAGAAGATGTCGCCGAACGCTTGGGCATCGGCCCCGAGGCGGTGTCGCGCTTGGAGCGTGGCATCGGCTCGATCACCGCAGAGCGCTTAGTCGTCCTCGCGGACATGTTCGGTTGCCGCTCCGACCAACTCCTTCTCGGATCAAGCTCCCGCCAAGATGATCAGGCCGCCGCCATCGCTCAGCTTCTTGATGGCTTGGCGCCGGCAGACCGCGCGTTCGCGCTCGAAAACGTCGAGCGCCTGACGGAGTTCTTGCGCTCGAAGCCTTCGGGATCAAAAGGCCGCCGCCCGTAAGTGCGCGCGCGCCCGCCCATCTCGACGCATGATCGAGACGTTATCGAAAGTTGACGGAAAAGAATTGAATTGGCGCGACAGATCTTCAAAAGATCGCGCTTCAATGCGCTGTGGCGTTTGGCGACCGCGCCGCCGCGATCCAGGCTAGAACGCGCTAGATCTCTCTTTCAGCATGCAGAGATTCTTGCGGCCTCCGGTATGGCAATCGGGACGGGGAGACGCTGAGCTTTTCGTCATGGCGCGCGATGGCGATGAGCATCGACGGCGTCATGCCACACGCGGTTCGAAACGATCGGCTCATGTGCGCCAAGTCCGAGAAGCCGCAGTCGAGCGCGATCGCGGTCGCGCTATCGCCCGAGAACAGGCCCGCGGTGGCCCGCAGCATGCGGTCGGCTTGCCGAAGCGACTGCGCGGTGAGGCCGACTTCTTTCAGGCGCCGCTCCATCGTGCGCTTTTGGCATCCGAGTTTGCGAGGGAGATCCGCCACGGGAGCGAGCCAGTCGTCTTCGATGGCGCGCGAGACGTCGGCCGCCACGCCATGGCCGCGGCCAAGGAACTCCGCCAAGCGCGACAGCGACGTCGGGCGATACATCCGCTGCCCCTCGCTTTGCACATGCTCGAGAACCGAGCCCATGACGCTGAGGGTTGCCGTCCTGCAGGGCTGGGGGTCGTCGCTGTCGGCTACCATCGCGCGGCTCGCCGCCAAGCTGCCCACGCCCCGAAGGGAGGGATTGGCTAGCGTGACGCTGGTGCGCACGCCCAGGTTGGCGGCGGCGTTGTAGGCGTTATAAGCCATCAATGCGCTGGCGGGATGACGCAGCCCGGAGATGAACGAAATCGCTGGGTTGACGTCGGTTTCCAGAAAGTCGTCGACCAGCCGCGCGACGCCCTCTTCTCCAATGCCTTCGCGAGCCCGCTGCCGGCCGGCCGCGTGATAGCGGGAATAGGCTAGGTGGCCGTGGATGGCATGGTGAACGGCGACTGCGAAGCGGCGGTCCTCGGTCCAACCGCGCCTCGCTTCCAGGGCATGGACGACAGTGTGATACGCGAACGGCTCCATGCGAACTTTCTGCCCAACCGGGCGGGCGCTCCGCGAAAACGGCGGCGCAGATCACAAAAAAAGCGCCGCGACATATTCGCGGCGCCCACCTTTGCTGATATCCAAAACTGCGGATCGGCCGTCGCGATTCGTCTCGCGTCTGGCGCGCGCAATCTTCGCACATGTCGACATTGATCGCTTGAATCTGCGCGACAACGCACGCTATATGCTTCCAAGTGCAATGTCTTTATTTGGTTTGGCCTGTCGGGACGAGCACTGCGTTGACCGACACCGGGGCAATCAACGTTTGGGCTGCCTCCGGCGCTGTCGCTTTGGGCTCAGGCGCCGCGGCGATCTCGGCGACAACCTCGTTGGCCCTGACCTCCTGAGCCTGTTTCGTTTCAAGGTTCTTGGTGAGCTCTTCGAGGTTTTTCGCAGGCTTGTTGCCGCGCGCAGCGCTGGCGGACGCATTGGCTGAAAGTTGCTCAACCAAAGCGGGAGTCAAAGCTTGCGTAGTGGGCCGAGCGAAAAAATCTTTGAGCTCGGGCGTGTTAGCGACCCTCGCCGCCTCGACCGCAGGCAGCGCCTTTTGCGCGCTCACCACGCTTTGGACGACGGCCTTGGCCGCTGCTTCTTTTTGCGCGGCGATTTCCTGTTGCTCTCGATCCGCTGTGCGCTGGGCAGCCAGCTTGTCCGCTTTGTAACGGTCGCCAAAATTTCGGAGGATCGCAATGTCTTGAAGCATCTCCTTCCGTCGCGGCTCGTCCTTAACTGAAAAATCTTCAAACAGCTTTTTCGAGTTCGGCGAAATCATTGATTCGATGAACGTGGAATCCCCAAGTTGGACGATTTTCCCCAGATATAGCTGATAGAGCTCGTCGTCATTTAGGCGCTGCGCCTTTTCGCCGTAGATATCCACCGACAGCTTCGATGCCAGCACGTCCGCTTGAGCCTTTGCGATCTCCCCAGCGAGCGTCGTGTCCGCGGGCTGATATTTGACCGCAGCCAAGCTCGTTTTCAACAGATTCTTGACTGCATGAGGCGAACAATCGCGATGGTAGGCGAGCAGCTGTCCTTTGGCATCGTCATAGTTTGTAGTCCTTGGAATGTAGCTCCTGATGGTAGCGGCGGTAATCTTGCGCCCCTCGTTGAGCTTTGCTTCGATGTCGGATATTGTGCCGAGGATCACCTCGTTTTTGAAGGAATCGATGGAGGCATTGCCAGCCGCAATCGCCAATGAACCCCGCGCGAGCGAACTTGGGTTGGCCCCATTGATTCCAGAAATCCCCAAGATCAAGTTGCCGACAATGTTGAGCACATCCTTGGCGAAGCCGGCGTCGCGGTCAGCCCTACCCAGCGTGTCCAACCAATGCTCGCAAGCCAAGTTTGACAGAATGATGCCGGAGCGGAGGTAATCGGCAATGTCTGCTGGCCTACCTTGTCCTTCAGCAGCTCTATCAAACTTATTGAACCGCTCGATGGCTTCATCGATTTTGTGAATCGGCTGGTCGGGCTGATATGAGCGTCTCCAGAAGCCATCCGAACCATGTGCGGGCGAGACGGCGCAAGCTACAAACGCGACAGCTGCCCCAACGAATTTCAATCTCAGGCGCATTTTTTCCCCTCGTTTTGATTTGGCTTGGCCGCTGCTGGTGATCGCATGAGCAACATGCACGCAGCCCCGCTCCGCGTTGCGCGGATACGAATCATCTTACAAGGAGAAATTTGCTCTTGAGTTTGTTATCTTTTAAATATTTTACGCGTGTTGTATATATGTAACCATATGTTACCAAAAGCCGTAAGATCGCGTATTGATCTAGATCAGGGTATCAACGCGTTTGGGAGCGCCGACTACAAGATCCGATTGCCCAAACAGCACCGGGCGTCCAAGGGTATGCTTCCTAGCCTTGGCCAAATTTGCCACCGTTACTGGTCTGCGCAGTCACTGGCACGTATGGATGATTTTGATCCCCCTCTCAGCATCCGCACGGCGGTGAGAATAGCGTCGCTTGAATCCAATGGCGCTTGGACTTCCATCTCTCTGGCAACTGGGAGATGCTCCAATGGCCCGTCTCTGAACTGTGGACTGCCAGCCCTTATCAGGCTGTTTGTGGCGCCACGTTAGGCGCGCCGACAGCTGAGGCAATTTCGCTCGCATCGAAGCCGGCCGCGATTTTGTTGAGCTCTTGCTGCAAGATGTTAATGAGGCCGCCGCCGAACGCGCGATGCTCCGCGATGTTGCCCCACGCCCGGCCCGCCGCGTCAGCGGGGCGCATCCACTCGATGTTGAACACGCCAAGACGTTCGATGACCGTCGAGACCGAGGCGGCCTCCACCATTCCGACGACTTGGCCATGCGCGTCGACCCAAAAGGCCTCGGGCTGCCCCAAGTCGCCCAGTGTCGTGAATAGCTGCCCCTTGCGGACCGCGGCTTCAACGGTCGAGCTAATCTTGTTCGCCCGCTGCCACGCCAAAAGGTCGGCCTTCTCGTAGAGGCATTTCTGATTCGCTCCTCGCGAACCTTTGACGCCAGCCTGGATGTAAGTCGGACCAGTTCCGGTGGTTCGCATGGCTTCAAGAGCGCTCACTGAGCTGCGCAGAAACACCGCCGCTTCACTCGTGGTCAACGCCACTGCGTCGGGCAGCGCATGTAGGCGGGCCAAGACGTCAAGCTGCGCCAGTGGTTCATTTGGATCGATCAGTTTTGGCATGTCGAGATAGGAGGACGAATTATTTCAACTCTAGCATGGCGTGTCGTCGACCCTGAATGCCTTATCGTTCCGGCACGCCCGCATTGCACGCAGGCTTCATCATATATACTGTATATTTATACAGTATCAGTCCGACAATCATGTCCATCAAAATGCTCAAGCTGCGGGCGCGCGGTGTTGAGGTGCCCAAGCGTTCGCTGCACGACCGATTCAACATCGCGCGCGCCGGATCTCTCGAAGTTCTCGACACGACGAGTCAAGGCCTGCATCGCATGGCGAAGGTCGCCAGATTCACCTACCGTGATTTCAACCGCGCAGGGGATGAGCTCTACGATCCACACCTGCTCTGGTGGAACGGCGGACGCTTCGTCCTTAGCGGCTTTGAGCGGATCAAAAACGAGAGCCTTGAAGTCGTGGACTTCGCGCAATCTTGGCTTTGCTTCCACGACACCGAGCCTCCCACGGTGCCGGAAGGCCGCTGATGGCTCACTGATCAAGTGTCACGGGTCACACAACGTGTCCCAAGTCGCTTTCCTCGGCGATGGGACTCGTTTTACGAGGCCGGCCAGAACGCGCTTTCGCGGCTCGACTTACGTGAGGCTCCGGCGCTGCGAGCATCGGCCAGTCTACCGGTTTGAGCGCGTTGTAGACGTTTGGCGCCTTCGCCAAAATCTCCTGCTCAATGCGCGTCATCCACTCCCTCAACATTGCCCATTCAGCGCGGGTGTAGGTGTCCGTAACGCTGGCGTCGCTGTGATTGAAGAACCGCTTTCGCACGCCTTCGGGCACGTCTAGCGTTGTCATCATCGCGCCGAAAGAGCGGCGCAAATCGTGCCGGGTCAGCTTCTCGATTCCGGCCTCATCGCGCAGCGCGTCTAGCAGTGTGGTCGCGTCTGAATAGTGCCCGCTCTTGGACTGTTTGCTGCGCGCAGGGAAGACGAAGCCGCGCGACTTGGCGTCAAAGCCGCGACGCGCGCTTTCCTCCGCCGCTGACGCCTGGCGGCGGCGCAGCAGCTCAGTCGCCATTGGCCCCAACGGCAAGCGATGATTGCGGCCGTTCTTCGTGCGAGCGAAGAAGACATGCGCGCCATAGTCGTCGCCGCCGTCCAAAACCACATGGCTGGCCACGCGGCGCTCGTCGCGCGAGAGCAGCTCGCCCCACCGGCATGGCGCATGCTCAGATTTGCGACATCCCCACAGCAACATCAGCATCAGATAATGCACGCCGGTCTCGTTATCATTCACAGCACGCTTCGCCCACGCGACTTCAAGAAACTGTCCAATGGTTTTGGAGGGCGTCAACGGATTGCGCTTGCCCTTTTCCTCGCGGTCGCGCTCGACTTGCTCGCGCGAGCGGAACATCTTGTTGAGCGTCAGGACCATGAACGGATTGGCGCGCAGCAGCGGCTCTCGGCCAGCAGAAGCGGCATCCAGCTCTTCCATGCCCATGGACCAGCGCACTGCCGCCATCCCCCATCGGAATGCTTGCTCGTTGGCGGTGGGGTGGGCCGACTTGCTCTGCTCAAAACGCTGCTGGATCTCTTCGGGCGTTAGGTCCTTGATGCGCTTGGCCATCCACTTCCAGCTGTCGAATTTGCGAGCGGCGCGGTCGGCGACGCGCAGCGTCTCCTTGGTCGCTGGCCTCTGCGTTCGAGTAGCGAGGTGATGCCGGTATTTTTCAAAGGCCTCGCCAAGTGTCAGCTCCGCCGCGGAGCGCTTGCGCGCGGTCTCGTTCGGATTGGCCCTGGTCTCGACGATTTCCAGAGCCATTTTGGCAGCCTTGGCGCGTGCATTCGACAGCGCGCTTTTGGTGTCGGCCAAGAAATCAGCGACGTTGCCGACGGTCGGCATGAAGGACTTGCCGTGAACTTTGCGGCGGATGACGAACGTCTTCTTCTTCGCGACGCGCACGCCAAATCCTGGCGGCGCCTCCTGGCTCGCGTCGTAGATGATGTAGTCTTTGCCGGAAGGGTTTGGCCCGAACACCAAGTCCCCTTTCGCGTCGACGCCCACTGGCTTGGAGTCCAGTCTCAGCCGCTTGATGAGGGCCATCGTCAATTCCGTTTTCATCCCGTTCCTCGAAGAAAGCAGTCGCCCGGCAACGGGGACTGAGCAAAAAGATTCACGTATAATTCTGTCCTCGTTCTCGCTGGCCGCCAAGGGGACCGTGAAACTGGAAATTTCCCCTATTATTTCAGAGACTTACGAAAAGATATGGCCAGCGGGGGACTGAGTTTTATTATATCCAAATTGAACTGACTTTAGTTCCCTTTCCGCACCCTTCAAATGCGGGGAACAACAGGGCAAACAAGGGCAAATTGGGGCAAACTAAGGAATCGAATTTTGCGCAAGTCGTTGAAATATATGAGCATTAGCTACAACAGGAACTGGCAACGATGAGCGCAGTTTTGAAAAGTCAGCTAACGCCCATGATGCAGCAGTACATGAGCATCAAGGCCGACTACCCCACCATGCTGGTGTTCTACCGCATGGGCGACTTCTACGAGCTGTTCTTCGAAGACGCCGAAAAAGCCTCGCGCGTGCTCGGCATCACCCTCACCGCGCGCGGCAGGTCGGGCGACCAGCCGATCAAGATGGCCGGTGTGCCCTTCCACTCGCTGGACGGCTACCTGGCCAAGCTGGTCAAGCTGGGCGAATCCTGCGCCATCTGCGAGCAGATCGGCGACCCGGCCCTGTCGAAAGGCCCGGTCGAGCGCAAGGTGGTGCGCGTGGTCACGCCCGGCACCCTCACCGATTCCGACCTGCTGCCCGAAAAGGCCGAACGTCCGCTGCTGGCGCTGTGCCTCATCAGTCAACGCAAGACCGTCACCGCGGGTCTCGCCTGGCTGTCGCTCGCCAGCGGCAATCTGCGCCTGATGGAATTCTCGGGCGATGCGCGCGCCGTCGAACAGCGCCTGACGCACGAACTCGAACGCATCGCGCCGGCCGAGATCCTGCGCGCCGATTGCGCCGACATGTTCGAAAGCGACAGCACCAATGTTCACACCCAGCGCGTCCCCGAATGGCATTTCGACGTGCTCAAGGGCCACGGCGCCCTGCTCGAGCAACTGGGCGTGGCCACCCTCACCGGCTTCGGCGCCGACGGCCTGGGCGCCGCGTTCGGCGCCGCCGGCGCGCTGCTGCGCTATGCGCGGTCGACGCAAGGCCGCGGTCTGCAGCACGTGCGCGGCCTGGCCTGCGAACTTGAAAACGAATACATCGGCCTGGACGCCGCCACCCGCCGCAACCTGGAACTCACCGAGACCATCCGCGGCCAGGAGTCGCCCACCCTGTTCTCGCTGCTGGACGGCTGCCGCACCGCGATGGGCTCGCGCCTGCTGCGCCACTGGCTGCACCATGCGCGCCGCGACCAGTCGGTCGCGCGCAGCCGCCACCAGTCGATCGCCGCGCTGATCCAGGCCGAGGCCAATGATGCGCTGTCGTCGACCCTGGCCCAGGTACCGGACATCGAGCGCATCACCACGCGCGTGGCGCTGCTCACCGCGCGGCCGCGCGACCTGGCGGCCCTGCGGGATGGCTTGACCGCGTTACCTGTGGTGCGCGAGCAGGTGGCGCGCTGCTTCATTCCGGGCGACACGTCCCTGCTGCGCGAGATCCACGACGACCTGGCCACGCCCGGCGCGTGCGTGGACCTGCTCACGCGCGCCGTGATGGAAGAACCGGCGGCGATGGTGCGCGACGGCGGCGTGTTCGCGCGCGGCTTCGACGCCGAGCTGGACGAACTGCGCGCGCTGTCCGAGAATGCCGGCCAGTTCCTGGTCGACCTCGAAACGCGCGAGCGCGCCCGCACCGGCATCGCCAACCTGCGGGTCGAATACAACAAGGTGCACGGTTTCTACATCGAAGTCACCAACGGCCAGACCGACAAGGTGCCGGACGACTACCGCCGCCGCCAGACCCTCAAGAACTGCGAGCGCTACATCACGCCCGAGCTGAAGGCCTTCGAAGACAAGGCCCTGTCGGCGCAAGACCGCGCGCTGGCGCGCGAAAAAATCCTGTACGACCAGCTGCTTGCCGACCTGGCGCCGCACATCGGCGTGCTGCAGACCATCGCGCGCGCGCTGGCGCAGGTCGACGTGCTGGTGGCCCTGTCCAGCCACGCGCTGCGCCACAACTGGTGCGCGCCGGTCCTGAGCGACGCGCCATGCCTCACCATCGTCGAAGGCCGCCATCCGGTGGTGGAAAACCAGATCGAGCGCTTCATCGCCAACGACTGCAAGCTGTCCAACGACAGGCGCCTGCTGCTCATCACCGGCCCCAACATGGGCGGTAAGTCGACCTTCATGCGCCAGGTGGCCCTGATCACCCTGCTGGCCTACGTCGGCAGCTACGTGCCCGCCGCCAGCGCCACGATCGGTCCGATCGACCGCATCTTCACCCGCATCGGCGCCAGCGACGACCTGGCCAACGGCCGTTCGACCTTCATGGTCGAGATGACCGAATCGGCCGCGATCCTGAACGGCGCCACCGAGCACTCGCTGGTGCTGATGGACGAAGTCGGCCGCGGCACCTCGACTTTCGATGGCCTGGCGCTGGCCTGGGCGATCGCGCGCCACCTGATCGACGCCAGCCGCAGCTTCACGCTGTTCGCCACCCACTACTTCGAGCTGACCCAGCTGCCCGACTCCCATCCGAGCGCGGCCAACGTGCACCTGTCGGCGGTCGAGCACAAGGACAGCATCGTGTTCCTGCACGCGGTGCAGGACGGCCCCGCCTCGCAGAGCTACGGCCTGCAGGTGGCGCAGCTGGCGGGCGTGCCGCAGCAGGTGATCAAGGCCGCGCGCAAGCACCTGGCGCGCCTCGAAGCGCAGGCGCTGGATGCAACGCCGCAGCTCGACCTGTTCGCGGCGCCGGTCGCCGAGGAAGAGATCGGCGAGGCGCCGGCGCAGACGCCGGCCACGGCGCCGCGCGACGACGGCCTGCGCGACGCGCTCGATGCGATCGACCCGGATGCCTTGAGCCCGCGCGAAGCGCTCGAACGTCTCTACGAGCTCAAACGCCTCGCCGCCTGATGCAAGCACGGCGCCGATCATTCCTGCTGGCCGCGCTGCTGTCCTTCACGGCGCTCGCCGGCGCGATGGACAAGGCGGACAAGGCGGACGAGGGCGCGCACCGGTTCGCGGTGATCGGCAATGGCGCAGGCGGCAAAGGCGACGCGGACGGCGAGGCGCGCCTGAAGCGGGCGCTGGCCGATTCGTCCGAAAAATCATTGGCCTTCGTCGTCATCAATGGCATCAAGGGCGAGAAGGAAAGCTGCGGCGACCGGCTATACCAGGAGCGGCGCGACATCATCGAGCGCGCCCGGCGGCCGACCATCGTGTCGCTGGCCGGCAGCGACTGGACGGCCTGCCGCAACTCGGCCAGCCGCACCAATGCGATCGAGCGCCTCAACCGGCTGCGCGAGCTGTTCCACGGCGAGCCCGAGTCGCTGGGCCGCGAGAAAATCCACCTGACCCAGCTGTCGGCCAGCCCGCGTTTTCGCAGCTATGCCGAGAATGCGCACTGGATGGTCGGCAAGGTACTGTACGCCACCATCAATCTCCCGGCCGGCAACAACCACTACCTGCCGGCGGCCGGCCGCAACAGCGAGTACGAAGACCGGTCGGTCGCCAACCGCTTCTGGCTGAACCGCCTGTTCGCGATCGCGCGCAGCGACAAGGCCGAGGCGCTGGTGCTGTTTTCGGAGGGCGCGGTGCGGCCGTTTTACCTGGACCAGCCGGCGGGGCTGCGCGGCCTGCTGCGGCGCGATCCGGTGGAGAAGGACGGCTTCGAGGCGGTACGGCGCCAAATCCAGGCGCGCGCGGTCAAGTTCGACGGCAAGGTGCTGCTGGTCGACAGCGGCAAGCCGCATGGGAAGAAGCCCGAGATCGAATGGCAGGGCAACCTGGGCCAGCTGTCGGTGGGATCGACGTCGGTCGAGGTGAATGTGAAACCCGGAAAAGAAGCGGCGTTCGCGGTCGAAGACGCGAAGCAGTGATGTTTCGTAGGTGGGTATGCGCAGGAGCTTAGGTTCCCGCCTGGGCGGGAACGACGTGGCAGTGTTGCGTGGAAATCGTGCACTCCCATTTGCCAGCAGCCGAAAGACCGTCATTCCCGCGAAGGCGGGAATCCAAGTCCCTCAGTACACCACCAAAGCAATTACTGCAGCGGCTGGCTACGGAAGTGGTCGCCCTGTTCGCTCTCGTCCATCTCATGATGATGGCCGCCCGCGCCATGCACGTGGCCGTGCTGGATTTCCTCGGCGGTGGCCGCGCGCACGTCGATCACCGACAGCTCGAAGCGCAGCGCCATGCCGGCCAACGGGTGGTTGCCGTCCAGGACCACCTTGTCGTCGGCGATCTCGGTCACGGTGAAGATCACCGGCTCGTCGTCGCCGCCCTCGGCCATGCCTTCGAACTGCATCCCGACTTCGATCGGCTCAGGCAGGCGCGCGCGCTCTTCGACCTTGACCAGCTCTGGCTCGTAGTCGCCAAACGCGTCGTCCGGTTCCACCTGAATCGTCGACGCATAGCCGACTTCCTTGCCGTCGAGCTCTTCTTCGATTTTCGGCAGGGTATTTTCGTAGCCGCCGTGCAGGTACACCATCGGCTGCGCGCCTTCTTCGATCAGGTTGTTCTGGGCATCCGACAGCTTGTAGTTAACCGTCACGACCGTGTCTTTGGCAATCTTCATCGCATATCCTTTCTTTGTAAGCCTTGGATTATACCCCGATGGGTCCAGCGACCGGGTTCCCTACGCTGCCCGGCTGGTTATAATGACGCATGAAAAAATTACCGCTTCTCGGGAATATCACCCCCGCCGAGTTTCTACGCGATTATTGGCACAAGAAACCGCTCCTGATCCGTGGCGCGATCCCCGGCCTCAAACCCCTGCTCACATTCGAAAAACTGGCCGAGATGGCGCGCCAGAATCACGTCGAATCGCGCCTCGTCACCCAGAAAGGCGGCAACTGGGACATGCAGCACGGCCCCCTGACCGAGCTCCCTTCGCGCACCGAACCGAACTGGACGATGCTGGTCCAGGGCGTCAATCTCTATGACGAGCGCGCCGACGAGCTGCTGCGTCAGTTCCGCTTCGTGCCCGATGCCCGCCTGGACGACCTGATGATCAGCTTCGCCACCGATGGCGCCGGCGTCGGTCCCCACTACGATTCCTATGACGTGTTCCTGCTGCAGGCCCACGGCAAGCGCCGCTGGAAAATCGGTGCGCAGCAAGACCTGACCCTGGTCGAAGGCTTGCCGCTCAAGATCCTGGCCAATTTCAAGCCCGAGGAAGAATTCGTGCTCGAGCCGGGCGATATGCTGTACCTGCCGCCGCATTATGCCCACGACGGCATTGCCGAAGGCGAATGCATGACGTATTCGATCGGTTTCCGCTCCCCTTCGTTCCAGGAATTGGGCGAAGCCTTCCTGCAATTCATGGCCGATTCCATCGATTTGCCGGGCCGCTATAGTGATCCAGAATTAAAGCCGGCCAAGAACCCGGCCGAGATTCCGCGCGATATGCTGGACACCGTCACCGAAGAATTGAACAAGGTGCGCTGGGACGAGGAAGACGTGACCGTCTTCCTGGGCGAACACATGTCCGAACCCAAGCACAATGTGTTCTTCAGCGGTCCTGCGAAACCGCTGACCGTGGGGCGCTTCATGGAAACCGCCGCCAAGCGCGGCATCAAGCTGTCCAGCAAGACCCTGATGCTGTACCGCGGCAAGCACGTCTTCATCAACGGCGAGTCGTTCGCCGTGGGGCGCGCCGACAAGGCGGTGCTGGACGTGCTGGCCAACGAGCGCCGCATCGCTGGCGCAGTGCTGGCCAAGGCCACCGACGACGTGCTCGAAGCCCTGTACACCTGGTACCAGGACGGCTGGGTCGAGCTGGGCTGAGGAACGCCCGGCCGATGAACGCACCACGCACGATTGTCTTCGACACCCGCCGCGACTGCGAGGCGCAGTTTCACGCCTGCGTCGGGGCGGCCCGGGCGACCCTGGCGGTGTTCGATCCGGATGCGGCGGTCTTAACACTTGGCAGCACCACGACCGATGCCGCGCTGCGGGCCTTTCTGGCCCGCGGCGGCCGGTTGCGCCTGGCGCTGCACGATCCCTCTCACATCGAGCGCCACGATCCACGCTTCGTGCGTCTGCTGCGCGACTACGGTCACCAGTGCGAGTGCCGGCAAACGCCGCCGGGCCTGCGCCAGCTCACCGATTCCTTCTGCATCGGCGACGACCGGCACATCGTGCGCCGCTTTCATAGCGACCACATGCGTGGTGAAGCGTCCTTCGATGATCCTGGCGCCTGTGAACTGTCGCAGCACCGCTTCGAAGCGATTTGGCAAGAGTCACATCTCATATTGCAAATGTCCAGAATCGGCTTGTGAACAGGGCTAGCCGTCGGCTGGAGACGTCAAATCGTTACAAATGGTGATGATTGGCAGCCGCGTTGCATCTTGTAACAATATGAAGCTTATTCATCCGCAAATTTCTTTCACTACGGCATGTGTTCGCTATTGCGAAACAGTAAAATTGTCTATAATATCAATCAGGAAGGTTCCGTTGCGTCTATGGCGTTAACGCTATTTGTGAAGGCACGAGAATTCCGCCGAGCAATAATTACCGGTAATTATTAATCGCAACAAGTGTTCGTCTCTGTACATTCTAAGGAAAAATCATGAAAAAAACCCTGCTGATCGCCTCCCTGTTCGCTGTGACCCTGGCTGCTTGCGCTAAGAAAGAAGAAGCTCCAGTCGCACCAGCTGCTACCGAAACCCCAGCTGCTGTTGCACCAGTTGACGCAACCGCAACCCCAGCTGCTGACGCAACCGCACCAGCTGCTGCTGACGCTGCCGCTGCTGACGCTGCTGCCGCTGCCAACACCGCAACCGACGCTGCTGCTGCTGCTCAGACCTCGGCTGACCAGGCTGCTGACGCTGCTGCTACCACCAAGTAATTCGTTACTTCGGTAATAAGAACCGGCCTGCGGGCCGGTTTTTTTACGTCTGTCGTTTGATAGTGCGCGCCGAACGCCTGCCCATACTCTACCGTCAGCACAAAAAAGTCGTCCCCGCGCAGGCGGGGACCCAAGTGCTGCATGCGGTATCGAACCGCATGAAAACCTGGATCCCCTCCTGCGCGGGGACGACGTGTTTGAAGCCGGTGACCGGCGTCAGGATTACTTCAACTCGGTATGCAGCAGGTTCAGGATCCTGACCGCGGTCGGGGAGGCATCCGCCTGGCCCTCGTTGTTCTGCACCGTGACCTTGCTGACGTTGGCGCCCTGCTCGGTCTGGACCAGCACGCGGTAGCGCTGGGCTTCCTTGAGCTCGTCTTCCGACTTGCCGCCCCACGAGAACAGACGCTTGAAGAAGCCGTCCCTCTGCTCGGCCGCATCCGGATCGACGTAGCGGACGAAGTAGACGCCCTGCACGCGGTCGCGGTCTTCGACGGTGAAGCCGACGCGGTCCAGCGCCAGCCCGACGCGGCGCCAGGCGCGGTCGAAGCCTTCGTCGACCTCGACCGTGTTGCCCACCAGCCTGGCGTGCTGCGGCGCCACCGGCGCGTTGACGACCGCCGCTTCGGCCGTCGCCACTTCCTTGGTGCCGGTCAGCATCGCGACCATGCGGCCCAGGAATTGCGATTCCAGGCCGGGATCATTGGGGCGCGAGGTCCAGGTGGTGGTTTCGTTCTGCGGGCCGGTCAGGACTTCCTCGGCGCCGCGGTGGCTGACCCAGATCTCGGTCGAGCCGTCCGGCAAGCGCTCGAGGCGGGTGCGGAACTTGTCGCGCTCGCCGGTCGAGTAGGCGCGGTCGAACACGCGGCCGATGGCGTTGCGCACGAAGTCTTGCGGGATCTTCGAACGGTTCTCGACCCAGGCGGTTTCCATGGTGCCGGTGGTGGTCGACTCGGTCTCGATGGCGAAGCCCTGCTCTTCCCAGAACTGGCGCAGCTGCGGCCACAGTTGTTCCGGGGTCTGCCTGACCACCAGCCAGCGCTGGTCGCCGTTGCGCTGCACGCTGACGGCGTCGGTCGAGATCGGGCCGATCTGCTGGTTGGTCGCCATGGCGCCGGGGACGAAGCCGCCGCCGGCACCGGCGGACGCGGCCGCCGCCTGGCCGGACGCGGTGGCGACACCACGGCCGTCGGGGATGGCGTAGCGGTTATCGCGCTGCAGCTTGGTCAGATCGGGCGGCACGTCCAGCGGCGCGGCCTTCTTGGCGCCCTTGTAATCGACCTTGTCGCCCTCGAAGATGGTGGTGCAGGCCGCCAGGCTGAAAGCGAGCGCGGTGAGCGTCAGCACGCGCGCGGCGGCAGGAGCGGACACCAGGGGCGAGAAATTGGAACGCGCGGAGTTGAATCCCGAGTACTTGCTTTTAGTCATGTCGTTCGATATCAGGTCAGGAACCCGAACCCTTGCGGGTCCGGGATTAGGAATGAACGCCGGCTTCCACCAGGGCGGCGCGCACGATCTCGTGGTACTGGGCAGACAATGGCGCGAGCGGCAGACGCAGGCCGGCCGGCATCTTGCCCATCTCCGCCAGCGCCCACTTCACCGGCACCGGGTTCGGTTCGACGAACAGCTTGGCGTGCAGGCCGAGCACGCGGTTGTTGATCTCGACCGCACGGGCGACGTCGCCGGCCATCGCGGCCACGCACAGTTCGTGCATCGCGCGCGGGGCGACGTTGGCCGTCACCGAGATATTGCCGGCGCCGCCGCAGAACATCAGGGTCATCGCGCTCGGATCGTCGCCCGAATAGACGGCGAACGATTTGTCGACCATCTTGAGCAGCTCGATGCCGCGGCCGATATTGCCGGTGGCGTCCTTGATGCCGACGATATTGTCGATCGGCGCCAGGCGCGCGACGGTCTCGTTGGCCATGTCGGCCACGGTACGGCCCGGCACGTTGTACAGGATGATCGGCAGGTCCACGCTCTCCGCGATGGCGCGGAAGTGGCGGTACATGCCCTCTTGCGTCGGACGGTTGTAATAAGGCACGACCTGCAGCGAGGCGTCGGCGCCGCATTCCTTTGCGTGGCGGGTCAGCGCGATCGCTTCCGCGGTCGAGTTGCCGCCGGTACCGGCGATGACCGGGATGCGGCCGGCGACGTGATCGACGGCCAGCTTGACGAGCTCGCAATGCTCGTCGGGCGACACGGTCGCGGATTCGCCCGTCGTGCCCACGATGACGATCGCGTCCGTGCCTTCCGCGACGTGCCAGTCGATCAGCTTGCGCAACGAATCGCGGTCAAGACTGCCGTCTTCGAACATCGGGGTGACGAGTGCTACGATACTGCCCTTAATCATAATCTTGGCCGTGCCATTCAATAAAAAATCTGATTGTAGCGGATAGCCCGCCGCTATGGTTCATTCCTGACCACAATATGGTCGAGCCGGGCCTCGGTTTTGGCAAATGCCGGACCGGCCGCGCACAGGCGCTGCACCTGGGCCGGATGCGGCCGTTCCACATGGCCGTCCTCGTAGGCCAGCACCTGCAATCCGCCGTCTCGCGCCAGTCCCAGCAGCTCGCCGGGCGCCAGCAGGAAGGCGGGATTCGATGGCTTGCCGTAGACTTGGTTTCCTTGTGCAAAGGTTTCGTAGATCAGGATACCATCCGGGCGCAGGCTGGCCGCCAGCGCGGCGAACAACGGCCGGTGCAGGTAATTGGTGACCACGATCGCCGAGAAACGTCCGGCCTCGAACGGCCAGGGCGAACCCTCGGCCTCGAGGTCATAGTCCATCGTCGTGACGTTGGGGCCGGCGCTGGCGGCCAGCGCCTCGGGCTTGCGGTCCAGCGCCAGCACCTGCAGGCCGCGCGCCGCCAGCAGGCGCGTGTGGCGGCCATTGCCGCAAGCCAGGTCGAGCGTTTCGCCGGGCGGCGCCAGGCAAGCGAAGCGTTCGACCCACGGCGACGGCGGCAGTGCAGCTGGCAAATGCGGCATGTTCACGCGTGGAGTATCGGCTTGCATCGGCTCAGAACAGCACGAAGGTGAACGGCAGGACCATCAGGTCCACGATCCAGCGGCCCAGCTGCATCACCGGCATCACCCAGTAGCCCACCAGCTGCATGAACACCAGGCCCAGCACGATGAAGAAGCCGTACGGCTCGATGCGGGCGAATTTCCAGGCCAGGCTGTTGGGCAGCATGCTGGTCAAGACCCGGCCGCCGTCCAGCGGCGGGATCGGCAGCAGGTTGAACGCCATGATCAAGAGATTGGTCAGGATGCCCGCCTCGGCCATGCGGCGTGGGAAGGTTTCGTTGACGCCGAAGAACACCAGCAGCGCGGCGAACAGCAGCCACAACGCGGCCATGATCAGGTTGGCGATGGGACCAGCCAGCGCGACCCAGGCCATGTCGCGCTTCGGATTGCGCAACCGGTCGAACTCGACCGGCACCGGCTTGGCGTAGCCGAACACGAAGGGCGTGAACAGATACATCATGATGGGAATCACGATGGTGCCCCAGATGTCCACGTGCACCAGCGGATTCAGGCTCATGCGGCCCTGGGAGTAGGCGGTGTTGTCACCGAAATATTTAGCGGCGTAGGCGTGGGCGGCTTCGTGCAGGGTAATCGCAAAAAGGACGGGCAGCGCGTAGACAGCGATGTTGCGTATCGTTTCATCCATAAGGCGATTCTATCAGAGGCCGGTACGCACTTGTCCCGTGGAATTCTTAAGCCGCTTATTGACCCAGCATCACAGGCCGAAGGCCGCCGGATCGCCCCTGCCCTCGCGCACCAGCTCCGGTTCGGGGCCGGTCAGGTCGATGATGGTGGTCGCCTCCAGCAGGCCGGCGCCGCCGTCGATGATCAGCTCGATCTGCTTTTCCAGCCGCTCGCGCACTTCTTCCGGGTCGGACAGCATGTGGTCGTCGCCCGGCAGTTGCAGGGTGGTGCCGATCAGCGGCTCTCCCAGTTCTTCGAGCAGCGCCAGCGTGATGCGGTTCTCGGGTACGCGCAGGCCGATGGTCTTGCGCGACGGGTGCGACAGGCGGCGCGGCAGTTCGCGCGTCGCCTCCAGGATCACCGTGTACGGGCCCGGCATCGTGGCCTTGAGCAGGCGATATTGTGTGTTATCCACGCGCGCATATTGCGCGACCTCGGACAGGTCGCGCACCAGCAGGGTCAGGTGGTGCTTGTCGTCGACGCCGCGGATGCGGCGCAGCTTGTCGACCGCCGACTTGTCGTCCAGGCGGCATACCAGCGCATAGGCGGAATCGGTCGGCAAGGCGACGATGCCGCCGCTGCTGACGATCTGCGCCGCCTGCTTGATCAGGCGCGCCTGGGGATTATCGGGGTGTATCTGGAAATATTGGCCCATCTAAAACGTCCTTAAAGTGATTGGCGCAGTTGCTGGAGCGCGGCGATGCGTTGCTCCATCGGCGGGTGGGTCGAGAACAGCGCGCCCCAGCCGCCGCCGCTGCCGGAAATGCCCAACGCGGCCATCGACTGCGGCAGTGCGCCCGGCGCGAGGCCGCCCAGGCGGGCCAGCGCATGCTGCATCGGCACCGGGGTGCCCATCAGTTTCGCGGCGCCGGCGTCGGCGCGGAATTCGCGCTGGCGCGAGAACCAGGCAACGATGATCGAAGCCAGAAGCCCGAACAGGATTTCGCACACGAACACCGTGGCGTAGTAACCGATGCCGGGCGCGCTGTCCTCCTTGCGGAACAGTAACTTGTCGATGAAGAAACCCACCACGCGCGCCAGGAACACGACGAAGGTATTCACCACGCCCTGGATCAGGGTCAGGGTGACCATGTCGCCGTTGGCGATGTGCGCCACCTCGTGGGCGAGGACGGCTTCGACCTCTTCCTGGTTCATGCTCTGCAGCAGGCCGGTCGAGACGGCAACCAGCGCCGAGTTCTTGAAGGCGCCGGTGGCGAAGGCATTCGGCTCGCCCTCGTACACGGCGACTTCGGGCATGCCGATGCCGGCGCGCTCGGACAGGCGGCGCACGGTCTGCACCAGCCATTGCTCGGTGGCGTTGGTCGGCTGCTCGATGACGCGCGCGCCGGTCGACCACTTGGCCATCGGTTTGCTCAGCAGGAGCGAAATGAAGGCGCCCGTAAAGCCGATGACGATGGACATGACCGCCAGGGCGGGAATGTTGAGCCCTTGCTCGGACACGACACGCCCCAGGCCGAGCAGGTTCATGACCAGCGTCAGCACCAGCACGACGGCAAGGTTGGTGGCAAGGAACAGAACAACGCGCTTCATGGCAGACATCCCCGGTGAGTTGATGACAGGATGCCAAGATTGGGCTGAACTGCGGAATATTCAAGGCCCAGCCATGAGCGCAGCAGGCCGGACCGGGCGCGGACCGGGCCGCCGGGGCGTTACCTCTGCAGGAAAAAGCGCAGCATCTCGCGCGAGGCGCAAGGGCCGAGCGCATCGGTGTGCGAACCAGCCGCATCGCCGCCCGTCCAGGTGTGGCCGGCGCCGTGCACGATCCAGTGCTGCGCCATCGCGCGCCCTTCTTCGTCGCGCCAGGTGCGGCAGGTACTGCGCCGTCCGCCCTGCGACGATTCGGCTTCGCTCGCCTTCAGCGGCGTGGCGCGCAGGCCGGAATGGGCGCCGACGAATTGCGCGAGCACCGCTTCGCCGTTGGCCGGGCTGACGACATGGTCGGCGTCGCCATGGAACACGATCACCGGCACGGCTTCGCGCAGGCTGCGCGAGCGGCCCGGCTTTTTCATCGCCTGCAGGCCCGTGATCATGTCGCGCGCACTGCCTGCCGGCAAGCCGGAATGGACACCGATCGCGGCGAACAGCTCCGGATACTCGGCGCCGAGCACCGCCGCCATCGCGCCGCCGGCCGACATGCCGGCCACGAACACCTGCGACGGCTCGGCATCGTGCTCGCGCATCACCTGGCGCGTCATGCCGGCGAGGACGCCCGGCTCGCCCGCATCGCGCGCCTGGTGGCCCGGCTCGAACCAGTTCCAGCAGCGGGAATGGTTGGCGCGGCCATCCTGCTCGGGGTACAGCACCAGGAAGCCCAGCTCTTCGGCCAGCGCATTCATGCCGGTGCCGAGCGCGAAGTCATCCGGGTTCTGTGTGCAGCCGTGCAGCATGACGACCAGCGCACGGCGCCCCTCGGCCGGCTTTGCGGGAATGTACAGCTTGTAGCGGCGGCTGCCCGCTTCGCAGTCGTGGCTGCCGGCGATGAAGCGGCCGGGCAGGTGCGACGCCGGACCGGCGGCGGGACGAGGCCCGGCTCCGCCTGCGGTCCGTGACTTCGGCTTGCTCCAGGCCGGCGGCGGATTGAGGTCGACGAATTGCGCCTCTTGCGGCGGCGTCGCGGCCGGTTGCTGGGGCGCGAGCAGGCCCGCCTGGGCCAGCGCCTGCTGGATGATATCGGTGGCGGCGTGCGGGTCGCGTGCCTGCACGCGGCGCGCCGATTCCATCATTTTCTCGATGAACTGTTCATAAGGTTTCATATTGGTATTCCTGTTTCAGGATTGAATGCGGTCAGCCAGTGCTTCACGCACGGCTGGCGGTGCGATGAAGGCGCCCAGTACCTGGATCGATGCGATGACCTCCCTGGCCAGGGCGGCCGGCACGTCATCCTCGATGAGCGCCAGGCCCAGCACGTGGATTTCAAGCCGTTGCCCCGATGCCGCGAGTTCAGTCAGCTCGTGCCGGGAATAGCGGTACATCCCCATGACGTAGCGCTTGCGGGTGACGGTTTGCCGGATGGCGTCCGCATGAACCTGTAACTGATTGCGGATCGCTGTCCGTACGAAGTCGGTCCTGTTGGAATAAAACCCTTCTTCCACCAACAGATCGAGCTGGGCCAGATCGACCAGGCCCACATTCACCGTGACCTTGTCGCTGTCGGGCAGTCGTTGAGATTGGCTAACGGTCTTCATCGCGATTTATACTCCTCATATACTCTGATTGGAGTATAGATCGAATGAGACAGCTGCGCCGGGCACGGCCGGATTTATTTGACGACGTTATCAATAAAATAAAAGGCGCTGTCATCGTCAGCTGTGGATGAGCATTGAACTGCTGAGCTGACCCGCGGTCCAATCCCGGTCGTCATCGATCGGGAGCGTACGATGAAAGCGCCACAGTTTGCGCGGCTGTTCACCCAGCTGCCAAAGCTGAACCAGCCACAGCGCCAGAAGGTGCTCGCCGCCCTGCATCCGGCAGCCGGGCTGGACCGGGTGTCCGCCCTCATCGGCGAGATCCGGTCAACCGGGCGGCGCTGCCCGGATTGCGCCTGCGAGCGCTGCCACCGGCACGGCCAGGCCAACGGTCTGCAACGCTATCGTTGCTGCGCGTGCGGCCGCACCTTCAACGACCTGACCGGCACGCCGCTGGCGCGGCTCAGGCTCAAGGGCAAGTGGCTCGATTATCTTGAAACGGTGTTTGACTCCCGCTCGGTCCGCTCTGCGGCCAAGCGTGTCGGCGTGCACCGCAACACGGCATTTCGCTGGCGTCATCGCTTTCTCGATCGGGTCAAGGACGACCGCCCGGCGCGTCTCTCAGGCATCGTCGAAGCCGACGAGATGTTCCTGCTCGAATCGCAAAAGGGTTCACGCAAGCTCGATCGCCAACCGCGCAAGCGCGGCGGCAGGGCCGCCCTGCGCGGGATCTCGCATCATCTCGACTGCATCCTGGCGGCGCGCGACCGCAGCGGCCGGACCATCGACGCCGTGACCGGACGCGGCGCCTTGACGACGGCGCAGCTGGTCAGGCACCTGCTGCCGAAACTCGATCCCCAGGCGCTGCTAGTGACGGACGCCAACGCCGCCTATGCCGCCTTCGCCCGCACCCATGGCGTCGCGCACCAAGCGGTCAATGTCAGCGCCGGCGAACGGGTCCGCGAGGGCGTCGAGGGCGCCATTCATGTTCAACACGTGAATGCCTACCACCGGCGCTTCAAGGAATGGCTGGCGCGCTTCCATGGCGTGGCGTCACGCCGACTGCCCAACTATCTGGGCTGGCATTGGGCGCTCGATGGCGGGCGGGTACCATCTGTCGAGCAATTGCTGCGCATCGCATTCGGGGTCATCAACAGCTAACGGGTACAGCGCCAAATAAAAACCCGCCTGAGGCGAGTTTGTGGGGGGGGGAAACAGTACAGGTCAGAACCAGTCGTGCCATACGGGCGTCACGCCGGACGGCAGCGGGGGCAATTCAGCGAACTCGACCCGCGCCTCGCCCGGCGCATGGAAATCGGTGCCGCGCGAAGCCAGGAAGCCGTAGCGCCGCGCCACCTCGGCATAGGCCTGGTACTGGTCCGGCGTGTGGCTGCCGGTGACGACTTCGATGGTCTTGCCGCCCAGCTGGCGGAACTCGTCGAACAGCACCCCTTCGGCAGTGGCGCTGAAACGGTAGCGGCCCGGATGCGCGATCACGGGAATGCCGCCGGCGCCGCGGATCCAGCCCATCGCTTCGCTCAGCGTGGCCCAGCGGTGCGGCACGTAGCCGGGCCGGCCTTCGGTCAGGAAGCGGCGGAATACTTCGGAGGTGGTCGCGCACACGCCGATCTCGCACAGGAAGCGCGCGAAATGGGTGCGCGACATCAGGTCGGGATTGGCGACGTAGCGCAGCGCGCCTTCGTAGGCGCCGGGAATGCCGGCCTGCTCCAGCTGGGCCGCCATCTCGCGCGCGCGCTGCTCGCGGCCGTTGCGGGTCGCGGCCAGGCCCGCGACCAGGGCCGGATTGTCCTCGTCGATCTGCAGGCCGACCACGTGCACGGTCTCGTTGGCCCAGGTGACCGAGATCTCGACCCCGGCCACGAAACGCATGCCCAGGTCGCCTGCCGCCTTGCGCGCGGCCTTGATGCCGCCGACCTCGTCGTGGTCGGTGAGCGCCCACACGTCGACCCCGCCCTTGCGCGCGTAAGCGGCCACGTCGGCTGGAGCGAGGACGCCGTCGGAGACGGTGGAGTGGCAGTGGAGGTCGACTTTCAGCATGGGGCAAATGAGGTATCTGGAACGACACATTGTACGCGCATTTACCGGCCTTCCGCCGGGGGCGTCAAGCCGTGCGCAAGCGGTCGGCGAACGCCCGGAGCACCGGGGTCGCGAAGCCGTCGCGCCAGACCAGGCAGGTCGCAACACGCTCCAGCGGCAGCGCCCGGAACGCGGCCGGCGAACGCGCCCTCGCCTGGCGGGCGTCGGCGACGTCCGATTCGCCGGGCAGCAGCAGGAGCAGCAGCAGCAGCAGCGGTTCCTCGGCCCATCCCGGCTTCGATCTCTGACAGAATGATAACATCGCTACATTCTTCATTTGAGAATACACATCGAGCGCACGTCATACAAATCAAGCGCAAATCGAGCAAGTCGACCGAACAAGGAGCCAGCCATGCAACCGTCCCACCCATTCTTCAGCCAGCTGTCCATCCGGCATCCGATCATCCAGGCGCCGATGGCGGGCACGGCAACGCCGCAGATGGCGGCGGCGGTGTCGAATGCCGGCGCACTGGGTTCGCTGGGAATCGGCCCGAGCACGGCCGCACAGGCGCGCGCGATGATCGAGGAGACCCGCGCGCTGACCAGCAAGCCGATCAATATCAACGTGTTCTGCCACGCCCCGGCGCGGCGCGATGCCGCCCTCGAAGCCGCCTGGCTGGCCCACCTGGCGCCATTGTTCGATGAAGCCGGCGCCCGCACGCCGGCATCGCTCGATGAAATCTATCCTGGTTTCAACGATGACGAAGAGAGTTTCCAGATGCTGCTGGCGCTGCGCCCGGAAGTGGTGAGCTTTCACTTCGGCCTGCCGTCGGGCGAACGCCTGGCGGCGCTGCGCGCGGCCGGCATCCGCACCATGGCCACCGCCACCAATCTGGAAGAAGCCTTGCGGATCGAACGGGAGGGATTGGATGCGATCGTGGCGCAAGGCATCGAAGCCGGCGGCCACCGCGGCATGTTCGACCCGGAGGCGACCGACGAACGGCTGAGCATGGCGGTGCTGGTGCGCCTGCTGGTCAAGCGGACGAGGCTGCCGGTGATCGCCGCCGGCGGCATCATGGATGGCGCCGGCATCAAGGCGGCGCTGGACCTGGGCGCGGCGGGCGCGCAGCTCGGCACCGCCTTCATCCTGAGCCCGGAATCGGCGGCGAACGACGCCTACCGCGCCAACCTGCAAAGCGCACGCGCCTCCACCACGGTCCTGACCACGGTGATTTCGGGACGGCCGGCGCGCGGCATGGTCAACCGCCTGATCGCGCACGGCGCGTCCGGCGTCCCGGCCGCCTACCCGGTCGCCTATGACGCGGCCAAGCAGCTGCACGCGGCGGCGGCAAAGACGGGCAACCATGACTTTGCGCCGCACTGGGCCGGGCAAGGCGCGCCGCTCGCGCGGGCCATGCCGGCGGCGGAACTGGTGGAAACGCTGGTGCGCGAACTGCATGCCGCCGGCAACCCGGCCTGAAGCGGACCAGCCTCGCCCTGCATCCGGTGCGCGCGTTGCAGCGCCATCGCGCCAGGGCGGGCCGGTCGGCCGCCCTGGTGCGATGGTAATTAGTCTGGCACCAGCATCGAACGGATCGTCCCCTGCTTGGCCAGCACGTAATCGTGCCCGGCCAGCACCAGGTTGGTGGTCGGCTGGATCACCTTGACGTTGATGAAGATGGTGTCGCGCGTTTCGGCATACGAACCCACGACCACCGCCTGGGCGTTGTGCGTGCCGGCCACTTCGCCCAGCTCACGGGTGAGCATCAGCTCGCCCTGGTTGCGCTTCAGGTAGACGCTGTTACGCAGCTTCATTTCCAGCAGCGGCAGGCCGCCCTGGGCCAGGCGGGTGGCGATCTGCTCCGACACCACGCGGCCCAGCATCGAGCTGTGCTCGAGCGCGTCGATGTTGACGAGGGTGGCCATGATCAGGGGCTGGTCACCGGTCAGCTTGCCGGCCAGCTGGGCCTGCAAGGCATCGGCCGCCCGATAGTTGGCGGCGACGAAATCGTTCGCGCTCACCGAGGTGTAGTTGGGCTGCTCGACCAGGGCGCAGCCGCCCAACAGCAAGGCCAGGCCCAGCGCGGCCGCCGGTAGGGTGAATGTGCGCATAGTCAGCTCAATGGTCCTTGACCGCGAAGGTCTTCGATGTCTGCACCGGCCCGGCTGGCGCGGCCAGCTTCGCCGCCAGGGCGGCGTCGTACAGCGCCACGTCTTCGTCGGCGGTGTAATAGACCGCGGTGTTGCGCGCGTAATAGCGCTGCTCGTCCGCCACCGAGACGGTCACGATCATTTCGGTCTTCGGCGTGTCGCCCGGCGCGAACTGGGCGGTGAACCAGCGGTGGGCGTCGTAGCCGTAGATGCCCGCCGTGACGAGCCACTCGGGGCTATGCTGGATGCTGGTCAGGACCCAGGCGCCGCTGGCCAGCGCGGTCGGCAGGCCGGCATAGCGGTACTGCGGCCGGTCGGCCGAGAAGGCGACCACCTGCGTGTCGAGCTCGATCTTGAGCGCACCCGGCACCGGATTCTTGACCACCACGAAGCCGTCGTTGACCAGCGCCGTGACCAGATGCGACTTCACGCCCTCGCCGAAGGTCGACGACTGCAGCGGCTGCACGTACAGGGAGCGGCTCGGCGCCGTCTTCAGGGTCGGGCCCAACTCGGTCGCCATGTGGCGCGCGATCACGCCCCAATGGGCCGCGGCCTGCACCTTCAGCTGTTGCGTGCTAGAAAAATTGGTGGCCACTGGGGCCGGGCTGTAGGGCATCGCGCAGCCTGCGAGCAGCAGGCCGGCGGCGAGTGCGGACGCGCCTCGGTAAGCCATCGTGAATCCTGTCGGTCTATGGCGCGGCCGGACTGGCGCACGCTCGGGGGCGACTGTATCACAGCAGTTTCCCACCGGCAATTTATGTGTGGAGGATGAGGTATGCTTACAACGACAATGGGGGCGCCAGCCGGCGCCCGTCGCCAGTCGCCCCTACTCAGCCGAGAGGAATTCCTCGACCATGCCTGCCAGCAGTTCCGGCTGGTCATGGTGCAGCATATGGCCCGCCTGCGGCACCATGCGCGGCGTCACATTGTTCAGATAGGCCATGCGCCGGTCGACCTCGGCGCGCGCCTGCTCCTTGGCGCCCATCCAGCGCCACATGTCGGTGTCCTCGGCCTCGACCCACAGTACCGGCGCCGTGATCGCGCTCCAGCAGGCCATGATCTCGTCGACGTGGTACAGCAGCGGCGCACTCTTTTTATGCGCCGGGTCGCCCAGGATCTTCCACAGGCCGTCGCGCTCCTGCTCCGCCCAGTGGGCGGCCAGGAAGGCGGCGCGCGCCGGCGCCAGGCGCGGATTGGTCTTGCGCAGGCGCGCCGCGACGGCTTCCAGGTTGGCGTAGCCGCGCATCTCGGGCGGCTCGCGCAACTCGTCCAGCCACGTGGCCACGCGGCCCGGATACTGCTTCGGGTGCGTGGTCGGCAGGCCGAAGCCTTCCAGGTTGATCAGCCTGGCGATGCGCTGCGGCCGCACGCCGGCGTAGATGCCGGCGATATTGCCGCCCATGCTGTGGCCAAGCAGGTCGACCGCCTGGTGCGGCGCATAATGGTCGAGCAGCACCTCGAGGTCGGCCACGTAGTCCGGGAACCAGTAGGTGTCGGCGCCCGAACGCTGGCTCTGGCCGAAGCCGCGCCAGTCGGGCGCGATCACGTGCCAGTTCCCCTGCAGGCAATCGACCATGAACTGGAACGAGGCCGATACGTCCATCCAGCCATGCAGCATGAACAGCTTCGGCGCGTCGGGCGAACCCCAGTGGCGCACGTGCATGCGCAGGCCGCGATTGGAGAGGAATTCGGAACGTGAGGGTTTCATGCGGCTCCTGAAATAGCATGGTCGTTCGGATGATTATATAGGGGGACGGTTGAATTCGGGCGCCACGGCCCCATCTGCCGGGCTTCGGAACCAAAGATCGCAGCGTGGACGTGGCCCGGCGGCGGGGGCGGTAAAATAGCGCCATTTCCACCTCAGCGAGCAACTCCATGGCGATTTACCAGCTGGGCGAGCATGCGCCCGAGATCGATCCGTCGGCGTACGTCGCCGACACGGCCACCCTGGTGGGCAACGTCACGCTCGCCGCGAATGCGTCGGTGTGGTTCGGCGCCACGCTGCGCGGCGACAACGAGCGCATCACGATCGGCGAGAACAGCAATGTTCAGGAAGGCACCGTGATGCATACCGATCCCGGCTACCCGCTCGACATCGGCAAGAACGTGACGGTCGGCCACCAGGCCATGCTGCACGGCTGCACGGTGGGCGACGGGTCGCTGATCGGGATCCAGGCCGTGGTGCTCAACGGCGCGCGGATCGGCAAGGGATGCCTGGTCGGCGCCGGCGCCCTGGTCACGGAAGGCAAGGAATTTCCCGACCACTCGCTGATCCTGGGTTCGCCCGCGAAGGTGGTGCGGACACTGACACAAGAAGACCTGCTGCGCCTGGAACGCACCGCCGCGAGCTATGTGGCGCGCGGTCAGCTGTTCAAGGCGCAGCTCAAGAAAATCGGATAAAGAATGACGACTACGGATACTGGCACCACCAACAGGGACACCCTGCAAAAATTCATCTTCGACAATGCGGCCGTGCGCGGCGAGCTGGTCGAGATTTCGGACACCTGGCGCGAGATCCAGGCCCGTCACGCTTATCCGAAGGCGGTGCGCTCGGTGCTGGGCGAGATGGTGGCGGCCGGCGCCCTGCTGTCGGCCAACCTAAAGTTCAATGGCGCGATCGTGATGCAGATCCACGGCGACGGCCCGGTGCGCCTGCTGGTGGTCGAATGCGACGCCGACCTGCGCATGCGCGCCACGGCCAAGCTGGCGCCGGACGTCGAGATCGCGGACGACGCCACCCTGGGCCAGCTGTTCAATGCGAACGGCAAGGGCCGCTTCGTGATCACGCTCGACCCGGCCGACAAGGTCCCGGGCCAGCAGCCCTACCAGGGCGTGGTGCCGCTCGACGGCGACGACATGGCGACCGTGATCGAGAACTACATGCTGCGTTCGGAGCAGATGGACACGCGCCTGTGGCTGGCGGCCGATGACAAGGTCGCGCGCGGCCTGCTGCTGCAAAAGCTGCCGCGCCACAGCGGCAAGGAAGACCAGACCAAGCAGGCCACCGAGGCCGAAGACCTGGAAACCTGGAACCGCGCCGCCATGCTGGGCCAGACCGTCAAGCGTGAAGAGCTGCTGTCGACCGATATCTCGACCCTGCTGCACCGCCTGTTCTGGGAAGAGACCATCCGCGTGTTCGACCCGCTGCACCCGCAGTTCCACTGCAGCTGCAACCGTGAGAAGGTCGGCAACATGCTCAAGATGCTGGGCCAGGAAGAAGTCGAGTCGGCGCTGGCCGAGCTGGGCGAACTGGGCATCAACTGCGATTTCTGCGGCAAGCACTACGCCTTCGACAAGGTCGACTGCGCGCAGCTGTTCGCCAGCGACAGCCCGGTGCAGACCATGATACCGCCGAGCGGCAGCACGCACTGAGCGTCGATCGCTTGCACCGGGCGCGTGGCGCCCGGTTTCCATCGGGGCGCCGCGGCGCCCTTTTTCGTTTCATGGCGGAGCTAAAGGCGCGCGCCGCGTCCAATCGGGTCAGCGAACAACAGGGTTTCGTCCGAGATGATAAGCTGATGCTGTTATGACACTGTTGTATTTTCGAACATCAGCACCACATACCCATCATTGACTGACGGAGGAAACACATGAATATCGATATTGGCATCAACACCGAAGACCGCGCAAAGATCGTCGACTCGCTGTCGAGCGTCCTGGCCGACAGCTACATGCTGTACCTGAAGACCCACAACTTCCACTGGAACGTGACCGGCCCGATGTTCCAGACCCTGCACGTGATGTTCCAGGAACAGTACACCGAGCTGTGGAACGCACTGGACGACATCGCCGAGCGCATCCGCGCCCTGGGACACTTCGCACCGGGCACCTACAAGCGCTACGCCGAGCTGTCGAGCATCAAGGAAGAAGCGAACGTGCCGGGCGCGCAAGAAATGATCCGCCAGCTGGTCGAGGGCCAGGAAGCGGTGGCGCGCACCGCGCGTGCGGCTTTCCGCATCGCCGACGCCGCCGACGACCAGCCGACCGCCGGCCTGCTGTCGAACCGGATGGAAGTGCACGAGAAGAACGCATGGATGCTGCGCGCCTTCCTGGAGCAGGGCGCGGGCCATACCCAGGGCGAAGCGTCGTCGGACTCCAAGAACTGATGATCTGAGGTTGCGGCTCGCATGGGCCGCACGATCGGCGCTGCAACCGCGGGCGCCGAAACGTCGTTCCCCGCCTTCGCGGGAACGACGAGCCAACGAGTGCTCGTGACGTCACTAGCCAGCGCTACGCCCACCGCTCATGTGCAAATCGACCACCTTCATGATCTCGAGCGTGAGATCGAGGTCGAATTCGCCCGACGCCAACGCAGCCGCAAGCTGCTCGCGCGGCACGCCGACCGCGGCCGCCAGCGCACCCAGGCCCGGCGCCTGCGACACCGCCTTCAACGCAGCGCCAATCACTGCGCCATCGCCATCTTCGAAGGCATCGGCCAGGCAGTTGGCGACCGCATCGAGCGAATCGAGGCTGGCGGGGTCGATCGGGGAATGCTGTTCACTCATGACGATGGCTCAGTGGGTTGGGGTCGCGCCCGGCTTGGCGCCGTCCTTCGGGGGCGGCGGAGGAGGCGGCACGGTCATCGACTCGACCGGCTGCTCGTTCTTGCGCAGCACCTGCACGAAGATCTCGCCCTGCTTGATCATGCCCAGGTCGTAGCGCGCGCGCTCTTCCACCGCACCCAGGCCCTCGCGCAAATCTTCGACTTCGGAAGCCAGCTTGGCATTCCTCGCGGTGAGCTGCTCGGTCTTGAGCCGCGTGGCTTCGACCTGGCCCTGCATGTCGGCTACCGACAGCCAGCCCCCCTTGCCGAGCCAGAGTGGGTACTGGATCAGCACGAGCAGTGCGGCAAGGGCGATCGTGATCAGGCGCATGGCGGCAAAAAGAGGATGCAATTTGGCCGGAGAACAAGAAGGGCAAGCGCCCTCCCCGCCCGCCGGCCAGGTGGATTACTTCAGGTTGTAGAACGCGTCGCGGCCAGGATAGCTGGCGATGTCGCCCAGGTCTTCCTCGATGCGCAGCAGCTGGTTGTACTTGGCCATGCGGTCCGAACGCGACAGCGAGCCGGTCTTGATCTGCAGCGCGTTGGTGCCGACCGCGATGTCGGCGATGGTCGAGTCCTCGGTTTCGCCCGAGCGGTGCGAGATCACGGCGGTGTAGCCGGCGCGCTTGGCCATCTCGATGGCGGCGAAGGTCTCGGTCAGGGTGCCGATCTGGTTGATCTTGATGAGGATCGAGTTGGCGATGCCCTTCTGGATGCCTTCCTTGAGGATCTTGGTGTTGGTGACGAACAGGTCGTCGCCCACCAGCTGCACCTTCTTGCCCAGCGCCGCGGTCAGCGTTGCCCAGCCTTCCCAGTCGCCTTCGGCCATCGCGTCCTCGATCGAGATGATCGGGTACTTGTCGCACCAGGTGGCGAGCATATTGGTGAAGTCGGCTGCCGACAGGGCCAGGCCGCCTTCGCCTTCGAGCACGTACTTGCCGTCCTTGAAGAATTCGCTGGCCGCGCAGTCCAGGCCCAGGGCGATGTCCTGGCCGGCCACGTAGCCGGCCTGCTCGATCGCCTGCATGATCAGCTTGATCGCTTCCTCATGGTTGGCGACCGACGGGGCGAAGCCGCCTTCGTCGCCGACGGCGGTGTTCAGGCCCTTCGAGTGCAGGATCTTTTTCAGGGTGTGGAACACTTCGGCGCCGTAGCGGATCGCTTCCTTGAACGACGGAGCGCCGATCGGGATGATCATGAATTCCTGGATGTCCAGGTTGTTGTCGGCGTGCGCGCCGCCGTTGATCACGTTCATCATCGGCACCGGCATCTGCATCGCGCCCGAACCGCCGAAGTAGCGGTACAGCGGCAGGCCGGCTTCTTCGGCGGCGGCCTTGGCGACGGCCATTGACACCGCCAGCATGGCGTTGGCGCCCAGGCGGCTCTTGTTCTCGGTGCCATCGAGATCGATCAGGGTGCGGTCCAGGAAGGCTTGCTCATTGGCGTCCAGGCCCATGATCGCTTCGGAGATCTCGGTGTTGATATTCTCGCAGGCCTGCAGCACGCCCTTGCCGAAGTAACGCTTCGCGTCACCGTCGCGCAGTTCGATCGCTTCGCGCGAACCGGTCGAGGCGCCCGACGGCACCGCGGCGCGGCCCATCACGCCCGATTCCAGCAGCACGTCGCATTCGACGGTCGGGTTACCGCGCGAGTCAATGACTTCGCGGCCGATAATATCAACGATAGCACTCATGTTTCTCAATCTCCAGAAAGGGTAGAAATGGGTGACCGGCACGGATCCGCAGTCTGCCGGACCTGCGGATGCGCGCCGAAGTTGCGTTTACTTGAACCTGGTTTCCATGAAACCGGTCTTCTTGACGATGCGGTCGATCTCGACGAGCGTGGTCAGGAGTTCCTTCATGTGGCCCAGCGGCACGGCGTTCGGGCCGTCCGACAGCGCGTTGGCCGGATCGGGGTGCGTCTCCATGAACAGGCCGGCGATGCCCGCCGCCACCGCGGCGCGCGACAGGACCGGGACGTGCTCGCGCTGGCCGCCGGACGAAGCGCCCTGGCCGCCCGGCAGCTGCACCGAATGGGTCGCGTCGAACACCACCGGGCAGTTCGATTCACGCATGATGGCAAGGCCGCGCATGTCCGACACCAGGTTGTTGTAGCCGAACGAGGCGCCGCGTTCGCAGGCCATGAAATTGTCTTCCGGCAGGCCCGCCTCGCGCGCGGCGGCGCGCGCCTTGTCGATCACGTTCTTCATGTCGCCAGGCGCCAGGAACTGGCCCTTCTTGATGTTGACCGGCTTACCCGAGCGCGCGCAGGCGTTGATGAAGTCGGTCTGGCGGCACAGGAAGGCCGGGGTCTGCAGCACGTCGACGACGCTCGCCACTTCGGGAATCATCTCTTCGTCGTGCACGTCGGTCAGGACCGGCACGCCGATTTCGCGGCGCACGTCGGCCAGGATCTCCAGGCCCTTGTCGCGGCCGGGGCCGCGGAACGACTTGCCCGACGAGCGGTTGGCCTTGTCGAACGACGATTTATAGATGAACGGGATGCCCAGCGCCGAGGTGATCTCTTTCAGGGCGCCGGCGGTGTCCATCGCCATCTGGCGCGATTCGATCACGCAGGTGCCGGCGATCAGGAAGATCGGGTGCTCGAGGCCGACGTCGAATCCGGCGAGTTTCATGCTGCGTCTCCTTGCAAGGCCGGGGCCGCATTGACTGCGCCGGCCGCGGTATTGGTGTTGGAAGCCTGGTGCGCCAGCGCCGCCCGGATGAACGAGGTGAACAGCGGATGGCCGTGGCGCGGCGTCGACTTGAACTCGGGGTGGAACTGCACGCCCATGTACCATGGGTGCGCGTTTTCACCCGTGCGCGGCAGCTCCATGATCTCGCACAGATCTTCGTTCGGGGTACGTGCCGACACCGTCAGGCCGGCCGCTTCGATTTTCGGCAGGTAGAAATTGTTGCCTTCGTAGCGGTGGCGGTGACGCTCGGTCACGACGTTGCCGTAGATCTCGGCCGCCAGCGTGCCCGGATTGACGGCGCAGGTCTGGGCGCCCAGGCGCATGGTGCCGCCCAGGTCCGAACTCACGTCGCGCTTCTCGACCTTGCCGTCGTGGTTCTGCCACTCGGTGATCAGGGCCACGACCGGCTGGTCGGTTTCCGGATCGAACTCGGTCGAGTTCGCGTTCGGCAGGCCGGCCATATTGCGGGCGTACTCGATCAGCGCGACCTGCATGCCGAGGCAGATGCCGAGGTAAGGGATCTTGTTTTCGCGGGCGTAGCGCGCGGCCATGATCTTGCCTTCCACTCCGCGCTTGCCGAAGCCGCCCGGCACCAGGATGGCGTCGTACTTGGCCAGGTGCTCACACCCCCTGCTTTCGATTTCTTCCGAATCGAGGTATTCGATATTGACCCGGCTCTCGGTGTGAATGCCGGCGTGGCGCAGCGCCTCGGTCAGCGACTTGTACGATTCGATCAGGTCGACGTACTTGCCGACCATGCCGATGGTGACCTCGTGCTTCGGATTTTCCAGCGTGTGAATCAGGCGGGTCCACATCGACAGGTCGGCCTTTGGCGCTTCCAGGCCCAGGGCTTCGAGGATGATGTCGTCCAGGCCCTGGTCGCACAGCACCTGCGGCACCTTGTAGATGGTGTCCACGTCCCATACCGAGATCACGGCCTGTTCTTCGACGTTGGCGAACAGCGAGATCTTGGCGCGCTCGTCGTCCGGGATGCGGCGGTCGGCGCGGCACAGCAGCGCGTTCGGCGAGATGCCGATCTCGCGCAGCTTCTGCACGCTGTGCTGGGTCGGCTTGGTCTTGAGTTCGCCGGCCGATGCGATGTAGGGCACCAGGGTCAGGTGCACGAAAGCGGCGCCCTTGCGGCCCGAGCGCAGCGACAGCTGGCGCGCGGCTTCCAGGAACGGCAGCGATTCGATGTCGCCCACGGTGCCGCCGATCTCGACCAGCGCGACGTCGACGCCTTCGGCGCCGCGGCGGATGTAGTCCTGGATCTCGTTGGTGATGTGCGGGATGACCTGCACGGTCTTGCCGAGGTATTCGCCGCGACGCTCCTTGCGGATCACCGATTCATAGATCTGGCCGGTGGTGAAGTTGTTCACCTTCTTCATGCGCGTGCTGATGAAGCGCTCGTAGTGGCCGAGGTCGAGGTCGGTCTCGGCGCCATCGTCGGTGACGAACACTTCGCCGTGCTGGGTCGGGCTCATGGTGCCCGGATCGACGTTGATGTAGGGATCGAGCTTGAGCAGGGTGACTTTGAGACCGCGGCTCTCGAGGATCGCGGCAAGGGAGGCGGCCGCGATCCCTTTGCCCAGGGAAGACACGACGCCGCCAGTGACGAATACAAATTTGGTCATTGTGCTGATGGTGCCGAACGGCACACGCGGGAAATGGAAATTATACCTTAATCCTGCAAATACTTCTTCATATCAATACAGCAATATCTCGGGAGACACTGTCGTCGGACGTTCACAAAACCACTAATCTGAGTGCTTTTTTGTTTCGGTTGGGCAATAATCTTTACCGGTCGGACGAGACAATATTTTCCCGACAATATTCGTAAAGACAGTTCTGGTGTCATCAGCATACATGCCGCAACGATGCCCCCGCTCCAGCGCACCTCCCCTACTTCAACTACACAATACATGGGCAATTTCATCAAACTCAACATCGGTACGCGCCTGGCCGCGGGCTTCGCCCTGACACTCCTGATGACCGTCATCATCGCCACCGTCGGCGTCTGGCGCCTGAACCAGGTCGCCCAGGAGACGTCGTCGATTCTGGCAGAACCGCTGGCGAAGGAGCGCATGATCTCCGAGTGGTATACCCAGATCTTTGCCGCCGTGCGCCGCACCGCCGCCATCGTCAAGAGCAGCGACCCATCGCTGACCGAATTCTTCAAGGAAGACGCGGCCGCCACCGGCAAGCTGTCGGCTGATTTGGTCAAGCAGATCGAACCCTTGATCAGCGGCGACGACGAAACCGCCCTGTTCAAGTCGGTGATGGAACACCGCGCCGCCTACAGCAAGGCGCGCGACGGCGCGGTCAAGGCCAAGGCCGAGGGCAACGTCGAACTGGCGGATCAGATCCTGACCCAGCAATTCAACCCGACCGCCAAGGCCTATCAGGAACGCGTGAAGGAACTGGTCGACCTGCAGCACAAGCGCATCGCCACCAGCGCCGAGCTGATCGCCAGCACTGCGGCCCGCGGCAACGTCGTGATCGGTTCGCTGGCCGCCGGCGCCCTGCTGCTGGGCGGCGTGTTCGCCTGGCTGCTGACCCGCTCGATCACCCGTCCGCTGCGCCAGGCCGTGCACGCTGCCGAGCAGGTGGCGGCCGGCGACCTGACGGTGGACATCGACAGCAAGGCCCATGACGAAACCGGCGCCCTGCTGCGCGCCCTGGGCCATATGAATACCAGTCTGTCGAAGATCGTGGACGAAGTGCGCAGCGGCACCCAGACCATCAGTGGCGCCTCGAGCGAAATCGCGGCCGGCAGCTTCGACCTGTCCAGCCGCACCGAGCAGCAAGCCGCGGCGCTGGAAGAAACCGCCGCCTCGATGGAAGAACTGACCGGCACCGTGCGCCAGAACGCGGACAACGCGCGCCAGGCCAACCAGCTGGCGATCACCGCCTCGAGCGTCGCCACCCAGGCCGGCCAGGCGGTCGACCAGGTAGTCGCCACCATGGGTTCGATCAACGATTCGTCGCGCAAGATCGTCGACATCATTTCGGTCATCGACGGCATCGCCTTCCAGACCAATATCCTGGCGCTGAATGCGGCCGTCGAAGCGGCGCGCGCCGGCGAACAGGGCCGCGGCTTCGCAGTGGTCGCGTCGGAAGTGCGCACGCTGGCGCAACGCTCGGCCGCCGCCGCCAAGGAAATCAAGCAGCTGATCGGCGACTCGGTCGAGAAGGTCGACACCGGCACCAAGCTGGTCGACCACACCGGCGCGACGATGCGCGAAGTGGTCGACTCGATCCGGCGCGTGACCGACATCATGGGCGAGATTTCGTCGGCCAGCCAAGAACAGATCACCGGCATCGACCAGGTCAACCAGGCCATGGTGCAGATGGACAATGCGACCCAGCAGAACGCGGCGCTGGTCGAGGAAGCCACCGCCGCCACCGCGGCCCTGCAGGAACAGGCGCAGCGCCTGGCGCAGGTGGTCGATGTGTTCAAGCTCGATGCGCGCCATGTGACCCCGGCGGCGCCGGTGACGCCGGTGAAGCGTCCGCCGGCGCGTCCGGCGCTGGCCAAGCCGGCGCCGAAAGCGGCGGCCAAGCCCGCCCCCCTGGCCAAGCCAGCAGCCGCCAAGCCTGCGGCCACAGCCAAGGTCAGCGAGACGGAATGGGAAGAGTTCTGATCGTCCCGCACCGCTAGTCAACAAGCCGCCGTCCCTTGTCTGGCACGGCGGCTTTTTCATTTGGTGCGCACCCTTTCCATCAACCTTTGCATCGCGCTACTCGCGACGTCGTGATTCTGTTTGACATGCCGTTCACTCGACGGCATACTTGCCGGAGATGTTAGCGCTCACATAACACACAAAAATCTGGAGACGACCATGTTCAAGCGCGGGCCCGAGACACCTGCAGCAGCGAACGCCCCCCTCGGCTGGCGCGAAAAGCTCAGCTATGGCGTAGCCGATATGGGCTTCAATTTTTATTGGGCCAATATCGCGACCTTCCTGCTGATCTTCTATACCGACACCTTCGGCATCTCGGCGGCGCAGGCCGCCACGCTGCTCGCCTCGATCAAGCTGATCAACGCCTTCACCGACCCGCTGATCGGCGCCGCCGCGGACCGCACCAGCACGCGCTTCGGCAAGTTCCGCCCCTACCTGGTCTGGATGTCGATCCCGCTCGGCGCCGCCGCCGTGCTGACCTACACCACGCCCGACCTCGACGCCGACGGCAAGCTGCTGTGGGCCTACGCCAGCTACCTGGCGATGATGGTGTTCTACACCTGCGTCAACATCCCCTACAACGCGCTGTCCGGCGTGATGTCGGCCGACCCGCAGGAGCGCTCGACCATCAACGGCCTGCGCTTCATCTTCGCCTTCGCCGGTTCCACCCTGGTGACGGCCGCCACGCCGTCCATGGTGGCGTGGCTCGGCGGCGGCGACGATGAACGCGGCTGGCAGCTGACCATGGTGGCCTGGAGCGTCGCCGCCGCACTGATGTTCCTGATCACCTTCGCGGGCACGCGCGAGCGGATCGCGCCGCCGCCCGGCCAGAAGAGCGACGTGCTGCGCGACATCCGCGACCTGGCCGCCAACCGTCCCTGGGTCGTGCTGTTCGTGCTGGCCCTGGTGATCATGGTGACCATCACCCTGCGCACCACCACCTCGGCCTATTACTTCAAGTACGTGGTCGAACGTCCCGAGCTGATGGCCAGCTTCGTGCCGACCTATATGATCTTCGCCGCCATCGGCGCCGCCTGCACGCCGCTCATGACCCGCTTCGTCGACAAGAAGCTGCTCATGATCGTCCTGATGAGCGCGACCGCGGTATTCTCCGCCGCCTTCTTCCTGATCCCCAGCGACCGCATCGACCTGATGTTCGCGCTGCAGGCGGCCACCGGCTTCGTGCTCGGCCCCAAGTCGCCGCTGGCGTTCTCGATGTACGCCGACACTGCCGACTACAACGAATGGACCACCGGCCGCCGCGCCACCGCCATGACCTTCGCCGCCGCCACCTTCTCGCAAAAGCTCGGCACCGCGGTCGCGGTGAGCGTGATCGGCGCCGTGTTCACCGCCCTCGGCTACGTGCCCAACGCCGCGCAGACGACCGGCTCGCAGGCCGGCATCGTGTGGCTGATGTCGTTCGTGCCGGCCGCGTTCGCCCTGCTGGCGGTGCTGGTCATGTGCTTCTATCATCTCGACGCCAGGCTGCTGGCGCGCATCCAGCTCGATCTGGCGGCGCGCAAGGCGGCGCCATGAACACCCAGGAGATCCGATCCATGCTGCACCCGCAAGACGACCGTTATGTGCTGACCAGCCCCACCGCGATGCCGCAGGCCGGCGGCTTCCTGTGGAACCGCCGGATGATGATCCAGTCGACCTGCCGCGGCTATGCCACCGCGCAGTTCATGCAACCGGAGCCGAGCAAGTATTCGCACGCGCCGAACATGCAGGCCAAGTCCTTCATGCAGCCCGAGCAGCATTATTACGCCCACCATCCGGGGCGCTTCTTCTATGTGAAGGACGAAGACACGGGCGAGCTGTTCTCGGCGCCCTACGAGCCGGTGCGCGCCAGCACCGACCGGTTCGAATTCTCGGTCGGCCGCCACGACCTGCGCTGGACCGTCGAGAAGTTCGGCATCCGCATCGAACTCGTGCTCGGCCTGCCGGTGGACGACGTCGCCGAGCTGTGGTCGATGGCGGTGACGAACCTGTCGGACCGCCCGCGCCGCATCAGCGTCTACCCCTATTTCACGATCGGCTACATGTCGTGGATGAACCAATCAAGCGAGTACCGCCACGACCTGGGAGGCATTGTGGCTTCCAGCGTCACGCCCTACCAGAAGCTGGAAGACTATTTCAAGAACCGCCTGTTCAAGGACCGCACGGTGCTGCTGTGCGAGCAGCCGCCGGACGCCTGGGAGACGGGCCAGATCGCCTTCGAGGGCGAAGGCGGCCTGCATGCGCCGTCGGCGCTGGCGGGCGAACGCCTGGGCTGCGGCGACGCGCGCTACGAGACGCCGGCCGCCGTGGTCCAGTACCGGCTGGCGCTGGCACCAAGCGAAGCCACGACGCGGCGCTTCCTGTTCGGCCCTGCGTTCGACGATGCCGAGATCGTGTGCCTGCGCGAACAATACCTGAGCGAACAGGGCTTCGCCGCCGCCGCGCGCGACTACGCAGCCTACATCGCCGAAGGAGAAGGCGTGCTCCGGATCGCGACCCCGGACCGCGAGCTCGACAACTTCGTCAACACCTGGCTCGCGCGCCAGGTCTACTACCACGGCGACGTCAACCGCCTCTCCACCGACCCGCAGACCCGCAACTACCTGCAGGACAATATGGGCATGGCCTTCGTCAAGCCGGCGGCGGCGCGCGCCGCCTTCCTGCATGCGCTCTCCCAGCAGGAGGCCAATGGCGCGATGCCGGACGGGATCCTGCTGTTCGACGGCGCGGAACTGAAGTACATCAACCAGATCCCGCACACCGACCACTGCGTGTGGCTGCCGGTCTGCCTGCGCGCCTACCTCGACGAGACGGGCGACGACGCCATTCTCGATGAGCCGGTCGCCACCCACGACGGCGAAGTGAAAACCGCGTTCGAGCGCATCTCGCTGGCGATGGACTGGCTGTTGCAGCGGCGCGATGCGCGCGGCCTGTCTTACATCGAGCAGGGCGACTGGTGCGATCCGATGAACATGGTCGGCTACAAGGGCCGCGGCGTCTCGGGCTGGCTGACGGTGGCGGCGGCTTACGCGCTGAACCTGTGGGCCGACGTGTGCGCGGCGCGCGGCGACGCCGCTTCGCTGACGCGCTACCGCGCCGGCGCCGAAGCGATGAACGGCGCCGCCGGGGAACATCTGTGGGACGGCGCCTGGTTCGCGCGCGGCATCACCGACGACGACGTCAAGTTCGGCGTCGCCAGCGATACCGAGGGCCGCATCTACCTGAACCCGCAGAGCTGGGCCTTTCTTTCGGGCGCCGCCAGCGTCGAGCAGCGCGCACTGATGCTGGAGGCGATCGACGAAGAGTTGCGCACGCCCTACGGCGTGCAGATGTTCGCGCCGCCCTACAGCGGCATGCGCGAGGACGTCGGCCGCGTCACGCAGAAGCATCCCGGCTCGGCCGAGAACGGCGCCGTGTACAACCACGCCTCGGTGTTCTACGTCTACAGCCTGTACACGATCGGTGAAGCCGACCGCGCCTTCGACGCGCTGCGCAAGATGATCCCCGGCCCCGGCCTGGACGACTACCTGCAGCGCGGCCAGCTGCCGGTGTTCATCCCCAATTACTACCGCGGCGCCTACAAGGAATATCCGCGCACCGCCGGGCGCTCGAGCCAGCTGTTCAACACCGGCACCGTGGCCTGGGTCTACCGCTGCCTGATCGAGGGCCTGTGCGGCCTGAAGGGAGACCTGAAGGGCTTGACGGTGGCGCCGCAACTGCCGTCCGGCTGGGACGGCATGACGGTGAGCCGGCGCTTCCGCGACGCGACCTTCGAGGTCGACATCAAGCGTGGCGCGGTTGACCGGGTCGAGGTGACGTGCGATGGCGCCGCTATGCCCGCGGCCCGCATCGACAGTATCGAAGCGGGCCGCACGTATCGTCTGGACGTGATCGTACCGTAGGGTTGGCGGCTCGTAATCTGGTCCACTGGACCAGATTACCCGACGCGGTGATGGTTGGCGGCGAGATCATCCGGTACGAAACCGGGACCGATAACGATCACCGCGTCGGCGGCATAGCCGCCGACCCTACGCGTTATTGCATCGTATGCGCCTGCTGCTGCGTATCCACCGCGAAGTTACGCTGCGCGTCCCAGTAGGTGAACCAGTAACGCACCACGTCGCCGATCTTCAGGCCACCTGCGGTATACGTGTTGACGCCGTTCGCGAGCTGCATCCGCACGTTCTGTTGCGCCCCGTTGTTGACGGTGTAGTGCACGTCGGCCCAGCCGCCGGTGGTGGTGCGGAACTGCAGCATCGTCGACGAGATCTGGCTGACCGAGGTCGGGCCGCTCGGCTCCGGTTGCGGCGTGGCGCCGCCGCTGCCCGACTCCCACACGATGTCGTCGATCGCGAACTGGAAGCTCGACGATGGCAGCGCGCCGTCGATGCTCGAGATCATGAAGATGTCGTGGATCGACTGCGCCGCGACCAGCGGTCCGAGCAGGGTCGAGACGGGAATCGAGGCCTGCGCCCACTGGCCGTTGCGCGTCAATCCGTAGGCGGTGGTATTGGCCGGGAAGTTGACCCAGTTCTGGTTGGTGTAGGTGTCGCCGATGCCGATCCTGAAGCCCACGTTGGCCGGAATCCGGATGCGGAATTTCACGGTGCCGTTGGCGCGGTAGTTGCTCAGGTTGCGCGCCTGGCGCGCCTGGATGCCGCCGCCGAACCACTGGCCCGGCGCCGTATAGTTCCAGGCGATGACGTTGCTGCCCTCGAACGGCGCGGTGTTGCCGGCGCCGGTGGAGGCGGCGTTCCACAGGAAGATGTCGGAGCTCGTCCCCGCCACCAGCCTGTTGTTGACCGCCGTGGTGTCGGTGAACACGCCGAACTTGCCGGCCACTTCGGGCACGGTCTGGTCGCCCAGCTTCACCTGGCCCTTGCCGTCCATCTGGTAGACGCGCACGTAGTCGACGTACATGGTGGCCGGCAGCGGCGCGGTGACCTGGCCCGGGTTGGCGGCGTCGGTGAAGTTGCCGCCCACGGCCATGTTCAGCAGCAGGTAGAACGGCGCCTGCAGCGCACTCGAATTGACCGGCAGCGGCGCGTTGTACATATTGTGCTCGACGCCGTTGTCGACCGTCGTGAAGCGCATCTGGCTCTCGTCCCAATAGAAGCGGTAGGTGACGAAGCGGTTCGCGAGCGAGTTCTGGGGCACGTACCAGTTCTTGGTCTGCCATGCGGTCGAGGCGGCGCAGCTCTCGTTGCCGGGCACGCAGGCGGCCTGCTGCCAGGTGATCACGTTCGAGCCGACGAAGTGGTTCGACGACGGCGCCCCGCCGTGCGCCCGCTCGGATGCCTTGTGGCCCATCTCCATGATGTCGATCTCGCCGTTGCGCGGCCAGGTCTGCGGGCTCACGCCCAGCAGCCACGCGGCCGGCCACAAGCCGGTGCCGAGGTTCGGCGTGGCCATGCGCACCTCGATCATCCCGTACTGCACCTGCACCTTGTTCTTGGTGTCGAGCCGGGCCGAGGTGAAGACATTGTTGCCGACCGTCTGGCTGCGCGCCTGGATCGCCAGCGCACGCGTGCCCGATTCGAACGGCACGTTGACGATGCTGGCGTTGTTGGGGCTGTAGTACTCGAGCTCGGCGTTGCCGTAGCCGCACAGGCCGATCTGGCAGCCGTTACCGTCCTGCAAGTTCCACACGCCGGTGTTCACGCTGCTGCCGTTGAACTCCTCCGACCACAGCAGCTGGCCGATGACCGGGTTGGTGACGCTGGCCGCCGCCTGCGCCCCGCACGCCAGCAGGATGCCTGCGGCCAGCGCGTGGAAAGGTTTCCATCTCGAACGATGATTCTGGTTCTGGTTGTTCACGTCGACTCCTCTTGTTCTCAGTACAAGAATATGCGGCCGTGCCGGGATGGCGCGCCGCGCCCCGCCAACTTTGCCGTTGGTCTCGAATGTGCGGATTCGTGCGGAATACGGGATTTGGAAACCTTTCCACAACCGGAACGAAAAATATAGTCCGATTCCCGGAAGGCGTCAAACAGATGTGAACGGTTCGCGTGCGATTATCCCGCCAGCATATGCATGCGGCAGGGCGGAGGGCGCCGCATCAACGGCCGACGCTGGCGAGGATCTGCGCGACCAACCGTTCCGGGGTGTCGCGAATGTCGAGGGTGATGCCGGCTTCGTCCGGCTGCAGGGGTTCGAGCGTGCTCAGCTGGCTGTCGAGCAGCGACGGCGGCATGTAGTGCCCGGGGCGGTTGCTGACGCGCTCGAGCAGCAGGGCGCGCTCGCCGGCCAGGTGCGCGAAACGCACGTCGCCGCCGGCGCTGCGCAGCAGGTCGCGATAAGCGCGCTTGAGCGAGGAACACGACAGCACCACCCCGCCCTCGCGTGCGGCGAGCTGGTCGCGCAAGGTCAGGAGCCAGTCGTGGCGATCGTCGTCGGTCAGCGCGGCCCCGGCGGTCATCTTGGCGATATTGGCCGGCGAATGAAAGGCGTCGCCTTCGATGAAGGGCACGCCCAGCGCCAGCGCCAGCTGCGCGCCGATGCTGCTCTTGCCGCAGCCGCTCACGCCCATGACCACCCAGGCCGTTCCCTTGTCGTCGTCTCGCGCTTGTCTCGTCATGTTCTCTATGTTAACGCTAACACCCATGCGGCGATTGTAGCGTCTGCGCAGGAAGGATGTAAAGCGCTCATGCACCATGGTTGGGCAGATGCGCGGCGCCGGTGCCGGCTCGCGGCAATCGCACGCTCCAGCCGCGCCGCAGCCGGCCGCCGAAAATGACGGAATTCGCCTTTGAAATGAACGGCTTACCCCTGCACGACGCCAGATGGCACAGGTCTTGCTGATGACATTGCTCAAGCATGGGCATGCCCGCCTCGCCAATTCGTTTTTTGCGTCATCACCACTACCAGGGGTCTTCGCCAATGAAAGATGAGAATCTGTACCGTCCTTATTCGACCGAGTCTTCCTTGACCGGCTGCGCCTGCGGCAGGCATGGTTCCCAGGACGAGCACGATCGCGAGGCGCAAGCCGCCCGGCTGCGCCGCGCAGGCGACGCCGAAGCCTTGTCGGGCGACTTCGTCGAAGCGGCCGCGGTGCGCGCGCTGTTTCCGCATGAAGCGACGCGCCGCAACCTGATCAAGGCGGTGGGCGCGCCGACGCTGATGGCGGCGATCGGTTCGCTGCTGCCGCTGGCCAGCCTGCAGGCCAATGCGATGGAAAAATCAGGCGCGCTCGAAAAGAAGAACCTGAAGATCGGCTTCATCCCGATCAACTGCGCCACTCCCTTGATCATGGCCGACCCGATGGGCATGTACAAGGCGCAGGGTCTGAACGTCACCCTCAGCAAGACCGCCGGCTGGGCGCTGGTGCGCGACCAGATGATCAACCGCGAGCTCGACGCCTCGCACTTCCTGGCGCCGATGCCGCTCGCGATGTCGATCGGCCAGGGCGGCACGCCGCAGCCGATGCGCGTCGCCACCATCCAGAACATCAACGGCCAGGCGATCACGCTCGGCCTCAAGCACAAGAACAACCGCGACCCGCGCAACTGGAAGGGCTTCAAGTTCGCGATTCCGTTCGAGTACTCGGTCCACAACTTCCTGCTGCGCTACTACCTGGCCGAGCATGGACTGGACCCGGACCGCGACGTCCAGCTGCGCGTGACGCCGCCGCCCGAGATGGTCGCCAACCTGCGCGCCGGGAACATCGACGGCTTCCTCGGCCCCGATCCGTTCAACCAGCGCGCCGTGTTCGACCAGATCGGCTTCATCCACATCCTCACCAAGGACATCTGGAATGGCCACCCTTGCTGCGCCTTCGGCGCCTCGAAAGCCTTCATCGACCAGAACCCGAACACCTTCGCCGCGCTGTACCGCGCCATCCTGAACGCCACCGCGATGGCGCACAAGGCCGAGAACCGGGCCGAGATCGCCAAGGCCATCAGCAAACCGGCCTACCTGAACCAGCCTGAGACCGTGGTGCTGCAGGCGCTTTCCGGCCGCTTCGCCGATGGCCTGGGCAAGGTGCGCAACGAGCCGGACCGCGCCGACTTCGACGCCCTGCCCTGGTATTCGATGGCGACCTGGATGCTGACGCAAATGCGGCGCTGGGGCTACCTGAAGGGTGACGTCAACTACAAGGCGCTGGCCGAACAGGTGTTCCTGCTCACCGATGCGCGCAAGCAGATGGCGGCCCTGGGCATGCCGGCGCCGGCCGCCGCCGCGAGCGGCTACCGCCCGTTCACGATCATGGGCAAGACCTACGATCCGGCCAAGCCGCAGGCCTATCTGGACAGCTTCGCGATCAAGCGCGCCTGAGACGGGACGAAACAATGCACAAGCAACTCAAGTTCAAGGCGGCGCTGCTGTCGCTGGCGCTGCTGCTGGTCTTGCTCGGCGTCTGGCACATCGCCACCGCGCCGCGCGCCGCGGCGCCGGCCGTGGCGATGAGCGCCGAGGAAGCCGAGTACGCGGCCCTGATGGGACAGGCGCCAACCGCCGCCGCGGATCCGGCGCCCGCCGCGGGCAGCGGCTTTCCCACGCCGTCGCAGTTCGCGCGGATAGCGGCCGGCCACCTGGGCGAACCGTTCTACGATCGCGGCCCGAACGACCGCGGCGTCGGCATCCAGCTCGGGCATTCGCTGGTGCGCGTCGCCCTGGGCTATCTGCTGGCGATGCTGGTGGCGATCCCGCTGGGCTTCGTGATCGGCATGTCGCCGCTGCTGTACCGCGCGATCGATCCGTTCATCCAGGTCTTGAAGCCGATCTCGCCGCTGGCCTGGATGCCGATCGCCCTCTACACGATCAAGGATTCGTCGATCTCGGGCATCTTCGTGATCTTCATCTGCTCGATCTGGCCCATGCTGATCAACACCGCCTTCGGCGTGGCCGGCGTGCGCAAGGACTGGCTCAACGTCGCGCGCACGCTCGAAGTGTCGCCGCTGCGCAAGGCCTTCCTGGTGATCCTGCCGGCGGCGGCGCCGACCATCATCACCGGCATGCGCATCTCGATGGGCATCGCCTGGCTGGTGATCGTCGCCGCCGAAATGCTGATCGGCGGGAACGGCATCGGCTACTTCCTGTGGAACGAATGGAACAACCTGTCGCTGGCGAACGTGCTCTTCGCCGTGCTCATGATCGGCATCGTGGGCATGGCGCTGGACCTGATGTTCGCCGCGCTGCAAAAGAAAGTGACCTATGCCGAATGATCGTTTCGTCCAGGTCGATGGCCTGGCCAAGACCTACCGCGCCGGCCAGCCGCCGGTATTCGAGGGGGTGAGTTTCGCGATCGAGCGCGGAGAGTTCATCTGCATCATCGGCCACTCGGGCTGCGGCAAGAGCACCATCCTGAACGTGCTGGCCGGACTCGAAGCGGCCAGCGCCGGCACCGTGATCATGGACGGCCGCGAGGTGACCGGCCCGGGGCTCGATCGCGGCGTGGTGTTCCAGAACCACGCCCTGCTGCCGTGGCTGAGCGTGGAAGACAATATCGGCTTCGCCGTGCGTTCGCGCCACCCTGACTGGTCGCGCGACAAGGTGCGAGAGCACGGCGCGCGCTTCATCGAGATGGTTGGCCTGAGCGGAGCGGCGCGCAAGAAGCCGTCCGAGCTCTCCGGCGGCATGAAGCAGCGGGTTGGCATCGCGCGCGCCTTCGCTGTCGAGCCCAAGATGCTGCTGCTGGACGAACCGTTCGGCGCGCTCGACGCGCTCACCCGCGGCACGATCCAGGACGAGCTGCTGGGCATCTGCGCGGCCACGCACCAGACGGTGTTCATGATCACCCACGACGTCGACGAGGCGATCCTGCTGGCCGACCGCATTTTCTTGATGAGCAACGGGCCCCAGGCGCGGATCGCCGAGATCGTCGTCAACACGCTGCCGGCCGAGCGCAGCCGCGCCACGATCCACCGCGATCCCCAGTTCTACAAGATCCGCAACCACCTGGTCGACTTCCTGGTGCGCCGCTCGAAGATGCTGCAGCAGTCCGGCGCCGACGGCGCCGAGCCGCAGACGACGCGCATCGTGCGTCCCGGCCTGGAAGACGCAGCAGCGCCGGCCGCGCCCACCGCACCCGACCATTACCCCGCCCGGGCTTCGGCCTGAGCATCCACCTTTACCACTACCACATCGATGGAGCCCACTATGATTTCATGCCGTGAAGACGTCACCAAAATGATCCTGTCCGCCAAGGTCCGCAAGGGCATCAAATGGCGCGACGTGACCGAGGCCACCGGCCTGTCGAAGGAATGGACCACCGCCGCCTGCCTGGGCCAGATGACGCTGACCAAGCCCCAGGCCGAGGCGGTCGGCAAGATCTTCGAGCTGTCCGACGAAGCCATCGCCTGGCTGCAGATCGTGCCCTACAAGGGTTCGCTGCCCACCGCCGTGCCGACCGATCCGCTGATCTACCGCTGGTACGAACTGGTGAACGTGTACGGCACCACGATCAAGGAACTGATCCACGAAGAATTCGGCGACGGCATCATGAGCGCCATCGATTTTTCGATGGACATCCAGCGCACCGAAGACCCGAAGGGCGACCGCGTCAATGTTGTCTTGTCGGGTAAGTTCCTGCCTTACAAGAGTTACTAAAAACGCGCTACTCGCCTTCGTCGGCTCAGGCGCTCTCGCGCTCGCGCAGGGTGAAGCCCAGGTCGATGCGCTTGCGTTCGGGCTCCTGGCCCTTGATCACCTGCAGCAGCAGGCCGGCGGCCTCGAAGCCGATCTGGTAGCGCGGCGTGTCGACGGTGGTCAGGGACGGCATCATCCATGCGGACGCGGGCAGGTCATTGAAGCCGCATACGGCGATGTCCTGCGGGATGCGGATGCCGTGGCGCTGGCAGTGATAGATGGCGCCGTGGGCCAGGTCGTCGTTGCAGCAGAAAACGGCGTCGCAGTCGGGCATGTCCGCCATCATCCGTCCCATCAATTCGGCGCCGAGCGCGATGGTGGAGCGCTCGGGCACCATCAGCTCGAGCCGTGGGTCGGCCAGGCCCGCCTCGGCCATCGCGGCCCGATAGCCGTCGGCGCGCCGCAGCGTGCGCTCGTCGAGCTGGGCGCCGATGAAGCCGATGCGGCGATAGCCCTTCCTGACCAGGTGGCGCGTCATCTCCATGCCGGCCTCGAACTGCGAGAAGCCGACCGACAGCGCGCCGGGATCGTCCGACAGGTCCATCATCGACACCGACGGCACCTGCGACGCTTCCAGCATCTTCGTCACGGCCGGGCTGTGGGCCTGGCTCGAGAACAGGATGCCGTCCGGGCTCGACTGCAGATAGGTACGCAGCAGCTTTTCTTCCTCGGCCTGCGAATAATAGGTATTGCCGATCAGGAGCTGGTACTGGCCCGGCGCGACGGCGTCGTGGATGCCTTCGAGGACGGCGGTGAACACGGCGTTGGAAAACGACGGCACCAGCACCACGATCACATGCGATTGCGACGAGGCCAGCGCGCGCGCGGCGCGGTTGGGCACGTAGCCGAGTTCCGCCACCGCCTGCTCCACCTTGACCCGGGTGAGCTCGGAGACCATCTGCGGCTGGCTCAGCGCGCGCGAAGCGGTCATGATCGACACGCCCGCCATGCCGGCCACCTGCTCGAGCGTCGCGCGCCCCGTCCCCCTGCCCTTGCTGCGGCCCGTCTTATCCATGGTCATCCTGTCGTAGCGTTCTACATCCCTGGTTCCATTCTATCAACAATGACCAGGGCCTTCGTCGCGAACCTCGGCGGGCCGCCGCGCCATCAGCAAAAATCCCTGCTGCGCGCATCCAGAGCGCCCAGCAGGTGCGACAGGTCCACCAGCCGCTTGGCCACCAGGTGGCGCACTTCTCCCTGGCGCTGCCAGATGCCGTACACCCCGAGCAGCGGTGCATTGAGGACTTCACGCCGCTGCTGCTCGACCAGGGTCGGCCACACGATCACATTGACGTTGCCGGTCTCGTCTTCCAGCGTCATGAACAGCACGCCCTTGGCCGTGCCCGGGCGCTGGCGCACCGTGACCAGGCCGCAGGCGCGCGCCAGCTGGCCGTCCTGGTAATCCATCAGGGTCGACGCCGGCATGAAGCGCTGCCCGAGCAGGCGCGCGCGCAGCAGCGCCAGCGGATGGCGGCCCAGCGTCAACCCCTGCGCGCGGTAGTCGCCGACGATCTCTTCGCCTTCGCTCGGCGCGGCCAACGTGGGCGTCTCTTCGCGCGGCACGGTCGGGCGCAGCAGATCCTTGTCGGGCGCCGCGCCCGATGCCTGCCACAAGGCTTCGCGCCGGTGCCCGGCCAGCGAGCGCAGGGCGTTGGACGCGGCCAGCACCTGCAGGTCGCCCCGGTCGAGATGCGCGCGCCGCGCCAGGTCGGCCACGCTGTCGAACGGCCGTATGGCGCGCGCCTGCTCGATGCGCTCGGCCGCTTCCTGCTTCAATCCGCGTTGCAGCGAAAAGCCCAGCCGCACCGCCGGCTGGCGCGAACGGTCGACGGGGTCGTATTCTTCCAGCGCCGAATCCCAGCCGCTGACGGCGACGTCGACCGGCCGCACTTCGATGCCGTGGCGGCGCGCGTCCTGCACCAGTTGCGAGGGACTATAAAAACCCATCGGCTGGCTGTTGAGCAGCGCGCACAGGAAAGCGGCCGGCTCGTGGCACTTGAGCCACGAACTCGCATAGGCCAGCAGCGCGAAGCTGGCCGCGTGCGATTCGGGAAAGCCATACTCGCCGAAGCCCTGGATCTGGCTGAAGATCGCTTCGGCGAATTCCTGCTGGTAGCCGCGTTCGAGCATGCCGCCCACGATGCGCTCGTAGTATTTTTCGAGGCCGCCCTTGCGCTTCCAGGCCGCCATCGCGCGCCGCAGCTGATCCGCCTCGCCCGGCGTGAAGCCGGCGCCCAGGATCGCCACCTGCATCACCTGCTCCTGGAAGATCGGCACGCCAAGGGTGCGCCCGAGCGCGACCTTCATCTCGGGGCTCGGATACTCGACCGGCTCCAACCCCTGGCGCCGGCGCAGGTAGGGATGGACCATGCCGCCCTGGATCGGGCCGGGCCGCACCACGGCCACCTCGATCACCAGGTCGTAGAAGCGGCGCGGCAGCATCCGCGGCAACATGCTCATCTGCGCGCGCGATTCGATCTGGAACACGCCGATGGTGTCGGCCTGGCAGATCATGTCGTAGGTGGCGCTGTCTTCGAGCGGGATGTCCTGCATCTCGAACACGTCGCCATAGCGCTGGCCCACCAGTTCCAGGCCGCGCCGCATCATCGACAGCATGCCCAGCGCCAGCACGTCGACCTTCATCAGGCCCAGCTCTTCGAGATCGTTCTTGTCCCACTGGATCACGCTGCGGTCCGCCATCGTCGCGTTCTCGATCGGCACCAGGCGCGAGAGCTTGCCCTTGGCGATCACGAAGCCGCCCGGATGCTGGGACAGGTGGCGCGGGAAGTTCAGCAGCGACTGCGCCAGCGTGGCCCACTGGCGCGACAGCGGCGCCTCGGGATCGAGGCCGCTTTCGGCCAGGCGGCCCAGCAAATCGGCGCGGCTGTCGAACCAGTGATGGGTCTTGGCCACCTTCTCGACGATGGCAAGGTCGATGCCGAGCGCCCGCCCGCTGTCGCGCAGCGCGCTCTTGGGCCGGTAGCTGATCACCACCGCCGCCAGCGCCGCGCGCTGGCGGCCGTACTTGTTGTAGATGTACTGGATGACCTCCTCACGCCGCTGGTGTTCGAAGTCGACGTCGATGTCGGGCGGCTCGTTGCGTTCACGCGAGATGAAGCGCTCGAACAGCAGGCTGGCGCGGGCCGGATCGACCTCGGTGATGCCGAGGCAGTAGCACACCGCCGAGTTGGCGGCCGAGCCGCGCCCCTGGCACAGGATGTGTTGCGAGCGCGCGAAGCGCACGATGTCGTAGACGGTGAGGAAGTAGTGTTCGTAGCCCATCTCGGCGATCAGGTCGAGCTCGTACTCGATCTGGGCCTGCACCTTGGCCGGCACGCCCTGGCGAAAGCGCCGGTGCGCGCCGATCCAGGTTTCGCTGCGCAGGTAGCTGCTGGCGTCGTGGCCTTCGGGGACCACTTCGTCCGGGTATTCGTAGCGCAGCTCGTCGAGCGAGAAGGTGCACAGGCGCGCGATGCGCACCGTCTCGGCCAGCGCCTCGCGCGAATAGATGTTGGCCAGGCGCAGGCGCGCGCGCAGGTGCTGCTCGGCGTTCTGCGCCAGGCCGTAGCCGCAGGCGCCCACCGGTTTGCCCAGGCGGGTCGCGCTCAGGGTGTCCTGCAAGGGTTTGCGCGAGCGCACGTGCATACAGACGTGGCCAAGGGCGACGATCGGCAGGCCGTGCTGCCAGCCCACCTCTTCCACCGTGGTGCGGTGGGCGTCGTCGAAGGCGCGGTGCAGCTGGGTGAGGCCGAGCCAGGCGCGGCCCGGGAAGGTGGTGGCCATCCATGCGGCCTGCGCATGCAGGCGGTCGACGTCCTGGGCCTCGTGACCGGGGTATGGCGGCAGCAGGATCGCCAGGCAGTCGGGCATGTGCTGCAGGTGCGCGTATTCCTGGATGGGATTGGCCAGGTCGTCGGGCGTGAGCAGATAGGTGCCCTTTTCGCTGCGCGTGCGGCCGATCGTGATCAGTTCGGACAGGTTGCCATAGCCGTTGCGGTTCTGCGCCAGCAGGATCAGGGAGGGGGCCGGCGTCAGAGCGTCGTCGGGGTTCTTGAGGTGGAAGTGGGCGCCGATGATCAGGGGCAGGCCGGCGTTTTTCGCTTCGGCGTGGGCGCGCACGACGCCGGCCAGCGAGCATTCATCGGTGAGGGCCAGCGCGAAGTACCCCAGCTGCACCGCGCGCGCGACCAGCTCCTCGGCGTGCGAGGCCCCTTGCAGGAACGAGAAGTTCGAGAGGCAGAACAACTCGGCGTAGGGGGGCAGCGCCTGGGGAGAGGGGGGCTGCGCGGTGGGGGTGGGCTTGGTCACGCTGGCGAGCTGTCGAACAGCCAATACTGTATAAAAACACAGTATAACCGAGCTGGGGGATGTGGCTGGGGAAGTTGTGGCTATGGCTTGGTCATGAGGGATAGGCTGGATTGGGGGGTGAGCAGTAGCTTGTGGTGACTGGACGTGCAGAAAGATATTTCTGCGTCGCAATCGTCAATTCTCTTTAAGCATTGACGATAAGAAACCAAGTGTTCTTATTCTAGGCGGAAAATTTCCGCGTTTATCAGCGACTAAGACTTACACGTATGTCGGAAAGGCCGCGGCATTGGCCCAAAGAACGAGCCGGAAATATCTTGCGGCCCCATCCGCTCGCGCAGGCTGAACGCACCACCACCTTCCGCGCGGCGCAAAACTGGCTGATCCGCACTGACCATACGCTCATATGCAAGCATCAAGGCAGCTCCACCCGTGGAATTGATGTAGTCGAGCATCTCCATCGTGGTCTCATAAGCCCAATCAGAGAAGCTCTCGCCCAGTTCGCCCCCTGCCGTCGCGCCGGTACTCGTGACGCCGCCCTGCACTTTCGTCAGGATCGTGACGATGGCCCACGACATCCCCATCCATCCAGTCGTCGCCAGCGTCATGCGCAGCACCGGCATGAGGATGCCCGCTTCGTGGATCGCCTTGAGCACGCCAAGCAAGGCGCCCGCCGGCATCGCGCGGTTGCAGTCGATGGTCGCGATCAGGATCGCGATCTTGTTCATCACGCCAGGATAGCGCCGCAGAAAGCGGTACAACGCCGGACCGATCTGCTGCGGGTCGCCGAGCAGTCTTCCAAGGCCGGCCGCTAGAAAGCAGCCGCCGGTGAGCTTCCACACCACGTTCACCAGCTTCATGTCGACTGGACCATCCAGCACCGTCGCGCTGGCGAAGGCTTGCAAATGGCTGGCATTGCCGGCCCGCGTGGGGCTCAGCAGCAGGTTGAAGCAGGTGGAAAAATTGGCCTCGTAGCTGCCGTCGATCGCGATGGCGCCGCTTGCGGTCACCGCGATGAACGGCGCTCCCGCTCCACCGACGACGCCGATATTGATGGCGCCATTGGCCTGGAGCGACGCCATCAACCGGATCGCATCCTGAGCGCTGCCGCCCGCGCGCAAAGTGCCGTCGCTATCCGCGCTCACATAGCTGCCGTCACGGCATTGCAGGGTGATGGCGGCGGCATCCAGGGCCTCCGGCACGCCGATGGTGAACACCTCGGCCGCATCGCTCGAGGTCCCGAGCGCCGTGATCCGGCCGTCGGCGGCGATCGACCAGTAGCCGGCTGCCCCGGTCTGGAGCTTGATCTCGTCGCCGGCAGCGAGCAGCCCAGCCAGCGAGACGAAGTTTCTGTCCGTGGTGAACGCAGGCTCGGGCTGGGTGATCGAGACCGGCGTATCTTCGGGCACGTTGACGCTCGATATCGCCGCCACGCCCCAGCTATAGACCATCGAGAACGACTTGACGGCGGCCGGCCAGGTGTCGCCAAAGGTCAGGCTGTCGGCCGTGAACGACAGGCTTCCATTCTCGACCAGCGCGACGACCTTCGCCGTGACGTCGACCGGTCCGTAGGCGGCGGCGAGGATGTTCAGGGCGCGTGGGTCGAGCGACGCCTGCGCGGCGGGAGCGGCCGGGTCGTAGTCGATCTGTAGAAGCTGGTTCTCGATCGTCGCGGCCAGTTGCGGCTTGCGGCCGGCATACTGGTAGACCACGTGCAGGGTCTTGCGCATGGCCGGCCAGCCATCGCCGAATACGCTGCTGGATGCGGCGACGGACAGCCTGCGCCGGCTCACGCTGGCGCGGACGATGTCAGTGACGTCCTTCAGGCCATAGAAGGCGTTCAGGATGTGCAGCGGCGGACGGTAGCTGAGCGCATAGGGGTTGCCCTCGACGACGATGTCGATGAACGGCACCTGACCGCTGTAGCTGGCCACGATGACGAAGGTGTTGCGCCTCTCCTTATCGGCCTCGCCAAGGGTGGCGCTGTCAGCGACCAGGGACAAGGTTCCGGCCGAGTGATCGGCCAGATTGCGTACCGTTGCGCTCACGTCGGCGGAGCCGAAGCTGGCGCCCCACACGGTCAGTGCCGGCTGCGCGGTGTTGTCTTCCTTGATTGGGGCAGGAACCTGGGCAGCTTGCCCGAATTGCTGCGCGCCGATGTTCAGCGTCTGGCCTTCTAACGCCGTCGCCACGAACGTCGGGCCGCCATCATAGCGATAGACGACCGTCAGCGTCTTTTCGTGGCCGACCCAGGCGTCGCCGAACGCCTGGTTGCTCGCCAACACAGACAGGGTCTCTGGAAAAGCCTGACGGTTGACCTGCTTGATGACCTGGGCAGTGACCTGCCTGAGTCCATAAGCCGCGCCAACGATCTGCAGGACGCCTGTGCCTTGGGTAGCCATACTTGAATCTTCTTTCCGGAATGAATAACATGCATTGCGACAGTTGCAACGAGAGGCGAGACAATGGTCGTTACGTCTCTGTCGGTACACTGGTTTGCAAGCTCCGTGCCACCGTAAAACATGGCGTCGCCGCAACAAAATCAAGGATTTAGTCGACTATGTATGCCTGCTGGGTGTAAAACAGCGGGGGTTTTTACATGTCAACAAAGAAGTTGACACGCTGGTGCCTGAATCGCGAGGTTTGGAATGTGTATTCGGCAAGTTTCTCTTCCTGTAGCATTTATGGCGCCTGCGCCAACCTAATGAGCCGCAAATGACTTCATCGCCTGACCTGATTGCCAACCCCAGTACCGAGCGATATCGCCTTGGTAAGTTGCTTGGCAATGGTGGTTTTGGCGACGTGCATGAGGCGTGGGATCCCGCGCTGCAGCGTAGTGTTGCCATCAAGCGTTTGAAGCCTGATCTGGTGCGCGATCAGCCGGACAACCTGCTGCAGGAAGCCCGGCTTGCGGCGTCACTGCGGCATCCTGCTTTCATCCAGATTTATTCGCTCGAAGACGACGGCCATAGCAAATCGATCGTGATGGAACTGGTAGGGGGCAAGACTCTGCATCAGTTGCTTTCCACGACCAAGCTATCGAGGGATCAGATACTTGATATCGTTTGCCAGTTGGCGGATGCGATGGCGCAGGCGCATGCGGCGGGCTTGATTCATGGGGATTTGAAGCCGGCCAACTTGATGATCGAGCCATCAGGGCAGTTGCGCATCATGGATTTTGGGCTGGCACGCAAGATCGATCCGCTTGCGACCGAGTCGGGCGATGTGCTGCAGACTCAGGGCACCATCGCCTATCTCGCGCCTGAAATTTTGAATGGCAAGTATCCGAGTATGCTCAGCGATATTTATGCTGTGGGCGTATTGATGTACGAGATGATGCACGGAGAGCGTCCATTTTCCCATTTGCATGGGTTGGCGTTAGCTGCTGCGCAAGTACAATCGTCCTGCGCGCAGTGGACGTTTTCTCCTGATGCCGATCAGGATATGGTTACATTGGTACGTTCAATGTGTACGCCCGATCCGTCTACACGGATGGGAACAATGATGGCAGTTCACCAAGCTGCATGCACATTGCGAGAATCGAAAACTTATACGGACCCGACATCACCTATAAATCTTCCAGAAGCGGTAGCACTCTCTTCGTTTTTTGGTAACTGGCGCAAGATTGGATATGCGTGCGCGGCATTTGTGCTTGCGATAGGCAGCATGGTATATGCTCCAATATCGGAAAACCTCAATCATCAGCTGGCACCTACAATTTCTGATTCCACGCGGATATCGAAGGGAATGGCAGCATTACGGCATCTTGACCATGAAGAAAGCGTCGATGCCGCAATCGAAAACTTTAACGCCATCCTAACAAAGCAACCAAATCATGCCGCTGCAGCTGCCGGAATAGCTCTGGCATACGCGTTGCGCTATGCAGGTGATCGCGGGGACGAAAGCTGGCTGCAACGCGCTGACGCTAGTGCGCAAGCTGCCCTTGCATTCGACGATCAATTAGCACTTGCCTATGCTGCCAAGGCTTATGTAAGGTGGCAGCAAGTTCAAAACGAAGAAGCATTGCAGCTTGCTGAACAAGCCTTGAAATTAGATCCAAAGAGTATATTTGCACTTAATACCAAATGTGGAATTCTGATTCGCATGCAGCGCTATTCAGAGGCAGCAAGTAGCATCGAAATCGCGCGTGAAGCATATCCAAACGAACGTATGTTCATTGATCACTTAGGAGCGCTTCGCTATGCTCAAAATGATTATATAGGCGCCGAAAAGGCTTTCCGCGACAGTATCCGACTTGAACCAGACGCAATAGCTGCATATGCTAGCCTAAGCGCGACGCTGGTACGTCTAGGCCGTGAAGACGAGGCATTGCAAGTACTGCAACAGGGTTTACAGGTGCGTCCTAACGGACGCCTTTATAGCAATCTAGGAACAGCCCTGTTCAGTCGAGGAGACTACATCGGTGCGGCTAAAGCATTTGAACATGCAGTTTCTACCACAAAAGGCAATAGCATTGCGTATTTGCGATGGGCCAACCTAGCCGACACCTTACGTTGGGTTCCTGGTCGCGAAAAAGACTCTCAACAAGCTTATCGCAACGCAGTGGCGTTACTAAAACCTTTACTTGATCGCGCGCCCAACGACGCCACAATGGCTTCGCGAATGGGCTTATATTCAGCCAAGTTAGGCGACAAAAGCACAGCATCAATACAGAGCCTCAAGGCAGCGAGTACCAAACCCACTAATGCGGATATCCGCTTTCGAGCCGCTATCGCTTTTGAACTGACAGGTCAACGCACTGCCGCCCTGACTGAACTAGTCGCTGCACAGCAGCTCGGCTACCCCACCAAATTAATTAGCACCGAGCCAGATTTATTGGCACTGCGGAGCGATCCGCGGTTTGATTTACTTCGTATGGAAAGGAAATAATGACGCAACCATTGATGGCACTAACAGCGCGCCTTGACGTTAACCAAGTGGATGATGGTATCGATTGGATATTTTCGGATATAGATTCCATAGGCAGTGCTGATCGCACCGCAACGGACCCGCATTGGAATCGCGATATCGTTTTTTCCGCTGGTCAAGAGTTTCGTATTGCAATCGCCGCCAGTGATCAAGACAAAACCGGCTTTGAGTCGCTCGAGGTCATTGATTGCTGTGTAATCACGCGCCCTCAAATCCTATGTTGCGGAAAGGGCGTACGTACAAATTACGCCCCGCCTTCCCTTTTCGTCGACAGCGATGGCAAACAGCTGGGCGCCCTATATAAAATTGATCCTTCAGCTTTCTCTGTACACGGTACAGGTATTGATCCGACGAAAGGGAGGAAGGTCACGTTACTTTGGGATGGAAATCTCAAAGTCGGCCCATATAACGGATTTTGGGAAATCTCGTTCTACGTTACACTAGGCATTAAGCGCGTAGGCGAAGATAAGATCCAATTACGCGTATTTTATTTCGATCCTGAAGGCGAAGTTGGTAACGGCTCAGAACCGCCCAACTGAATTCCTTAAAATTCAGGCAACCTTATCAAGTCCCAGCAACACCACATGACGCCTCAGCGACTCCGCCGGCGTCATGAGCCTTGATGCACACCGCCTGAGATCACCCTCACAGGCCATCCAGGCCGCACGAATCTCTTCCTCCGCAACATTGGCAGGAAAACGAATCCGAGGGTGAGCCTCCAGCAATTTATAGACTGTAGGCCGTGAAATCCCCAGCATCTTAGAAGCCGTCAGAATCTGCCATTGACTCTTCTCCATCGCCTCCACAACATCGTCATCGCTCAACTCAGACACCTTGCGGCGCACCGGCGTCGAAGGAGCAGCAGGAGAAGCCGCAGCATTGGTACCAGCAAGACCAACCGCCTGCACTACCGCAGGCATCCCCACCGCCTGCTCCAACACCGGCACATTCCCCGCCTGCAAATCCAGCGCCACCCGCCGCATCGCATGCGCCAGTTGCCGCACATTCCCCGGCCAGTCCCCATTGAACACTTGGCTCAGCAACTCGAACGGCAGATTCCACCCCACCCCCGGCGCCTCGGCCTCCAGAAAATGCCGCATCAATACGCCCAGATCCTCGCGCCGCTCACGTAACGCCGGCACCCGAATCACGAACGCCTCGAGCCGCCGCCGCAAGGCCTGGTTGAATCCACCCTCCCCCAGATCCTGGTCGGTCGCCGCCACGATCCGCGCATTCGACCGCGCATCCGCGCCCGCCCCGAGCGGCCGATACTCGCCACTCTCGAGCACGCGGAGCAGCATGGCCTGCACCGACGCCGGCGTATCCCCGACCTCGTCCAGGAACAGGGTGCCATCCTCGGCCTCGGCAAACCACCCGCGCCGGCTACCCGTCGCCCCGGTGTATGCCCCCTTGACCGCACCAAAGAGTTCCACCGCCGCCAGCGACTCGGTCAAGGTCGCCATATTGATCGCGACAAACCGCCCGTTTCGACGCCCGCTCAGCGCATGAATCGCCTGCGCCGCCACCTCTTTACCGCTGCCGGTCTCGCCCAGCAGCAGCACCGGCATGCTGGTTCCCGCCACCTGCGCGATCGCCTCGCGCATCTTGATCGCTCCGTTGCCCACGCCGATCAAGCCGGGCACATTCGCCACCCGCGGCAGGCTGCGCATCAGGTGCAGGCACACGAAGATCTGGCTCCCGAGCCCGATCACGATGCCGCGCTCGAGCTCACTTGCCGTGAAACGGTCGATTCCGTTCGACGGCCGGCCATTGAGTTCCAGCCCCATCTTTCCGCGCACGTGCTCGATCTGGATGCCGCCCTCGGCAACGAAGCGGATGTGCACCGGCTCGCGCGTGATCGAACGCTCGCCCAGCGGCGTGCCTTCATGCCCCGCGCCGGGACGTACGGACAGCGGCGCGAACAGCGGCGCAAACCGGTTCAGCGCGATCGCGCCGCCCGCGGCCGGGCCGAGCATCTGTTCGCCGATGCGTTCTCGCTGCGGATGCCACAGAATCGTGATGCCCAGCACCGGCGCCGATGCGAAGTCCTCTGCCATGCCATAGCTGGTCAGTGTTGCGTCGGGATCGCTCACGCTCCTCCACTCACGAAGTTGGCGCCGAGACAATCGAAATACTCTTGAAACATGGGCAAAGTCAGCACAATCCGCCTGATGAAAGATACACACAAATTCTAACCGATCGGAACGCTTCAGCGGCCTCGCGAAACCCGGCACATTGTCGTTTCTGGTCAGCCCGAAGCGGCCAATCCGGCTATGATCCGGCCTCGACCGCCCGGCCCGACAAGAAGGAGCCCCATGCACGTCCACACCCTGCGCTGCTTCGCCGCCACCGCCAACGCGGGCAACCCCGCCATCGTCATCGAAGACGATCCGTCGCAGCCGGATGCACGCCAGGCCTTCGCGCGGGAGCGCAACACCACCTGCGTCTGGATCGATCCGCCGCAGGACGACGGCATGGCGGCCATCGTCGACTTCTACTATCCGCACACGCGCAGCCCCCTGTGCCTGCACGCCACGCTGGCCGCGGCCGCGCGGCTGTTCGCTCGGCCAGGCGCGAATCCACCATTGACGGTGACGACCGCCATGCACGGCCAAGCGCTCGCACTGAGCCGCGAAGCAGAACACCTGTTCGTGCGCCTTGCGCCGCAGGTCGCCTCGGTCGGCAGCCCGAAACTGCTGGTGCGGGTGCGCGACCCGGCCACCCTGCACGCGCTGGCGCCCAACCTGGAAGCGATCGTGCAGTGGGGCACGGAGAACGGTGTGAATGGCCTGTACGCCTATGCAGGCGATGCGGATGCAAAGGTCTTCGAAGGCCGCAACTTCAACCACCTCGACCCACGCCTCGAAGACAGCGCCACCGGCGTCGCGGCGGGCGCCCTCACCGTCCTGCTGGGCCACGCACTGACCGTGCGCCAGGGCCGCGCGACCGGACACGATTGCCTGATCCGCACCCGGACCGAAGCCGGCGCCGTGCTGGTCGGCGGTCTCGTGGAGACGACTTGACGCGCCGAATTGCCTCGCTTTGCCATCACTCGGCTAAATAAACTATAGCTATAGCAATATACCGTTGCGTTATTGATACATTGCGATGGTTACTGTGGAAACAATTGAGTAATATCCGAATTTCCTTCGGAGAAGAATGTGATTAAACTCAAAATAATGTCTGGTTCGGTGCTGTTTGCTTTATATGGTAGCGCTGCCCTGCTGTCCCTCGTCCCTGCCGTCGCCCACGCACAGACCGCGCCAAGCGTCGCCAGCGGCGCGGTGATCCCCAGCGTCAGCGTGGTCGGCTCGCGCCGCGTCGGCGCCGCATCGAGCACCGACACCCCGGTCGCCATCGACTTCATCCCGATGACGAAGGCCGCCGAACAAAGCGGCCAGTTCGACCTGGCCCAGGTGCTGTCCAACCTGTCGCCCTCGTTCAACTCCACCCGCCAGACCGGCGCCGATGGCGCCGACCTGATCGACTCGGCCGCCCTGCGCGGCCTGGGTTCGGACCAGACCCTGGTGCTGGTCAACGGCAAGCGCCGCCACACGGTGGCGCTGGTGAACCTGTTCGGCGCGCGCAACCGCGGCAATACCGGCACCGACATGAACGCGATTCCCGTGATGGCGATCCGCGAAGTGCAGGTGCTGCGCGACGGCGCCGCCGCCCAATACGGCTCGGACGCGATCGCCGGCGTGATCAACATCGACCTCAAACGCAGCCTGGGCTGCGAATCGGTGCTCGGCTACGGCCAGTACACCGCGGGCGACGGCGAGAACTGGCTGGCCTCGGCCTATTGCGGCGTGGCGGTGGCCGGCGGCGTGCTGGGCATCACCGGCGAATACTACGACCGCGGCCGCTCCAACCGCTCCGAAGCCGGCAACCCGCGCATCATCGGCGACACCAAGTCCGAGAACCAGACCGTCTACCTGAACGGCGAATTCCCGACCGGTCCCGGCAAGCTGTATTTCACGGCCGGCGCGCAAAAGCGCGATGCTTCCTCCGCCGCCTGGGCGCGCGAAGGCCTGGGTTCCGAAGACATCCCGTCGCGTAACTCGGCCGCGATGTACCCGGACGGCTTCGTCCCCTTCATCGGCGGCGACGTCGACGACCGCTGGGGCACCGTCGGCTACCGCTGGGCGGTCGGCGAATGGAATGCCGACGTTTCGCAGACCTATGGCTACAACCGCCTGAAGTACGACATCGACAACACGCTCAACGCCTCGATCGCCAACCGCGATTTGATCAACGGCGGCCCGGGCGTCAGCGCCAGCCGCTTCTACGCCGGCGGCTTCTCGTTCCAGCAGTCGACCACCAACCTCGACATCAGCCGTTTCTACGACGGCGTACTGAAGGGCATGAACGTGGCCTTCGGCCTCGAGCACCGCCGCGAGAACTACAAGATCTTCGCCGGCGAGACCGGTTCGTGGATCGACGCCGACGGCGTGGGCGAAGGGGGCAACGCCGGCAGCCAGGGCTTCCCGGGCTTCCAGCCGGGCGACGAGACCGACAGCGACCGCCACAGCAACGCCGCCTACCTCGACATCGAGCTCGATGCGACGGACCGCCTCAAGCTGCAGGCCGCGCTGCGCCACGAACGCTATTCGGACTTCGGCTCGACCACCACCGGCAAGCTGGCCGGCGCATACCGCGTGACGCCGAACGTGCTGCTGCGCGGCTCGGCCAGCACGGGCTTCCGCGCGCCGTCGCTGCAGCAGGTGTACTTCTCGTCGACCTTCACCGACTTCGTCGGCGGCCAGCCGCTCGACGTGGTGCTGGCGCCGAACGGCGGCCGGGTGGCCAACGCCGCCGGCATCCCGCAATTGAAGGACGAGGAATCGAAGAGCTATACCCTGGGCCTGACCTGGTCGCCGACCGGCGCCACGTCGCTCACGGCCGACCTGTACCGCATCGACATCGACGACCGCATCGTGCTGTCGGGCCGCTTCGACGCCGACAACTACCCGGCGCTGGGCGCCACCCTGCAGCAGCTGGGCGTGGGCCAGGCGCAGTTCTTCGTCAACTCGGTCGACACCAAGACGCAAGGCCTGGACCTGACCGTGTCCAACCGCGCCAAGGTGGGATCGGGCAACCTCACCACCTTCCTGGCCATGAACTTCAGCAAGACCGAAGTGCAGCGCGTGAAGGCGCCGGCGGCACTGGCTGGTTTCGAGGACGTGCTGCTGTCCGAGCGCGAACGCCTGTTCATCGAAGAAGGCGCGCCGCGCCGCAAGGCCACGCTGGGCCTCGACTGGACGCAGGGCCAGCTCGAGACCTCGCTGCGCGTGATCCACTTCGGCCCGCAGACCCTGGGCACCTTCTCGGGCCCGCCGGTGCCGAACCACCACTATGAGGCGAAGACCTCGGCCGACCTGTCGTTCACCTGGGCCTTCACCGAGAAGACCCGCCTGACCGTCGGCGGCACCAATATCTTCGACGTCAAGCCAACCAGCCAGGATCCGAACGAGACCGACAACGGCTTCAAGTACGAGAGCGTGCAGTTCGGCCTGAACGGCGCGGCGATGTTCGCGCGCCTGGCGCACAAGTTCTGATCGCTCGTTTCAGGCAGGCGTAGCGCAACGGCCCGCGGTCATCGCGGGCCGTTTTCATTTGGAACGGTCCACCGCTCGGCCGGCGGGCGAGCTATCATGCTTTTCTTTTGATGCCGTAAGGAAGACATGCAAAAACTGATCGCCGAACTGATGCGGCTTTATCTTCCCGCCGACGCGCCACCGGCCGACGTGTTGACCCTGCACGTGCTCGGCCAGCAGAACGTGCCGATCAGCCTGACGGGCGGCGACGGCCAGACGCGCGCCATGATGATCCCTTTTCGCCGGGCCAAGGGCCTCGAGGGCGACGCCCATTGGCTGCGGCTATGCGAGGTCGCCAACGCGCTGCAGGAAACGCTCGGCCTGCCCGCTCCTGCGGTGAGCATCTCGGGCGGCGACGCCTATTACCTGTGGCTGTCGCTGGCGGAGCCGGTGCCGGCCGACCGGGCCCAGACTTTCCTCGAACGCCTGCGCGACGCCTGTTTTCCCGAGATCGAACTGGACACCGACGCCGTGCGCGCCCCGATCGCGCTGCCGCCCTGCCTGCATCCGCGCACCGGCAAATGGGCGGCGTTCATCCATCCGGGCATGGGCGCCTCGTTCGCCGACGAGCCGGGGCTGGACATGGCGCCGCCGCCGCTGGGCCAGGCCGCCTTTCTCGAACGGCTGGAAAGCATCGGCAAGGAACAGTTCGAGCAGGTTTTCCAGGCGCTGGAACCGGCACCACAACCAGCGCCGCAACCGGCGCCCGCGCATGTGCCGGCGCATGCGCCCATGGTGGCCGCCGCGCCGGCACTTCCGGCAGCGCCACTCGCGCCAACGCCAGGCCTGCTGCTCAAGGATGCGACGCTCGAAGACATCGTCCGTCACCTGCATGCGATGCACATCGAACCGACGTTCCGCCACCTGATTCCAGCGCCGCAGCGCGACTGACGGTGCGCGCCAGCGGGACGCCGTCCGATCGGCCGTCATGCGACACTGGCCACCCTGAATCTTGCATGTGAAGGAGCGCCCCATGACGACAGACCAGCAAACGCCGGACCAGCCATCGACCGTCCAGCCGGCCGATACCGATGGACTGAAGCACAAGAAACCCGAAGAGTTGACGCCGGAAGAACTGCGCCTGATGGCCGATACGATGCCCGGAGAAGGACCGGGAGACTGAGGCTCGGCGAGGCCTCGTAGCGTGCCGGAATACTTGGGTTCCCGCCTACGCGGGAACGACGTATGGCTGCGGTGAGCAGAAGTTACTCTTGTGGCCCGCTGCCCCGACACGTCGTTCCCGCGCAGGCGGGAACCCAAGTTCCATCATCCCTGCCGCGCAGGCGGGAACCTGAGTTCCATCACCCCTGCCGCGCAAGCGGCAGCGCTTGTTACTTGGTCACGGTCAGCAGCGAACGCTTGCCGCCCTTGAAGGTATACAGCGTGATCGCGCCGTCGCGGATGTCGCCGCGCTGGTCGAACGCGATCGGGCCGGTCACGCCCTGGTACTGGATCTTCGCCAGCACTGGCAAATACCTGGCCGGTGCCGACGAACCGGCCTTCACCATCGCCTCGGCCATGGCCAGCGTCGCGTCGTAGGCATACGGCGCATTGATCTGCACGTCGATCCCGAAACGCTTCTTGTAGTCGGCGCGGAACTTGTCCATGCCGGCCTTGGCGTCGCCCTGCACGCCGCCCGCTTCCGCGCACACCACCTGGCCATCGACCATGGTGCCGCCCGACAGCTTGAAGATCTCGTCCGAGCAGATGCCGTCGCCGCCCATCATGCGCACGTTCATGCCCAGCTGCTTCATCTGGCGCAGCATCGGGCCGGCGGTCGCGTTCATGCCGCCGAAGAACACCAGATCGGGCTTGGTGGCGCGGATGCGGGTGACGATGGCGGAAAAGTCGGTCGCCTTGTCGTTGGTGAATTCGCGCGCGACGACGCTGCCGCCGGCTTTTTGCAGGCTGCGCGAGAATTCGGTCGCCAGGCCCTGGCCATAGGCGGTGCGGTCGTCCACCACCGCCACCCGCTTCACCTTCATCGTGCCGGTGGCGTAGCGGCCCAGGGCCTGGCCCAGCTGCACGTCGTTGGCGATCACGCGAAAGGCCGTGTTGAAGCCTTGCTGGGTGTATTTCGGGCTGGTGCTCGAGTGCGAGATCTGCGGGATGCCCGCGGTGTGATAAATCTTGGAGGCCGGGATCGTGGTGCCCGAGGTCTGGTGACCGATCACGCCATTCACCCTGGCGTCGACCAGCTTCTGCGCCACGCTCGTGGCCTGCTTCGGATCGGCCGCGTCGTCCTCGGCCACCAGCTGGAAGGTGACCTTCTTGCCGCCGATCGTCACGCCGCGCGCGTTGAGCGCCTCGATCGCCATGCGCGCGCCGTTCTCGGTGTCCTTGCCGAAATAGGCCACCGGGCCGGTCAATCCCGCCACGTGGGCGATCCGCACCACTTCCTGGCTCGAGGCCACGCCGGCCAACGTCGACAGCACGGCTGCCATGATTATCTTCTTGTTCATCGATTCCTCATCCATTGCAATGCGGGCCAAGGCCATGCCCGGCCCGCGGAACCGATCATTCTACCGCGAGCGGGCGCGGCGCGTGTCACGCCGATGCAAGAGCTAGACAGCGGCGGCGGCCGGCGCCTTGAACGTGACGACCGCCTTCAGCCCGCCAAGGCGCGTCGATGCGTCCAGCGCCAGCGTCGCGCCGTGGCGCTCGGCGATCGCCTTGATGATGGCCAGGCCCAGGCCGCTGCCGGCGGCATCGCTGCCGGCCACGCGGTAGAAGCGGTCGAACACGCGCTCGCGCTCTTCCGGCGGGATGCCCGGCCCGCTGTCCTCGACCTGCACCACGATCTGTTGCCCATCGTGCTGGACCGAGATGTCGACCATACCGCCCTCGGGCGTGTACTTGACCGCATTGTCCACCAGGTTGCGCAGCAAAATCTGCAGCGCGTCGGGCTGGCCCTCCACGGTGGCCGGGTCGGCCTGCTGCACGCCCAGGTCGACGCCCTTGGCGGCGGCCACGCCGGCCAGGTCGGCCACAGTGCGGCGCGCCAGGTCGGCCAGGTCGACCGGGCGGGCGACCGCGCCCTCGGCGGCGGTGGCCTCTTGCCGCGCCAGCACCAGGAGCTGCTCGACCAGGCGCGTGGCGCGGTCGATGCCGGCGGTCAGGCGCCCCACCGCGACGCGGCGCGCTTCCGGATTGTCGGCGCGGTCCAGGCTCTGCGCCTGCAGGCGCAGCGCGGCCAGCGGCGTGCGCAGCTCGTGCGCGGCGTCGGCCACGAAGTGCTGCTGGGCCTCGAAGGCGGTCTTGACGCGGCCGAACAGCAGGTTCAGCTCCTGCACCAGCGGGCGCACCTCGTCGGGCAAGCCGGTATCCGACACCGGAGACAGGTCGTCGGCCTGGCGCGCGGCCACCTGCGAGCGCACCCGCGCCACCGGCTGCAGCGAGCCGCTCACGACCCACCACACCACCAGCATCAGGATCGGCATCATGACCGCGATCGGGCCCAGGGTGCGCAGGGCGAGATTGCCGGCCATGTTGCGGCGCACGGCCAGGTCTTGCGCGACCTGCACGGTCTGGTTCGAGGTCTGGATCGAGAACACGCGGTAGGTGGTGCCGTTGGCGCGCACGTTGGAAAAGCCCAGTACCGCGCGCTGCGGCAGGCGCGCGCGCGACACGCTGTGGAACATCTGCACGCCGTCGGGAGACCACATCTGCACCACCATGTCGTCGTTGCCGCTGGCGCTGCTCTCGGCTTCCATGCGCGCGCGCGCCTCGTCGTTCGACAACGGCGTGCCGGAACGCAGCGACAGCGCCATCTGCTGCATGTGGTAGTCGAAGATCTGGTCGGCGTCATGCAGCGCGGTGCGGTAGGCGATCGTCGCCTGCGCCACCGCCGCCAGGGTGATCGCCGCGAGCAGGAACCAGAGCAGGCGCCCGCGCAGCGAGTGCGTCATTTTCATTCCTTGGGCACCATGTAGCCGACGCCGCGCACGTTCTGGATCAGGTCACTGCCCAGTTTCTTGCGCAGGCCGTGGATGTACACTTCGACCGCGTTGCTGGAGACTTCGTCGCGCCAGCTGTACAGTTTTTCTTCGAGCTGGGCGCGCGACAGCACCGCGCCGGGCCGGGCCACCAGCGCCTCGAGCACCGCCCATTCGCGCGCCGACAGCGACACCTGCGTGCCGTCGACCAGCACTTCGCGGGTGGCCGGATTGATGCTGATGTTGCGGTGCTCGAAGATCGGCTCGGCGCGCCCGGCGGCGCGGCGCAGCAGCGCGCGGATGCGCGCCAGCAGCTCGTCGAGGTCGTAGGGCTTGAGGACGTAGTCGTCGGCGCCGGCGTCGAGGCCGGCGATGCGCTGCTGGACCGAGTCGCGCGCGGTGGCGACCAGCACCGGGGTGCGGTCCTTGCGCGTGCGCATCGAGCGCAGCACCTCGAGGCCGTCCTTGCGCGGCAGCCCCAGGTCAAGCAGCACCAGGTCGTAGTTCTGGTTCTGCAGCAGGGCCGTGTCGGCCATTTCGCCGTCCTTGACCCAGTCGACGGCGTAGTGCTCGGCCCTGAGCAGGTCGAGCACCACTTCGCCGATCATCGTATCGTCTTCCACCAGCAATAGCCGCATGTGTTTCCCTAAAAGGTTGGCCGTGCGGGTCGAGGACGCCGTGCTTCCTTACCCGATCCGCACCGGAATGAAGATTTTGTCACCACCGCGCTGGATCAGCAAGGCCACCGACTTGCTGGCCTTGGACACCATGTCGCGCACCTGCTCGACCGTGTTCACTGGCCGGCCGTTGACCGAGATGAGCACGTCGCCCGGCTCGACACCGGCGATCATGGCGGCGCCCGAGGCGTCCTCGATCACCAGGCCGTTGGCGATGCCGCTGCGGCGGCGCTCGCTCGACTCCAGCGGACGCAGGCTCAGGCCCAGCTTGGCGCTGTTGTCGGTCACCTCGGCCAGTTCCTGTTGCTGACCGCGGCGCGGCCTGGCGGCGGCATCGCCCAGCGTCGTATCGACACGCACCAGTTTACCGTCACGCCAGACATCGAGCGCCATCTTGTCGCCCGGCTTGGACAGGGTCATCAGCGCCGGCAGGTCACCCGACGAGACGATGGTCTTGCCGTTGGCGCTGCGGATCACGTCGCCCGGCTTCAGGCCGGCGCGTTCGGCCGGACCGCCGCGTTCGACGCTCAAGACCAGCGCGCCTTCGACCGACTCGAGCTTGAACGAATCGGCGAAGCCCTGGCCGACCTCCTGCACCTGCACGCCCAGCATGGCATGCTGCACCTTGCCGGTGGCGACGATCTGGTCCTTGATGCGCACCGCAAGATCGATCGGGATCGAGAACGACAGGCCCTGGTAGCCGCCGGTCATGCTGTAGATCTGCGAGTTGATGCCGACGACCTCGCCGCGGGTATTGAACAGCGGACCGCCCGAGTTGCCTGGGTTGACGGCGACGTCGGTCTGGATGAACGGCACGGCGGCGTCCGAAATCGTGCGGCCGGTGGCGCTGACCACGCCGGCGGTGACGGTGCTTTCCAGGCCAAACGGCGAACCGATGGCCAGCACCCACTCGCCCACCAGCAGCGACTGCGATTTGCCCAGCGGCGCCACCGGCAGGCCCTTGGCGTCGATCTTGAGCACGGCCACGTCGGTGCGCGGGTCGGAGCCCAGGACCTTGGCGCGGAATTCGCGGCGGTCCTGCAGCTTGACGGTCACTTCGTCGGCGCCTTGCACGACGTGGGCGTTGGTGAGGATGACGCCGTCCGGGCTTACGATGAAGCCCGATCCGGCGCCGAAAACGGGAGTCCCACGATCGCCGCCGCGTTCGCCGCGTGGATCCTGAAACTGTCGGAAAAACTCATAGAAGGGATGGCTCGGGTCGAGGTTCGGCAAGCCGCCGCGACTGGCGGTCTTGGCGCCGCCGACGACGCGGATGTTGACCACCGCCTTGCCCTGCTGGGCGGCGATGCGGGTGAAATCGGGGAGCGCAACGGTCGACGCTGGAGCGCCCGCGGCGGCGGCCGGCGCAGGCGCGGGCGCTGCTGCGACGGCAGGCGCGGCTTGGGCCGCGGCACTGGCGACGGCATTATTGTGATTGACAGCGATGGCACCGACCGCGCCGCCGATGACGCCCGCGGCACCCAGGGCCAGCATGAGGCGTTTGGCAGTGATGGCAGTAACGGCACTTGGGTTCGACATGGTGTGTGCTCCTGGTGAAAATGTGTGAATCGATGTTGAGTATCGATGGACGTATCTTCGCGCAACCGCCTTAGATCCTGCTTAAGTTGACAAGGCGTGGGGCTTAGGCGCGCATTAATGATGAGCGACGGTATTCTCTTCGTTAGCCCCAAATACGTCGTTCCCGCGCAGGCGGGAACCCAAGTTCTGCCCGCGCTATCCAGACGCTTGCAAAATTAGGTTCCCGCCTGCGCGGGAACGACGTGGTTACGCTAACGACAGACCAGGCTTAGGCGGCTTCGCGCTGTTCCAGGGTCTTGACGTTGCCGCCCTCGACGGTGCCGGTCGCGTCGCCGATGGCGATCTTGCGCGGCTTGAGGGCTTCGGGCACTTCGCGCACCAGTTCGATGGTGAGCATGCCGTTGTCGAACGACGCGCTGGTGACCTTCACGTGGTTGGCCAATTGGAAGCGCTGCTCGAAATCGCGCGCGGCGATACCGCGGTGCAGGAAGGTGCGCTGGGTGTCGTCCTTCTGCTTGCGGCCGGTGACGTGCAGGCTGTCACGCTCGGTGATGATCTCGATCTCGTCGCGGCTGAAGCCGGCGAGCGCCATCACGATACGGTATTGGTCTTCGCTCACCAGTTCGATGTTGTAGGGCGGGTAGCTCGGCTGCGCTTCGGCGCGTTGCTCGAGCAGGCTGGCCAGACGATCGAAACCGATGGCGGAACGGTACAGGGGAGTCAGGTCGAAAGTACGCATGATGTCATATCCTTTTGAAAGTTAAGCGATAAGGGACGGAACCTCTGTTGAGCATTCCGTTGGTACCAATCTAATGGCATGCCAAACGATTTTCAAGTGATACGAAATACGGATTTTTAGCGAATATTGCAAATTTTATTTGCATGATGTTTCAGCGGAAATCTGTCTCGAGAGGGGTGCTACACTCGCCGGCTTACCTCAGCTTTCACGATTGCCGATGACCGCATTCCCCTTCCTCGCCCGCGCCGCCCGTCAGGCAGGCGCCCTCGCTTTCGCGCTCGCGCTTGCCCTGCCCGCTTCCGCCCAGGTCCCCGCCGTCGGCAACGACCCGTATCCGGGCACGATCGCGCTGCACGTCGACGCGAGCAACCTGTCGCAGCAGATCTTCAGCATGCGGCTGTCGATGCCGGCGCGGCCGGGTCCCATGACCCTGCTTTATCCGCAATGGGCGCCGGGCAACCACGGCCCCAACATTCCGCTGACCCAGCTGGCCGGCCTCAAGTTCAGCGCGGGCGGCAAGCCGCTCGAATGGAAGCGCGACCCGGTGCAGGTCCACGCCTTTCACGTGACGGTGCCGGCAGGCGCCACCGAACTGGTGGCCGAATACCAGTTCCTGTCGCCGCTGGACACCAGCCAGGGCCGCATCACGATGACCGACGACATCCTCGGCGTGCAGTGGCAATCGGTGGCGCTGTACCCGGCCGGCTACCACGCGCGCCGCATCACGGTGCTGCCGACGCTCACCCTGCCCGCCGGCTGGCAGTTCGCCAGCTCGCTGGCGGTCGAGGCCCGCACTGGCGACGAGGTGCGCTTCAAGCCGCACGACCTCGACACCCTGGTCGATTCGCCGCTGTTCGCCGGCCGCTATTTCAAGCGCATCGACCTGGCGCCGGGCGCGAAAAATCCGGTGCTGCTCAACGTGGTGGCCGACAATCCGGAGAACCTCGAGGCGAAACCCGAGCAGGTCGCGCTGCACCGTGCGATGGTCGACCAGGCGATCAAGCTGTTCGGCTCGCGCCACTACAGGCAGTACGACTTCCTGTTCGCGATCTCGGACGAATTCGGCGGCATCGGCCGCGAGCACCAGCAATCGAGCGAGAACGGCGTGCGACTCGGCTACTTCACCGACTGGGGCCGCAACGAAGGCGGCCGCGAGCTGCTGCCGCACGAATTCGTGCACTCCTGGAACGGCAAGTTCCGCCGCCCGGCGGGCCAGGACGTGGCCAATTTCAACACCCCGCTGCGAAACGAGCTGCTGTGGGTGTACGAGGGCCAGACCCAGTTCTGGGGCAAGGTGCTGGCGGCGCGTTCCGGCCTGGTGTCGCAGAACCATGCGCGCGAAGCGCTGGCGATCGACGCGGCGCGCTACGACAACACCCAGGGCCGCGACTGGCGCGCGGTGCAGGACACGGTCAACGATCCGATCATCAACGGCCGCAAGCCGATCGGCTGGGGCAACTGGCAGCGCAGCGAGGACTACTACACCGAGGGCATGCTGATCTGGCTCGACGTCGACAGCAAGATCCGCGAACTCTCGGGCGACAGGCGCAGCCTGGAAGACTTCGCGCGCGCCTTCTTCGGCATCGAGGACGGCAGCATCGACCCGGTGTACTACACCTTCGACGACGTGGTGGCCACCCTGGCCAAGGTGCAGAAGTTCGACTGGGCGCCGTTCCTGCGCGCGCGGCTGGACGGCCATGGCCCCGGCGCGCCGCTCGACGGCCTGGCCCGCGCCGGCTGGAAACTGGTGTACGGCGACACCCCGAGCAACGCGGTCCGCGCCTTTGAAGAACGCAGCCGCAGCGCCGACTTCACCTATTCGCTCGGCTTCTCGGTGCGCGGCAATGGCGACGTCACCGGCGTGGTGTGGGACGGCGTGGGTTTCCGCGCGGGCCTGGCGGCCAACACCACCATCGTGGCCGTCAACAACCGCGCCTACAAGGGCGACGTGCTGAAGGCGGCGGTGCGCGCCAACAAGGACGGCAAGGCGCCGATCGCGCTCCTGGTGCGCAAGGGGAACAATCTGCGCACCATCACGCTCGACTATCGCGACGGCTTGCGCTATCCGACGCTGGAGCGCATTCCCGGCACGAAGGATCGCCTGGATGCGTTATTCAGGGCGGCGAGATGATCCGGTCCGGGCAATGACATCGGCGGCGGTCTTCGGGCCGCCGTTTTTATTGGTGACGCGTCCGTCTTGACCGGCGCCGGCGTCGATGCTCGTCACTTCCACTCACCACGCTGGTTCACCAGCGTCTTCTTGCCTTCGGTGACCACCAGCCGGCCGTCCGCGAACACGGTATAGGTCGTGCGGCCGGACTTGAACACATGGCCCTGGAAGGCGCCGGGCGTGACGCCGTCGGCCGCCATCGAGTGCAGGGTCTTGCCGCGCAGGGTGATCGCCTTGCCGGACTTCTTGCTGGCGCCGACGTAGCGCACGTCGTCGCAGGTGACGTTGCCCTCCTCGCACTGCTGCGTGATCTTGACGGTGAAGCCCGGCGTTTCCAGGGTCTGCTGCGCCTGGGCCTGGGCACGGGTCGACGCTGCCAGCGTCAGGGCAGCCAGGACTGCCAGGTTCGTGAATCGCTTCATGGTTCCTCCGGACGGCTTCGATGAACGGATCATTCCGCACGGATTATGCCTCACCAGGATTGCGGCATTACCCGAACAAGCCATGCAGGAACCAGCGCGGCGCGGCATCCTCGCCGGTGCCGTTGATGCGCTCGCGATAGATCCAGTACAGCGCGTGGTCTTGCCCCTCGGCGATGAAGTAGTCGCGCGTTTGCGTCTGGCTCCACCATCCGGCCTCGATGCGTTCGGGATTGGACGCCACCCGCAGGGGCGAACCATAGAACGGCCGGTGGTCGCGCATCAACAATGCGATCGGCTTGGCCAGCAGCCAGCTCGGGCGAGGCAGGCTCCGCACGTCGGGCGGCATCTGCGCCGCGCGGGCGGCGGCGCTCACCTTTTGCTGCACCGGCACCCAGGCATTGGCGACTTCGGGCCGGTAATCGGCCATCGGCAGCGCCTGCAAGACATTGTCTGTCCCCAGGCGCGCCACCAGCAGCTCGATCATGCGCATCCGGTCTTCCTCGCTGCCGCCAGGATCGGGAAACAGCGAGTCGGTCGGCGGCGCCATCGCCTGCAATTGCTGCGCTTCCAGGCCGATGCCGATCACGGGCGCCGCGAGTTCGAGCTTGGCCAGGCGTTCGCGCAGCAGGCGCAGCAGGTGCTCGTCGCGCCAGGTGGGTTCGGCCAGCGCCACCTCGACCAGGGTGGGTGGACGCGCCATGCGCCCGCGCTCGTGATCGAGCGACAGCCGGATGCGCTCGACCGCCAGCTGGCGCGCACACAGCCAGCCCGTCATCTGCAGCACCAGGCGATGGGCGCCGGCCAGCAACAGCTCGGCCTGTTCAAGCCGGTCGAACAACTCGAGCCGCGCATGGAAACGCTCCGGCGGCGCGACCCACTGGAACAGTTCGGCGTGCATGCCATAGGCGGCATCGAGCATGTCGAGCAAGTCCCGCCCGCAGCGCCGCTGCAGGCCGGGCCGCGGCAGCCGCCGCAGCTCATCCAGGCGGCGGCAGCCGATGCCATCGAACCAGCCGGCGAACGGCCGCGCCGGCGGCAGCAAGCCCACCGGCAAGCGATCTAGGCGCCGCACCAGCGAGTCCATGGTCAAGGTGCGCCCCGCATTGCCGCGCGCCAGCAGCCAGGCCCCGCGCGCGGTGGGCGCACAGGCGATGCAGGCCGTGAAACCGAGCGCCGCCATATTGGCGCGCACCCGCTCGCACAGGCGCCGGATGCCGCCGAACAGGCGCAGGCTGGCGCCGATATCGAGCAGCAGCGTCGCTTCTTCGGCCAGCGCCACCTGCGGCGTGTACTGCAGCATCGTCATGGCCACCGCCCCCATGGCTTCGGCTTCGCGCTCGTGGCTGCGCAGTTCGATGCGCGCCTCGGGCATCAGCATCAGCACGCTGCCGCGGCGCATGCCGATCTGCACGCCGGCAGCGCGCGCCGCCGGCGACAGCGCCATCACCCGCTCCTGTTCGAGGATGACGCTGCCAGGGTCGCGACCGGGCCCGCCATGGCCATCACCGCCAGGCGCGCTGCCGTCTGCTCCACTCACCGGTTCACCCACCGGGCCGCCAGCAGGGCCACCGGCAGCGCCGCCGGCCCCGCTCGCCGCCTCACTGAACCAGCGTGGGCTGAAGACCTCGAGCGGTAGCTGGGGCAAATACAGGCCGATCCAGAGGCGCATGGCGTTGCAGTAGTGAAGATCCAAGAGGAAGGAACAGCGGCGCCTCGCGCTGCGGTCTTTTTGCTAGTGAACAAAACCTAATATTTGATCATGTATGAAGTCCTGACATCACATATATTGCGGTCTATCCGACCCATGCGTATCGCCAAGGACCAAATGCTCCAATGGTCCTTGACCGGAATCTAGTCGTCGCATGCACGCGAGTGCAATGAATCCACCTTCCACGAGATTGGATCAGTCCGACTCTAAAGCGTCCGACCTGGACGCCGCGGCGCGTGCCAGCGCGTGCGAAGCAATCGGCACTGTCGCGGCGAGCACCGCCACCAGCGTACCGATTCTGATCCCCCATGCCCACGACGGCTGCAGCACGGCCAGTCCGGCAAGCATGACGCCGAGAGCGAGCGTCGCCGCCTTGGTCGCCGCATGCTGCCGCGATAGGGCGTCTGGAAGCCTGAGCAGGCCCAGCGCCGCCACCGCGAGCAGTGCGGTGCCGAAAATCATGAGCGCCCATCCCAGGGCAGTCACGGCGCATCCTCTTCTGGCGCCCCGGCGCGCAGCGCGAAGGCCCAGCAGACAGTGGCGAGGAACGCGATAAGGGCGAAGCCGAGCGCAACGTCCAGGAAAGCCGTATGGCCAGTACGCGCGGCGGCCACCAGGCAAGCTGCAAGGGCGCAGGCGCTGAGGGCATCGACCGCCACCAGCCGGTTCGCCGTCCCAGGCAGTCGCCGCAAGGCCTCCAGGACCAGCAGCAGCGCCAACCCAAGAAACACCTCGGCCAGTATTGTCATGACATCTCCTCTTTAGCAAACAGCACCCGCACGGCACCTTCAAACAGCAAGCGGATTTCCTGCAGTGCCGCCTCGTCGGCGCCGCCCCCGGCATCGAGCAGATGCAGGCGCATCCGTCCAGCCGCGGCATCGACATCGACCGCCGTGGTCCCAGGCGTGAGGCAGATCAGGCAGGCGAGTACGGTGGTTGCCGCAGGTCCCATGGGTTGGAATCTGTACTCGACGAAACCGGGCGCGAGGCCGCGCGGCGGACGCAGGATGCGCCAAGATATTTGCCAGCCCGAACGCGCAATGGCGGCGAACAAACGCCACAAGATCAGAATGACGGCGACGATGCGTCTCATGGTGAAACCTTGGCGAGTGGCGGGGCTATCGTCCCGGCTGCTGCATACAGGAAATCGATGAGCGGGCCCGGCATCAGGCCCATAGCCAGGGCCAGCAGCGACAGCATGCCACAGGCAGCCCAGGCGCCCGGCGGATGGGCTGCAGGCGGCTCGGTGGGTGGCGTCGGGTGCGGTTTCCAGAATGCCTCGATCCAGATCTTGGCCATCGACAGCAGAGTCAGGCCGCTAGTGAGTAATGCTAGCGCCATCCACAGATAGCGTTCCTGGCCAAAACCCTCGCGCAGGACCAGCAGCTTGGCCCAGAAGCCGGACAGCGGCGGAATCCCGACCAGCGCGGCCGCGCTTAGCGCGAACAGGACGGCGAGCATGGGATCACTGCGCGCCAGGGCGCCGATCCGGCGCAGGTCGTGATGCCCTCCCTTACTCGCGATCATGCCCGCGATCAGGTACAGGTTGGCCTTTACCAAAATGTGGTGGATGCTGAAGAACAGCGCCGCGGCGATCCCGGCAACCCCGCCAAGTGCCGCCGCCAACAGGATATAGCCCATCTGGCTCACGCTGTGGAAGGCCAGGATGCGGCGCAGGTCGTAGTGATACACCGCGCCCATCACGCCCGCGACCATGGTGGCACAGGCGATCCAGCCCAGGGCCTGGGCGTAGGCTGGCGCTCCGGCCGGGAAGACCTCGTAAAGTACTCGTAGCAACGCGTAGGCCCCGACTTTGGTTGTCAACGCAGTGAACAGCGCCAGCACCGGCACCGGCAGCACCGGATAGGCGGCCGGCAGCCAGAACAGGAAGGGAAAAGCGCCAGCCTTGATGAGCAGGGCAACAAGCAACAGCGCGCCCAGCAGCAAGGCGAGCGGATCGTCGCCGCGCCCGGCCAGCGCTCTCCCCAGCGCCTCATAGTTGAGCTGGCCGGTCAGGCCGTACAGGCCTGTCACCGCGGCCAGCAAGAGGACGGTGCCGAACAGGTTGAGGACCAGGTATTTCAGGCCAGCCTCCAGGTGCGCCGGTTTGCGGCCGGCGACGATCAGCCCGAGGGCCGCGATCAGCATGACTTCGAACCAGACATAGAGGTTGAACAGGTCGGCTGTGGCGTAAGCCCCGCCCGCCCCTGCCAGCAGGCCGTGCGCCAGCGGCGGGCCGAACGGCGTGGCCAGCGCTCCACCGCGGCTAGGGTAGACCAGCACGGCCACGGCCAGCACGGCATTAACGGTCAGCATCAGGGCGGCGGCGCGGTCGATACGGAAGGCGATCGCGAAGGGCGCGGCCCATTCGCCGAAGCGCGCCGTCAGCACTATGCCTCCGATGGAGCCGTACAGCAGCGCAGCGCAGCACAGCAGGAGCAGCAGTGCGCCGACCGCGCTGGCTGCACGCTGGCGGCGCGGGCGCCGGGCCAGCGCGACCGTCAGCGCGGCCGTGAGCAGCGGCACCAGCACCGGTGCGGCAACGAGCACACCATTCATGGTATCTCCCCAGGCTCGCCGTCCGGGCGCGGCGGCGGTTCAGCCTGTTCCAGCGCGTCGGCGTCGGCGCGGCTGTCGTGCGCGGCCAGCGCCAACGCCAGGGCGATGCCAAAGCAGGCAAAGGCGAAACCGATCACGATCGCCGTCAGTACCAGTGCTTGCGGCACCGGGTTGGCCACTGCCGCCAGCGGCGCCGCCGCGCCTGGCGCAATGAGCGGTGGCGCCGCCTGGCCGATGCGGCCGGCCGCGAAGACAAACAGGTTTACTGCTGAACCGAGCAAAGCCAGCCCCACCGAGATCGACACCACGTCGCGCGAGCTCGCCAGATACAGGCCGGCTGCCGCCACAAGGGTCACGCTCGCCGCAATCGCCCACTCGATCATCGCAAGCTCCCCAGTAGCCGGAGGCAGAATCCGCCCAGCGCACCCCATACGCACAGCGCCACACCGAGGTCGAACAGCAGCACAGTGGAGAGCTTGAGCGCCATTGAGCCTACAGCGAGCTCGCCCCACCAATGGGTGAGGAAAGCCTGCCCGAGAGCCAGCGCCGGCAGGCCGCTGACCACCGCCAGGACTAACCCGAGGGCGCTCAGGGTCAGCGGACTGAACGGCATCCGGGCGCGCGCGGCTGCTACGCCGAACACCATCGCATGGGCGGCTGTCGCTGCTACCGCCACCAGCGCGGCGACGAAGCCGCCTCCGGGCGCATTGTGCCCGCGCAGCAGCAGCCACAGGGCTGCGCCCAGCATAATCCAGTAAAGGAAGGACACGGTGGTTTCCAGCACGATCGAGCGCTCCGCATTCATAAACCTTTTCTCCTGAGCGGCAGGCGGCGCGCCAGCGGCCACGCCGCCAGGGCCGCGAACATGACCACTGCGATCTCGCCAAGCGTGTCCAAGCCGCGAAAGTCGACAATGATGACATTGACCACATTGCGTCCATGCGCGTATGGCACGCTCTGCGCGAGGAAGTAATCCGCCATGGCGGGGTCGAGCGGCCGGCCGGACAGCGCCAGCAGCACGGCGCCGAGCAGCAGGCCGAAGGCCAGCGCGACGCCAGCCCGCCAGGCGTTGGCCCGCCCCACACCCGCGCCGGCGCCCTGCTGCTGGCGGTAGCGGCGCAACGCGACCGCGGCCACCACCACGAAGACCGTCTCCACAGCGAGTTGAGTCAGGGCCAGGTCGGGCGCGCCCTGGAACAGGAAAACAAGGGCGCTACCGGCGCCGACAGCGCCGGCGCCAAGCAGTCGCTGGAGCGTGTCGCGAGCACGCACAGCCAGTACGGCCCCCAGGATGGCGGTGGCGCATCCCACCAGCGCCCCGGCGCCGTCGACCTTGATCGCTGCGGGCGGCTGAAAGTTCAGGCCGAATGCCCAAGGCGCGGACAGCAACACCGTGGCGGCAACCGTTGTGAGCAGATAGCGGCTCAGGCGCCGCGCCTGCAGGCCGCGCGCCAGCACGCCAGCCGCGTGCTTCAGGCCGTGCAGCGCGGCGCCGTAAGCGGCAGCGGGGCCGGCGCTGTCGAGGAAACGCAGTCGGTCGAGTATCCGGTATAGGGGATTCCACCCTGCGTACACTATCGCCCCAACCGCCCAGACGACGGCAAAGCTCTCGATGCGGAGCAGCCATTCGGTTTCCAGAGACGCATCGGAGCGCGTCAGCGCTGGGGAGATCATCCGGGCTGCATCCGTCACCAGCGGTTCGGCCAGCGCAGGGAACAGCCCGAGCGCGATGCCTATGCTGGCGAGCGTCAGTGGCGGGAGCGCGAGCCGCCATCCGCCCTCGTGCGGCGCGTGGCCTGCTGGATGGGTAGGGCGACCAAAGAAGATACGTAACACCGCCACGCTGGCGACTGCCACGCCAACCATGCTCACCAGCAGGCTGGCGCCTTCGACTATCCACAGAATCTCACTTACTTCCTTGGCGGCCTTGATAGTGTCCTTGGCGACAAAACCGACCGTGGCCGGCAAACCGGCCATCGACAGGCCCGCCAACAGGGCCGCCAGCGCGGTTGCGGGCATGCCATGTCGCAGTCCGCGCAGCCGGTCAATCATGCGCGTTCCGGTGGCGTGGTCGACGTTGCCGGCCACGAAGAACAGCGGCGCCTTGTACAGCGCATGGGCCAGCAGAAAGGCGACAAAGGCCAATGCGCCCAGTTCGTTAGGCAGGCCGATGAGCACGGTCAGCGTACCCAGCGCGGAGACGGTGGACCATGCAAGGATGCGTTTCAGGTCTCGCTCGCGGGGGGCTTGGACGGCGCCCCACAAGGCGGTGATCGTGCCGATCGACAGGAGCGTTACTTCCCACCAGGGAATCGCGCCCATTGCCTCGTCGAAGCGGGCCATCACATACACCCCGAGGTTAACCATCGTGGCCGAGTGCAAATAGGCCGAGACTGGCGTCGGTGCGGCCATTGCGCCCGGCAGCCAGAAGTGGAAAGGGAACTGGGCCGACTTGGTCATGGCGCCAGCCAGCACCAGCGCCACCCCCGCCTGGAAGCGGGCATCCTCAAGCACGGCGGGATCGAGGTGTGCCAGGTCGCTCAGCCGCAGCCCGGGCGCGGCCAGCAGTATCAGGACGATCCCGGCAAGGAGGGCCAGCCCGCCGGCACCGGTGACCAGCAGCGCCTGACGCGCGCTGTCGCGACTGTCCTGGCTATCGTGTTCGAAGCCCACCAGCAGAAAGGACAGCACACTGGTCGCCTCCCAGAACAGCAACAGCAGCAGCAGGTCGTCAGCCAGGATTGCCCCAATCATGGCCAGGGTGAATGCGATCAGCAGGCACATCAATTGGCCGAGCCGGGTATGGCCGCGCAGGTAGCCGGGGGTATAGGCGAGCACGGCCGCGCCGACGGCGCACACGAGCAGCAGGAACAGGCGCGCGAGTCCATCGGCGGCGAAACCTAGGCGGACGCCAAGCGGCGCCACCCACGGCACGGACCAGCTTGCTGGTTCGCCCGGCAGGCCAGCCACCGCCGGCAGCAACGCCAACGGCAGCAGCCAGGCCGCGCGGATCCATAACGGCTGCGACGCCGCCGGGAGCGCTGTCTGCACCATGTCGTTTCCTATCCGGGAGAACCCGGATTCATTTGCCTGCTCTGCCACTCGCGCCAGGCGACGACCGCCAGCGTCACGGCGACCAGCGGCAGCACCGCCGTCACCATGATGGCGCTGTAGGGCTGCAACGCGTCATGCTGCCCCGCTGCCAGTAGCACGTAAGCCATGTAAGCAGCATACAGCCCGAGGAACAGGGCACCTTCCCAGCGGGCAATCAGGTTCCCTGTGAAAAATATTGGCAGACAGGCGAGCGCCACAGCGATCATGACCGGCAGGTCAAATGCGAGCACCGAAGGGGCGACCGCTATCCCTGTCTGGCTCACCACGGACGACAGACCCAATACGCCGAGGATATTGAATACGTTGCTCCCTACCACATTGCCGACCGCGATATCGCGCTGGCCCCGCAGCGCCGCGATGATGGAAGTGGCCACCTCTGGAAGCGAAGTGCCGGCCGCAACGATGGTCAAGCCAATGACCAGTTCGCTGACTCCGAGGTACTGCGCGAAGCGGACCGCCGAGTCCACCAGCCAAGTGGCGCCCAACACCAAAGAACCGAGCCCGGCGGCAATGAGTAGCAGCTGCGCCGCAGGGCGGCTCTCCCAACCTGGGGAGGATGCAAGCGCCTCATCGGGCAAGCCTACATCGCCGCCCTGATTTTGGCGACGCGACTGGTAGATTAAGAACGCGGTATAGACGACTAACAGGCCCAGCAGCAGGGCACCGTCGCCACGGCCGAGGCGCCCATCCAGTGCCAGTGCAAGCAGTAGCAGCGAGACGCCGATCATGACCGGCACTTCCTGGCGCACTAACTGGCGCGCCACGAGCAGCGGCACGATCAGGGCGGAAACGCCGAGGATGAACAGGACGTTGAAGATGTTGCTACCCACAACATTGCCCAGCGCCAGGTCAGCGCGGCCGGCGATCGCCGACTGAACGCTGACAGCTAACTCCGGTGCACTGGTACCGAACGCCACCACGGTAAGTCCGACCACGAGGGGCGAAATGCCGACCGAGAGTGCAAGACGGGAAGCACCGCGTACCAAAGCTTCCGCGCCAACGACGAGGAGCACCAGCCCGAACAAGAACAAGAGTACATCCATCATCACGTCTCCTTTTCAGGCAGGGCCGGCAATGTCCGGTAACTGCCGCTGTGCAGCCGATTATAAAACTCATCGTGTCGGGACGGCGCGCGATGGTAACGGACATGGCGCCGGTGGTGCTCCGGTTAGGCCGAGACTGCGCCTGCGGCGACCTGCCTCATCCTGCCAAGGTGTCGGCAGGAGAGTAGTCCCTGGCCTGGTCGTGGCCGAACCAAGCTCTGGCCGCGCGCCGTACCAGGGTCATTTCGCGGCCATCGACGCGGCCGTCCGCCTGGACGATGTCAGCCATGGTCTTCCACAGGCAGATCTGCAGCAGCGGTTCCTGAACCTCAAGCATCAGGCTGTCCAGCAAGACCGGATCAATCTCGACAATGCCCGCGCAGCGGTTGGCGGCGTTGTTGAGCAGGTCTTCGCACAATTCGCGCAGGGTATGGTCGAATGTGTCGTCGTCGACCTTTACCTGTTGCAGGAACTTGGCATGATGCATGGTGCGCACCTCGGACGGGCTGATGTGGCCGTCAACGATCATAGTGAGGGCCAGTAGTCGGCTGATTGCTGCGGGACTGTTAGCGGGATAGGTATGCATGGTGACCTCATCAAAGTGATTGTAAGGTCACTATAGAAGCGCCAAAGCTTAAAGTAAAATCAATTAATCTTTACTAAAACATCAATTTTTCTGAGGATTGCATGATCAACTATAAGCACCTCTACTATTTCCAAACGGTTGCTACCAATGGTACGGTTGCGCGGGCGGCCGAGCAGCTGCATGTAACGGCGCAGGCAATCAGCATGCAGTTGCAGGTCCTGGAAGCCCAGTTAGGCGAGGCATTGTTTCAGAAGAGAGGCCGGGGGCTCGAACTGGCCTTCCCCCATCGATACGGACACTTCCGTTAGGCGCATTTTAGATTTTCAAACTGTACCGGGCTGAGATAGCCGATAGTGGAATGACGCCGGCGTGGATTGTAGAACCTTTCTATGTAATCGAACACGTCTGCGCGTAAATCATCCCTGGTCCGGTAATGCTTTTTGCTCAGGCGCTCAGTCTTGAGCGTCGAGAAGAAGCTCTCCATTGCAGCGTTGTCCCAGCAGTTTCCGCGACGGCTCATGCTGCAAACAATGCCGTGTGATTCGAGCAGGCGCTGGAAATCCTCGCTCGTGTATTGGGAACCTTGGTCCGAATGATGCACCACAGCGCGAGGCCGGCCACGGCGGAAGATGGCCATCAGCAGAGCGTCCATTACCAGCTGTGCGGTCATTGTCGGTTGCATCGACCAGCCCACCACGCGCCGCGAGTACAGGTCCAGCACGACAGCGACAAACAGCCAGCCTTCGCCCGTCCACACGTAAGTGAAGTCGGCTGCCCATTTCTGGTTTGGGCCTGTCGCTTCAAACTGCCGGTCCAGCAGGTTCGGCGCGATGGCATGCACTGGTGAGTCAAGCTGGCCTGGCGCGCGGCGCCGCTTGTGACGGGCCTTGATGCCAGCAGCTTTCATCAGTCGTGCCACACGGTTCTCGCTGCAAGAGAAACCAGCATCGATAAGGTCTCGCACTACGCGTGGCGAACCGTATGTGCCATCGCTGGCTTCGTGGCTGTGCTTGATTGCGTTGAGGAGCTGGGCGTTCTCGCGTTCATGGGCACTTGCTGGCCGGCCGAGCCAGTCGTAGAAGCCACTGCTCGATACGCCGAGCAGACGGCACATCGTCCGTGTTGGCCAGATGGTTCGATATTTGGCGATGAAGCCGTATTTCACTTGAGGTCGGCTGCGAAGTAGCCGAGCGCCTTTTTTAATATGTCGCGCTCCGTCTTGACCTTCGCCAGCTCGCGCCGCATGCGCTCGTATTCCTGGGCCGATACCTTCTCACGCCCGACTGCGACCTCTGCACCGACGTGGGCATCTCTGCACCACCGACCCAGCAAATTAGCACCGATGCCAAGGTCGCGGGCTATTGCCGCCTTGCTCGCGCCAGGCTGGCCTACCAGCTTGACTGCTTCGCGCTTAAACTCTTCTGAGAACAACCGTCTTTCACGTGCCATGTAATACCTCCGATAGGAACATCATACCTATCGAAAGCGTCCGTCGTGGTGGGGGAAGGCCAAACTGACCGAGGCGGGCAAAACCGTGTTGCGCTATACCACGCAGATCTTTGACATGGGCAATGAGCTGGAACAAGCGATGCGGCGAGGGGCATTCGCCGCGGAAACGCTGCGAATCGGCATTTGCGACATGATCGCAAAGACCATGATCTTCCGCCTTCTGCAGCCGGCGCAGGGGGCAGGATTGGGAATGCGCCTGATTTGCAAGGAAGGGCACTTCGACGACTTGATGATTGCACTCACGGCACACCAGCTCGACCTCATCATCGCCGACAAGGGCCTGCCACCAGGAGGTGCGATCCGCGGCTACACTCACCTGCTCGGTTCGAGCACGCTTACTGTAATGGGCCACCCCGACCTGTGCAGAGCTTGGCCGGGCTCCTTCCCGCAGCGCCTGAAAAATGCGCCTTTCCTGCTGCCGGGGCAGGACGCCGCCATCCACAGTCAGCTCAGCAGCTGGTTCGAGAGCAACGAGTTGCGTCCCATCGTAGTGGGTGAATTCGACGACGGAGCGCTGTTGAAGTCCTTCGCCCGCGCCGGTACCGGGTTCATCGTGGCGCCTACAGTGCTGGCCGATATCGTGTGTGAGGAAAACGCGCTGGAAGCCATTGGCACGATCGACGCCATCGTCGAGCATTTCTATGCCGTGTCGGTCGAACGGCGAGAGAGCCACCCGGCAGTGCGCCGCATCCTTGATGGGGCGGCCGCGATCTTCGGCCGCACAGTGAAACAGATAGGACAGACAGCCTGAGCAGCTTGTTGCCGGATGCACCTTCAAGTGACTGTGCCGGGACGGCGAGCCCGTTACGCGGAACACCAGACCACTGCGGCAGCCAGAGGGTCGAAAGTTCGCCGCTGGAAGGACAGATGGACCCGTTCTTCAAACAGCCTATGGAGGAATCAGTGTGGTTCCGAGTCTTCAGCTGCCTTGGCAACCCGCTCCTGATAGACCCAGTACAAGGCACGCTCCTGGTCCTGCGCAACCAAGTAATTCCTGGCCACGGTGTTCCCCAGTAGGTATTGCGTTTAGTTAAACTCCTAAAGTGCAAGCATCCTTGCCACAGCGGCCGGCCCGGCTATGCAGCCATTTTCCCGAGCGCATACAACTGCCAGCCAGTAGCCCAAAAAACCACCTTGCACTTTCATCCATTCACAATTTATACTGTACAAATATACAGTACAAAACTCATATATGCTTACATCACCTACCAATGTTGCTCAAAAGACTGGGAAAGTGCCCCAGTCAGTTCTACGTGACGTATGGCGTGCAAGCGAGTTAGCGATCGCACGATCGACTGTCCAAACCACTGGGCACGATCTGCTCGACAAAGAACTACCGGATAGAGGGTGGCCGAGGTCGGCGCTTATCGAACTACTTGTGCAGCAAAACGGTATCGGGGAAATGCAATTGCTACAACCTATGCTATCCCCCTTATCATCTTCGCAACGAGTGGTGCTTATCCAGCCACCTTATCATCCCCATCTTATGGCCTGCCGTGCTTGGCAAGTGAATGAACGAAATTTGTTATGGCTCCGTCCAAAGAGTTCATCAGATGCCCTATGGGCTACCGAGCGAACTCTTAAAAGCGGAAATTGCGGTGCCGTCATACTTTGGCAAACAGATATTCGACCTGAAACACTTCGGCGGCTGAACCTCGCCGCCCAAACCACTGATACATGGTTTTGGCTTATGCGGCCTATCTCAGCTGCAGCGAACGCTTCGCCATCACCGTTACGCATAGCACTTCGTCCTATTCATGGTGGACTTTCTGTTGATATTGTCAAACGAAGAGGACCTTCCTGTGAAAACCCTTTTTTTATTTCGTTGACGAATATGCCTGTGGGTCGCCGGTCACTGGACAAAGATTATGAAACTCCTGTTAAGCGTCCATCTACCTTCATTGCCACTAGAAGCACTACGCCCGCGTTGGTCTGAACCTGGGCAGTTTGTCGTTATCGACCAAGGAGTGGTACTGGCGATGAGCTTCGAGGCAGCGCAGTGCGGCATACGCTTACGCATGCGCCGCGATAGCGTATCGGCTCTCGCCCCTACGGCAACAACTCTAGATCGATCGCCAGAAAAGGAGAACCAGGCGCTTCACGCTATTACAACCGCGCTAATGCAGTTCACTCCGGAAATCGATTTCCAGGAAGATTTCTCGGTTCTATTGGACGTTAGTGCAAGCCTCACGTTATTTAAAGGACCACATTCGCTCTCCCTGCGCGTCTCCGGCATTCTTAGCTCACTCGGCTTTACGTCGCAAATCGGTACTGCCCCGACAGCAGAAGGCGCCTGGTTGCTCGCAAGAAGTAGGCGCCAAGACGGATTTACTCTACGTCGCCGAACATTATCGATAAGAACCTTGCACCACCGGCTGAGCATGTTGCCTTGCAATCTACTTCCAAAGGCTGCTCCCTATAGGAACTGGCTTAATGACATTGGGGCAGAGCAGATTGGTGCGCTCCGTAGACTGCCCAGAGCCGGCCTTTTGCGTCGAACTAGCAAGGAATTAATCTACGCGCTTGATCGAGCATACGGCGAAGAACCGGAAATATTTGACTGGATCAAGCCGCCACTACAGTTCAAAGCACGCGTAGAGCTCTGTGATCGCGTCGAGCACGCCGGGGCGTTGCTCCACAGCGGAACCAGTCTGATCCTCCAGTTAGTTGGTTGGCTAAAGTCCTTGCAACGAGCAGTCCGAGTTTGCGTCTTCCTTCTTGAACACGAACGCGGTCGCGCCGCAATAGCGCCTACAAAGATTGAGATAATTTTGGCAGAGCCCGCTTGGGACGAAGGACACCTAATTCGGCTTCTAAAAGAACGTCTCCCGAAGATTCAACTTACCGCGCCTGTAATTGGCCTCTACCTAGAAGCGGTACAGACCGAAGCCGCCCACCCAACAAATGAATCCCTTTTCCCCGAGCCTGGTGGCTCGCTAGAAGATTATCATCGACTTCTTGAGCTATTGACTGCACGACTCGGTCACGAAAATGTATTAACCCCTAATAACGTTGAAGATTATCTTCCAGAGGTCTACAATGCCTGGGCATCCGCGACAACCAAACCAATCAAGGCTAATACAGAATTCGTTGCCAATAATCGACCATTTTTCTTATTGCCAAAGCCTATTGCGCTACTAGTGCGTAATGAGCGACCATTTTATGGTAGTCCGCTTAAAATAATTCGCGGCCCGGAGCGAATAGAAGCTGGTTGGTGGAGTGAGCAATCTGCTTCCCGAGATTACTTCATTGCTCAGGGAAATGATGGAAGTTGTTACTGGATCTATCTGGAACGCGCCAATGATGCGCGATGGTTTTTACACGGCTTGTATGCCTGAAAATAAAACCAAGTCATAAACCTTATGTTTGCCCCTGATGATCCGACGAGAAACCGCACGCTACCATACCGTTGCCAGCACACTAATAAAACGACCCGCCCAGCCTAGTCGAAGAATATATGTCTTATATATTCTGACCGACGACGACGGCAGCAGCGACCCGATGCTGCCTTTAGTTAAATATATCCTTGAAAACGCTAGTAGCCGTTCTTTGGCATGGCAGCGTGAGCTTTGCAGAGCTGTAGGGTTGTTTGTAGATTTCATAAAGTCGAATCAACAGCATTTCAAGTCTCAACTAGACAGGCCCCAACTTCTTGCTGAATTTGCCGAAGTACTAATTGGCGGAACAATCGAGCTCGATGGGACGGATTCATCAGGCCTGTTCTGGACGTCAAAAACAAACGCACGCGCAAAACTTCTCCTAACGCTTCTAACTGGCTTTTCCGATTGGCTAGTACAGCGCTACGACACAAAACCAATCAATCCTTGGCGTACTGCCTCATACGCAGAGCAGATAGCATATTGGCGTCGCTTTGACGAGCGACGTGCGCATGCACTGCTCGCCCATACGTTCGATCGAGAGGCAATCCAAGCCCGATCAAAGTTTTCACGCACTGTTGCGATAAGGCAGCGGTCGCTTGTGCACGAGACATCGACAGCCAAACATTTTCCGGAAGAGAAATTAAACGAACTTCTGACCGACGGGTTTCTAATCCGCGGCAACCAACGCTTAAGAAACATGCATGAGAATATACACGTCCGGGATATCATGATCACAATGCTTTTGCAAGGGGGCGGACTGCGCGAATCGGAACCGTTTCACCTATTTGTCAGTGACGTCCTGATCGATCCACAAAATCCTAAGTCAGCGATGGTCCGCCTGTACCACCCACAATACGGATCAGCCCCACACGACTATATTGACCCGATCACCGGCAAGCTCATCCCTGCAAACAGAGAAGAATACCTCCGTGTCAAATGGGGCCTGCAACCAAGGAATACCGTTCAAGGACGCTTCCATGCAGGCTGGAAAGATCTAAAACTAAGTAACGGCAGAGAGAAATATGCGCTGATTCATTGGTTTCCCACATACTGGGGCGAGGCGTTTCTTATCTTGTTCAAGAATTACATCATGAATTCTCGCAGCCGACATGCTTTGCATCCATATTTATTTGTCAGCGCAAAAGAAGATGTCAAAGATGCTCCCTATACGATTGGTGCATACCGACAACTCCATGGAAAAGCAGTCAGGCGCATAGGGCTAACCCCTTCCAAAAACTCGGGAACGACACCGCACGGGCACCGCCATGCATATGCACAAAGTATGACAGACGCTGGCGTCTCCAGCGAAGTTATCCAGGCCGCTATGCACCATAAATCCCCAGAATCACAACAGATCTACAAAGAAGCTTCTGTTGAGAAAACTAACCGCGAGCTGCGCAACGCAAGTGCGAAGCTGAGCCCGACCTTCATTTCTCCTTCCACTTGGAATCCAGAAGCATGACCCGAACCTTCATTCAATCAGACGACTTCACGATCGTAGTTTCCGAGATAACCGGAAATAGGATGATTAGAAACAACAGTATCGATGCGTTCTTATTGGGACCTAATTTCGACGTAAACAAAGCTGCACGGCTCTGTAATGAACTAACGCAAGCGTGCGCTCAAAGTGATTCCGGCAAACGAATACGCGCCAGCAGGTTTCATGTAGCTTTGGAAGCAATTTCTTCAGCAACGCAAACGGCAGATTTTATTACAGCATTCAACGATCTTGTTTCAATGATCGTAGATGCAAAGGATTCGGACCGAGAATATATTACGCGGATCGGGTTACGTACCCGATTTTTTCAATTAACCCACACCCTTTGGCAAGAGGATCTGCTCGCAGCCCCATCACACTCGCCGTTTGGCCGCAGGGCCTCCATAACTATGGACAAATTAGTCGTATATCCTCGCATGGAGTGGATTCGCGAGATTAAGGCAGCTAGCGAAATGTCATACGATGTCGCACGCAGTGGCGCGGCACTTCGTATATGGCGGGTAGCAATGACCTGTATCGGCGTAAAAGAAATAGGTGACCTAACGCCAACGACTGTGCAACAGGAAGCGCTGGAATATACAACCGGGAATTCGGCCGGTGCAATCCGGCCCCTTCTCAAAATACAGAAACGAATTTACGGCGGGAAAGCGATTTTTACCGAGCACGACTGGAATCTCGGACGAGGCAGGACGAAACGAATGCTTGATTTTTCCGATTTCGTCGCGCGCGATCCTACTCTAGAGCAGTGGCAGCAACTGATGCTCTCATGGTTGTCAAATGCAGTGACTGGTGGGCTTGGATCAAAGCGCGATGGTCTCACGGTATTTATGCGATATCTTGAGGAAAATCCGACCGTCACACGAAACCCGTTAGAGTACGTATCGCGTCAGCACCACATTTCTGTACGTCTAGAAGATTGGCTGGAGACAAGAGGCCTTGATATATCCACGACTGCTCAACGCCTTTCGCGCATCGCGGTCTTCTTCGATTGGTACGTTGATGTCAAACTCTGCATGGAGGACGATTACGGCCGTCCTGTTCGCAGCCCAGAGTTTTATAACCCGGTGGTTCGACGCAAGGAGTTGAAGCACCGCTCAGAAACAGCTAGAGAAGCATTGCCGATCAAATACATTAACGAGCTGATCCATTTAATAACCGATAACGACTTCGAATGGCCAAAGCAATCGTCCGAGGACTATATAAAACACTATGACACGGTCTCCGATTTATGGATCAAGGTATGGAGCCCAGTACGCTCGCACGCGATACTCATGAAGCTTTATTTACCTCTGCGAACTTATCAAGTAACGATGTTGGACAGTGGCGAGGCTGATACCGAAATTTATCAAGATAAGCGTTGGGTAGCGAATACAGGTCCTGCTGCGTCAACGGGTGCGCGCAACTTCCCAAACGGTGTGTTGCGCCGCTTTCGAGATCGAACACTGGGTAGCGATTTTGTAGGATTTTATGTCAACACCAACAAGACGGCTGATCGCTTTAAGGATGGTAAAGACCGTGGTTACGAAATCCCATGGCAGCACGACGAGGTCATATCGCTAGTGCAAAGAATGATCGAGTGGCAGTCGACGTACAACCCGATCTTTGAGCCCACCCGTTGGTCGGACCTCACCAACCCAATTTACATTCGTAATTTTACTGAAGCGCAACTCAAAGCTCGTGGCTCGACATGCTTTCTATTTCGCGACCCAAACAAGTCACGTAAAGACCAGCCTATAACGTCTTCCAGGTTAGCTCATTTTTGGCGGAAGCTCCTCGACGAACTCGAAAGACGGGTTGCCGCACGAGGCGAAGTTCTCCCGAACGGGCAACCGATTCGGTTTATCGATTCGCGTGGTAAAGACGGAAGACCTATGGTTCCTTCGTTCGACCTGCACTCGCTACGAGTTTCGATCCTCACGGCTTTGTCAGTAGAGGGCGGCGTGCCCCTCGCTATTCTCAGCAAATGCGTAGCGGGACACGCTACAATCCTGATGACCCTCTACTATCTTAAGCCTGAAGCTTCCTATATTTCGCAAAAGTTAGCTGAAGCACAAGAACGCATATTGAGTCGGGAGAAAGAAAACTATCTTCGCTTTCTTCAAGACTGTAATTTGAAGCAGGCAGAGTCGGTGGTTGCGAGTAACAACCAAATTGGTCTACATGCTTTGCAAAAGAACAGTCCCACCGCTTGGCTCGTAGGGGATCTGGGAATTTGCCCTGTTGGCGGGAGCATGTGCGCGACAGGCGGCCCAAAAGTCACTGGCGAGAATAACCGGCACGATTATCAGGCTACCCCAGGCGGGCCGAGGAACTGCATCCGGTGCCGCTTCTTCATCTCCGGCCCTGCCTTTCTTGGCGGACTTGTGGCGCATTTTAACTCGATCGGTATCGAGATCATGGATGCTAGCACTCAGCTTCGGCAGATGGAAAACAGCATTATCGAATTAGAAAATATGATGGCCGAGAATAGCGAAAGCGACCAGAAAGCATCGAGAAAGCTTGATGCTCTGTATGGGCGGCGCGAATCGGCCTTAACGGATCTGGACGATGTCTCCCATAATTGGCACTCCACCTACTCCATGATTGAGCGAGCTAAAGCATTGATCAACACGGAGCCACTTGCGGAGCACATTGGCTCTGCCGTTCGACTCCTTGCAGGGGGCGATATTACTGACATTAGCACCGCTCTGGAAAAAGCAACGGAATTTGAATTATTCAATAACGTCTGTCAGCATGCCACGGTGTACCCCGCACCAACGGTCCCATACGCAACGCTAAGGCGGGGCCGTTTACTGGACGCTATGCTCGCGAGGAACGAAAGGCATCCAGTATTCGCCACCCTGACAGACGACCAAGCGCTCGCGGTCGGCAACGAATTCGTGAATTTTCTCTATGCTCGACTCGGTTCCGTGGAATCCCAGCGTGTCCTGGACGGCTCCAGGATGCTTCAGGCAACCGGAATGCTTGATGAGATAGACACAATGCTGAAACAGCAAATTGGTAACCCGCTGAAAATGGCGTTACTAGTAAAAAAACAGACACCAGGTCTCGGTTTTGCAGGAAGCACCCAATGAAGATAGATCCAAATTTGTTCCTGGCAGAGTTGTGTAAGCATGCAACACCACGGAAGGCGCAGTCATTACAGCTGATCTATACCATCTGTAACGAACAAGCTACGCGAGGTAGCAGAGACTACTCGATCGCCACGATAGGAGCACTTTCCAGCGCGCGTGGTGGCCCTTCCAGCGCCGCGATTCGGAACAAGCCGGGCGAAGATTACCGTGCGTTGATCAAGGCATTTGCTGAGTCAGTACAAGGATTCAGCAAGAAGAAACGTGAACCTGAACACAGTGATGCCGACCGCCTCCTCGAAGGTACACATGACCCAGTCCTTAAAGCGAGAATTCGGCTGATGCTGGCAGAATTAACATGCCTCCGCGGCCAACTCTTGGCCGCCAGGAACCTGGCGAATCAAAACGCTGTGCTAACCCTCGATAACGACATCCGCCCAGTCGCTCAGGAGACGATGGAAGGGGAAAAGTTGCTCTTCACCCTGCAGGAAGTAAGCGCACTCAGCGATGCAATAAGTACTTCCACGATGGCGCATTGGGGCTGGAAACTAGACAAAGCAGGACGCGTGACAACCGAATCTGGCCAGATCGTGTTCCGCGCGGGATTCGGAACTGCGCTCCACAAAGCTATCGAATTTACAACAAAATCCTAAGATATGATAATAATGACGGTAAGCTCTTGAATTCAAAGAAATATTATACTAATCACTAGCAAAAGTTCGGCCCCCGGCGTTTGACGAAGTCGATATTCATGCCGCCGGCCGCCGGCCGCAACGCAAGACGCAAAGGCGCGGGGGATGCGTCTTGCGCCGCCGCCAGCGGACGGAGCATGAAAAACAGCGTTTCGCCGCCTTGCGCCGCCAGGTGCAGGCGGCGCAGATTGTCGTTACGCATATGGTTGGCCCAGAACAACAAGGCGCCGCAACTGCCGCTGCGCAACACCTGCTCGGCTGCCCATAGCGCGTCCGCGGTGCGCGTCGTGCGCAACCACAATAGCTGGGACGGCTCCAGGCCGAGCGCGGCAAGCGCCAGGGCCTGGGGTGGATGGGGCGGCTGCAGCAGCACGATGCGGCGTTCGGCACAGGCGGCCAGGGCCGGCCGCAGCAGGCGCATCTCGCCGATGCCGGGCTGCTGCAAGTGCAGGTCGACCAGGGTGCCGCCCGGCCAGCCGCCGCCGGGAAGCTGGCTCGACAGCGTCGCGTGGCCGGTATCGACACAGCGCGTGCCGGCATGCGCCAGCTGCGACGCGCGCCACAGCGATGGGTGCACTGCCTCGGGTGCGGCAAGGATGGCGGAGTGTGTCATGTCGGGCTTATCAGACAAATACTGTATAAACATACAGTACTAGCTGGCGCCGCGTTTGGCAAGACCTATTCATTTTGGCTATACCAATTGGGTAACTGGTATTGACTAAAATTAAACGTCCCTCAGCGGCTTCATCTCGTCATTCGCTCCTCCCGAGCCGCAGTCCTCGATGCGCGCCAGCCTTCCAGCGCCCACACGATGGCCCAGGCATACAGCGCGAGCGCGATGAACAGGCTCACCCGCACGAGCGAGGCGTGGCCGACGTCCTTCCCCACCACGCTATCCTCGATGGCCGGGCCCAGCAGGATCAGCATGGTCACCAGGGCATTGCTCCAGAACGAGGATGGCAGCGCCGAGCGCGTGACGCCGAAGATCCGGGCCCCGCTCCAGAACGCGGCGGCGGCCATCCACAGCACCAGCATCCACAGGGTCGGCAACACCGCCAGGCCGAACCAGGCCAGGGCCGCCATGCCCGCGCCCGCCAGGGTCGAGCCGACCAGCACCCGCCCCGCCGAGCGGGCGCCGGTGGAGCCGGCCTGCTGGCCCAGCATCACCGCCTTGATGATGGCGGCCAGATAGAAGGCCGGGTTGATCAGGGCCAGCACCAGCACCGGCATGACCACCAGCGTCGCCTGCGCGGCGCGCCATCGGGCCGTGTGCGCGGCCGCGGCCGGGGGCGCCGGCCTGGCGGCGGGGTCCGCCGTTTCCGGGAACAAGGCGTGCGACAGGCTGCCGACCAGCACGCCGACACCGAGCCCCAGCGCGATGGCGGTGCCGAGCGCCAGCGCCAGGGCCTGGTCGGCCACGCCGGCCACCGGTATCACCGTGAGGGCAATCACCACGATGATCGCCAGCGGGCTGCCGCTGCGCAGGCCGGCGAGGAAGACCGCGTACAGCAGCAATGCCGTCAACACCAGCGCGACGCTGGCGTAATGCTCCAGCAGCGGCACCATCAGCACGCCGGCCGCCAGCACCGCGGCGACCAGCAGCGCCACCACCATGCCCTTGAGCAAGGGGATCGGCGGCCCGGGTTTACTCAACATCAGCACGGTCACGACGCACAGCACGAACGGCGACGGCAGCGCCAGGCCATAGGCGAGCAGCACGGCCAGCGCCAGGCCGATCGCCAGCCGCAAGACCGCCTTGTCAGCGCGCTCCATCGTCAATAAATGTAGGAAAGGTAGCTCATCAGGCGGATGAAGACGGCGCCCAGCCAGTTCATCACGGTGTAGTCGTCCGTATACACCAGCACGTCGGCCTGCCCGCCGATCCTGGCCGCGCGCAGCTGCGCGTGTTCGGAAGGGTCGAACTCCACGGCGACCGGGAAGCGCTGCGCCTGACGCAGCCAGTCGCGGCTGTTGTCGATCTCGGGCAAGGTGCCGGCCTGGGGCTGCCGGCCCGCATTGACCCCGCTGCCCACGCTGCGCACCCGGCCCTTCAATACCCTGCCCGGCAAGACGTCGAGCACGATGGCGACCTCGTCGCCCGGCGCGATATTGCCGAGGTTATTCTCGGTCATGTCGGCGCTGATCCAGAGGTCGTGGACGGCGATCAGCGTCATCGCCGCCGCACCGGCCTGCAAGACCTGGCCGACATCGGTGCGCAAGTCGGTCACCAGGCCGCGCGCGGGCGCGGTCACGGCCGTACGCTGCAGATCGAGCACGGCCTTCTCGACCGCCGAGCGGGCGCTGAGCAGCTGCGCATTGCGCTCTCCGGGCTCGCCGGCCGCCTCTTCGGCGCGGCGCAGTTCCGCCTCGGCGGCGATTTCCTGGCTGCGCGCCGTGGCCAGCGAAGCGCGCGCATTCTGGACCCGGCGGATCGACAGCGCGCCGGGGTCTTCGGCAAAGATCTGTTCCATCCGGCCCGCATCCTGGCGAGCGAACACATGCACGGCCCTGGCGGCCTGCAGCGCCGCCTCGGCCGCCTTGACCGCCAGCGCCGAGGCATTCACCGAACGCCGCACCGATTCATAGTCCGCCAGGCTGCGCCGCAGGGCGATGTGGTAGGTGCTGGGGTCGATATGGAACAGGAGTTGCCCTTCCTCCACTTCGTCGTTGTTCTTGACGTAGACCTCGTGCACCATGCCCGTCACCTCGGACGCCACCGGCACCACGAAGGCTTGCACCCGGGCCTGCGAGGTGTACGGCGTCAGGCGATCCGCCACCAGATACCAGCCCAGGCTGACCGCGATCAGCACCAGCACGACGATCAACCCCAGCCGGCTTTTCCTGCCCGTCCGCGCCGGCGCCGGCGCGGATGCCGGAACGGGCGCCGGCGCCGCGTCGCCGGGCGGCGCCGCCTGTTCCAGCTTGACCGGATCAAGGTTCATGGCCGGTGCTCCCCGCCCGGCGCGCCCTCGGCGCCGGGCGCCGGCAAGGGCGCGCGCAGGATGTCCTTCCAGTCGCTGCGCCGTTCCATGACGGCGCGGGTCGCCTCATCCACGGGCGGGCGGCGCCTGCCCTGCTCCCAGCCGCCGCCCATGGCTTTATAGAGGGCGATCAGGTTCTGCGCCAGACTGCCCTGGGTCGTGACCAGGAGCTCCTGCTGGCTATACAGGACGCGCTGGGAATCGAGCACGCGCTGGAAATCGGTCAGGCCCTCGCGATACTGAAAGCTGGCGATATCGAGCGAACGCCGGGCGGCCTTGACGCCATCGGCCAGCAGCACGATCTGCGCGCCCGTCCGGACAAAGCCGGCGGCCGTATCGTCGACCTCGCGCGCCGCATTCAGCACCGCTCCCTGGTATTGCTCGTAGAGCTGCTGGAAGCGGGCATCCTGCACCAGCACGCCGTTGCTCAGCCGGCCGTGATCGAACACATTCCACAGCAGGCCCGACCCGAGCGCCCAGTTCAGCACCCGCGGCGCCCCATCCAGCGAGGTGGCCGACAGGCCCACCGATCCCAGCAGCGAGATCGAGGGATAGAGCTCGGCCGCGCTCACGCCGATCAGGGCCGACTGGGCGGCAAGCTGCATCTCCACCGCCCGCACATCCGGCCGGCGCCGCAGCAGATCGGCCGGCAGCTCGGTGATCAGCTCGGCCGCCAGGTCCACGGGCAGCCGGATCATCGTGTGCTGCTCGCCCTGCGCCATCCCGTCTGCGCTCGCGCTCATCTCGGGCAGGGGGCCGGGCGCGCGCGCCAGCAGCGTGCTCAAGGCATTCTGCGCCTGGCGCTGGGCGATCTCGAGCGGCGGGATCGTGGCGAGGGTGCCCAGGTACAAGGTCCGGGCCTGTTGCACATCGAGCTCGGCTTCGTTTCCGCCTCGGAACAGCAGCTCGGTGATCTGCAGGCTGCGCAATTGCAGGGCCGCATTGTCGCGCGCGACCGCCAGCCGCGCCTCGGTGGTGCGGATCGTGCAATACAGGCTGGCCACCTGGGCCGCCATCAAGACCTGCACGTCGTCGTAGCGGGCGATGCTGGCCAGGTAGCCGGCGTCGACCGCCTCGATGCCGCGTTTGAACTTGCCCCAGAAATCGATCTCCCAACTGATGTCGAGATGGGTGTCGAAGTTGCTCAGGCTGCTGTCCGGCCCGCCTGCCCGCCGCTGTCCCGCGCGCAGCAGCTCGCTCCTGAGCTGTTGGCCCTGCGGATAGCGTGTGCTGCCGGCGATCCCGAGCTCGGCGCGTGCTTCCATGATGCGCAGGCCAGCGGCGCGCACCGTCGGGTTCACGCGCTGCGCCTCGGCGATCAGCGCGTCGAGCACGGCGTCATCGAAGCCGCGCCACCATTGCTGGATCGATGCGCTTTCCTGCGCGCCGGCGCGCGGCTTCAGGGAAGCCAGCGAACCGCCGTCCCAGCCAGCCAGCGCGGCCGGCATGGCGGGACGTTCGAAGTCGGGCCCGACCGTCGTGCAAGCACCCAGCAGGGCCGCGCCCGCCAGCGCCAGCGCGCCCCTGCCCGACCGCTTTCCGAGCGCGCCGCACACAATTACTCCGGCGGCGGCGCCGGCGCGGGCGCCGCCACCGCATCGGGGCTGTTCGCCACCCACCACATGAAGGCCTGGTAGCTCAGGGCAAGGAAGACCGCGCCGACGAACATGCCCACCAGGCCGGCGCTGGCCAGGCCGCCCAGGGCGCCGAGCAGGATCACCGGCATCGGGGCATTCACGCCGCGTCCCAGCAGGAGCGGCTTGAGCACATTGTCGAGCGAGCCGGCGAGCAACAGCAGCACGGAATACGTGATCGCCTGCGTGTTGCCGTAGTCCCCGCTGGTCCAGATATAGACAATCACCGGCAAGGTCGCCAGGATGGCCGGCACCTGCACGATGCCCAGCACCAGGACGAGCAGGGACAGCAGGCCGGCAAACGGCACGTCGGCGACGATGAACACCAGGCCGACCACGATGGCCTGGATCAGGGCCACGCCCAGCACGCCCAGGGCCACCGCGCGGATGGTCGCCGTGCACAGCACGACGAACTCTTCGCCGCGCTCGAAGCCCACCATGCGCACGAAGATGGCCCGGATGCCGTTGGCGCTGGCCCGGCCCCAGGCCATGATGATGCCGGCGACGATGAACGAGAACAGCAGCAGCAGCATCGCGCCGGCGATGCTGGCCACCGCCTGCAGCGCCCTCCTGGCCAGGTCGGCCACCTGCTCATGCCTGCTGCGCAGCAGCGCCGGCAAGTCGGCGGAGGCCTCAGCCCACACGTCGTGGATGCGCTTGCCGATCAACGGCCATTCGGCCACGTTGGGTGACGGCGCGGGAATCTTCAGGGTGCCGGCGCGGACGCTGTCGACGGTGTTCTGCAGCGATTCACCGAGCGAGGTCATCAGGATCGCCGTGGGCACCCCGATCGCGACGACGACGACCAGCACCAGCAGGGTCGCCGCCAGTCCCTGCTTGCCCCACAGGCGCTGCGCCAGCTTCTGGTGCGCCGGGTACAAGGTCACCGCCAGGATCACCGACCAGGCCATCAGCGACAGGAAGGGAGAAAAGATGCGGTAGCTCAGCAGCGCCAGCCCGAACACGATGCCGGCCCGGATGAACACATCCAGCAGTTTTCTCGACAGGCGTTCTTCGAGCTGGCTATCGAGCTCGTAGGGTGCGTTCACGGGGCAATCCCTTTCTATCGTGGTCTACTCCATGAACCACCCATGGCTCACGATCAGCGACTGGCCGGTGAGCGCATTCGAGGGGAACGTGGCGAAGAACAGCGCGACCCGGGCAACGTCCTGGACCGTCGTGAACTCGCCATCGACGGTTTCCTTGAGCATCACGTTCCGGATGACCTCTTCCTCGGAAATGCCCAGCTCGCGCGCCTGCTCGGGAATCTGCTTGTCGACCAGCGGCGTGCGCACGAAACCCGGCGCGATCAGGTTGGCGCGCACCCCATGCTTGGCGCCTTCCTTGGCCATGACCTTGGTCAGGCCTTCCAGGCCGTGCTTGGCCGTGACATAGGCCGACTTGAGCACCGACGCTTCTTTCGAGTGCACCGAGCCGATATAGATGATGCTGCCGCCACGGCCGCCCGCGTACATGTGCCGCACGCAGGCGCGCGTGGAGAGGAAGGCGCCGTCGAGGTGAATCGCCAGCATCTTGCGCCAGTCGGCATACGGAAACGCCTCGATCGGATGCACGATCTGGATGCCCGCATTGCTCACCAGGATATCGATGCCGCCCCATTGCGCGACGACCGCGTTGATGCCGGCATCGACCTGCGCCTCATTGGCGACGTCCATGCCCACGCCCAGCGCATCGTGGCCGGCGGCGCGGATCCCGGCCGCGGCCAGCTCGGCGGCATCGAGGTTCAGGTCGGCGATGGCGACGCGCGCGCCTTCGCGCGCATAGGTGAGCGCGATTTCCTTGCCGATGCCGCTGGCGGCGCCGGTGATGACAGCAACTTTTCCTTCGAGCTTCATGACACCTCCCTGGACTATCTGCCAGATGCTCGACCGCCCGCACGGTTCGGACAATTGGACCTTGGTCGCATCAGGCGACGAGACCGGCGCCGCGCGGTGTTCGGCGCCGTGTTCAGCGCCTTGTTTATTGACCGACTGGCGCCATCTGCATGGTTTGCCCCATGTGGGCGCACGATGACCACCGAACACGGAGGCGCCATGGATGACGACATTCTGGTCAGCAAGGCCGGCACCATCGAACGCTGCTGCCGGCGTGCCCGCGACGAGTATGAAAAAGATCCGAATACTTTCTCTGAAGACATCACGCGCCAGGACGCCGCCACCCTGAACGTGATCCGCGCCTGGGAAGCGGCGATCGAGATGGGCGACTATGTGATCGGCAACGCCCGCCTGGGCCTGCCGCGCGACGAACGCGAAGTCATTACCCTGCTGGCCGAACACGGCTGGATCGCGCCCGCCCTGGCCGAAGACCTCAAGCGCACCGGCGAGTTCTGCCGCGCCGAATGGGATCATCAGGCGTCGCCGCTGCCGGCGCTGGTGACCATCGTCAAGCGCGGCCTCGACGATTTCACCGATTATGCGGCGGCCTTGCTGGGCGGCGTACATATCATCGAATAAACTTTTGCCCCGGTTGCCAGCGCGAAAAACAGGCGCCAACTGGTATGATTCGCCTTTTCCCGGGTGGTCCTCTGTTGTCTGACATGACAGGCAGCCATCCCGCACCTGATGATCAAGAAAAAATGAACACACCTTCCAATCTGCCCGGCTTCTTCAGCCGTCTGTCGATCGCCTTCGGCGCCCTGTTCAAGTCGCTCGGCGACGCCGAGTTCGCCGCGCGCGTGCGCGATGACGGCGTCGGCCCTACCGCTGCGCCTGCGCCTGCGCCCGTCCCGACTCCGGCTCCGGCTCCAGCGCCAGCTCCGGCCCCGACGCCACTGCGCGCCCCGACCCCGGATTCGGCCCTGCAACTGCTGAGCCTATTCCAGCGCGAAGCGCGCCTGATCGACTTCGCCCACGAAAACCTCGCCGCCTATTCGGATGCCGATATCGGCGCCGCCGCCCGCGTCGTGCACGAAGGCTGCGCGCGCGTGCTGCGCGAGCATTTCGCCATCGAGCCGGTGCGCCCTGAGTCCGAAGGCAGCCGCGTCACCCTGAACGAAGGCTTCGACGCCGCCAGCGTGCGCCTGACCGGCAACGTGGTCGGCAAGGCGCCGTTCACCGGCACCTTGAGCCATCGCGGCTGGCGCGCGGCCAAGGTCACGCTGCCGCAACTGGCCGAGCGCCACGACGCGCGCGTGCTGGCCCCGGCGGAGGTGGAACTGTGAGCCAGCCGGAAAACCCACGCTACGCCATCGGCATCGACCTGGGCACCACCCACAGCGCCCTTTCGTATGTGGACCTGCAGGCCAGCGACGGCGAGAAGGCCGTCGAGTCGGTGCTGCCTATCCCGCAGCTGACCGCGCCCGGCACGATCGAGGCGCTGCCGCTGCTGCCGTCCTTCCTCTACCTGCCGCACCCGGACGAGATGCCGGCCGGCGACCGCGCCCTGCCCTGGAGCCAGGGCGAGGAAAACGCGGTGGCCGGCGAGATGGCGCGCAGCCGCGGCGCCACGACGCCGATCCGCCTGGTGTCGTCGGCCAAGAGCTGGCTGTGCCACCCAGGCGTGGACCGCCGCGCCGCGATCCTGCCGCAGGATGCGCCGGACGAAGTGCCGCGCGTGTCCCCGCTGGCCGCCTCCGCCCGCTACCTCGAACACCTGCGCCAGGCCTGGAACGCGGCGCACCCGGAAGCGCCGTTCGACCAGCAATCGGTCACGGTCACCATCCCGGCCTCGTTCGATCCCAACGCGCGCGAACTCACTCTTGATGCGGCGCGCCAGGCCGGCTTCGCGCCCACCCTGCTGGAAGAGCCGCAGGCGGCCCTGTACAGCTGGATCCAGGGCAGCGGCGGCCGCTGGCGCAAGCAGGTCCAGCCGGGCGACATCATCCTGGTGGTCGACGTCGGCGGCGGCACCAGCGACTTCTCGCTGATCGCGATCCTGGAACGCGACGGCAAGCTCGAACCGCACCGCGTGGCCGTGGGCGACCACATCCTGCTGGGCGGCGACAATATGGACCTGGCGCTGGCCCACTTCGTGGCGCGCAAGCTCGCCGCCAACGGGACGCAGCTGGACGCCTGGCAGATGCGCGCCCTCACCTACGGCTGCCGCAGCGCCAAGGAAGAACTGCTGGCCAATCCCCATGCCGCCACGCATCCGATCGTGGTGCCGAGCCGCGGCTCGAAGCTGATCGGCGGCTCGATCCGCACCGAACTCACGCGCGAGGAAGTCACGTCGTTCATCACCGACGGCTTCTTCCCGCGCGTGGAAGCTTCCGCCCGTCCGGCCGTGCGCACCCGCGCCGGCCTGACCCAGCTCGGCCTGCCGTATGCGCAGGACGCCGCGATCACGCGCCACCTGGCCGCCTTCCTGGCGCGCCAGGCCGGCGCCACCGCCGACCTCGAAGGTTTCAGCGGCCGCGTGACTGCGGAACATACTTTCCTGCATCCGAGCGCGGTGCTGTTCAACGGCGGCGTGTTCAAGTCCGGCATCCTGGCCCAGCGCGTGATGGACACCATCAACGACTGGCTGTACATGGAAGGCGCAGAGCCCGCGCGCATGCTCGAAGGCGCCGACCTGGACCTGGCGGTGGCGCGCGGCGCGGCCTATTTCAGCTACGCGCGGCGCGGCGGCGGCGTGCGCATCCGCGGCGGCACGGCGCGCTCCTACTACGTCGGCGTCGAATCGTCGATGCCGGCGATTCCCGGCATGGAGCCGCCGCTGGAAGCCCTGTGCGTGGCGCCGTTCGGCATGGAAGAAGGCAGCGAGCTCGAATTGCCCGGCCAGGAGTTCGGCCTGGTGATCGGCGAGCCGGTGACCTTCCGCTTCTTCGGCTCCACCGTGCGCCGCCAGGACCGCATCGGCGACGTGCTCGAATTCTGGGGCCCGGACGAGCTGCAGGAACTGAACGAGATCCAGGCCACCTTGCCGGCCGAAGGCCATGCGGCCGGCGACGTCGTGCAGGTCAAGCTGCATGCGCTGGCCCTCGACACCGGCACGCTGGAACTGGCGGCCGTCGCCCGTGACGGCCAGCGCTGGAAGGTCGAGTTCGACGTTCGCACCGCACCCGACGCACAGTGACGGCGCCAGGCGCTTACCTCGTCGGCATCGACCTCGGCACCACGAATACGGTGCTGGCCTATTCAATGCCGAGCGACAACGGCAAGGGCGCGATCGAGCTGATGTCGATCGACCAGCTGGTGGCGCCCGGCGAAGTCGCCGGCGCTCCGCTGCTGCCGTCGATGCGCTACCACCCGGGCGCGGACGAACTCGCGCCCGGCGAACTGCAACTCCCCTGGAACGTCGCGGACGTGGCCGGCGTCGAACGCGTCGCGCTCGGGCGCCTGGCGCGCGCGCTCGGCGCGGCCACGCCGGGGCGCCTGGTGGCCAGCGCCAAGAGCTGGCTGTCGCATCCCGGCGTCGACCGCATGGCGCCCATCCTGCCCTGGGGTGCCGATGCCGACGTGCCCAGGGTGTCGCCGGTGGCGGCCAGCGCCAGCTACCTGGCCCACCTGCGCGCCGCATGGAACACGCGCTTTCCCAGGCAGCCCCTCGAGCGCCAGCAGATCGTGCTCACGGTGCCCGCCTCGTTCGACGAAGGCGCCCGTGCGCTGACCCTGGAGGCGGCCCGGCAGGCCGGCCTGCCGGACGTGCGCCTGCTGGAAGAACCGCAGGCCGCGCTGTATGACTGGCTGTACCGGCATCGCGCCGACCTCGGCGCGCAGCTTTCCGATACCCGCCTGGTGCTGGTGGCCGACGTCGGCGGCGGCACCACCGACTTCAGCCTGGTCAAGGTCGAGACCAGGGATGGCGAACCATCGCTCACCCGCATCGGCGTGGGCAACCACCTGATCCTGGGCGGCGACAATATGGACCTGGCGCTGGCCCGCCTGGTCGAGGCGCGCATGGCGGAACAGGCCGGCGAAGACGCCGCGCGCACCCGCCTGTCGAGCGCGCGCCTGGCCCAGCTCACCGAACGCTGCCGCGCCGCGAAAGAACGGCTGCTGGCCGACGATGCACCCAGCCACGTCACCGTCACCCTGCTCGGCGCCGGCAGCCGCCTGATCGGCGCCAGCCGCAAGGCGAACCTGGAGCGCGCGGACATCGAGCGCATCGTTCTCGATGGCTTCTTCCCGCTCAACGCGACGCAAGAGGACGCGAAGCGCGCACGCGCCGGCATCGTCGAATTCGGCCTGCCGTATGCGAGCGACCCGGCCATCACGCGCCACCTGGCGGGCTTCCTGCGCCAGCACGCGGCCGCCGCGCGCGAGGCGCTTGGCCTGCCCGACGATGGCGCGCTGCCGGTGCCCGTGCCGGTGCCGGACACCGTGCTGCTCAACGGCGGCGTGTTTCGCGGCGCGGCGCTGGCACAGCGCCTGGTCGACACCCTGGCGGCATGGCGCGGCGCGCCGATGCGCGTGCTGCACAACGACAACCCCGACATCGCCGTCGCCCGCGGCGCCGTGGCCTATACGCTGGCGCGCCAGGGCCTGGCCCCAGGCATCGAAAGCGGCGCCGCGCGCAGTTACTACCTGCTGCTCGACGGCGAAGCGCAAGGCGACAGGCTGCGCACCGTCTGCCTGCTCCCGCGCGGCACGCCGGCAGCGCTCGAGGTGGCGCTGGCGGACCGCAGCTTCGCGCTGCGGGTCGGACGCCCGGTGCGCTTCCACCTGGTCTCGACGGTCGCCGACAGTGGCGCGCCGCCGCAGGCGGGCGACCTGGTCGACCTGGATCCGTCAGGGGTGGTGCGCCTGCCGGCGATCGCCACCGTGCTGCGCGCCGCGCGCGGCGCGCCCGCCGAGATCCCGGTGCGGCTGGTGACGACGCTGAGCGAAGTCGGCACGCTCGACGTGCATTGCGTGGCCGAGGATGGCGGCCAGCGCTGGCAGCTCGCCTTCCAGCTTCGAAGCAACGACAGCGATGACGGCGGCAGCGGTGACGATGGGCAGGAAGAAGCGCTGCCTCTGGAGCTCGATGCCGCCGTCGACAAGATCGAGCGCGTCTTCGGCGCCCGCTCGAAACAGGTCGACCCGAAGGAAGTGAAACAGTTGCGCGCCGGCCTGGAGCACCTGCTGGGCGCGCGCGAGCGCTGGACCACGCCCCTGCTGCGGCGCCTGTTCGACGCCCTGCTGGCGCGCGCGAAGGGTCGACGGCGATCCAGCGAGCACGAGCGCGCCTGGCTGAATCTGGCCGGTTACTGCCTGCGCCCCGGCTTCGGCCATCCGCTCGACGAATGGCGCATGGAACAGCTGTGGGCGATGTTCGAGGGCGGCGTCCAGCACCCAAGGGACAGCCAGGTGCGCGCCGAATGGTGGACGCTGTGGCGCCGGGTGGCGGGCGGCCTCTCGACCGAGTCTCAACTGCGCGTGCTGGACGATTTCGCCTTCAACCTGCAGGCCGACGCCTCGGAGCGCGGACGCCGGCCGCTCACCCTGGTCGACGGCAGCGAGGAAGACATGCTGCGCGTCGGCGCCTCGCTCGAACGCATCCCGTCGGCCTATAAAGCCGAGATCGGCGAATGGCTGCTGGGCCAGATCGACGCCATCCCGTCCGGTGGCAAGCCCGATGCCCGCGCCAGCGCGCGTTACGGCCGCTATCTATGGGCCCTGGGCCGGGTCGGCGCGCGCCAGTCGTTCCAGTCGAGCGCCCACGAAGTGGCGCCGCCCGACGTGGCCGAACGCTGGCTGGAAAAACTGCTGCAACTGGACTGGCGCAAGGTGGAGCCGGCCGGCTTCGCCGCCGCCCACATCGCGCGCATGACGGGCGACCGCTCGCGTGACATCGACGAAGCGGTGCGCGCGGACGTGCTGCGGCGCCTGGCGTCCAGCGGCGCGCCGCCGATGTGGACGGCGATGGTGCGCGAGGTGGTGGAGCTGGACCAGGCCGTCGAGACGCGCTTGCTGGGCGACGCCCTGCCGCCAGGGCTGAAACTGCTGCGCTGAAGGACGGTTGGGGTCGCTTGATGACAACGGCTTGCCATGGTAACTTTTTGGCATCATGTGTTTGTCATCATGCACCGGGAAGCGATTCCAGCATCGACAATGAACCAGCCCATCTCCCCCGACCGGCTGGCGGCGGGAGCCGACGACTGGCACGCCCTGCCGGCCGGCGAAGCACTGGCCAGGCTCGCCTCCTCGCCCGAAGGACTCGCACCGGAAGACGCGGCGCGGCGCCTGGCGCTGCACGGACCCAACACGCTGCCGTCGCCCCCGCGCACGCCCGCCCTCCTGCGCTTTCAGCTGCAATTCAATAACGCGCTGATCCTGTTCCTGCTCGCCGCCGCGGCGCTGGCCGCCGCCCTCGGGCACTGGGTCGACGCGGCCGTGATCGTCGGGGTGGTGACGGTCAACGCCATCGTCGGCTTCGTCCAGGAAGGCAAGGCCGAGCAAGCCCTCGGCGCCCTGCGGGCCATGCTGGCGCCCACTGCGCGCGTGGTGCGCGCCGGCAAGCACGCGACCGTCCCGGTGGCCACGCTGGCGCCGGGCGACGTGGTGCTGCTGGAGGCGGGCGACCGCGTCCCCGCCGACCTGCGGCTGCTGCGTGCCCGCGCCCTGCTGGTCGACGAAGCGATCCTCACCGGCGAATCGGTGGCCAGCGTCAAGACCGGCGACAAGGTCGACGCCGGCGCGGCCCTGGGCGAGCGCGAGGGCATGGCGTATTCCGGCACCCTGGTCGCCGCCGGCCAGGGCCTCGGCCTGGTGGTCGCCACCGGCAGCCACACCGAGATCGGCCGCATCGGCGCCATGCTCGGCAAGGTCGAGCCGCTCACCACGCCCCTGCTGCGCCAGGTCAACGGCTTCGGGCGGCGCCTCACGGTGCTGTCGATCGCCGTCGCCGCCCTGCTGTTCGCCTATGCGGTCGGCCTGAAAGGGATGGACTGGGTCGCGGCGCTGATGGTGGTGGTGGCGATCGCGGTGGCGCTGGTGCCCGAAGGCCTGCCGGCGGTGATCACCATCACCCTCGCCATCGGCGTGCAGCGCATGGCCGCGCGCCACGCCATCGTGCGCCGCCTGCCGGCGGTGGAGACGCTGGGCGCGACCACCGTGATCTGTTCCGACAAGACCGGCACCCTGACCCGCAACGAAATGACGGCCTGCCGCGTGGTGACCGCGACGGGCGGCATCGGCGTGAGCGGCGCCGGCTATGCGCCGCTGGGCGCGTTCGCGCTGCCCGAGGGCGGCGCCGGCCTGCCGGCCAATGCGCGCCGCCTGATCGAAGCCGGGCTGCTGTGCAACGACGCTCACCTGCGCCAGGGCGCGGGCGGCTGGCATGTGGACGGCGATCCGATGGAGGGCGCGCTGGTGACGCTGGCGATGAAGGCCGGGCTCGAGCCGGGCGCCTTGCGCGCCGGCCACCCGCGCGCCGACGAGATCCCGTTCGACGCCCGGCACCGCTTCATGGCCACCCTGCACGGCCTGGCCGACGGCGGCGCCGAGCTGGTCGTCAAGGGCGCGCCGGAGCGCGTGCTGGCCATGAGCGGCAGCCAGCTCGACGCGTCCGGGACCAGCATGCCGCTGGACGCCTCTTACTGGGAAGGCCAGGTCGCCGCGGCAGCCGCCAGCGGCGAGCGCGTGCTGGGCTTCGCCCTGCGCCGCTTTGCGCTCGCGCCGCCGCAGCTGGACTTCGATGCCGTGGACGAGCTGGTGTTCCTGGGCCTGATCGGCTTCATCGACCCGCCCCGTCCCGAGGCGCTGGCCGCGATCGCCGACTGCCGCAGCGCCGGCATCGCGGTCAAGATGATCACCGGCGACCACGGCGCCACCGCCGCCGCCATCGCCGCGCAGCTTGGCCTGGCCGAGCAGCCGGTGGTGGCCACCGGCCAGGACGTCGACGCCGTCTCCGACGCCGGGCTGCGGGCCCTGGCGCGCCGCACCCACGTCTTCGCCCGCACCAATCCCTCCCACAAGCTGCGCGTGGTGCGCGCGCTGCAGGCCGAGGGCGAGGTGGTCGCGATGACGGGCGACGGCGTCAACGACGCCCCGTCGCTCAAGCAGGCCGACGTCGGCATCGCCATGGGCAACAAGGGCACCGAGGCGGCCAAGGAAGCGGCGCAAATCGTGCTGGCCGACGACAACTTCGCGTCCATCGTGGCGGCGGTGAGCGAGGGCCGCACCGTCTACGACAACATCCGCAAGGTCATCGCCTGGACCCTGCCCACCAATGGCGGCGAGGTGCTGGCCATCGTCGCGGCGCTGGCGCTGGGCCTGACCCTGCCGATGACGCCGCCGCAGATCCTGTGGATCAACATGATCCTGACCATCACGCTCGGCCTGGTGCTGGCCTTCGAGCCGGCCGAACCGGGCGTGATGGCGCGCCGGCCGCGCGACCCGCGCTCGCCGCTGCTGTCGCCCTTCATGCTGTGGCGGGCGGCATTCGTGTCGGTGCTGTTTACCGCCTGCGTGTTCGCCGTGATGGCCTGGGCCGAACGGCGCGGCCTGGCCACCGAGGCGGCGCGCACGATGGTGGTCAACGTGCTGTGCGTGCTGGAGATCTTCTACCTGTTCAACGTGCGTTACCTGCACATGCGCTCGTTCACCTGGCGCGGCGCGCGCGGCACGCCGGCGGTGCTGTGGGCGATCGCCGGCGTGGTGGCGGCGCAGCTCGCGTTCACCTACCTGCCGTGGATGCAGGCGCTGTTCGATACCCGCGCCGTGGCGTTGGTGGACGGCGTGGCGATCATCGGCATCGGGCTGGCGTTCATGGCGGTGCTCGAAGCCGAAAAAGCGGTGCTGCGGCGCTGGGGCGTGTTCGTCGACCTGCGCTGAACGCCGGCCCGATGCCCGCGGCGCGCGGCGCGCGAGTCCATGCGCAGCGGATGGCGGTGACAATCGGTGCATCTTTGCCGCGAACCGCTCTCTATGCTCATCTGTTTCAACCGGGAGACACGATGAGAACCCTGCTAGCCGCAATCTGCCTGGCCCTTGGCCTGTTCCTTTCCGCGCCGCAGGCGCAGGCGCAGAACCCTGCCGCCGACAAGCAGCAGATCGAAGCCATCGTCGAGGCCTTCCGCGTGGCGATCATCGACAAGGACGTCGACAGCTTCATGAAGCTGTTCCTGCACGAGGACATCACCTGGGCCGGCGTCACGACCGACGGCAGCCTGGCCCGCATCAATGCCGAGATCAAGGATCCCAACGCGCCGCGGCCCATGAAATACTTCAACAGCAAGCCCCGCAAGTTCATCGAAGGCATCGCCAAGAGCCCGAGCCGGAAAGAAGAGACCTTCGACAGCGTCCACATCGACAGCGATGGCGACGTGGCCCAGGTCTGGTTCGACTACACCTTCGTGGAGAACGGCCACAAGAACAACTGGGGCAAGGAGAGCTGGCAGATGGTGCGCACGGCCAGCGGCTGGAAGATCGCCGCCGTGATCTGGTCGATGGAGCTCAATCCGGTCCCGCCGCCCGCGCGCGCGCAATGAAGGCCGCAATGAAGACTTATCCCGGCAGCCGCCCTGCCAGGATCAGCGACACCGGCTTGCCGGTGCGCGGATCCAGCGGTTCGCGCATCTCGACCACGCGCAGGCCGTGCCGCTCGAACAGCGCGATCCAGCTCGAGATCGTGCGGAAGTACCACGGCGGCGCGTCCTGGAAATCATCGCTGAAGCCGGCCCAGCTGCCGGTGCGCCAGCCGTCGGCGTAGGGCGCGTCGCCGCAGGCCGTCACCGGATGCACGGTCTGCACGACCAGCGTCCCGCCCTTGCGCAGATAGGTGGGCGCGGCGGCCAGCAGGCCATCGACCGCTTCATGCCCGATCAGCGAGAAATTGGCGACCGCGACGTCGGCCGCCAGCGCCAGCGCGCCGGCCGCGATCCGTTCATACGACAGCACGCGAAAGTCGCCGCCGCCGGCGGCGCGCGCCCGTTCGACGAGGCCGTCGATCGCGTCCACGCCGACCATCGTCACTTCGGGCAGCGCGCGTACCAGCCAGCCTTCGCCGCAGCCAAGGTCGACGCCAGTGCGCGGCGCATGCGCACGGACGGCATCGACGATGGCGGCGTTGGTCACCAGCGTGCGGCTCTCGATTTCTCCGCTACGCACTGCGCTGGTCCAGGCAGCCGCATTGCGCGACCAGGACGCGAGGATTGCTGCATCGGTCTGACTCGACATATTCCCTCCTTGACGCCGATTATGCACCAATCGGGGCGCACCGTCCCGGCATGGCGGCCGTGGTTTTCAGTGAGCCTTTTTCGGCTCCGGCACGACATAATGCAGGATCGATTCCGGATGACGCCTGCCCCATGCCCCGATCACGATACGCTTGCCTGCTTGCCCTGCCCTTCTTCACCTTCTGCGCCGCCACCGCGGCCAGCGCCGCCGACGCCACCCGGGTGTTCGTCGAGAACGGCGAGCTGCATTATTCGGGCTACCTGGACGACGACGCCAACCGCCGCCTGTTCTCTTTGTACGACAGCCTGGCCATCAAGCCGACGGTGCTCGCCATCGAGAGCAAGGGCGGCATCGTCGACTTCGGCCTCGACCTGGGTGACTGGGTGTACCGCAAGGGCATGGACGTGAAGGTCAGCGGATACTGCCTGTCTTCCTGCGCGAACTATGTGTTTACCGCCGCGCCGCGCAGGACCGTCGGCAACGTGGCGGTCATTGGCTTTCACGGCGGTATCAGCAGCGCGACGTTCAACCTCGGGGGCGAGCGCAAAGCCGCCTACGATGCCATGACCCCGGAGCAGCAGCACGCATTCCGGGCCGACCAACGGAAGCACATCCAGCCGCTGCTTCAGCGCGAGACCGATTTCTTCAGGAAGATCGGCGTCAGGCAGGACATCACGACCTATGGGCAGGCGAGCCGCTTCGCCCTGCCCGACACGGACGGATGGACCTTCACCAGGGAAGACTTCGCCCGCTTCGGCGTCGATCGCATCGAGGTGATCGATGGACCATGGCGGCCGGCGATGCCCGGCAACGCCATCACGATCACCACGATCGAGGTCGACTAAGCGCCGGCGCTGGGCGGCGTCGGCCATCGGCGGGATCGGTTAGACTGGCCGCCGTCGATTCCACGCACCTGCCAGCGCCCATGAAATCACCGCAACGCCTGCCGATCCTGCTCGTCGCCGTCACGGCCGCCGCCATCACCTTCGCCTTCATCAAGAAGCCGCCCGGCCAGGAGGCGCCGCCACCGCCGCTGGTGGCGCTGGAAAAAATGGGCCACCTGGTCTCGCTCAGGATGAATTATTCGGACGTCATCGAGTTCACGCAGCCGAACGCGGTCGACATCCCCTGGTCGCAATGGGAAGTACGGCTGGGCAGCACCCGCGTGCTGCTGGTCGCGCGCGGCGACTGCACGGTGGCGACCGACCTGCGCCAGGCGCGCTACGAAGACATCGACGAGCGCGCGCGCACCCTCACCGTGGTGCTGCCGCCGCCCGCCCCGCTGCAGGCGCGCATCAGCCACGAGGCGCGCAACCGGGGCGGCTCCTATTTCTATGCGGTCACCGAACAGGGCCTGCAAGCCTTCATCCCTTCCGCCCAGACCCGCACCAATGCGATGAACAATGCGCTGCAGACGGCGCAGAAGGCGGTGCAGGCGGCCTGCCGCCAGAGCGCCGTGCTCGATACGGCGAAGGAAAATGCCGCCAACGTCATGCAGGCCACCCTGGCGGCCACCGGATGGATGCCGACCGTCCTCTGGGAGCCGCCGGCGCCTGCGCGGCCCTGAGCGAGCCGGCCCACGGCGAGAGAGCGCCGCCGAAGGCCGCGCCGCCGCGCCGTAAAGACAACACCCGCGCCAGGCCCGTACCACTACTTACGCAATCCGCATGGGCATTCGTGTAAAATTGTTTCAGCAGGTTATCAAAACAACTGCGCAAAACAACTGCGCAAAGCAACCGCGCAAAGCAACCGTGCAGAACAACTGCGCGACACAACCGCGAAATAATTCAACTATATAGGTGACAAAACCATGCGAGTCTTCCCGTCCAAAGGAAAATCCCTCGTGTTCGCTCTCGCAGCAACCGTCCTTTCCGCCAGCGCCGTCGCCCAGAACTGGCCGACCGGCACCGTGACCGTGGTCGTGCCATGGCCGGCCGGCGGCCCGTCCGACATCGCGGCGCGTCCGCTGGCGAAAGGCCTGACCGAGAGCCTGAAACAGTCCTTCGTCATCGATAACCGCGGCGGCGGCGGCGGCAACATCGGCAGCGCGGCCGTGACCCGCTCGAAGCCGGACGGCCAGACCCTCCTGATCACCTCGAGCGCGCCGATCGTGATCAACCCGAGCCTGTACAAGAAGATGGCGTTCGATCCGGCCAAGGACCTGACCCCGGTCACCAACCTGCTGCGCGCGCCGCTGGTGCTGGTCGCCCACCCATCGGTGCCGGCCAAGAACGTCAAGGAACTGCTGGCCCACATCCAGTCGAAGAAAGGCCAGTTCTCGTACGCGTCGGCCGGCAACGGCACCCCGCAGCACCTGACCGGTGAACTGTTCCGCGGCGTGACCAAGCTCGACATGGTGCACGTGCCGTACAAGGGCTCGGCGCCGGCGATTTCCGACCTGCTGGGCGGCCACATCCCGATCATGTTCGACTCGACCATCGCGATCATGCCGCACATCAAGAGCGGCAAGGTCAAGCCGATCGCCATCTCGGGCAACAAGCGCTCGCCGCTGCTGCCGGACGTGCCGACCTTCGCCGAAGCGGGCCTGAACATCGAGTCCTACGCCTGGTATGGCCTGTTCGTGCCGGCCAAGACCCCGAAAGCCATCGTCGACAAGATCAACGCCGAGTCGCAGAAAGTCATGAAGCATCCCGACTTCCAGCGCGTGCTGGCCGACACCGGCACCGAGTACGTGGGCGATACGCCGGAGAACTTCGCCAAGTTCGTGCAGGCGGAAAGCGCGAAATGGTCGAAGATCGTGAAGGACAGCGGCGCGACCGTCGACTGATCCACACGATCCTGTAGTACCCGCTGAAACGGGTGACGCGGCAATGCCGGGTCACCCGTTTTTTTATGGCGCTGTACCCATTAGCTGTTGATGACCCCGAATGCAATGCGCAGCAATTGCTCGATAGATGGTACCCGCCCGCCATCGAGCGCCCAATGCCAGCCCAGGTAGTTGGGCAGCCAGCGCGACGCCACGCCATGAAAGCGCGACAGCCATTCCTTGAAGCGCCGGTGATAGGCGTTGACATGTTGAACATCGATGGCGCCCTCGGCACCCTTGCGCACCCGTTCGCCGGCACTGACATTGACCGCTTGATGCGCGACGCCGTGGGCGCGGGCGAAGGCGGCATAGGCGGCGTTGGCGTCCGTGACCAGCAGCGCCTGCGGGTCGAGTTTCGGCCGCAGGTGCCTGACCAGCTGCGCCGCTTTCAGGGCGCCGCGTCCGGTCAAGGCGTCGACGGTCTGGCCGCCGCGGTCGCGCGCCACCAGGATGCAGTCGAGGTGGTGCGAGATTCCGCGCAGGGCGGCCCTGCCGCCGCGCTTGCGCGGTTGGCGATCGAGCTTGCGCGAACCCTTTTGCGATTCGAGCAGGAACATTTCGTCGGCCTCGACAATGCCTGAGAGACGCGCCGGTCGGTCGTCCTTGACCCGATCGAGAAAGCGATGACGCCAGCGAAAGGCCGTATTGCGGTGCACGCCGACACGCTTGGCCGCAGAGCGGACCGAGCGGGAATCGAGCACCACTTCCAGATAGGCGAGCCACTTGCCCTTGAGCCTGAGCCGCGCCAGCGGCGTGCCGGTCAGGTCGTTGAAGGTGCGGCCGCACGCGCAGCAGCGGTAGCGTTGCAGGCCGTTGGCCTGGCCATGCCGGTGGCAGCGCTCGCAGGCGCAGTGCGGGCAGCGCCGCCCTGTTGACCGGATCTCGCCGATGAGGGCGATCACCCGGTCCAGCCCGGCTGCCGGATGCAGGGCCGCGAGCACCTTCTGACGCTGCGGCTGGTTCAGCTTTGGCAGCTGGGCGAACAGCTGCGCAAACTGCGGCGCTTTCATCCTACGCTCCCGATCGATGACGACCGGGATTGGACCCCGGGTCAGCTCAGCAGTTCAATGCTCATCCACAGCTAGCGATGACAGCGCCTTTTTTATTGGGCCGCCAAAAGCTGATGCCCCCTGGTCCGCGCCGGTTCTTGCCCACGAGCTACCGTGTTCCGTATCTTTTCGATAACGACTAACATCTTCGTCACTACTTGGCTGCGGTTGCAGCCCCACCCCATCAAGGAGCAAGCATGAGTTCGGAAGACCAGAAGCCAGAAGGCGTGACGCCGTCGCGTCGCCGCTTCGTCAGCACCATGAGCACCGTTGCCGCGGGCGTGGCCGCGTCGGCCGCCGCCGTCCCGGCCCTGGCCCAGCAGGCGGGCGGCGCCAACCAGCCGGCGCCGGGCGCGGCGCGCGAAGCGGCCAAGCGCTATCCGCGTCCGCCCTTCCCCAAGCAGGACCAGCCGTGGCCGGCCCTGGCGAGCAAGATGACGCCGCGTCCCGACCACGGTGAAACCACGTATCGCGGCAGCGGCCGCCTGGCGGGACGCAAGGCCCTGATCACCGGCGGCGACTCGGGCATCGGCCGCGCCGCCGCGATCGCCTACGCACGCGAAGGCGCCGACGTCGCCATCGGCTATCTGCCGGCCGAGGAACCGGATGCGCGCGAAGTCATGCAGCTGATCCGCGACGCCGGCCGCAAGGCGGTCGCCATTCCCGGCGACATCCGCGACGAAGCCTTCTGCAAGAAACTGGTGGAAACGGCGGTGCGCGAGCTGGGCGGCCTGGACATCCTGGTCAACAATGCCGCGCGCCAGCAGAACAACGCGTCGATCCTCGACATCACCAGCGAGCAGTTCGACTGGACCGTCAAGACCAATGTCTACGCGGTGTTCTGGATCACCAAGGCGGCGATTCCGCACATGTCGGCCGGCAGCGTCATCATCAATACCTCGTCGCAGACGGCGTACGACCCGCCGGAAAAACTGCTCGACTATGCAGCCACCAAGGCCTTCGAGGTGGCGTTCACGAAGTCGCTGGCCAAGCAGATGGCGTCGAAGGGAATCCGCGTGAATGCGGTGGCGCCGGGGCCGGTGTGGACGCCACTGCAACTGGCGGGCGGCAATTCGCCGGAAGGGCGCGAACAGTTCGGGGCAAATACGCCGATGAAGCGTCCGGGCCAGCCGGCCGAACTGGCGACGATCTATGTCACGCTGGCGTCGGACGAGGCCAGCTATACCACCGGCCACGTGTATGGCGCGGCGGGCGGCGGCGGGCAGCCGTAAGTGCTTGCCATGAGCGCTTGCCGGGAGCGCTTGCTGTAAGCGGCCATCTTGCGCTCACTGCGCTCCGCCCGGCGTTGCCGGGCGGGACAGTGATTGCCGTCAGCCGCGGCGCAGCAGACGCGCCAGCAGCGAGCCGAAAGAACGGGTACGAATCAGTTGGCCCAGGGGGCCGGCGTTGGTGCAGCGCGAAATGACGGTCATTTCTTTTTCCTCCTAGACATAACTTGGCAGATTAGTCATACCACGCGTCCTCATCTGTGCGCTGGTTCGCATAACGCTGCAGCCTGTCCGGCCCTAGCGCGCGCGCCCCGATTCCGTAGCGTTCTATCATGCACCCTTCGTAGGGCGAGGGTCTGCTCCAATCGGAGTGACCGTCGCATGTTCGCAACGTCAATAGACAAGGAGGAACATATGGGCTACGCAGACCGCGATAAATACGGCATGTACAAGGACAGCGAGAACCTGGGTCCGGGACCGTCGCTGATGGGCGCTGACACCTTGATTGGCGACAGCGTCGTCAATTCCGCCGAGGAAGACCTGGGCGACATCAAGGAAATCATGCTCGACATGCAGACCGGCCAGGTGGCCTACGCCGTGCTGGCCTTCGGCGGCTTCCTGGGCATGGGAGAAAAACTGTTCGCCGTGCCCTGGCAGGCGCTGCACCTCGACACCGTCAATAAACGCTTCGTCCTCAACGTCGACAAGGACCGCCTCAAGACCGCACCGGGCTTCGACAAGGATGCCTGGCCGGACATGAGCGACCTGAGCTGGGCCAGCGGCATCCACAGCTTCTATGGCACCGACCCGAACCGTTCGGGCGCACCGACCATGGGGCCGGGCGTGACGATGGGCGGCCTGGTCGGCGGCGCCGGCAGCGCAAGCGGCGCCCATGCGGGCGGCGCGATGGGTTCCAGCGTGGGCGCCGGCCACGCCGGTTCGAGCAGCCTGGGCAGCGCGGGCGCCGGCATGGGCGATTCGCGGGCGAACCAGGGGCCGGGCCACAGCATCGATCCGCGCTCCGGCAACCAGGGCGACGACAAGGATATCAGCCGCATCCGCGGCAGCAATATCGGCTGAGGCCGGCCCGTCATGGCGGGCTGAGGCAGGAGGGACGGCGGCTTGTCCGCCGTCCTTTCTGTCTACGCCACAACGCCGCTTCGTCAGCAGAACACGAAATCCTCGTTCGACCGGGGAAGCCCACGCAGCACGTCGCGCACCACATACCCTGCCAGTCCGGCCAGGGACATCACCAGCAACCACCATCCAGACATGATCGACTCCTTATGCACAGCACGCTTTCGCACAGTCATGCGAAATTAGTGCAAAAAAAGGGAGGATGAGGCCCTCCCGGCCCGACCTCAGGGCGCCTCGAAAAACCGTCGCGAGCGGCAGCAGTTTCGGTCGAGAAGCGCAGCTGTACCTGCGTACAGCGAGCATCGCAGACCGAAAATGCAACGCGCAGCAGGTTTTTCGAGGTGCCCCTCATTCGAGGTCACTGAAGCTCCTGTAGGTGGAGATCAGGCGGTTGAACGCCCGCTGCGCCCGCCTGGGCGCGTCTGCGTCGTGCAGGAAGCGCGCGTCGTGCATCACGCCGATCACGAGACTGTAGATCTCGAACACCAGCTGTTCGGGTTCGGTGTCGGGCCGCAGATGCCCTGCATCCATCGCCTGCAGCACCGTCTTGCGCAGCGTTGCGCGCCAGCGCAGTACGCCCGCCTCGATGCGCTCGCGCAGCGGATGCGGCACGGGAATGTCGTCGAATTCGAAAGCGCCCGCAGTGTAGAGACACGCGCCGCGCGCGGTTTCGCCGGCGATCTTCCTGAGCCACAGATTGACCATCAGGGACAGGCGCGGCAAGCCGCGCGGCGCGGCCAGCGCCGGCAAAAAGATCTCTTCGGAAAAGCGGCGATCGTATTCGTCCAGCACGGCCGCCTGCAGGGCCTCGAGCGAGCCGACGCGCGAGAAGACGCCGCTCTTGCTGATGCCGGTACGCTTGGACAGCTCGCCCAGCGACAGCTGGCCGATGCCCTCGGTCGACGCCATCCCGACCGCCGCATCGAGGATGGTGGCGTAGGTGGCTTCGCTTTTGGCCGTGGTGTTCATGCACCCACTTTAGCACAGGTGTGCGAAAGAACAAGGGATTTGTGCTGGCCGCGGCAATGCGACCGGGCTGGCCGACGACGATCATTTCAGCCCGCAGCCCCAATACGTCATTCCCGCGCAGGCGGGAATCCAAGTCTCATGCGCTGCCACTAAAGGTAAATCTTGTGGTTTGGCACGCAAACCTGGATTCCCGCCTGCGCGGGAATGACGTGACCTTAACAGGGTACGGGGCGAAGTAGAAAGTAGCGAGGCGATACCGCTTTACCGCTTACCGCTTATCGCTTACCGCAGCATCGACTCCCACACCTTCTGCAGCCGCTTGGCCGACACCGGCATCGGCGTCCTCAGCTCCTGCGCGAACAGCGACACCCGCAGCTCTTCGAGCATCCACCTGAACTCGACCATGCGCGGGTCGTTGTTCTTGCCCGCCATATTCTTGAGCGTGCGCTGGAACTGGCTGGCCGCGGTCTGCCACTCGGCCATCAGCTGCGCATCGCGCGTGGGATTGCCGCGCAGCTTCTCGAGACGCACATTGATCGCCTTCAGGTAGCGCGGGAAGTGCGCCAGCTGGCTGTATTCGTTGTCCGCGATGAAGCGCTTGTGCACCAGCGCCTGCAGCTGCGCCTGGATGTCGGACGCCACGGCCGGCGGCAGGCCCTGTACGCGCTTGGGCAGGCCGTGGTACTCGCCCAGCACCTGTCCGGCCAGGCGCGCCACCTCGTTGATGAGCAGGCCAATGCGGCCCTTGCCCTGGTCACGGCGCTGGTTGAACGAGGCGGCGTCGACCGGCAGCGGATCCTGCAGGCAGGCGATGTCGATCGCCTTGGCCACGATCTGGTCGCGCAAGTCTTCCTGCGAGCCGATGTTCATGAACTGCATGCCCATGCCCTGCAGGCCGGGAATATTCTTCTCGGCGAACTTGAGCTGCTCCTTGAACTGCAGCGCGAACAGCCGGCGCAGGCCCACGCGGTGGGTGCGCGCCGCCACGTTCGGATCGTCGAACACTTCCAGGTCGCAGTAGGCGCCCTTGTCGACCAGCGCCGGGAAGCCGATCAGGGTCAGCTTGCCCTGGTTGATCTCCAGCAGTTCGGGCAGCTCGCCGAAGGTCCAGCCGGTCAGATTCGTGTGCTGGCGGCCCGATGCCGCTTCTTGCGCCGCTTCTTGCGCCGCTGCTTGCGCCCCATCTTTCCCTACCGCGGCGGCCGGCGCGGTCTGCGGCGCGCCCCCCTTGCCTTTGCCGGCAGGCGCGGACGGCGCCGTCGGCGCAGGCGCCACCGGCCGCGCCGCCTGCGCACGCGCATTGGCCGCGGCGGGCGTCGCTTCGGCCATCTTCTGGAAGCTCTGGCGCGCCTGTCCGCCCAGCTCGGCCTGGAGCGTCGAGAGATTGCGCCCCATGTCCAGCTGGCGGCCATGCTCGTCGATGACCTTGAAGTTCATGAACATGTGCGCCGGCAGGGTCTCGAGCTTGAAGTCGGCGGTCTTCACCGCCACGCTGGTCTGCGCGCGCACGTCCATGATCAGGACGTCGACCAGGTCGCCGCGCCCGAAGGCGTTCGCCGCATGGATGCGGTCCACGAACCTGGCCGCGTATTCCGGCAACGGCACGCAGTGGCGGCGCAGCTTCTGCGGCAGCGATTTGAGCAGCAGGTGCACCTTTTCCTTGATCATGCCCGGCACCAGCCAGGCCGGACGCTCCTGCGGAATCTGGTTCAGCGCGAACAGCGGCACGGCGAGCGTGACGCCGTCGCGCACGCTGCCCGGCTCGAAGTGATACGTCAGGCCCATCTCGATGCCGGTGACGACCATCGTCTTCGGGAACAGCTCGGTGGTGACGCCGGCCGCCTCGTGCCGCATCAGCTCTTCGCGGTTCAGGTAGAGCAGCTTCGGATTGTCGCTTGCCTCGTCCTTGTACCACTTCTCGAAACCGGCGCCATTGACGACGTCGCGCGGGATCTCCTTGTCGTAGAAGGCCGCGATCAGCTGGTCGTCCACCAGCACGTCCTGGCGGCGCGACTTGTGCTCGAGGTTCTCGATGTCCTTGACCAGCTTGTGGTTGTGGATGTAGAACGGCAGGCGCGTCTCGTAGTCGCCCGCCACCAGCGCGTCGCGGATGAAGATCTCGCGCGCTTCGACCGGATTGCGCTGGCCGTAGTTGATGCGCCGGCCGCCGTAGATGACGATGCCGTACAGGGTCGCGCGCTCGAGCGCCGTGACCTGCGCCTGTTTCTTTTCCCAGCGCGGCTCGCCCCAGGATTTCTTGAGCAGGTGGCCGCCGATCTTCTCCACCCACTCGGGCTGGATCTGGGCGATGGTGCGCGCGTACAGGCGCGTGGTCTCGACCAGCTCGGCCGCCATCACCCAGCGCCCCGCCTTCTTGCCGAGCGTCGAGCCGGGCCAGATATGGAACTTGATGCCGCGCGCGCCAAGATACACGCCGCCCTGCTCGTCCTCGGACTTGAAGCCGATATTGCCGAGTAAACCTGTGAGCAGCGCCAGGTGCAGCTGTTCATAGGTGGCGGGGCTGTCGTTCAGGCGCCAGCCCTGCTCGCGCACGATCGTCAAAAGCTGTGAGTGAACATCGCGCCACTCGCGCAACCGCAGCTGCGACAGGAAGTTGGCGCGGCAGTTGTCCTGCAACTGGCGATTGGTCTTCTTGTGCGCGATCGCGTCCTCGAACCAGGCCCAGATCTTCAGGTAACTGAGGAATTCGGATTTCTCGTCCGCGAACTTCTTGTGCTTCTCGTCGGCCTGCTGCTGGTATTCGATCGGCCGGTCGCGCGGGTCTTGCGTCGACAGGGCCGAGGCCACGATCAGCATCTCGGTCAGGCAGTGATTGTCGAGCGCGGCCAGGATCATGCGGCCCACGCGCGGGTCGAGCGGCAGCTTGGCCAGCTTGCGGCCCAGCGGGGTCAGCTCGTTGCTGTCGTCGACCGCGCCGACTTCCTGCAGCAGCTGGTAGCCGTCGGCGATCGCGCGGCCCTGCGGCGCCTCGATGAAGGGGAAGGTCTCGACGTCGGCCAGGCGCAGGGACTTCATGCGCAGGATGACGGCCGCCAGCGACGAACGCAGGATCTCCGGCTCGGTGAACCTGGGGCGCTTGAGGAAATCGTCTTCCTCGAACAATCGGATGCAGACGCCGTCGGCCACGCGGCCGCAACGGCCGGCGCGCTGGTTGGCCGCCGATTGCGCGATCGGCTCGACCTGCAGCTGTTCGACCTTGTTCCTGAAGCTATAACGTTTGACCCGCGCCAGGCCGGTATCGACCACGTAGCGGATGCCCGGCACGGTCAGCGACGTCTCGGCCACGTTGGTGGCCAGGACGATGCGGCGCGCGTTGCCGCTCGGGCGGAACACGCGGTCCTGCTCCTCGACCGACAGGCGCGCGAACAACGGCAGGATGTCGACGTGCGGCGGATGGTGCTTGCGCAGCGCCTCGGCGCAATCGCGGATCTCGCGCTCGCCCGGCAGGAACACCAGCACGTCGCCCGAGCCGATGCGGCACAGCTCATCGACCGCGTCGACCACGCCATCCATCAGGTCGCGCTTCTCGCGCGCGGCCTGGGCCTTCGGCAGCGGCTTGGTCGGATCGACGGCGGCGGCGCCCGCGACGGGATCGCGGTCGATCGGGCGGTAACGCACCTCGACCTGGTACAGGCGGCCCGAGACCTCGATCACCGGCGCCGGCTTGTCGTTGGCGGCGAAGTGCCGCGCGAAGCGCTCGGCGTCGATCGTCGCCGAGGTGATGATCACTTTCAGATCGGGCCGGCGCGGCAGCAGCTGCTTGAGGTAGCCGAGCAGGAAGTCGATGTTCAGGCTGCGCTCGTGCGCCTCGTCGATGATGATCGTGTCGTAGTTGCGCAGCAGCGGATCGGTCTGGGTCTCGGCCAGCAGGATACCGTCGGTCATCAGCTTGACCGAGGCGCCCTTTTGCAGGGTGTCGTTGAAGCGCACCTTGAAGCCCACGTGCTCGCCCAGCGGCGAACCGAGTTCCTGCGCGATGCGCTTGGCGGTCGACGAGGCCGCGATCCGGCGCGGCTGCGTGTGGCCGATCAGGCCACTGCTTCCCCGCCCCAGTTCCAGGCAGATCTTCGGCAGCTGCGTCGTCTTGCCCGAACCGGTCTCGCCCGAGACGATGACCACCTGGTTCTCGAGAATGGCTTGCGCGATCTCGGCGCGCCGGCCCGACACCGGCAGGTCTTCGGGAAAGGTAATCGGGGGCAGCGGATTGCGTGGCACAAGCCGCGCCACCGGCGCTTCTTCGCGCGGCGCACGCTCCTGGCGTGGACGCGGTTCACCGCGCTCGCCCGGCGCACGACGGGGACGACGGAGGGCGGAGGTGGCATTGGCGCTGGGCGCCGGCTGTGGCGAAGGCTTGTTACTCTGATCAGACATTGATTTTTACAAGGATTTGGTGCGCACAACGCGCAGCGAATTATAATGCGGCAAATGGAAACTCCTACCCAATTCGTCCAGTGGCTGCGCTCGGTCGCGCCGTATATTCACGCCTTCGGAGGCAAGACCTTCGTGGTCGCCTTCCCGGGCGAACTGGTTGCTTCGGGCGCCCTGCCGGTGCTGGCGCAAGACTTGTCGCTGCTGGTCGGCCTTGGCATCCGCATCGTGCTGGTGCACGGATCGCGACCGCAGGTGGCCGAGCAGCTGGCGCTGCGCAACGTCGAGGGCCGTTTCCACAATGGCGTGCGCATCACCGACACCGCCGCGCTGGAATGCGCGAAGGAAGCCGCCGGCGAACTGCGCCTCGATATCGAGGCCGCCTTCAGCCAGGGCCTGCCCAACACGCCGATGTCGAACGCCCAGATCAGCATCGTCTCGGGCAACTTCGTGGTGGCCCGCCCGCTGGGCGTGATCGACGGCATCGACTTCGAACTCACCGGCGTCACCCGCAAGATCGCCGCCGAAAAAATCCACCCGATCCTGCAGACCGAGGACAACCTGGTGCTGCTGTCGCCGCTGGGCTTCTCGCCGACCGGCGAGATCTTCAACCTGACCATGGAAGACGTGGCCGCGTCGGCCGCGATCGCCCTGCACGCCGACAAGCTGATCTTCATCACCGAATCGCCGATGATGAAGGATGCCGGCGGCGCCGAACTGCGCGAATTGTCGTCGCATATGGCCGAAGCCGTGCTGCAGGCGGGCTTCCTGTCCGACTCCGCCGCTTTCTACCTGCAGCACGCGATCAAGGCCTGCAACGCCGGCGTCGACCGCGCCCACATCATCCCCTACGAGATGGACGGTTCGGCCCTGCTCGAGGTGTTCACCCACGACGGCGTGGGCACCATGATCAGCCACGAGAACCTGGAAAGCCTGCGCCAGGCCACAATTGAGGACGTCGGCGGAATTATCAAGCTCATCGAGCCACTGGAGGCCGATGGCACCCTGGTCTACCGCGGCCGCGAGCTGATCGAGCGCGAGATCGACCAGTTCTCGGTGATCGACCACGACGGCGTGATCTTCGGCTGCGCGGCGCTGTATCCCTTCCCCGAGTCGAAGATGGGCGAGATGGCCTGCCTGACGGTGAGCCCCGATGCGCAGACCCAGGGCGATGGCGAGCGCATTCTCAAGCACATGGAAAACCGCGCCCGCGCGGCGGGATTGAGCAAGCTGTTCGTGCTGACCACGCGTACGTCGCACTGGTTCAAGAAGCGCGGCTTCGTGCCGGCCACGGTGGACGACCTGCCAAAGGACCGGCAACACATGTACAACTGGCAGCGCAGGTCACAGGTCCTGATCAAGACCTTATAATAGCGGTCTTACCCGGAAAACGCATAACAGGAGCACACAATGGCCCGCACCGTCCACTGCATCAAACTGAACAAGGAAGCCGAAGGCCTGGATTTCCCGCCTGTCCCAGGCGAGATGGGCAAGAAGCTGTATATGTCGGTCTCGAAAGAGGCATGGCAGCAATGGCTCAAGCATCAAACGATGCTGATCAACGAAAACCGCCTGAACCTGGCCGACGACCGCGCGCGCAAGTACCTGGCGACGCAGCTGGAGAAGCATTTCTTCGGCGAAGGCGCCGACCAGGCGATGGGCTACGTGCCACCGCCGGCGTAATCAGTTCAGCACCACTGCGGCAAGCACGTCATTCCCGCGCAGGCGGGAATCCAAGTCATCCGCAGACCACTTGATTCAATCATAGTGGAACACCGGAGAACTTGGATTCCCGCCTTCGCGGGAAGTCATTTCTGCCAGTGGCAGGAATGACGTTTACAGGCCCCGGATTCACATCTTCCGGCACTGACGCAATTCACAGCGCGCCATGAACACCTTGCCATCCTGGCAGTGCATCCGGTAGACCTCGATCGGCCCCGGATCGGTGATCAGGCCCGCGCCCTGCTCGCTGGCACAGGCCTGCTCCCTGGCCAGTTTCTCGACCGTGGTCGACGACACACCGACCTTGAAAGGCACGCGCTGGATCTCGACGACGTCGGGCGACCGCGTCACGGCCGGCTCCGACAGATCCACCCCGCTGCCAACGACCGAACAACCGCCCAGCAGGACGGCCGCCGCAATCCACGCGCGCTTCATGGCCGCCCTCAGAGCGAAAGGGTCTTGACGCCGTCGGCCGTGCCCAGCAGGCAGACGTCGGCGCCGGCCCTGGCGAACAGGCCCACGGCGATCACGCCGGTGATCTGGTTGATCGTCTCTTCCAGCGCCACCGGGTCGGTGATCGACAGGCCGGCCACGTCGATCAGCTCACCGCCGTTGTCGGTGATGAAAGGCTGGTCGGTGCCGGGCTTGAGGCGCAGCGTCGGCTGGCCGCCAAGCGCCGCCAACTTGCGCATCACGACCGCACGCGCCATCGGGATCACCTCGACCGGCAGCGGGAACTTGCCCAGCGTGTCGACCAGCTTCGAACCGTCGGCGATGCAGACGAACTTCTTCGACACCGACGCCACGATCTTCTCGCGCGTGAGCGCCGCGCCGCCGCCCTTGATCATCGCGCCTTGCGCGTTGATCTCGTCGGCGCCGTCGATGTAGACGGCCATCGACTCGACGTCGTTCAGGTCGAACACCGGAATGCCGTGGCCGCGCAGGCGGGCGGCGGTGGCTTCGGACGAGGCCACGGTGCCCTTGATGCGGTCCTTGATCTTGGCCAGTTCATCGATGAAGAAATTGGCGGTCGAGCCGGTGCCGACGCCGATGATTTCACCGTCGACCACGTAATCGATGGCGGCGCGCGCCACTGCTTGTTTCAGTTCGTCTTGAGTCATGATGCGGTTGGTAGAGGAAAGGGAATCCGCCATTTTAGCGGATTACCAGGCCCCATTCTCCGAAAAAACAGGGGCGCTCATTGACAACTGCATGCCACGATCATGCAGTCCGCATTCGCCAGGCAGGTCGGACACCGACCTGCGAAAACTCTGCGCGGTGTAATCTGGTGCCGTTGATGAAAGCGGCGAAACCCACGCGCATTTGTCATCAATTGTCGAATATTTGTTAAAAGTAAATATATGCAATATATATGATGGCACTATAAATACCTGCCCGAATATATTTAATGCAGATAATTCTAATGTCTAATTTTTATTAAACTTTAGCAACCAAACATTATTTCGTTTCCTGTTCGCAACATCAAAGGTAAAAAACCTCTTTTAGGTTTCCCTGGCACAGCTACAACGTGTACTTTTGACCGGCCCGATGACGTTTCTCTGACGTCACCTTCCTCGATTTAACAAGTCGCAAGCCGGCCTTTTGTTCTCGGAACTGGAAACCATGAAAATCAACGATCTCAATATCGGCATTCGCCTAGGCGGCGCCTTTGCCGTCATCCTGGCCATGATGGTCGCCATGCTGGGCACCGCCCTCTGGCAGCTGAACGACATCACCAGCGCCAAGGCAGAGATGGCGTCGGCCACCGAGAAAGCCAAGCTGGCTCAGGAAATGCGCGCCGGTATCGTCACCAACGCCGTCAGCGCGTTGGCGAAAATCCGGGCCACCGACCCGGCCGAAGAGCAGTCCTACGAAGCGGGAATGACGGCGATCAGCAAGCGCGCCGGCGAGCTGCAAAAAATCTTCGAAGAAGTGATCGTCAGCGCCGACGGCAAGGTGCTGCTGACGGCGCTGGTCGAACAGCGCGCCAGGTACAGCGCGGCGCGCAACCAGGCCTACAAGATGAAGGCCGAACTCGGGGCCGGCAATCCGGAACTGCTGGCGTTCCTCGATACCAAGGTGATGCCCGAGATGCGCGCGTATACCGTGGCCGCCGGCAAGCTGGCCGACTTCCAGGAAAAGCTGGCCGCCGATGCCAACGCGAGCATCGACGCCATCAGCGCATCGGTGCAGCGCACCCTGATCCTGATCGGCGTCGCCGCGGTCGCCATCGGCGCCGCATTCGGCTGGCTGCTCACCCGCAGCATCACCCGCCCGCTGGCGCACGCCGTCGGCCTGGCCCAGCAAGTGGCCTCGGGCGACCTGACCGCCGACATCCACGTCGATTCGCGCGACGAACTCGGCGCCCTGATTGCGGCGCTCAAGACCATGAACGACAGCCTGCTCAAGACCGTCACCGCGGTACGCGGCGGCACCGAGACCATCGTCACCGCATCGCAGGAAATCGCCAGCGGCAACCTCGACCTGTCGTCGCGCACCGAGCAGCAGGCCAGCTCGCTGGAAGAAACCGCCTCATCGATGGAGGAACTGACCGGCACCGTGCGCCAGAACGCCGACAATGCGCGCCAGGCCAATGTGCTGGCCAAGAACGCTTCCCAGATCGCCGCGCATGGCGGCGAAGTGGTGTCGCAGGTGGTGTCGACCATGGCCTCGATCAATGAATCGTCGAAGAAGATCGGCGACATCATCGCCGTCATCGACGGCATCGCCTTCCAGACCAATATCCTGGCGCTCAACGCCGCGGTGGAAGCGGCGCGCGCCGGCGAGCAGGGCCGCGGCTTCGCGGTGGTGGCGAGCGAAGTGCGCAACCTGGCGCAGCGCTCGGCCGGCGCGGCCAAGGAGATCCGCGGCCTGATCGCCGACTCGGTGGCCAAGGTCGACGCCGGCGGCCGCCTGGTCGATGAAGCCGGTTCGACCATGCAGGAAATCGTCGAAGGCATCACGCGCGTGACCGACATCATGTCCGAGATCGCCACGGCCAGCGCCGAGCAGACCGTCGGCATCGAGCAGGTCAACGAAGCCATCACCCAGATGGACAGTGTGACCCAGCAGAATGCCGCGCTGGTGGAAGAAGCGGCTGCGGCGGCCGGCTCGCTGCAGGAACAGGCGGCCGCGCTGGCGCAGATTGTGAGCGTGTTCAAGGTCGGCGACGGGAATGCGGCCCGCAGCGCGGTCCACAGCGCCCGGCGCGCACCAGGCGGCCATGCGCTGGTCGTGCGCACGCCGGCCCCTGCCCGTGCGGGGCGCACCGCGCCGGCGGAAGCGGAAGAAGCCGTGGTCGCCTGATCCTCCCCGGCCTGCCCTACCTGGCGCGGCGACCCACATGCTACGTGGTCGCCGTGCCCACGAACGATATCAAGCACTTACCGCCTCATATCGTTCCGTTAACTTTGTGTTTCCTGAGAGCAACGATTATGGGAATATGTGGACGTCCGGTGGTCCACACCCCACGATCCATGCTTATCCTTGATGCAGAGCACTGAAATCTCACGCAATATCACCCGGTGACCTTGTATGGGATGACCGGCCACCTCGTCATTCGAACAGGAGACACCATGAAAATCAGCAACCTCAAGATCGGAATCCGGCTCGGCGGCGCATTCGCCGCCGTTCTCGCCCTCGTGGCCGTGATGCTGGTCAGCGCGCTGTGGCAACTCAACCGCATCGCCGAGGCCAAGACCGTCATGGCCGACGCTGCGCTCAGCGTCAACCTTGCCCAGCAGTGGTTGCGGGGCATCGAGGGCAACGCGGTGCGCACCCGCGCCAAGGCCGCCAGCACCGATCCGGCCGAGGACGCGCACTACGATGCCGAGATGAAGAAGACCAGCGCCGGCGTGAGCGTCACGCAGAAGCGCCTCGCGTCGATGGTCGACACCAGCCAGGGCAAGGCGCTGATGGACGCCGTCGCCAGCCAGCGCAGCCGCTATACCGGCTTGCGCGACGACGGTTTCCAGCGCAAGGCGGCGCTGGGCGCAGGCCACCCCGAAGTCCACGATTTCTTTCGCGACAAGGTGATGCCCGAGGTCGACAAGTACGTCGCCGCGGTCCAGGCGGTCGTCGCCTACGAAGAATCGTTGTCGGCCGAGGCGCAGGCCAATATCGACGCGCTCAACGCCACGGCCAGGCAGGTGCTGACGGCGCTCGGCGTGGGCGCGCTCGCGCTCGGCGCCGTGTTCGGCTGGCTGCTCACCCGCAGCATCACGGTGCCGCTGGGCCAGGCCGTGGGACTGGCCCGGCAGGTCGCCGCCGGCGACCTGACCGCCCGCATCGACGTGGCCTCGCGCGATGAAGTCGGCCAGCTCCTCGCGGCCCTCAAGACCATGAACGACAGCCTGCTCAAGACCGTCACCGCGGTACGCGGCGGCACCGAGACCATCGTCACCGCATCGCAGGAAATCGCCAGCGGCAACCTCGACCTGTCGTCGCGCACCGAGCAGCAGGCCAGCGCGCTGGAAGAAACCGCCTCGTCGATGGAGGAACTGACCGGCACCGTGCGCCAGAACGCCGACAATGCGCGCCAGGCCAATGTGCTGGCCAAGAACGCTTCCCGGATCGCCGCGCACGGTGGCGAAGTGGTGTCGAAGGTAGTGTCGACCATGGCCTCGATCAATGAATCGTCGAAGAAGATCGGCGACATCATCGCCGTCATCGACGGCATCGCCTTCCAGACCAATATCCTGGCGCTCAACGCCGCGGTGGAAGCGGCGCGCGCCGGCGAGCAGGGCCGCGGCTTCGCGGTGGTGGCGAGCGAAGTGCGCAACCTGGCGCAGCGCTCGGCCGGCGCGGCCAAGGAGATCCGCGGCCTGATCGCCGACTCGGTGGCCAAGGTCGACGCCGGCGGCCGCCTGGTCGATGAAGCCGGTTCGACCATGCAGGAAATCGTCGAAGGCATCACGCGCGTGACCGGCATCATGTCCGAGATCGCCACGGCCAGCGCCGAGCAGACCGTCGGCATCGAGCAGATCAACGAAGCCATCACCCAGATGGATGGCGTGACCCAGCAGAATGCCGCGCTGGTGGAGGAAGCGGCGGCCGCGGCCGGCTCGCTGCAGGAACAGGCGGCCGCGCTGGCGCAGATCGTGAGCGTGTTCCAGGTCGGCGACGGGAATGCGGCCGGCAGCGCGGTCCACAACGCCCGGCGCGCACCAAGCGACGACGCGCTGGTCGTGCGCAAGCCGGCCCCTGCCCGTGCCGGGCGCACCGCGCCGGTGGAAGTGGAAGAAGCCGCGATCGCCTGAGTCTCCCTGGCCTGCCCTACCTGGCGCGGCGATCCACCATCTGCATGGTCGCCGCATCCACGAACGATATCGAGCACTTACCGCCTCATATCGTTCCGCTACGTTTTTGCTACCCATGAGCCACAAGCATGGAAATTTGTGCACTTGCGGTGGTCCACACCCCGCGATCCATGCTTATCCCTGTTGAAATGCTGACCCGCGACAATTCGTTCCAAGTAGGTTCGGTCAAGAATCGTTGTCACTTCCCCAGCAAAGAACGGAGACGACTATGCCAGGCCGCGAGCATCCCAAGATCGTGGGCAAGGTGTTGTAATGGGCAGGGCCACGAACAGCGCGATTCAAGCGAACGCGAACAAGCCCAAGCCTTCGGCCTACATTGGCGAAATGATGTACAACTGCTTCATCAAGCCGTCAAACTTCAATCACACCTGTGTCGTCGTCGTGTCCGGCGACAGCATCAACTTCTGCGGTCATGCGCTGCTCCATATCGGCGGAACTGGCTGGTACTTCCACGTGGCAGGGTTCAACGAAGTACCGCGATTCATGAACGAAGCCGGATACAAACGCTACCTGAAGGAAGGGGGTAAGCATGAAATCCGCCGCTGGACCGTCCCCATCCGTAACCCACTCGGGGCGCATCGAAAGCTGGAAGAACTGCTGTCCAAGCGATGGCAATGGCTACTCTTACCCAACAACTGCGTGTCGTTCGTGGAAGAGATTGTGTTTGCCGGCGGCTCCAATGCCCACTTGCATTACAACTGCCCGACGCTGGAAGCCTTCAAATGAAAACCACGCTCATCTCGCTTGCCGCCGCTTTCGTAACGGCCGTGCTTGTTTACATCGCCATGCTCATGTTTGCAACGGGCATGTACGTGGAGACTGTCGGGAACATCATCGTCCTTTCATCCATCGGGGCGGGCATCGCCACGGCACTCATCCTGAGACTTCGGAACCGTCGCCAGTAAGCAGCGGCCCCAATCACGAGGCAGATTCGCCACGCTGCCGGGATCGGCCAGGAAGCCCGCAAGCACCTCTTCATACAGTAATAGACTGCCCGCGTAACGCCGCTGGCGCATCGCTGCCGGAGCACGTAAGTGCTTGAGCGCAAAGTAATCCGCCAACAGGTCACCCTGGGCCTCCATGTTGTAGTCTGCAAGCGTTTTACCCGGTTCCAGTTCGTAGTGGTATGGCAGGCCTACACGCACTGCACCGCGTAGACGCACCGCGTATCCAAGCTGATGCTGCCAAACATGCACCATCTCATGAAGATACCAGTGCACCGCCGGCGGGTCGCCCCGGGTGTAATCGGGCAGGAAACAGGAACGGTGAAAGTACATGCTGCCGTTGGGCGTCATGCAGCAGTTCTTCGGCTGGAAAGGCATGTAGCGCCGGTTGTACACGCGTACCCGGCGGTAGTCGATGGCGTCGCCGAACAATAGCGACGCCATCGCGATCTCGCCTTCGCTCATGGAGCGAAAGCGGGGGCGCAGGCGCAGTTGCATCATGCGACCCTCGCGATGCCCAGACGGATGCGCAGCCCGATGTTCAGGCGCGCAGCGCGGCCGCCGCTTTCGCCAGCTCGGTGATGTGCGCCCAGTCGCCGGCCGCGATCGCGTCCTTCGGGGTCAGCCACGAGCCGCCCACGCAGGCCACGTTCTTGCAGGCCAGGAATTTCGGCGCGGTCTCGATCGAGATGCCGCCGGTCGGGCAGAACGTCACGTCCGGCAGCGGGCCGCCGATGGCGTTGAGCATGCCGACGCCGCCCGCCGGCACCGCCGGGAACAGCTTCAGCTGCCTGAATCCCTGCTCGCGCGCCGCCATCACTTCGGACGGCGTCATCACGCCCGGCAGCAGCGGCAGGCCGCTCGATCTGGCGGCGTCGATCAGCGACTGGGTCAGGCCCGGCGAAACGCCGAACACGGCGCCCGCGTCGCGCGATGCGGCGAATTCTTCGGGCTGGGTGAGCGTGCCGACGCCGACGATGGCGCCTTCGACCTGGCTCATGGCGCGGATCGCGCCAAGGCCGTGCTCGGTGCGCAGGGTCACTTCCAGCACCCGGATGCCGCCCGCCACCAGGGCCTTGGCCAACGGCACGGCGTGGGCGGGGTCGTCGATGGCGATGACGGGGATGACGCTCGCCGAGCGCATGATCTCAAGTAGGGTCATTGGTTGGCTCATTGGTTGGCTCTCACGTGGTGGTCCTGAAAAGATGGTCTTCGTCGGAGCCGGGCATGATTTCGCCGGCATCGATGCCTTCGTGCAGCGGCACGACGGTCTGTTTCGGCGACGGCAGCGGGAAGGTGGCGGCACCCTCCTCCGCCGCGCTGATCGAGTTGCGGAACATGGAGAACAGCTCGCGGCCCATGCCGATGTGGCTCGAGCTCAGATCGGCCGTCGCCTGCTTGCGCTGCGCCCAGACGTGGTCCGGCACCAGCGCTTCCATGGTGCCGGCATTGGCGTCGACGCGGATCAGGTCGCCGTCGCGCACCAGGCCGAGCGGGCCGCCGGCCAGGATCTCGGGCGAGACGTGGATCGCCGCCGGCACCTTGCCGGACGCGCCCGACATGCGGCCGTCGGTGACCATCGCGACCTTGTAGCCGGCATCCTGCAGATTGGCCAGCGCCGGGGTCAGCGCGTGCAGTTCCGGCATGCCGTTGGCGCGCGGGCCCTGGAAGCGGATCACGGCCACGAAGTCGCGGTTCAGCTTGCCGTCTTTATAGGCGTGCATGAAGGCTTCCTGCGAGTCGAACGTCAGTGCCGGCGCTTCGACCGTGTAGTGTTCTTTCTTGACCGCCGAGACTTTCATCACCGCGCGGCCCAGGTTGCCCTTCACCAGCACCATGCCGCCGTTGTTGTTGAACGGGTTGGTGGCCGGACGCAGCACGTTCTCGTCGCCGCTTTCCAAAGCGGCGTCGCGGAACACGACCTTGCCGTCTTCGCCCAGGAACGGCTCTTTGCAGTGATTGCGCAAGCCGTGGCCGAGGATGGTGTTGACGTCCTCGTGCGCCAGGCCGGCGTCGAGCAGCTCGCGGATCACGAAGCCCGGGCCGCCCGCGGCCTGGAAGTGATTCACGTCGGCATCGCCGTTCGGATAGATGCGGGTGAGCAGCGGCACCACTTTCGACATCTCGTCGAAATCGTTCCAGTCGATCACGATGCCGGCCGCGCGCGCGATGGCCACCAGGTGCAGCGTGTGGTTGGTCGAGCCGCCGGTGGCGTGCAGCGCGGCGATGGCGTTGACGATGCTTTTCTCGTCGACGATGTGGCCGATCGGCATGTAATCGCCGCCCTGCTGCGAAATCGCGACCGCACGCTGCGCCGCGGCGGCGGTGAGCGCATCGCGCAGCGGCGTGCCCGGCGTGATGAAGGCCGAGCCCGGCAAGTGCAGGCCCATGACTTCCATCAGCATCTGGTTGCTGTTGGCGGTGCCGTAGAAGGTACAGGTGCCGGCGCCGTGGTACGACGCCGACTCGCCTTCGAGCAGCTCTTCGCGGGTGGCCTCGCCCTTGGCGTAGCGCTGGCGGATCGCGGCTTTTTCCTTGTTCGAGATGCCGGTGGTCATCGGGCCGCCCGGCACGAAGATGCCCGGGATGTGGCCGAAGTGCAGCGCGCCGATGAGCAGGCCCGGCACGATCTTGTCGCAGATGCCCAGGTACAGGGCGGCGTCGAACATATTGTGCGACAGGCCGACCGCGGTCGCCATGGCGATGGCGTCGCGCGAGAACAGCGACAGCTCCATGCCCGGCTGGCCTTGCGTCACGCCATCGCACATGGCCGGCACGCCGCTGGCGAACTGGGCCACGGCGCCGACTTCGCGCACGGCTTCCTTGATCACTTTCGGGAAATACTCGAACGGCTGGTGCGCCGACAGCATATCGTTGTAGGAAGAAACGATGGCGACCGACGGGTCCTTGTGCTCGCGCAGCTTCAGCTTGTCGCTGGCCGGGAAGGCGGCAAAGCCGTGGGCCAGGTTGGTGCACGACAGCGCGCCGCGCTGGACGCCCTTGATGCGGGCGGCTTCCAGATGCTCGAGATAGGCTGCGCGCGAGCGCTTGCTGCGCTGAATGATGCGGTGAGTGACCTGTTCTACTACGGGGTGGAGCGCCATGTTCGTTCCTTCCTGAATTTAGTATCTGAAATTTTACTACAGATTAGTCCGCTGCGCTCATTTCCAGACCGCTTCTCTATGAGGATGGCATGCCCGAGCGGCGTCGAATGACGGAGAAAAGCACCTGCCAAATTGGGTTCGCGACGTTTTTTGTAGTGAATTTACGCGCAGATGCTTGTATTATTCGATAATCTATTATTGCCAACATTGTGCCACGCACTCCGACCCCATGCGCCAGCCATCTTTGACCAGCACCGCCAGCTTCCAGGCCCTCGCCCAACATGCCGATACCGCCAAATCGTGGCAGATGCGCGACCTGTTCGCCGCCGATCCCGACCGCTTCGAGCGATTCTCCGACGAGGCCGCGGGCCTGTTCCTAGACTATTCAAAAAATCGCCTCGACGGGCGCACGCTTGAACTGCTCGTCGCGCTGGCGCGCGAGCGCGGCCTCGAGGCGCGCCGCGATGCGATGTTCGCCGGCGAAAAGATCAACAACACCGAGAACCGCGCGGTGCTGCACACCGCCCTGCGCGCGCCGCGCGGCGCCACGCTGGTGGTCGACGGCCAGGAAGTCAATGCCGACATCCACGCCGTGCTCGACCGCGTGAAAACCTTCACCGACGCCGTGCGCAGCGGCGACTGGCTGGGCCATACCGGCAAGCCGATCACCGATATCGTGAACATCGGCATCGGCGGCTCGGACCTCGGTCCCAAGATGGCGGTGCTGGCCCTGCGCCACTACGCCCATCCGCGCCTCTCCATGCACTTCGTGTCGAACGTCGACGGCCACGACATGGATGCCGCGCTGGGGCAGGTCGATCCCGAGACCACGCTGTTCATCGTGGCCTCCAAGACCTTTACCACGGCGGAAACCATGATGAACGCGCAGACCGCGCGCGCCTGGTTCCTGCAGCATGCGCCTGAAGATGCGCTGGCGAAGCACTTCGTCGCCGTGTCCACGAATCTTGAGGCAATCAAGACGTTCGGCATCGACCCTGCGAACATGTTCCCGTTCTGGGACTGGGTCGGCGGCCGTTATTCGGTGTGGTCGGCGATCGGCCTGCCGGTCGCGCTGGCGGTGGGCTTCGGCTACTTCAAGGACTTCCTGGCGGGCGCGCACGAACTGGATGAACACTTCCGCAGCGCCCCGCTCGAGCAGAACCTGCCGACGCTGCTGGCCCTGATCGGCTTCTGGAACCGCCAGTTCCTCGACTGCGCCTCGGTGTCGATCGCGCCGTATCACCAGGACCTGAACCGCTTCCCGGCCTACCTGCAGCAACTCGACATGGAGAGCAACGGCAAGCGCGTGACCCGTGACGGCCAGCCGGTCGACACGCCGACCTGCCCGGCGATCTGGGGCGAGTGCGGCACCAATGGCCAGCACGCCTATTTCCAGCTGCTGCACCAGGGCACCGACGTGACGCCGATGGATTTCATCGCCGCCCTGCGCCCGGCCCACGAGATGGACAACCACCACACCGCCCTGCTGGCCAACTGCTTCGCCCAGTCCGAAGCCTTCATGAAGGGCAAGACGGCGGATGAAGTGCGCGCCGACCTGCAGGCCCAGGGCCTGGCGCCAGCAGAAATCGAGCGCCTCACCCCGCACAAGACCTTCCCGGGCAACCGTCCGAGCAACACCATCCTGATGGAACGCCTGACGCCGTCGACCCTGGGCGCCCTGATCGCGCTGTACGAGCACAAGACCTTCGTGCAGGGCGTGCTGTGGGATGTCAACAGTTTCGACCAGTGGGGCGTTGAGTTAGGTAAAGTGCTGGCGAAGAAGATCGAAGCCGAGCTGGCCGGCGAGCCCGCACCCGGCCAGCACGACAGTTCCACCAACGGCCTGATCGCCCGCGCCAAGGCTGCTTTCTGACCTGTCCACCACCTGACTCATTTAAATATGGCAACGGAAAAATTTGAAGTAGTACACGATGCGCCGATGCTGGTCGGCGAGTCCGCGCTCTGGCACGAAGTCGAATCGGCGCTGTACTGGGTCGACATCGAGGGCTACACCGTTAACCGCCTGCATGCGGCGAGCGGCAAGTTCACCTCGTGGAAGATGGGGTCGAACCCGTCTGCGCTGGCGATCGACGACAACAACTTCCTGGTCGTGGCCACCCGCCACGGCCTGCTGCGCCTGAACACCACCGACGGTTCGGAGTCGCCCGTCGCGGACGCGCCCTACGATCCGTCGAAGGTGCGCTTCAACGACGGCCGGGTCGACCCGGCAGGCCGGTTCTGGATCGGCACCATGTACGAGCCGCGCGACCAGCCGGCCGCCGAGATGTACGTGCTGGACAAGGATCGATTGCGGCGCGCCTGGAGCGGCGGCATGACCAACTCGAACGGCCTGGCCTGGAGCCTGGACGGCCGCACGATGTACCACGCCGACACCACCACGCACCGCATCGACTGCTACGACTTCGACCCGGCCCTTGGTGAGCAGAGCAACCGCCGCACCATCGTGACCTTCCCGAGCGACAAGTCGGCGCCGGACTACGGCGGCCGTCCGGACGGCGCCACGATCGATGCCGAAGGCATGTACTGGGTAGCGATGTTCGAGGGCGCGCGCATCCTGCGCATCGGGCCGAACGGCGAAGTCAATCGCGAGATCAAGCTGCCGGTAAAGTGCCCGACCTCGGTCGCCTTCGGCGGGCCGGACCTGCGCACCCTGTACATCACCAGCGCCAGCCATGGCAGGTCGAAAGAAGAGCTCGAGCAGTATCCGCTCAGCGGCAAGGTGCTGAGCCTGAAGATGGACGTGGCGGGACGCGAAGAGCCGGAATACCGCACCTGACGCCGGCGCGAGCGGCGTGAACCAGCGCACCGAACAAGTCTGACTCCACGGTTATATTGCACTGCAACATAACCGTGGAGGCGGCAGTGGCAAAAATTACCCCGACGACCCGCTTGCTGCGCGACCTGGCGCGCGCCGCGAAATCGCAGCGCAAGCTGGCTGCCAAACTGTTCGATCTCCATGGTGCGCAGCCGGCCAGGCGTTCCGTGGCGAGGCCCACCACGCCAGCGCGGCCAAAGACGGCGCCCCCGGCGCAAGCGCGCCTGCCAGCCGCCTCGGGACGCTGGCTCGAGGGACATCATCTGCTTCCCTACTGGCTGTACCTTCCGCAACGCGCACCCGAGCACCCCACCCAGGGCGGCTGGCCGCTGGTCGTCATGCTGCACGGCTGCCACCAGAGCGCGCTCGAATTCGCGCAGGGTACGCGCATGAACCAGCTGGCGCAGGCCAAGGGTTACGCCGTGCTGTACCCGCAACAACCGGCGGCCGCACAGGCACAGCGCTGCTGGCGCTGGTTCGATCGCGCCGCCCAGGAGGGCCGCGGCGAAACCGGCGCGCTGGCCGCGCTCATCGAACACGTATGCGCACGGCACCGCATCGACCGGCGCCGCATCTATGCGGGCGGCCTGTCGGCCGGCGCCGGCATGGCCGCCGTGCTGGCTCTGAACCACCCGGGACTGATCGCAGCGGTCGGCCTGCATTCCGGCCCCGTGTTCGGCGCCTGCCACTCGCCGTTCGGCGCCCTGCACGTGATGCGCGGCGGCGCCGGGACGCAGGCGGATGCGGCCATCCACGCCCTGCTCGATCGCCACGCCATGGCAGCGCCGGGAACGCTGGCCGGGCCACTGCCGCCCATGCCGGCCCTGTTGATCCACGGTGAAGACGATCCGGTGGTCAGCCAGCTCAACCAGCAACAGCTGGCGCGCCAGTGGCTGCGCCTGAATGGCATTCCGCTTGCCACGGCCAGCCGCGTCACCGCGAAACCCGCCGGACGCGGCGGCGCCAGCAACGCGCACGAGATCCATGATTTCACGGTGCGCCGCAAGGTCGTGGTGCGCGTGGTGCGCATTGCGGGCCTGCGGCATGCTTGGAGCGGCGGCGATCCGACGCTCAGGTTCAACGCCCGGGCCAGGCCCGACGCAAGCCGCATGATGCTGGCGTTTTTCGGCGCGCACCGGCGCTGAGGCGTCGTCGACCCGGACCGGCCAGTCGTGGGGCGGCGCCCGGACGGCACCGGTTCTGCCGAGGTCAATGCCCGGCTCGCCCCATCATCCGGGCCGAGTCGTAGCCGATCCGCACGGCGCCCCAGTGCTTGCCCTGGAACACGATCGGCATCGACAGGTCGTTGATCACCTCTCCGGTATCGCGCAGGTAGGTCTGCAGCAGGAACGGCTCGCGGTTCGTGGCGAGCCTGATCCCCACCGGATCATTGAAGATCCGCTTGTTGCGGCAGTACACCAGGTCGTGCTCGCGCTGCCCGGTCGACGGCCGCGAGAACTTGGTGTTGTGGGTCGGCGCATAACCGCGGTTGTCGACCGCCAGCGCATAGGCGGCGCCCGGCAGGTCGGTCAGCACGCGGTCGAACAGCTGCTGCAGGTCGCGCTCCACCGCGCGGTCGTACGAGGTCGTGAAACGCGGAGGATCGGATCGGTCGATCGGCCGGTACTGCTGGTCGAAGATGTTCGCGCCGCCGGACGCGTGCCCGCTCAGGCAGGCCAGCACCTGGTCGCGCAGCGCGGTGGTGCCGTCCACCAGCGCATCGAAAGCCGTGCCGCCGGTGCGAAAGCCGGCCAGCACGCCCTGCAGTTCCTCGGTGGCCACCCGCACTTCGTCCACGCGGCGCGAAGCGTCCTGCATCGTGGCTTCGGAGCTGGACGCATTCTGCGCCACCTCTTCCACCTTCGCATTGATCTGCTGGTTGACGCCGTCGAGCGACTGCATCGCGGCCGCCATCTGGTCCACGGTGGCGGTCATGCGCTCGAAGTCGGCGACGAAAGCCGTCAGGTGGCTGGCCGCGCTGCCGGCTTCGCGCGCCGACACGTTCACGCCGTCGAGGATGCCGGCAGTGGCGCCGGAGGTCGACGTCACCAGCTCGCGCATGGCGTTGCTGGCGGTCGCGATCTTGACCGCTTCGGCATTGACCACCTGCGACAGGCGCCGCACTTCGGAGGCGACCACCGCGAAACCGCGCCCGGCCGGGCCGGCGCGCGCCGCCTCGATCGCGGCGTTGATCGCCAGCAGATTGGTCTGGTTGGCCACGTTCTCGATCACTGTGCCGAACTCGCCGATCTCGCGCAGGTGGCCAACCAGCAGGGTCACGGTGTCCGAGAACCCCTGCACCTGTTCCTCGATGTGCCGCATGCGCCGCTCGAGGCTTGCCAGCTCTTCCATCGATTCGCGCGCCGCCGCCAGGTTACGCTGGGCAGTGTCGGCGATGCGCACCGTGCCGGCATTGACGTCGGCCGACAGCTCGGCCACTTCGCGCGCGCTGGCCGCCAGCGCATCGGCGGCCTGGTGCTGGCGCGCCGCCTGGGCCTGGGCCTGGTCGACTTCCTTGCGCAAACGCGCGGCATTGATCGCCGTGCGGATGCTGCCGTCGCGCGCCTTGACCACCAGCGTGCGCACGCTCCCCGTGACGCCATGGCCGGCGAGCGGCACCATGGCGCGCGCCCTGCGCACCACCGCATTCATCCACATCTTCATGTCCCCTCCGTCGCCATCTTCGTGATGGTGTGTATTTATCTATGGAAACTATATGCGTAATCCTTCACGGTGTCATTCATACCTTGCACCTGGCGCACTTTTCGTCGCTTTCGCACCACCGATTCCCGACGGCGGTGTCGAAATGGAATTCACCGACAACGCCATTTGAAAATATCGAGCGCGCGGGTTTTACTTCGAAACTTATCGATATGCTACTCGTCACGGAAGCGAATCGACATGGCCAGGTGCTGCCTCGGCATGAATAAAGAAATTGATCAATGAGCGCAAAAAATTATATTTTCGTTTAAAAACATATACTTGAAGTTAACGGAAAACATATGCGCGCTCCGGATTTTTTCACTGAAATTTTTCCGAATGTCAAATTAATTTTCCGAACGCTGTTATGATGACTTCACCGATGCTCGCGGTTTTCGCGAAAACGACAACCAGGACCAAAATGACGAATCATCGGTTAAGCGAATTCATTCGCAGTAATATGGAACAAATTCTGCAAACCTGGGAAGACTTCGCACGCACCATCGAGCCGCCCGCCTTGACCATGGATGACGTCGAGCTCCGTGACCATGCCAGTCAAATGCTGCACGCGATCGCCGACGACCTGGCCACGACGCAGACGGACGAAGAACGAACCGCCAAGTCGCAGGGCCTGGGCAAACGCGAACGTCCGGATACGGCCGCCGAAACGAATGCCGAGGCGCGCTTGCTGTCGGGTTATACCGTCGTACAACTGGTTTCCGAGTACCGCGCGCTCAGGTCGAGCGTCCTTACCCTCTGGATCGGCGACGAGCGCAAGGAATATGCAACAGACGTGGGCGACATCACCCGGTTCAACGAGGCGATCGACCAGGCGCTCGCGGAGTCTGTCGCACGTTACGAGGCCATGGTGAAACGATCTCAAAATATGTTCCTGGCCATCCTCGGACACGACCTGAGGAACCCGTTGAGCACGGTCGTCACCGGTTCCCAATTCATCATGGCCGCAGTGGATATTTCGCCAAGGTACATCCTGGCAGCAACCCGCATGTACAACAGCGCCAATCGCATGAGCAAGTTGATCAGTGACCTGATCGACTTCACGCGTACGCACCTGGGGCCGGGAATTCCGATTCACGTGCGGCAGGGCGACCTGGTCAAGGTGTGCGAGGAAGTCGCCAACGAATTGCGCATCTCGCAGCCGGAAATGCAGATTGATTTCCTTGCACCGGACCGCATCGAGGCGATCTTCGACGGTGCGCGGATCGGGCAGATGCTGTCCAACCTGGCGGGCAACGCCATTCAGTATGGAAATGCAGACAAGCCGATCACCATCAGGCTGCAACGCGACGCCGAAACTGTTGTCATCTCCGTCAACAACCATGGCGCGACGATCGACGCCGACAAGCTGGCGCGCATCTTCGATCCCCTGGTGCGCATTGCCGCGGCTTCCGGCGCTGACGAACACACCAGTCTCGGCATCGGTTTGTTCATTTCGCGCGAGATCGTTCAGGCCCATTCCGGTCGCATCGAGGTGACCTCCAGCGCGCAGGCGGGGACGACCTTCACGGTCACCATGCCGCGCCTTCCCGCCGGGTTCACATCTCCCGGGATCGAGCGTGACCGCACCGGCGAAAGAGCCGTGTGGTAAGGGCCGCCGCCGACCCGGGCGACGGGCTGCCACGCAAGGTGCTCGTCGTCGACGACGAGCCCGACCTTGTCGAACTGGCGCGTATCCTGCTGGGCTACTACGGCATGAGCGTGTGTGTCGCCCACGGTGGCGTCAAAGCGCTGGAGATGCTGGCAGGCGATCCCGACATCGACGCCCTGTTTTCCGACGTAATGATGCCCGGAATGAACGGGCTGGAACTGGCGGACGCCACCCACCTGCGTTACCCGCACATCCATATCCTTCTCACATCGGGCTACACGGCGCCCGAACTGGCCGGGCCGTACAGCCGGCGCTACGCGTACATCCCAAAACCGTACCGGATCGAGGATGTGATCGCGCGCCTGCGCCGCTGAGCCGGAGCGCGGCATCGACCACCGTGAGAACGCTGCCGCCGCGCCGGCGGACCGTCGGAACCCGCAAGCTCTGCGCCCCGACATGACTGGTTATGGCACACTGGCCCCACGGTGCACGTGTAGTAGATTTACTTGATCGAGAACAAATTATGTAGTAAATTTACATCACCATCCGATTGTCCCGTTACTAGCGCAGACCTATTCCTTATGGCTATTTCTGATTTCGACCTCGTTTTCTTTGGCGGCAGCGGCGACCTTGCGATGCGCAAGCTGCTGCCTGCGATGTACGCGCGCGACGTCTGCAACGACTTGCCGGAGAGCAGTCGCATCATTTGCGTCGGCCGTGACGACGCGACGCAGGAAGAATTCCTGCGCATGGTCGAAAACAACTCGAAACCGCACATCAAGGACACGGTCCACGAGCCGAGCTGGGCGCGCTTCCTGCAGCGCATCACGTACGTGGCGCTCAACGCCACCGACGTGTCGACCTACCAGGCGCTGGTCGAGGCCCTGCGCGACGACCCGTCGCTCACCCGGGTCTATTACCTGGCCACGCCGCCGCAGCTGTTCGCCACGATCTGCGACAACCTGGCCGCGACGGGCCTGGCCACCCCGAACTCGCGCGTGGTGCTCGAAAAACCGCTGGGCCGCGACCTGGCCTCGGCCAAGCAGATCAACCTCGACGTCGGCAAGGTGTTCGCCGAATCGCAGATCTACCGCATCGACCACTACCTGGGCAAGGAGACCGTGCAGAACCTGCTGGCGCTGCGCTTCGGGAACATCCTGTTCGAGCCGCTGTGGCGCCGCGAATGGATCTCGGACGTACAGATCACGATCGCCGAAAAGATCGGCGTGGGCAACCGCCTGGGTTACTACGACCATTCCGGCGCGCTGCGCGACATGCTGCAGAACCACCTGCTGCAGCTGCTGTGCATCGTGGCGATGGAACCGCCGACCTCGATCGCGCCGGACGCCGTGCGCGACGCCAAGCTGCAGGTGCTCAGGTCCCTCAAGCGCTTCACCCCGACCACGCTGTCGCAGAACATCATCCGCGGCCAGTACCGCGCCGGCTACATCGACGGCCAGCCGGTGCCGGGCTACCGCGAGGAACCCGGTGCGCCGAAGAGCTCGCGCACCGAGACCTTCGTGGCCATGAAGGCCGAGATCGACACCTGGCGCTGGGCCGGCGTGCCGTTCTACCTGCGCACCGGCAAGCGCATGGCCGACCGCCTGGCCGAGATCGTGGTGCGCTTCAAGCCGATCCCGCACTCGATCTTCAACCAGCCGACGTCGAGCTTCCAGCCCAACAGCCTGGTGATCCGCCTGCAGCCGGACGAGGGCCTCTCGATGAACCTGATGGCCAAGACCCCGGGCGACTCGATGCGCCTGAAGCAGGCCGAGCTCGAGCTCGATTTCCGCGAGCAGTTCAAGGCGCCGCGCATGGAGGCCTATGAACGCCTGCTGCTCGACGTGCTGCGCGGCCAGCTGACCCTGTTCATGCGCGGCGACGAGCTGGAAGCGGCCTGGGAATGGGTCGAGCCGATCCTCGAGCACTGGGAACAGGACGACAGCGCGCCGGCGCCGTACACCTCGGGCACCTGGGGCCCGGCAGCGGCCAGCGCCCTGATCGGCCGCGACGGCCTGCAGTGGCGCGAAGAAGCGCTGCCGGAAGACTGACCGACGCTCATTACCCGCCCGAGGCCCACCATGCTGCTCGACTCGATCCGCACCCAGCTCGACACGCTCTCCAAGTCGGAGCGCAAGGTCGCGCTCGCGGTGCTGGCCGCGCCTTCCGCGACCGTGAGCCAGAACATCACCGCCCTGGCGCGCAACGCCCAGGTGTCGGAGCCGACCGTGGTGCGCTTTTGCCGCACGCTCGGCTACGACGGCTGGCACGAGTTCAAGCTCAAGCTGGCGCAAGGCCTGGCGCTGGCGCTGCCCGGCGCCAGCGAGGCGCCGCACCAGGACGACCTGGCGTCGGACCTGATCAACAAGATCTGCAGCCGCTCGATCAACACCCTGCTCGACCTGCGCAACAACCTCAAGCCGGAACTCGTCCAGCAGGCGCTCGAGATCCTGGCGCGCGCCAACAAGATCGAGTTCTACGGCCAGGGCACGTCCGGCTTCGTGGCGGCCGACGCCCAGCACAAGTTCTTCCGCTCGGGCGTGCCGACGGTGGCCTACACCGACCCGGCGATCCACTCGATCGCGGCGGCCCTGCTGCGCGAAGGCGACGCGGTGGTGGCGATCTCGCAGCGCGGCAACAACCCGGCGCTGACCCGTTCGGCCAAGCTGGCCAAGGCCGGCGGCGCCGACGTGATCGTGCTGGCGCCATCGGGCACGCCGCTGGCCGAGATGGCCACCCTCCTGATCCCGATCGACCTGGTGTTCGCCACCGACCCGTACACGCCCATTTCGGCGCGCCTGGCCTACCTGGTGGTGATCGACGTGCTGGCGGTGGGCCTGGCCTTGCGCCGCGGGCCGGAATTTCGCAAGAAGATGCAGAACGCGCAGAAGGCGCTGCAGGAATTCGACATGCAGTTCGATTCGTTCATCGGCTGATCACGCGCTGGAAAGGCGATCCGGTCCCGCGACGGATCCTCGCCCATTTGAAGGACGTGCGCTGACGGCAAGCAACGCATTTGGTCTAGAATGGGCGGTTCCTGCCCTTGCCAATCAACCCATGGACATCGATCCCTCAATGGGTGATCGGTCCTGACTAGCCAATGCCGACGTTCTACAAGCTACTCCTGTCGTCCCTTGTTGCGGCCGGCGCCCTGACGATGTGCATGACCAGGTCCGAGTTGCAGCTGCCCGATCCGATCGTGATGCGCAGCGTGAGCGGCGTCGAGGGCGTCGAATTGCGCCACACCGGCTTCGACCGGCCCGGCGCGGGCCCGTTCCAGCCGCTGTTCGGCCTTGACGACGCGTTGCGGGCCAGCTATCCGTTCGTGCTCCATCGTGACAAGGTCTATCGCCGCGCCGGCCCGGGCAGCTTCGTCGTGCAGCCCCGCGGCGACGTACGCGCGCACTACGTGGTCGAGGAACACGCGGACCGGTCCGAAGACCGGCCCGATCGCATCACCAGCCTGTCCATCCGCGAGCACGACAGTCACGAACTGCTCGGCCTGCGGTACTTGCGCGCCCGGCAGGACGAAGCCGGACGCGGCCGGGTGGGCGACGATGCGACGGCGTTCGTGCGCAAGATACTGCGGACGGCGGCCCCGGCCGGCGGCCGGCTCGACGAGCCGCCGTATGGCGCCGCGCCCGTCACGCACACGCCGCTTCGGGCCGGCCGCATCGACCCTCCCGTCGATGGCGGCGATGGCTGTCCGCCTACCTATGAAATCGGGATGGCGGCGTCGCCCCGGCAGTTCGATGCCGGCGCGTGGTCGTTCCGGCCCTGGTCCGACGTCGACAGCTTTGCCTGCACCGGCAACTTCATCCTGGTGGCGTCGGGCGACGGCGCGCGCATGCTGCTCGACCTGCTGGACCCGACCGGCAAACACCTGTTCCAGACCGAGGTGGCGATGCCGCTCGACGCGCGCGCCGAGGCGACGGTGCAACGCCTGCGGGTGAACGGCGAGCGCCTGCAGGTCGACGTGCATTATCGTCCTGGCAAGCTCCCCGACGGCAAGCCGAGCCCACGCCAGCGGTTCAGGCTGGTTATTTCGATGGCGCCGCCCGAGGCCGACCCGCCTGCGGCAGCGCTGGCTGTAAAATAGCGTTTTTGGACCAGCATTTTCGACTGACATGCATATCAATCCCGAACGCAGCGCCCGTCCCGACTACGACCTGCTGGTGCGCCAGGTCACCAGCGTCCTCGAGGGCGAGCGCGACCTGACCGCCAATGCATCCCAGTTCTCGGCCCTGGTCTACGACACGCTGTCCGATCTTAACTGGGCCGGCTTCTACTTCACCGTGCCGTCGAAGAAGGGCGAAGGCCAGGATTTGCTGGTCGGCCCGTTCCAGGGCAAGCCCGCCTGCGCCCGCATCCCGTTCGGCCGCGGCGTGTGCGGCGCCACCGCCGTCAAGCGCGAGACCATCGTGGTGCCGGACGTGCATGCCTTCCCGGGCCACATCGCCTGCGATTCGGCATCCGCCTCGGAAATCGTCATTCCGGTGATCAAGGACGACAAGCTCATTGGCGTGTTCGATATCGACAGCCCGCGGGCGGACCGTTTTTCGGAAGAAGACCGCGCTGGCCTGGAAGCCATGCTCGCCGCCTTCATCGCCGCCACCGACTTCTGACTGCCTCACGCTCCACCCTTCACGAGACCACCATGAACCAACTCGAACAGCTCAAGCAGTACACCACCGTGGTCGCCGACACCGGTGACTTCCAGTCGATCAAGGCCTACTCGCCGAAAGACGCGACCACCAATCCCTCCCTGATCCTGAAGGCCGTGCAAAAGCCGGAATACCGTCCGCTGCTGGAAAAAGCCATCGCCGACGCCCCCGGCGCCTCGATCGAAGCGATCGTCGACAGCCTCTTGATCGCCTTCGGCGTCGAGATCCTGAAGTACGTGCCGGGCCGCGTCTCGACCGAGATCGACGCCGCGCTGTCGTTCGATACCGAAGCCACCGTCGCCAAGGGCCGCGAGCTGATCGCCCTGTATGAAAAGAACGGCGTGTCGCGCGAGCGCGTGCTGATCAAGATCGCCTCGACCTGGGAAGGCATCCGCGCCGCCGAGATCCTGGAGAAGGATGGCATCCACTGCAACCTGACCCTGCTGTTCTCGCTGTGCCAGGCGGTGGCCTGCGCCGAAGCCGGCGTCAAGCTGATCTCGCCGTTCGTCGGCCGCATCTACGACTGGTACAAGAAGTCGACCGGCCTCGAATACCAGGGCGCCGACGATCCGGGCGTGCAGTCGGTCAAGCGCATCTACCAGTACTACCGCAAGTTCGGCTACGACACCGAAGTGATGGGCGCGAGCTTCCGCAACACCTCGCAGATCCTGGAGCTGGCCGGTTGCGACCTGCTCACCATCTCGCCCGACCTGCTGCAAAAGCTGGCCGACAGCGATGCGCCGGTCGAGCGCAAGCTGAGCAAGGACGAGAGCATCGATATCGACAAGATCGCGATCGACGAAAAGACCTTCCGTTTCATGCTGAACGAAGACGCGATGGGCACCGAGAAGCTGGCCGAAGGCATCCGCGCCTTCGTCGCCGATTCGCTCAAGCTCAAGCAGATGATCGAAGGCATGCGTTAATTCCTTTGTTGGCCATAGCATGTCGTCCCCGCGCAGGCGGGGACCCAAGTATTGCTTGCGTTACCGAGACGCTCGCACCTTAGGTCCCCGCCTGCGCGGGGACGACGTTTTGGGGCTGACGAAAGAAGGTAGTTTTTGGGCTTTGGCTCTCAGCGCGCCTTCAGCCCCGCCAGGAAGGTATCGATCAGCTCCCCGCCCAGCGCCATCAGGTCGAACGATTCCAGGTCGAACAGCCAGTTGCGCAGCAGGCCGTCGATGATGACCCACATGCAGGTCGCGGCATTGTGCGGATCCACGCCGGCAGGCAGCTGGCCGTTGGCGCGCGCCTCGGCCAGGTTCGTTTCCATGCGCCCGCGCCACTCGGCCACCGCTTCGCGCTTGCGCACGCGCGCCGAGTCCACTTCTTCGGTGAACTCGGTCTTGAGGGTGGCGATCTCGAACACCCGGCGCGCCTTCTCATCGCTGACGACGATGTGCAGCACCGCCATCAGCTCGTCGCGCAAGCGCTGCAGCGGGTCGGCGATTTCGCGCTCGCCCAGCTGCTGGATCGCCGTGTCCATCGGCATCTTGGCGCGATCCATCATCGCGCTGAACACCGCCCCCTTGTCGACAAAATGCCAGTAAATCGCGCCGCGTGTCACACCCGCCGCTGACGCGATATGCTGTAATGTCGTTCGCGAGACACCCTGTTTTGCGAACAAGACCTCTGCTGCATCAAGAATGCTGTCGCGGGTCGCCGCTGCTTCTTCCTTCGTCCTGCGAACCATTTCTTTTGAGTTACCTTCGAATAAAAACCGCTTAAAAACATTTTACATACAGTCGTGATAGTATATAAAACTATTTGCAAAAGCCAGCGCTGATCTTACACCCATGCATATGTTGTCGACGGGGTGTGACATCGCCGCAATTATTAATTAGAAGGATGCACACGTAATGCGCTCTGCCCACTCCTCATCCCTGTCCCTCACCCGGGTCGCGGCGGCCACCCTGGCTGCGGTGGTCCTGCTGTCCGCCTGCGGCAAGAAAGACGAACCGGCCAAGGCCGGCGCCCCCGCCGGCCAGCAGATGCCGGCGCCCGAAGTCGGCGTCGTCACCACCGTCTTCCAGACCGTCGCGCTGCAGAACGAGCTGCCGGCGCGGGTGGAGCCGATCCGCACCGCCCAGGTTCGCGCTCGCGTCGACGGCGTGGTGCTCAAGCGTTCCTTCACCGAGGGCAGCGTCGTCAAGCAGGGCCAGTCGCTGTTCACCATCGATCCGGCGCCTTACCAGGCCCAGCTCGCCGCCGCCCGCGCCGACGTCGCGCGCGCCGAAGCCAACCTGGTGGCGTCGCGCGCCATCGCCGAGCGCTACAAGCCGCTGGTCGAGGCCAACGCCGTCAGCAAGCAGGAATTCGACAACGCCGTCGCTGCCCAGAAGCAAGGTGAGGCCGAAGTCGCCGCAGCCAAGGCCCAATTGCGCGTTGCCCAGATTAATCTTGGCTACACCAATGTGAACGCCCCCATCACGGGCCGCATCGGCCGCGCGCTGGTGACCGAAGGCGCGCTGGTGTCAAGCACCCAATCGACCGAGCTGGCCCTGATCCAGCAGACCGACACCATGTACCTCAACATCACCCAGTCGGCCACCGAGCTGCAGCGCCTGAAGAAGCAGGGCGGCGGCGCCAGCGACGTGCCGGTCACCGTGCTGCTGGAAGACGGCTCCGTCCTGCCGCAGCGCGGCAAGCTGCTGTTCTCGGATGTGACGGTCGACCAGGGCACCGGCCAGGTCACGCTGCGCGCCACCGTGGCGAACCCGGACAATGCCCTGCTCCCGGGACAGTACGTGCGCGTGCGCGTCGCCCAGGCTTCGCTGCCGAACGGCATTCTGATTCCTCAGCAGGCGGTCACCCGCGGCGGCCAGAACGGCGACATCGTGACCGTCATCGGCGCCGACAACAAGCCGGTTCCGCGCCAGATCCAGATCGCTTCGCAGCAGGACGAGAGCTGGGTCGTCACCGGCGGCCTGAAGGAAGGCGAAAAAGTCATGGTCGACGGCTTCCAGAAGTTGCAGATGCTGCCGCCGGGCACCCCGGTCAAGCCGGTGGCGTGGACGCCGGCCGGTGCGCAGCAGGCGCCGGCCCAGGCGGGCGCACCGGCGGCCCAGCCGAACGCGGCTGCCGCCGCCGGCGATACCCGCACCCCGGATGCCGGCTCGCCGGTCGCGGGCGCGACCACGCCAGCCGACAGCAGCCGATAAGAACAAAGAAATAGGACTTTCCAATGGCACGTTTTTTTATTGACCGCCCGATTTTTGCATGGGTGATCGCGCTATTCATCATGGTGCTCGGTGGCGTCGCCATCAAGCAGCTGCCGATCGCGCAATACCCGACTGTGGCGCCCCCCTCGATCGTCATCAACGTCGCTTACCCGGGCGCATCGGCGCAGACGCTCGAAGACTCCGTCATCTCGATCATCGAACGCGAGATGAACGGTGCGCAAGGCATGATTTACATGGAATCGACCAGCCAGGCCAACGGCAGCGGCTCGATCACCATCTCGTTCGAGACCGGCACCGACCCGAACCTGGCGCAGGTCGACGTCCAGAACCGCCTGTCGCGCGCCACCCCGCGCCTGCCGCCGGCGGTCACGCAGCAAGGCGTGCGCGTCGACCAGGCGCGCTCGAACTTCCTGCTGTTTACGATCCTGTCGTCGGATGACCCGAACATCACCAGCATCGAGCTGGGCGACTATGCCTCGCGCAACGTGCTGCCGGAAATCCAGCGCATCACCGGCGTCGGCCAGGCCCAGCTGTTCGGCACCGAGAAGGCGATGCGCGTCTGGATCGATCCGACCAAGCTGGTCGGCCTGAACCTGTCGCCGGCCGACGTCACCGCCGCGATCTCGCAGCAGAATGCCCAGGTCGCTTCCGGCACCATCGGCGACCTGCCGGTCGCCAAGGGCCAGCAGATCAGCGCCACCGTGATCGTCACCGGCCAGTTGTCGAACGTCGAACAGTTCGGCAACATCGTGCTGCGCGCGAATCCGGACGGCTCCACCGTGCGCCTGAAGGACGTGGCGCGCATCGAGATCGGCGGCCAGGCCTATTCCACCACGGCGCGCCTGAACGGCAATCCGTCGGCCGGTATCGGCGTGCAGCTGGCGCCGTCGGGCAACGCCCTGCAGACCGCCGAGCTGATCAAGGCGCGCATGGCGGAACTGCAGAAGTACTTCCCGAAAGGCATGAAGTACTCGATTCCCTACGACTCGACCACCTTCATCGACATCTCGATCGAGCAAGTGGTGCACACCCTGATCGAAGCGATCGTGCTGGTGTTCCTGGTGATGTACCTGTTCCTGCAGAACATCCGCTATACCCTGATCCCGACCATCGTGGTGCCGATCGCGCTGCTCGGCTCGTTCGCCTGCCTGCTGGCGCTGGGCTTCTCGATCAACGTGCTGACCATGTTCGGCATGGTGCTGGTGATCGGCATCGTGGTCGACGACGCCATCGTGGTGGTGGAGAACGTCGAGCGCATCATGAGCGAGGAAGGCTTGCCGCCGCTGGAAGCCACCCGCAAGGCGATGGGCCAGATCTCGGGCGCCATCATCGGCGTGACCGTCGTCCTGATCGCCGTGTTCGTGCCGCTGGCGTTCTTCGCCGGCGCGGTCGGCAACATCTACCGCCAGTTCTCGGTGGTGATGGTGACCTCGATCGGCTTCTCGGCCTTCCTGGCGCTGACCCTGACCCCGGCGCTGTGCGCGCACCTGCTCAAGCCCGTCGAGGCCGGCCATCACATGGAAAAGAAGGGCTTCTTCGGCTGGTTCAACCGCAACTTCACCGCCGGCGCCAAGAAATATGAAGGCTTCGTCGGCGCCATCCTCAAGCGCGCCGGCCGCTGGATGGTCGTGTTCGCGCTGCTGGTCGCCGTCGTCGCCCTGATGTTCACCCGCATGCCCAACGCCTTCCTGCCGAACGAAGACCAGGGCTACGTGATCGCCAACATCCAGCTGCCGCCCGGCGCCACCGCCGAGCGCACCGGCGCCGTGCTGCGCTCGCTGGAAGAGTATGTGATGAAGCAGCCCGAGACCGCCAACATCGTGGCCGTGACCGGCTTCTCGTTCTCGGGCCAGGGCCAGAACATGGGCCTCGCGTTCATCCCGATGAAGCCATGGGACGAGCGCACCGGAGAAGGCCAGGACGCGCAATCGTTCGCCGGCCGCATCACCGGCCACATGGGCGCGGTGCGCGACTCCTTCATCTTCGTGGTGAGCCCGCCACCGATCCCGGAACTGGGCACCGGCACCGGCTTCTCGTTCCGCCTGCAGGATCGTGGCGGCAATGGCCACAACGCCCTGCTCGCAGCGCGTAACCAGCTGCTGGGCATGGCAATGCAGAGCAAGGTCTTGACCGGCATGCGTCCGGAAGGCCTGGAAGACGCGCCGCAGCTCAAGCTGAACATCGACCGCGACAAGGCGCAAGCCCTGGGCGTGACCTTCGCCGCGATCAATACCGCATTGTCGACCTCGCTGGGTTCGTCGTACGTGAACGACTTCCCGAACGCCGGCCGCCTGCAGCGCGTGATCGTGCAGGCCGATGCGCCCCAGCGCATGCAGCCGAACGACCTGCTGCGCATCAATGCCCTGAACAGGAATGGCCAACCGGTGCCGCTGTCGTCGTTCGCGACCACCGAATGGACCACCGGCCCGATGCAGACCAACCGCTACAACGGCTATCCGGCGATGAAGCTCACCGGCGAACCTGCTCCGGGTTACTCGAGCGGCGACGCGCTGGAAGAAATGCAGCGCCTGGCGGCCCAGCTGCCGGCCGGCTTCGCCTTCGAATGGACGGGCCAGTCGCGCGAAGAGATCCTGTCCGGCTCGACCGCGGGAATCCTGATTGCCTTCTCGCTGCTGGCGGTGTTCCTGGCCCTGGCCGCACTGTATGAAAGTTGGACGATCCCGGTGTCGGTGATGCTGGTGGTGCCGCTGGGCGTGCTCGGCTCGCTGATCGCGGCCAATATGCGGGGCTTGCCGAACGACGTGTACTTCAAGGTCGGCCTGATCACCATCATCGGCCTGGCGGCGAAGAATGCGATCCTGATCGTCGAATTCGCCAAGGACCTGCAGGCCGAGGGCAAGACGCCGTACGAAGCGGCGCTGGAAGCGGCGCACCTGCGCTTCCGCCCGATTATCATGACCTCGCTGGCCTTCATCCTCGGCGTGCTGCCGCTGGTGATCGCGGGCGGCGCCGGCTCGGCCTCGCAGCGCGCCATCGGTACCGGCGTGATGGGCGGCATGATTACCGCGACCGTGCTGGGCGTGATTTTCGTGCCGGTCTTCTTCGTGGTGGTACGCACGCTCTTCAAGGGCAGCGAGCGCCAGAAGAAGATGTACACGCAACAACATGAACATGCGCTAGAACAAGGAAAGTAACGATGATCAAGCACATCAAATTCGCCACGCCGCTGGCGCTGTCAATGGCGCTGGCAGGCTGCATCTCGCTGGCCCCCGACTACGAACGCCCGGCCGCCCCGGTGGCCGCCGCCTTCCCGGAAACGCCGAAAGCGGCGACCGAGTCGACCAGCCCGGTGCTGAACGCGGCCCCGGCCACGGTGGCCTGGCAGTCGTTCTTTGCCGATACGCGCCTGCGTTCGCTGATCGACGCCGCGCTGGTCAACAACCGCGACCTGCGCGTGGCGATCGCCAACATCGAGCAGGCGCGCGCGCAATACCGCATCACCCGCGCCGACCGCCTGCCGACCGTGGGCGTAGGCATCAGCGGCAGCCGCCAGACCACCGGCGAAGACCAGCCGATCAACAGCGTGTACCAGTCGGGCCTGTCGGTCTCGCAGTTCGAGCTGGACCTGTTCGGCCGCGTGCGCAACCTGTCCGAAGCGGCGCTGGCGCAATACCTGGCCACCGAAGAGGCGCGCAAGGCGACGCAGATCAGCCTGATCTCGTCGGTCGCCAGCGCCTGGCTGCAACTGCTGGCCGACGAAGAGCTGCTGCGCATCACGCAGGATACGCTGAACACCCGCCTGGAATCGGACAAGCTGACCCAGCTGCGCTTCGAGAACGGCGTGGCCTCGCGCCTGGAACTGCAGCAATCGCGTTCGCTGGTCGAGACGGCCCGCGCGACCCTGGCCCAGCAGCAGCGCCTGCGCGCCCAGGACATCAATCTCTTGACCCTGCTGGTCGGCGGCCCGCTGCCGGCCGACGTGAGCGCCGGCGCCACCCTGGCCAAGACCGAGCTGCCCGACATCCCGGCCGGCCTGCCGTCCGACCTGCTGGCCAACCGTCCGGACATCCGTTCGGCCGAGCAGCAGCTGATCGCGGCCAACGCCAACATCGGCGCGGCGCGCGCGAACTTCTTCCCGCGCATCACGCTGACCGGCAGCGCCGGCAGCGCCAGCAACGAGCTGTCGGGCCTGTTCGACAGCGGCACCTGGGGCTGGACCTTCGCGCCGCAGGCGATCCTGCCGATCTTCGACTACGGCCGCAACAGCGCCACGCTGGGCAGCGCCCGCGCCCAGCGCGACATCGCGGTGGCGCAATACGAGCAGTCGATCCAGACCGCGTTCCGCGAAGTGGCGGATGCGCTGGCCGGCCAGGCGACCTTCAGCGAACAGCTGCGCGCACAAAACGCGGTGACCGAGGCCGAAGCCGACCGCTTCAACCTGTCCGACCTGCGTTACCGCAGCGGCGCGGCCAGCTACCTGGACCTGCTCGATGCACAGCGCTCGCTGTTCCAGTCGCAGCAGTTGTCGGTGCAGGCGAATCTGCTCAGGTTGCAGAATCAGGTGGCCTTGTATCGCGTGCTGGGTGGGGGGTGGATGGAGCCGGTCGTGCCTGCCGACGGCGCCACGCCGGTGGCGGCGCGGTAAGCGTACGCCAGGCACTTGCCGAACGAGAGCCGGGCCTTGCGGCCCGGCTTTCTTTATTCTACTGAAATCAAGCTAACTTGAGCGGTACCCAAGTCGTGGTAACCCTGCACCATCAACGAATACTGAAATTATCAACTGTGGACGTCAAAGTAGCTCCGCAGCTGGTTCGGTGTCCATCGTAGGCGACAGAAGCGCCGCCTATGGTATGGCGGGAATTCCCTTCTACGATTGTTCCCTCCCCGTGTATCGGACAAACACATTTGTCCCCGACACAAGCGACCGCAATCCCGCCAACTGTGAAATGGGTGGCCTCGACTCGAGTAACCTTGCCTCCGTGGCTGGTTGGATCGTTGAGGCGAATGACGTTAGGCATGATTACCTGCCTTGCCGTCGGCTTGGCTCGGAACGTTCGCCGGTTCCCCCACTCCATCGTTTTTGTGACTTTCGTCTTCGTACGCAACCAGCCTCCAGGTGAATCGCCACGAGTTTCCTAGACACTCGCGAGCCGCTTGAAATACTGCTTTTCATACTCGACCGGCGACAAGTCATTGCTGGAGCTGTGCCGGC